>NZ_CP180350.1:3486399-4159599 GCF_048006315.1 Seohaeicola sp. | reverse complement strand
TACGCCCTCAGCGGGATCCGTCCTCTTCGTCATTGTCCTGTCCTTCTGTCTGGTCGGGCGGCATAGCTCCCGTATCCGTGGCAACCGCGGCACGCCCACTGTCCTGGCCGGTCTTGGTCGACCGCCGTGGGTCGCTGTCGAGAATGAGCCCCAGCGCATCGAGCTCCGTATTCGTCTCGGCAATCTCCCGCAGCACTTGCGCGGGCTCATAGCCCTGCCGTGCAATCGCCTCTTTCAGCGTCATGACCCCGGCACGCACCGCTAGCACATCCGCCTGGATGTCTTTCAGCGGATCCACCGCCTCAAAGCGCGGGGCCGTCCAATCTGCGATGATCTCGGCATCCTGCGGCAGCTGGCCTGCGGCTTGGGCTGCTTGCACAAAGCGGCGCCAGACCGGTTGGCAAAGCCCGGGCACCAGAAGTTGCCATTGCAGCGCCTCCATCCGGCGGCGGAACTCGATCAACCCCGCCCGGATCGAGCTGTAATTCACCTGGCTCAGATCGCCGGTCAGCAGCTCATAGGTCAGCCCCACCCCGGCCGCGATCGCATGCAGCTGGAAGCGCATATATTCAGCATAGCCGCCCGAGGAGGCAGGGCTGGCGAACTTCACATCCTTGCCGGGCTCGAGATATTCGATCATCCCCGGCTCGAAGCTCTCGACCCGCTGCCCGGCGGCATTGGTCTGCGCCGAACCAAGTGTGGCCTCGTCCTCCACGCCGGTCACGAAGGCCGCAAAGCAGGCCTCGATCTTCTTGCGCACCAACTCCGCCTCGTCATACTCATCGAGGTCGCGCATCTTCAGCATGACCGGGGCAAACCAGGGCACGCCCCGCACTTGGCCGGGGCGCAGCCGCTCGAAGAGATGCAGCACTTGATCAGCCGGCACGCGGCGCGATTGCACAGCCCCCTGCCCCATCAGCGCATTGGCATCACCCGGATGACGCGGAAACAGCCAATAGGCCACGCGCCGCCCCAGAGGATCGAACTCGACCCCTTGCAGGATATATCCCCCGCCTGACAGCTCCTCTGTGCGCAGGCTGTCGAGATGATCAGGCTCCAGCACCTGGATCTGCAAGGGCACCGGCAGACCATCTGCGCGCAACCGCGGACGTAAGCGTACCAGAACCTCCCCGCTTTCCACGAGAGAGCGCACGATCAGCGCCTGCAGCCCGGCAAAATCGGTGAGCCCATCGGCATCGCAACTGGCAGCAAAGCGCGTCCAGAGCCGATCCGCCTGGGTGGCCAACTCCGTGTCCTGCGCCCGCGCACGCGGCATCAGCCCTGTGCCCACCATATTACTCACCAGCGCCTGCACAGCCTTGGCAGCATAGGGGTTATTACGCACCAGATCGCGGGATCGCGCCCTGAGCCGGGCGAGCGCCGGGCCGATTTCGGCATTGGCACCGGTGCCCGGATTGATCCAGCCTTCCGTACGCCGTGATTGTCGCGCGCCCTCATAGGCACGGGCCAGCACATCGAGCGCCTGGCGTTGCCGCACACGGCGCAGGCCAAGCCCCGGTGCCACGGCACTGATGGCGCGATCAAACCACTGCATGGTGTTCAGCCTTTGGAAAAGCGCGCGAAGCTACGTCTCGGCTTGGGCTGGCCTGTGCTTTCGGCAATCTCCGCCTCGATCACGCGAATGCGCCGCAAGAGATCGCTGGCTGTGCCATAATCGATTGACTTGCCGTCATAGCTCACACGGGTCGTGCCGCTGGCATAGGCCCGCCGGAGGGCCGTCAGTTCTTCCTGGCTCCACTGCATGTGATCGTTGTCCTATAGCCAATTGCCGCGCCGGCGGCCTATCCAACCGCTAACCTGCGGCGACCGGGATGTAGCCGGGCGTGACGATGCCGATGGCGCGGCCAGCTGCGTTGGAGTTTTCAACGCAGATGGAGAGGCGACCCCCAGCTCATCGCCAAGCGCCGCCCACTGCGTCTCAGACCAGCGATCAATCCCCGCAATCCAGGCTGCTGCTCTTGCATAAACCCGGCAGTCCAGCGCCTCGTTCCGCTCGCGCAGCTTCTGCCATTCGAGCTTGGCAAAGCCGCGCTTGTTTTTGACCGTGACCAGTTGCTCGGCGGTGAGTTGTTTCAGCCACTCGGCATCGACCCAGCCCGGCAGATGCAGAAAGCCGGGAGGAAACCTCTCCCCATCTACCGGGCTGGCGATCTCCGGCGGATCGAGCCGCAGGAAACGATAGGTCTCGGCCTTGAAGGTCGAGGTGGCGATGGTCCAAAGCCGGGCGCCGCGGCGCAGGCGTTTGCCGCCTATGGTGGCGTCGACATAGGTCGGCCCCGTCACCGGGCTTGCCCGGTTAAAGCCCTCGAGCCCCTTGACTGGGGCGACCTGCCCAAATCCCACCTGCCGCGCCCAGGCGTAGACGGCTGCCGTCTCATAGCCCGTGTCGATCGCCAACCGCGCGATGGTCATCGGCGTGCCGCTGGCGTGTTGCCAAGTACGACCAAGGAGGTCGGTCAGTTTCTGCCAGCAAGCGGGATCGCCCGGGCCGCCGTCGATGACAACATGGTCGATCAGCCAGCTTTGCAGCCCCCTGCCCCAAGCCCAGACATCAACCTCGATCCGGTCTTTCTGCACGTCGGCGCCTGCGGTCAGAAACAGCCCGCCCGTCGGCACCGTGCCCGCGCGCCAATCTTCCTTCAGACCCTGCAGCCGCTGCCAGTCCGGGGCCTCGCCGCTTTCCATCCAGGTCTCGCCCAGCGAGGTGTTGACGAAGGTCTTCATCGTCTCGTCCCCACCGGCGCGCGCCGACAGAAACGCCTTAGCCATGGCCTCGAGCCGCACCCAGGGCGAATAGATCTCGTTCAGATGGAAGCCTGCAGTCCCATTGAATGGTGCATCGGCGATCCAGCGACCCTTGGATATTGCGGCCCAGCGGGACTCATCCTTCCACGCGGCGTCGCAGTCAGCGCAGTGGTAGCGCGCAGTTTCGGGGCGATGGCCACCATTCTCGTCTTTGTCCCATTTCACCTGGCCCCAGGTCAGCAACTGTTCTGCACCGCACGTGGGGCACGGCACCCAATACCGACGCTGGTCGCTTTCCTCGAATGCCGCCTCGATCCGGCTCGCGCCCTTATTCGTCGGGGTCGAGACCAGCACGATCTTGCGGTTCCAGAACGTCACCGTCCGCTTTTTCGCGAGGTTGACCGGGTCGCCCTCGGCCCCTGCGCTGAACGGATAGCGATCGACCTCGTCGCACAAGAGGAGTCGGATCGGGCGGCTTGCGAGCCCCGAAGGCGCGTTGGCGCCG
Organism: Seohaeicola sp.; assembly: GCF_048006315.1. Lineage (GTDB taxonomy): Bacteria > Pseudomonadota > Alphaproteobacteria > Rhodobacterales > Rhodobacteraceae > Seohaeicola. Next base: position 4,156,328 of record NZ_CP180350.1, on the reverse strand, counting down.
ACGATGGTCAGATGCCCGCCTGGGAACCGTTTGTGCAGGATCTTGTTGTTGCCATCCCGCGAACGCGGATCAGCGATCTTGCCCTGCAGGCAGGGCGTGTCCCGCGCCATCGGCGAGAAACGGTCCTTTGACCAGGTTTCGGCATCGCGCTCGGTCGGCATCACCACCATGATCGGCGCCGGATCGTGGTCGATGTGATAGCCGACCATATTAAGAATCGACTCCGACTTGCCGATTTGACTGCTCGACATGATCACGACGGTTTCGGCCGCCGGATCCGAGATCGCATCCATGATCCCGCGCTGGTATTCGGCGCGGCTTGTCCGCCACTGGCCGGGCTCGGCGCTGGCCTCAGAGCTCAGCCGGCGGTTCTGATCAGCCCAATCGCTGATCGTCAGGTCCGGCGGCGGCTTCAGCACCGCCAGCGCCTTCGCCACAGTCCGCTTCAGGATCGCTGACCCCTTCAAGGTCAATGTCGGCTTCAAGTTCAATGTCTGGCTGCGCGAGATCATCGAGCACCTCGCGGATGGCGGCGCGGATCAGGTTCCGGGTGTCTCCGACGGTTGATTGTTCAAAGGCTTGTGGTGCCAGCCGGTCAGGCAGGGCCAGCAGTCGGGTGCGCAAGAGCGCCAACACAGCAATCCAGGCCGCCTCGATCTGTTCGGCCGCGATCAGCGAGCGGCGCTTTTCTTCGGCTTCCATTTCAGCGAGATCGGCCCGCGCTCGGATGAACCGCGCACGTTCAGCGGCATAGTCTGGCGCACCGGCCTGCGCCTTCAGCGCCTGATCGCGCAGATAGCGGACATAGCCACGCACGGACCCGATCAGATCATACTGGCCGCGTTCGGCCTTCGGTATTACGCCCTCGCGGCTTAGTTGCTGGATCCGCCGTTCTGATAGGTCCAGAAGCCGCGCGATCACGCCGATGGGCTGTGTAGCTGTCGACATGCGCAGACCTCGAGAGTGCGATTAACCATATGGAATTGCGTCGAATTCACTGGATAAGATCGGCCGCCAGAGCGAAGCTGACCTGGCAAACGACGCTCGGAGAAATCACCATGGAAACCACAAGCATTCGGCTCCCCATCCGGAACCTGCCCGAGCACTTCGACCGCAGCCGCATCACCGTCATCCTTGAAGAGATCGAAATGGCCTTGATGGACGATGGTGGCGTTTACGGCAGAACCTTTGCCGACAGCTTCACCATCACCGTCGAAGTCCCGACCCATCAGCTGATGGATACGGCAAGCTGCCTGAAAGACCTCGGCCTGATCTAACTTCGCTGCCGCGCAACGCGGATGGACTCAAAGAGCCGCCGCAGAGCGAACGATCGAAACAGGCTGACGATCGTGAAGATCCCGCCCATCGCGAGGTTTTGTCCGAGTGTCGTTTGCAGCCCAAATATCGGGAAGATCAGAATCTGCGTCACGACCGCGACGCCGTAACCGACGATCACGTTGGCGACGGCCTCGACCAACGACATTAGGCGAGACTGTTTCATGCGGCCTCACGCTCCGCCCTCAGAGTATCAAAGGTCGTATCGCCTCCGTCCAGAATGGCCTGCTTGCCAGTGAACTTCTGCCAGCGCTGGACGGCCACATCGACGTAAGCAGGGTTCAGCTCGATCCCGAAACAAACACGCCCTGTCGTCTCGGCGGCGATCAGCGTCGTCCCTGATCCCATGAAGGGTTCGTAAACCGCCTGACCTGGGCTCGAGTTGTTCTGGATCGGACGCCGCATGCATTCGACGGGCTTCTGCGTCCCGTGAACGGTCTTCTCGTCTTGGTCCTTGTTCGCGATATGCCAGAGCGTGGTCTGCTTGCGGTCGCCTGCCCAATGGCCCTTGCCGGACTTGCGCACGGCGTACCAGGCCGGTTCGTGCTGCCAGTGGTAATCACCCCGGCTCAGAACCAGCCGATCCTTCGCCCAGATAATCTGGGAGCGAATGGTGAAGCCCGCGACTTCGAGACTCTCCGCCACGGTCGCAGCGTGCAGCGCGCCATGCCAGACATAGGCGACATCGCCGGGGAACAGGGCCCAAGCCTCGCGCCAATCGGCGCGGTCGTCGTTCAGCACCTTGCCGGTGCGCTTGGTCTTCGCCGCCCCCGCTTGGTTGCGCCAGCCCGGGTCATATTCCACGCCGTAGGGCGGATCGGTGACCATCAGCAGCGGCTTCACCGGGCCGAACAGACGCTCGACATCCGAGGCGACCGTGCTGTCGCCGCAGAGCAGCCGGTGGTTGCCGAGGATCCAGAGATCGCCCGGGCGGCTGATCGGATACTCGGGGGTTTCCGGCACATCGTCCTCACCCTCCTGCGGTCCGGTGCCTTCCTCGAGACCCGACATCAGAGCGTTCAACTCATCCTCGGTGAAGCCCGTCAGCCCGAGGTCGAAGTCCGCCTCCAGCAGGTCGGCCAGTTCGAGGTTCAAGAGATCCTTGTCCCACTCGGCATTCTCGCTCGAGCGGTTGTCCATGATCCGGAACGCGCGCGCCTGGGACGCGGTAAGACCCTTGGCGACATGCACCGGCGCAGTCTTGAAGCCGAGCTTGCGCGCCGCTTCCAGCCGCGTGTGCCCGGCGAGAACAACCATGGCCTCGTCCACGACGATGGGCTGGCGCCAGCCGAACTCCTGGATCGAGGCCGCGACCGTTGCGATCGCCTGCTCGTTGCGGCGCGGGTTGCGCGCATAAGGAATGATCTGCTTGAGCGGCAGGTCCACGACGTCCATGGTGATGTCCTTGGGGATGCCCGAAAGCGAAATGGGGTCGGATCCCCATTTCGGTTCAGGCGGGTTGTGTCAGGCGGTCAGGCCTTTGTTTTGTTGAGGTTCGACGCAAACCGAAACGAAACGGTTGTTTTTAGGGGTGTCACTGGGAAACCCTTGGGCCTCGCCCCCCCGAATACGGTTACAAAAAGGAGGGACCCGTTCAATTTCAATGGGTTGCGAGGCGCACCATTTTGCATGGAGACAGTTTTTTCGGCAAACCAGTCACCAGTTGCTCCGCTTCAAACTACCCACTCCAGTACCAAAACGGGGAGACCCGTCTCTGAGACGCACTCTCCCCATTATATGCTTTGTCTAGCATGATCTTGTTGCAGCTGTCGAAAACAAAAGTGTTGCAACACTTCATCCCGTATCCCGCAAGTAAATCCTTAATTTTGCTGTCGGTAACGAAATATTTTCAATATAAATCAGAGCGGTGACGGCGGTGACGGACGCTTTTGATGGATCCCCAAAAGAATGTGAGTTCGAAGCGGTGTGACGGGGTCGATTTTGACCGACGCATGCGAGTTGAGTTCAGGGGTGCGCAGATCAAATTGGACGGCGGCCTTCTGGTGATGCGCGAACTTGATGACGCGCTCGCACAGTCCTATCTGTCATTCAGGAAGTTCTGTGACAACGAGGTGTAGTTGCAATTTCAGGCGACTTTTGCGACAGCAGTATCACCATCAGGAAAATGTCAGTCACCAATTCCGAGGGACCATGATGAATCGCAGGTTTTTTCGGGCTTTGGGCCTGATATGCGCGGGCATTTTTCTAACATCCGGCGTGGTTTCTGCGAAAGACGAGCGCCTGACTCGGCTGGACACGGGTGATCAGACCCGAGGATGGGAAGCCGTCGGACGTCTGGATATCGACGGTCGAGGTTTCTGCACCGGTGCCTTGATCGCGCCCAATCTAGTTCTGACTGCCGCGCATTGCCTGTTTGACCGAACGACAGGCCAGCGGATCGACCACAGCAAGATCGAGTTCCGGGCAGGATGGCGCAACGGCCGTGCCGAAGCTTACCGCTGGGTAAGACGGGCGGTGATCGATCCTGACTATACCTATGATGAAACAGTTGTCTCAACGCGCGTGCGCAACGATGTGGCCCTTCTGGAATTGCAGCAACCGATCCGCACAACCTCGGTCGTGCCCTTCGAAACGGACGCGCGCCCGCGCACTGGCGACAGGGTCGGCGTCGTGTCCTATGCCTATGACCGCTCCGATGCCCCATCCTTGCAAGAAATGTGCGGTGTCATGGGGCAGCAGGAAGGCATATTGATCATGTCGTGTTCGGTGGATTTCGGTTCTTCCGGCGCACCAATCTTTTCCTTCGGATCTGAAGGAGTGCGCATCGTTTCAGTTGTCTCTGCCAAGGCTGAAGTGCGGGGAAGCAAGGTTGCCCTTGGAACTCAGTTACAGGAACCCCTGAAACGGTTAAAGGCGCAGCTTGCGACTAGCGACGGGTTTTTTATGCACGCCTTACCCGACATCAACCGCGTGACGCCCGGCGGCGTTCAGCGCGATACCGGGGCCAAGTTCGTCCGGCCTTGATCAGGCCTGGCCGGTCTTGTACCCCTCCCAACCGCTTCCTACGTTCGAGTATCGGGATTTTATGCAACCGAGGCATTCACCCTGTCGCGCAGTTCCTTGCCCGCCTTGAAGAAGGGCACCGACTTTGCTTCGACCTCAACAGCCTCACCTGTCCGAGGGTCGCGTCCTTGCCGCGGCTCTCGCCTGCGAGCAGTAAACGACCCAAAGCCGCGCAACTCGACGCGACCACCCTCGGCAAGTGTTCCGGTTATGCTGTCAAAAATCGTACGCACGATTTTCTCCGCATCGTGCTGAGTGAGCTTTGGGTTTTCGGCAGCAATCTTGGCCACCAATTCGCTTCTGAGCATAAATGATCCCCTTTAAGCGGCGCAGTGATCAGTGTTTGTCGTTGTTTGATGCGCTTGGGCAGGTCAGGTAAATCTGCCCAAGCAATTTGTGTCAACACGCATTGAGCCGTGTCGCGATCTTGGTCAAAGCGAGCTTGTGCTTCCGCCATGCTGTGCTTCGATCGACGCCCAGTTGGTAGGTGATCTCCTTCCAGGGACGCCGGGCCGCCCGCCACCAGATCAAGCGACGTTCGTCCTCGCCGATCCACAGCACCCAGTCGAAGGTCTGCTCGAGCCGGGTAATCGCTGCCGTCGACGGCCATACCCGCATCGGCTGCAGCTCCATCGCGAGGATTTCTTTCTCCGACCGCACGATCTGCGGCCATGCGTTGAAGTATCCCTGCACCCTAACCGGCGGCAGCTTGCGCAGGGTGCGGAAAGCCTCCTCGAAATGATCGGCGACGTCGTCGGCGGTCCAGGTGCGATCAGCCATGGTGCACCTCCCTCACAGCGGGCAGCGGCCCGTAGAGCTTGTCCCCCAGTTGGCGGACGAGTTCACGCTCGGGCCAGGTCAGTCGCGGGTCATCAAGGGACACGGCGAGCATGCGCTGCTCATGCCAGCCCTCACGCTTGACCTGTTCCGGATCCCGGCGCTGGCCGCCGTAGCCTTTTGGGTAAAGCCTCATGCCACACCGCCTTGGGTCTCGAGAGCCCAGTGCAGGATGGCGATGGCGTCGGCTTCGTTGTCGTCCGCCGGGCTGTAACCGCGCGCACGGGCGGCCGCGATCATGGCCTGCTTGGGTGCGTTTCCGTGGCCCGTGGCATGGCGTTTGATCGTGCCCACCGGCGTTCCAGCATAGGGAATTCCCCGCAACTCAGCCCATGCCGTCAGTGAGGCCATAAGGCCCCCATAAACGTGGGCTGCGTCCGTCCCTGCGTGACGCCTGACTTCTTCATACCAGATCACGGCAATGGGCCCGGAAAGCCGGTCCAGTTCCGTAAGCCAATTTGTGAAGCGCAGATAGCGCATACCGCCTCCATCGTAGCGGCCAGGCTTGAAGCTGGCCGTGCCGGTGGTGATCAGACCGTCGTAGCCGCGCAGGGCCCAGCCGGTCGTGGTGCCGAGATCGAGCGCCAGAATGCAGCGCGGATTTTCGTTGGGTTGGGTCATCAAAACCTCCTCTTCGCTTTGGCGAGCGTGGCGAGAGGGCTGGCCGGTGAAGGCTGCGGTCTCGCCAGGCCCCGAAGGGTGGTCTGATCATGTCAGGTGCGGGGCGAGCGGGCCGCCCAGGACTTCTTTCAATTCCTTCAACGGGGCATCTTGAAAGAAGTTAGCCCCTAAGGTGTTGATCCCTATATATAATATAACTTCTTTCAATATTTCAATTATTTCATGAGGTACCTCATCCTTATTTACACCGCGCGCGCGAGGATACACATATACAGGGATCCTCTTGAAAGATTGAAAGAAGTGAAGGAAGTCAAAATACCCATTTCTTACAGGCACTTGGACCCAAACTTCTTTCAATTGAAGAAACCGCCGGTTTGAAGGAAGTCCCCGGATCACGCCAGAAGCCGGTAAACCATGGCCCGCCGCCCGCCGGTATCCCGCATGCCAGTGGTGATGTCCCCGCTCTCGATCAGGGTGAGCAGGATCTCATCGCGGTCACGGGATTTCAGCCACTGCGAGGCCCGAGTGATCTCGGACTTGGTGATGCCCTTGGCACCCGAGCCTCGGATGATTTCCTTCAACCGCTTCAGGTGTGCCTCGGTCTCGGTGTCCGCGACATGCCGCTCCACCGCCTCCATCGTGCGCTGCGCGTAGTGCCGTACGAAGGTTATGGCCCATTCCGCAGCAGTGATCTCGATTTCAGGCTGAGCAGGATCACGCCCCACCGCCACGATGAGGGCAAGCTTCAGGGCGTTTTCCCCGATACGGGCGAGGATGGCTGTGAACGCCGTGCCAGCGGCAGCGCGCAATTCCTCCGTCAGATCGATGCTGAGCTGGCGGAACCGGGCGCGCGCCTCCTCGGTCATGTGCACGATCATCGGGTTCACGGCGGTGTTTTGATCGGCGGTCTTGCCCGCGAGATTGCCCTTTTGTGTGCCCCCACCCGATGCAATGAGCTGAAGCCCGTTGATCAGCGCGGGCGGGGCCTGCCGGATGCCCACGGCGATGTTTTCATCGGGGTAGTCCTCATCGCTCGGCAGGATCAGGAAACGGGCCAGTGATCCATCGACCACGTTCGCCCCTTGCAGCGCCCCCCAAAAGTGCAAGGGCGTCGTCGTACCATAGACGCAGAGGCAGGGCTGATTGATATCGCGCCGTTCGTTGGTTCCATCCCGGTTAGCGTATTCCGCCCCGAGGAAAATCCCGCCCGCCGAGGTATAGAGCTCGGTCATGTTGTCGAGGATCTCGGTGATGTGGCGCGGGCTGCGCTTGCGGTCCGCCGCCGCCGACAGAAACATGCCGAACTCGTCGATCTGGAACAGGATCGCGGGCTGGCGGTGCAGCGCGGTCAAAAGCCCCGCGCCGGAGGCAATCTTGTTGCCGCCGAGGTGATGCGCGAGCCCGGCTTCGAAGAAGGTTTCGTTGATGATTTCTCGGGCGTGGTTCTTGCCTGATCCACTATCCGCGATGCCAACGACATAAAGGTTCGAGCGCAGGTTGCTCTCGGTGCGGTAGTTCCGACCCATCAGCGCGCCAATGGCGCAGAGGCTGGCCCCGAGCGAAAGAAGCGGCTGCGGCCGCCGGGCGGTGGTCAGCATGTAGTCGGTCAGATCGCCCACCAGCCCGTCAGGGATGGCCAGAGCATACGCAGGTGCTGGCGCGGACACTGCTGGGGCAACCGTCGCGACATCAAGCCTCGCTAGTAAACCGGCCGCCGGATGGTCTCCACCATCGGGCAGGCTGCCGTCCAGGCGAAGGTCAGGCTCAGGCTGCCAGCCGCGCTCCATGGCGAGATGGTAGATCGTGCCAGCCCCGATCCGGTCGGGCTTGAAGCTGGCCCAGGCCTTCATCGTGGTCGCGGGCACATCCTTGGCCGCCTGCGCTGACCAGTCAGCAAAGAGATCAGCACCGGCCTCGCCGAGCGCGCCTTTGAGGGCCATGCCGACGCGCATCCAGCTGTCATAGTCGAGTTCGGCATTTGGCAGCCAGGCGAGCGCCGCCTCGATTGCTGGCAACGTACCGATTTGACTGTGGCTGCGCGCGATGTCACCGGCTGGTGCACTGGACGCCAGCCCCCGCTGACGCAGCGTTTCCGGCAGCAGCGCATAGGCCTCGTCAAGAAACGCCACCGCGGCCTCGGTCGTGATTTCCGGCAGATCGGTGATGTCGATGTCCGCCAGCCCGTCCTCAGGCCAGGCATAGGGTGCACCGGTGTCCGGATGATTGGCGTAAGCCACGAACTGTTGCCCGAGGCAGAGCACTTCCAGCGGATGGCGCTTGATGCCCCGGAATGGCTCTGCCGTGCGATAGACCAGCATCCGTTTCGGGGCCCGGCCGATGCGCAGGGCGGGCGTATCGCCAAGGCGGGCGCGCGCCAGCTGCTCGATCTGCAGTGCAAGATCAGCATCGTCTTTGATGTCGATATCGACCGCTGCGACAGCACCGCCCACGATCCCGACGCCGCAATCCGGCCAAGATGACCATGTGGCCACCTCGACCTCGGTCGTGCCGCGCTCGGCATGACGGTTCCATTCCGGATAATCCGCCCATGCCCCACGCTGGAAGCGGCCGGGCTTTTTCGTGCCCGGGCCGATGGGCAGGATGGCGTAGCCATTTGTGACGAGCCGTGCGCCGAAGCGCGCCATGAAGGATGTGTCAGCCATCAGAAGGGTACCTCGGGGGTCATGGCGTCGAGGCGTTTGCGGTCCTGGCCCGCCAGCTCGCGCAAGTGGTCGCAATATCCGGTGACGACCGCATCGATGAAACGGTCCCACTCGGTCTCGGTGAGGGTGGCGAGATCGGATTTCCCGATGCTTTCGAGATACTCGCCGCCTTGTTGGCCGCCGACGGTCATGGCCTCAGCCTCGTTCGGGGTTGGATCGATCATGCCCTTCCTCCCATGGCAGATGTCCTGGCAGGTCTGGCTGCAGAGGTGCTTGCGGCTGGTGTCGCGCCGCGGGTCGGTGAGCCGATAGTGGGGGTTGAACCAGCCAAACCCACGAGGTTGCCGGTGGCAGACGGCGCAGAGGCCGGTGTGGAGTGCGCGCATTGGTCAAACCTGTGGCCGGAAATTTCGACATAGCGGCCCGAGGGACGGATCGAGATTGCGCTGGGGCGAGCAAGACGCACGGCTTCCGCGATGGCCTGATCGACAGTGAGCGGCACCGGGCAGCCCGGGGCGCGCTTGCGCCACCACTCAGCCGCCTTCTGACGCGCATAGCCCTGGTGCTCGATACAGACCCATTCGCTGTAGGACTTCAGCCCGCAGCTGTAGGTGACCTTCATCGAGGGTAGCCCGCCAAGCTTGTCGTGGCGGCTGTAGGAGACGCCGTGCACGGGCAGCCATTGGATCTTCGGCGACAGGACTGGCAGCGTGGCCGCCGTCGGAGCGATCTTCACCTCGCGAGCCGGAAAGACGTAGCCGCAATCGGGGCATTCAGTTGCCGAGAGCGCGATGATGCTGTCGCATTCGGGGCAGAGCTTGGTCGGAGCCTCGCCACCACCGCCTTCACCCGGACGTTTCGGGCGCACCAGATCGATCGGCCCGTGGCGCCGGACATTGCCTGCAAAGTCGAGGACCAAACAGTTCTCCTTGCCCGGAGCGAGACGCGTACCGCGACCGACCATCTGCACATAGAGGCCTGCGGATTTGGTGGGGCGCAGGAGCGCGATCAGATCGACGGCGGGCGCGTTGAACCCGGTGGTCAGCACGCCCATCGAGGCCAGTGCGCGGATTTCGCCGCGCTTGAAGGCGGCAATGATCGCGTCCCGCTCCTCCTTCGGCGTATCCCCGAAGATTGTGCAGCAGGTGATCCCCTGGCGGCCGAACTCCTCGGCCACATGTCGCGCGTGCTCAACACCCGAACAGAAAGCCAGCCAGGATTTCCGGTCACGGCCGTGCGCGATGATCTCGCTGACCGCTGCCCGGGTGATGGCCTCCTTGTCGACCGCCGCTGCCAGATCGCGCTGGATGTAATCACCGGCGCGGGTGCCGACCTTCGAGACATCGAGCCGCGTGACGGGCTGTTTCGACACGAGCGGGCTGAGATAGCCAGTGTCGATCAGATCGCGCACCGGGGCCTCATAGGCGATATCGGTGAAGAGCGCGTTCTTACCTTCGTGCAACATGCCGCTGTCGACCCGGAATGGCGTGGCGGTCAGCCCGATGACCTTGAGTGCCGGATTGATGCGGGTCAGGCCGTCGAGGAAGCGCCGATACATGGTGCTGGAATTGCCGGGGATGAGGTGCGCCTCGTCGATCAGCACGAGATCCGTGTGCCCGATCTCAGCCGCGCGGCGGTGGATCGACTGGATGCCCGCGAAGAGGATGCGGGCCTGTGCCTCGCGCTTGCCCAAGCCCGCCGAATAGATGCCGGCCGGGGCCTCGGGCCAGAGGCCGATCATCTCAGCATGGTTCTGGGCGATCAACTCGCGGACATGGGTCACGATCAGGATGCGCTGGTCAGGCCAAGCTCTCAGCACGCCTTCGATGAAGGCGGCCATGACCAGGCTCTTGCCCCCGGCGGTCGGGATCACCACCAGCGGATTGCCTTTGTGGGATTGGAAATAGCTGTAGATCGCGGTGATCGCGGCCTGTTGATAGGGGCGCAGGGTCAGCATGGCGCGGCCTCCGTTGAGCGGGCGTCGTTTGCCCAGGTCGAGCCATCGGCCATGCGGTAGGTGACGACATCGTCGCCCGCATCGATGACCTCGCCTGGAACGAGATCGGGGATGAAAAGATGGCGGTTGCAGGCCGCACGCTGCTCGGCCGGCACCAGAATCCGGTCGTGACGGGCGCAGTGCCAGCCGCCGTCAACGGGCGTTGCATGCAAACATGACCGGCAGGTCACGGCCGCCCCACCACCCTCGTGGCAGGCGGTATGGTGATCGCAGAACCGGCATTCGAACCAGGCCGGGTCCTGGCTGATCCGCGCGGGCGGATGCTGGGCGAAGATGATGCGCCCGGCCTTTTCCAGAAGACGCTCGGCCATGGCGCGGTCCGCCTCGATGCGCTCGACATGCAGCGCGTCGGTGTCCTTGCAGACCGCGACGTAGAGGGCGCGCGTGATGCCCGTCAGGTGCATGTAGATCTGCATCTGCGCGGCATGCTGGGGCTTGGCCTGCACCACGCCTTTGGCGGTCAGCTCAGTGAAGCTCTTGACCCCATGGGTCTTGAACTCGAGCACATGCCAGGTCTTCGGGGCCTCGAGGATGCCGATGGCAACGCCGTCCAGCGAGCCGCCGAAATGGCCGCCATGGGCTTCGACGCGGAACTGGCGGCCCGTCTCCGGGTCGACCTCGAGCACCGTCGCGCCGGTGGCGCGCAGATTGCGCACGAGGCGGTCCTCTTCCAATTGACCAGTCTCGAAGAGGCGCAGCAGGCGGCCGGAATGGCGCGCGGGCGTGACCCAGCGGAAATCATACCAGAGCGCGCGGGCGCAGGATTTGCCGATGATCGAGGCGCCGAGGTGGTCGCGGAAACCGTCGCCCTGGCGGGCCTCATAATCGGCATAGATCGCCGTCAGCGTCGGCGTGGGGGCTTCGGGAAGCTCGGCCATCACAGACCCTCCCGTTCACTGCGTGCCTGAGCCTCGGCCAGAATGCCGCTCCAGGTCTCGGGGTCGTGGCGCTCACGCAGAACACCGATCAGCGCGTCCTTCAGCTTTTCGCGGCGGCGGCGACCGGTGCTTTTGGCCAGCAGTTCTGCCCGTTCGCGGCTCAGGTGTCTGAGCGCCGTGCGGGCCCGATGGAACCAGTCCGGGTCGATGGGCTTATGGCCGCGCTGCCGGCCCAGATCAGCCGTCGCGATTTGGGTGCGGATCTTGGCAATGGCGTCGTCGAGTTCGATCAACCGGCGCTGATCATCAGGCAAGCCGGGGCTGATCACGGCCACAGGGGCCGCGTTGTTCATGTCACTCATGGGAATGTCCTCAGATGGGGTTGGGCACCGCCCCGGCCGTCAACAGGTCAAGGCGGCGCAGCGCATCAGCCCTTCTTGTTCCAGGGAGCAGATGTCATCTTGGCCGGAGCCGCAGGTGTCGCGGACGCGGCGGGCGTCGGTTTGGCAGCACGGGCCGCTGCGCCATGTTCGGGCGGCAGATAGGCGATGGCATTGCTCTCGCCATAGCCATTCTTCGGCGGCTTGATCTTCACCTGGATCATCATCGGGATCAGGTGCAGTTCCTCGCTGTCGCTGACATGCATCCGGCCCGTCGCGTGACAGATCGCCGAGAGCGTGCGCTGCGCGATTTCCACGGTGGTCGGGTTCGGGTTCACCAGGTTCAGCTGGTCGAAGATCTTCCGCCCCTTGTGCTCGCCATCAAGGATATCGAGCATCAGCCAGAGGAACTGGCCCATGCCGTTGCGGGTGACGCGCATCTCGCTTTCGACGATCTGGGCGCGATATTTGCCGGCGGGCAGCAGTTCGTAGGCGGTGGTGGGCTCAACGCTGGTCGCGTCAAAGGACGTATCGAAACGTGCCATGGTCTTATCCTTTCAAGGCAATCATTCAGGTTGGGGCATGGCTGCGAGGAACTCTGACCACTCAAGTGGCAGGGTGTCCGGCAGGCCGTAGCGGTTCTTGGCGAGGAAGGCGGGGCGCTCTTCGGTGTGCATGACGCGCGCACCAGACCCGAGCGCCCGAGTCACCTTCTTGTTGAAGCCGACATCGGATTTCGCGACCGAGATCTGATAGTTGGCGAAGAGCACCACATCGGAATGCTCTTGCAGCAGCGCCGAGGCGCGGGTCTGCAGCTTGATCACGTAGCGGTCGTAGGGCTCGTGCTCGGGGCTATCAAAACGCTTGATGTCGGTATGGGCGATCTGGATGACCACCATGCCCTTCTGGTCACGAAGCGCATTGAGCTTGTCGAGATATTCGCGCCAAACATTCAGCGCCTCGGCATAGCCCTTGCCAAACCCCGGCGCCTCGATGGACGCCCATTTATTGCGCTGGCAGGCCTCCGCCCAGATCAGCGGCTCCAGCCAATCGACGCTGTCGATCACCACAGTGCCAAAATCATGGTCCTCGGTCAGGAGCGCATCAAGCGCTTCAGCAACTTCGGCATAGCTTGTCGCCAGCGGAAAATGTGGGACCTGCAGTTTGCCGAGCCCGTCCTCGGTCATGATGAACACAGGCCTATCCGCAGCGGCCGCGAAGGTGGATTTGCCAACCCCCGCCACACCATGGATCAAGATGCGCGGTGGCGTCAGCGCAGAGGTCGTGCGCAGGGAAGCGAGTGAAATCGCCATTAGAACTCTCCTATGTCAGGGTTGGGTTTGGAAATCGTCGCCAGGACGGGCGCGACTTCGCCGGTGACAGCCGCGTAGAGCGCATCAAGCCGGTCGGCTTCCGCAAGGCATTCAAGCCCCTTGCGCCGCATGAAGCGTCGCGCATCGTCGAGGAGATCGGGTTCAGCGATCAGGTCCGGGACCACGACGTATTCCTGAGCGCTTTCGACGAAGTAGGACTTCGATCGCAGGTCGCTGACGAGGGGCGCAAACGCATCGCAGCGGTTGGCGAAATCCGTCTGGCTCAGCCCGTCGTGGCGGTTGCGCAGGATCCGCTTCACCTCGGAAATGATCCCGATGCGCAGCATACGCATCGCGCCTTCCGCCCTTGCCTGCGAACAGGTCAACGGAAAGGCTTCGCCCATGATGTCGTCGGCTATTTTCGGGGCATTGTTGCCGAGCTGAGAGGCCACCTCCCAGACGCGTTCGGCAAAGGCTGCTGACTGGCTGTCAAGCATCGAACCACTCCTTGATGTTGGTGAAAGCTTTCGACCCGGCCGCGATGGCGGCGACGTCGAGATGGTGAAACTGGCTGTCGCGGGCCTCGCGCATCCCCGCTCGGGCAAGGGCCAAGTTCTCGTCCGTCGCCCATTCAGCGAAGGCACGGAACGTACCGGTGACATGCTGCCAGGCGGCCTGTTGGGGTGTCGGCGGGACATAAAGCGGGTTCCGGCGACTTGGTTTGCGCTCAGGGCGCATGCCGCGCATGGCGGCATCGACCACCATCTTGCGCAACACCGCCCGGTTTGGCTCCTCACCACGCTCGAGTTTCTCGTCGAGGGTTCGGCGTACGATGCCCGGGTCAGCCTCTTCCGCGTCGCGGATCAGTCGCGCATCGTGAATGGCTTTGCGTGAAAGGCCGATGTCTGCGGCGGAAGGAACGACCTCGTTCCCCTGCGAAACGAGGTCCGTTCGTACCCCGCTCTTGCCGACCTCACCTTGAGCCTGTGCCATGTCATATTCATCGGCGAGGCGGCGTTTGGCGGCGGCTTCGATTTCCAACGCATCAGCCTGGGCGCGATGGGCCGCCGCAATCAGATCATCATGCGCGGACTTGGCCCGACTGAGGCGCGCGGCACGCTTTGCGACATCGTAGGCAAGCCCTGCGGCCTCACGGGCTTCGAGGACTTCCGCCGAGGTCTTCGCATTCGAAAGCATGGTCGCGGCACGATCAATCAAACCGGGAAGGCTCGGGTCGCCCTGGGGGATGGGAAGAAGTGCCGTCACAACGCACCTCCGTTCAAAAGGAAACGGAACTTCGGCTTGCCGGTGCGGACCGTGCGCGCGGGCTCAAACCCCTTGCGCCAACTTTCGGGCAAAGCGCCGAATTTGCGCTCGGACACCGACAGCTTGGTATCGATGAACTCGGCCGGGTCTTCGCCAGCGGATGCGATATTTGCAGCGATCTGGGCGAGCTTGGCCTGATCCCAGACGATGCGCTTAGGGAGTTCGGCGATCACGGTGACGCCGTCATCCTCGAACCGGATGGTGCCCGTGTCCTTGCCTTCGTGACCGCGACACTCAGAGGCTCGGGCCGCATAGCGGACCTCAAGGGCCAGAGCGAACCGCTCGATTACCGCCTTCATGTGGTCGGTGGCGACATCGATTTCCGCTTGGACAGCTGCAAGGAGGTTTGGTGGCATGAGAGCCAGTTCTGTGACCGGCAAATTGAGCATGTCATCCACGCTCGGGGTGTTTTCGGGGAAAGCCATAGGGGCTCCTTTCAAAACGAAATCAGTGGGCTGCGATCAGCCGTTCAGGGATGGACGGTGTGGGAGGTTTCGGCCGGGCGATGGCGCGGTATTCAAAGAGATCCGGGCCAAGGCGTTCCTGGACGAGATGCACCAGCTGTTGCTCGGAGGCGCGCCAGGCGGCATCCGCGATGCCGCGCAACGTGGCCTGCTGAGAGGGTGTCAGGCGCGACATGAGCGAGCCGGTATCAACGGCCAAAAACCCACGGTGGTAGCTGACACTTGCACCTGCGTCTGCGAGCGAGACCCAAGCGTAAAAGCCAATATCATCGCGGATCTGCAACGCCATCACGACACCTTTGCGCTTTGGGAGGCATTGCCTCGGCGCAATGCCGCAGCCTCAAAGGTCATGATGTCCTCGAGCCGGTAGATGACCCGCCCGCCGAGTTTGAGATAATCGGGGCCTTCGCCGGTCCAGCGCCACCTCTCAAGTGTGCGGTGAGAGATCGCCCAGCGTCGGGCCAACTCCTTTTGGGTGAGGCAGAGTTTTGACTGCATCCTTGTCTCCTGTCTTGGTTACCAGGAGACAATGCAAAACGCCGGCGTGGGATGTCGTCGGGATCGGAGTGGGATACAGTGCCGGATGAAATTTTTGAAGAATATCAGCACACTGAAACGCTCTGGGGGATGGGCATCCGGCACCCATCCCCCAGCAGATCCCACACCCATCCCACGGCAGGCACGGTTGCGCGGTCTTTAATCGAAGCGCAAACGGTAGTTCCCGCGCCCATCGGACTGAATCAATTCGCGCCACTCGGGCTTTGACTTGAAGACATCGACCATTTTCAGGCTGCGCGATCCTGCAGCCGTCAGAAGGGTTTTTCCGTTCTGCCAAGGCTGACCCGCTTCGGCTGCGGCATGAAGCACCCGCACGACGTCGGCCTGGATGGCACCCAGTTGAAAGCAAAAGCCGCGGCTGCGCACTTCGCGGTAGCCGACGGTGTAGATGAACCCTTGCTCTGGAGTTTGTCCGTCGCCCATGTGAAATCCTGATTTGATTTCATAGCGATCGCGCTCATGGCGTCGCATCAAAAGATCACCAATAACAACATATTGCGGCGCATGTACCTCCGGAAACGCCGCGTAACCGCAGCGATCATGGCGAAACTCATTCAGATGAGCCTCCCCACAGCGGAAGAGATGGAACACATCGCAGGCATGTAGATCGAGAAGGCCGCTGAACACCCGTTCTTCATAGGGCACCCGGAACCGCACCCCATCGATGTCAGCATCATAGTCGCCAAACTCTAGGAGTTGATTGAAGACCCGAATGGACAGGCGGACGTGGTTGTTTTCTGCGAGGTAGATCAGGTCGTCTTCCTCAATAGACCAGCGCCGAAGGATCTCTGACAGCGAATAATACTCCTTCTCAATCCGCATGACTGCCTCCGACTCTCACCCCGCATGTTCCATTATTGTTCTATCGTCTTGACGATCCCATAGCAATCATGTCTTATCCTATTATATCCACAACCGGATGGGGATAAGATGACCTCGCATCATAGTTTGGCCGACCGACTGCAGGCGCGTGCGGACCAGCTTGGGCTCAGCCCCGCGCATGTTGCGGAGATGGCCAGGGTCAATCGGTCTTTCGTGTACGACATCCTGCGAGGCCGCTCATCTCGGCCGGGCCTAGATCGATTGATGGAGGTCGCGCGCGTCCTCAAGGTCGAAGTAGATTGGCTGATCCACGGCATTGGTGATATCGAGGGGCCATCCCCTTTCTTGGAAAACCCCGACGAAAGCTTCGTGCCGATCGCGCAAGCCCCCGTGCGGCCCTCAATGGGCGGCGGGTCCGTGGCACTTGAGATCTATGACGAACCAGGTCGTGCTTACCACTTCCGGAAGTCTTGGATCAAACAAGGTCTAAAGGCATCGCCCTCCCAACTCCGGATCATGAAGGTCGAGGGCGACAGCATGGAACCCACGCTCTTTGATGGTGACACCGTGCTCGTTGACATGGACCGTAAGGCCCCGAACCCACCTGGGATCTTTGTTCTGGATGATGGCATGGGCTTGGTAGCGAAGCGCCTGCAACATGTCCCGAACAGCGATCCGCCTGCCGTCCGCGTGATCTCGGACAACAAGCACTATCCGGAGTACGAGCGCACGGCAGATGAAATCGTCATCATTGGCCGCATTCGTTGGTTTGCGCGGGAGATTTGAGGTGATTGAATTCTGTTCCCTTGCTGATGACGAGCCAACCCTCAGCTATTCGCCATTGCTCAGAGGCTTTCTAAAAACCTTCGCCTATGTTGCTGAACACGGCGGCATCGGCCTCACGGCCTCCAAAGGCTTCAAGCGCAACTTCGTGCATTGGGCGGCGCGGGAGTTCAACTGGCACGGCCATACCGAGGCGGACCTCTTTGCCGTGAACAAAGTCCTGAACGAGCAGGATTTCATGCCGCTCAGCGATATCCACTTCTTGCTGACGACCCTCAAGATGGGGCGGCACTACAAGGGGCAGTTCAAACTAACCAAGGCAGGCACGGAAGTCAGCCGGCATCCTGGGCAACTCTTCGGGATCATTACACCATTTTATCTCTTTGAGGTGAACCACACCGGATACACGCGTTTCAGCGATGGACCTCTTCTTGGCAACTGGGACATGTTTTTGAACATTCTGAATGTCGAGGCCGAGGACGGCATTACAGGTGCGGATCTGCGCCATACCCTTTACGGCCCACCCGACCACAGCCCGTTACCCCGCTACGATGACGTGCTTGGCAGCTTGTACCTCAACATACTTCGGCCGCTTTGTTGGGTTGGCTTGCTTCACATGAACCGCGTCAAAGGGTTTCAAAGCACCGAGCGCAGCGTTTTCACCAAAACTCCGCTTTGGAAAGCCGCACTCAAACTCGAGACTGATCCACTGGTGAAACCTGCCACACGTCATTGATTGCGCCAAGCCGCAAACCCTAACACGTACTCTCGAGCCCGCAGGCCTTCACCAACCGATTGTTTCGGCTTGATTATTGGGTTCTGTTGGGACTCAAGTGGGTTCACCAACCCGAAAGGCGCTCCCATGCTTGATGAACGTGAAACCCCGATTTCGGGGCCCAATCCCCTATGCCCTGAGCGCATGTCGGCCGACGCGCGCCTCGCCGAGATCGGGCGCATCCTGGCCGCAGGTGTCGTTCGGCTGAACGCCACGAAGTCCAGCGGTTTATCTGCCGAGAACGGAGACAGTTTCGTGGACTTCTCTCCCCGAAAGAGCGGTGGTCGTCGTGCAAAACGTATCCGCATCGGAGGAATTCATGAAGCATCACAATAGGATAACGCCAACGCAGCCAGGTCATGATCAAAGCCTAGACCAGACAGTGCTGTCGCGCCTGGCCGCCATGAAGGCAATGTCTGTCAAGGAGTTGAAAGCCGAATGGGAGAAGCTCCTCGGCACCTCGGCGCCGAACAACAGCCGCGCGTTTCTTGAACTGCGGATCGCCTATCGGCTTCAGGAATTAACCTACGGCGGCCCGGACCGTGAGACACGCCGCATGCTGGATCTTTTGGCCGATGAGGTCGAAGGCCACGCCCGGCGCAAACACCAGATCGCTGATCCCCGCAATCCCGTGACGGGCACGAAGCTGCTGCGCGAATGGGACGGCGTCGAGCACACCGTTACCGTTCTGAAAGATGGCTTCGATTGGCAGGGTCGGAAGTTCAAATCTCTCTCCGCCGTCGCCCGCGAAATCACTGGCACCCGTTGGAACGGGTACCGCTTCTTCGGCCTGCGCGAGCGCAAGCGGGAGGAGGCATGATGCAGATGGAAACCCGCCCGAACCGCCGCCTGCGCTGCGCCATCTACACCCGCAAGTCGAGCGAAGAAGGGCTCGACATGGAATTCAACAGCCTCGATGCGCAGCGGGAGGCCTGCGAAGCCTATATCGCAAGCCAGAAATCTGAAGGCTGGGTTGCCACGCGCGAACGCTACGACGACGGCGGGTTTTCTGGTGGCACTCTCGAGCGCCCGGGGCTCAAGCAGTTGCTGGCCGATATCGACGATGGTCTGATCGATGTCGTCGTCGTCTACAAGATCGACCGACTGTCGCGCTCGTTGATGGATTTCTCCAAGCTGGTCGAAGTATTCGACCGCAACGGGGTCACCTTCGTCTCGGTGACGCAATCTTTCAACACCACCACATCCATGGGGCGGTTAACGCTGAACATCCTGCTGTCGTTTGCCCAGTTCGAGCGCGAGGTCATCGGCGAACGCATCCGTGATAAGGTAGCAGCCTCCCGCAAGCGCGGCATCTGGATGGGAGGGTATGTGCCCCTCGGCTATGATGTGCAGGATCGCAAGCTGGTGGTAAACGAGGTCGAGGCCGCCTCTGTGCGCGGGATCTTCCAGCGGTTTATCGAATTGGGTTCCGCGACCGTTCTGGCCCGCGAGTTGCGAAGCGATGGGTTCCGAAACAAACAGGGCACGCTGATCGATAAGGGCTACCTGTACCGCCTTCTGAACAACCGGGTGTATCGGGGCGAGGCTCTGCACAAGGGCAAGGCCTATCCCGGTGAACATGACGCCATCATCGACGCGGACCTCTGGGATCGCGTGCATGCCATCCTGCAGGAAAGCCCCCGCAAGCGAGCGAACAACAGCCGGGCGCAAACTCCTGCTCTCTTGAAGGGGCTGATCTTCAGCGAAAATGGCGCGGCCATGACGCCGACCAGTACGAAAAAGGGGGCGAAGCTTTACCGCTACTACGTCTCCATGGACGTGATCCGGAATCGCGAGACTGGCGAGGAGACTGCTCCGATGCGGCTAGCCGCCGGAATGGTCGAGGACGCGGTCGTGACCGAAGTTCGGCGCATCCTGCAAACGCCAGAGGTTGTCACGCAGGTGCTGGCTGCCCTGAAACGCGACGGCGGCGGAGTGGCTGAGGCGGACGCCATCGCAGCCTTGCACGAGTTCAACGCGCTCTGGTCGCAACTCTTCCCACCCGAACAGGCCCGGATCATCCAGCTTCTGGTGCGGCGGGTCACGGTCACCGCTGCCGGGCTCGAGGTCGACATTCGCCGCGAAGGCATTGCGGGCGTCATCCGCGAGATGCTCGCACCTCTTAGAATGGAGGCGGCGGAATGACAAAGCCTTACGACACGATCCGCGTGTTGATCCCGCTGAAGGTGCGCAAGAAGAACGGGCGGCCGAAGATCCTGCCACCCGCCGACTACCGCCCAAGCGAGGATCAGACCCAAGATCCGCACATCCTGCGGGCCATCGGCCGGGCATGGGGATGGCGGCGGCGCATGGAGGCGGGTGAGTTCGCCACGATCCAGGAACTGGCCGAGGCCGTTGGACTCGCGGAGCGCCATGTCAGCAGGCAGCTGCGGCTCGCCTATCTGGCCCCCGAGGTGCTGAAGCGGTTGACCTGTCGGCGGGAGGCGTCGGCGGTTAGCCTGTATGACCTGTGTTTTCTGGCGGGGGAGGCTTGGGGGGAGCAGGTGGGGCGGGCCGTTGGCGATTAGGCAGCAGATCGACGTGAACGGCCCAATGCTGACGCTCATCTGTGGCCAAGGAAGCGCCGCTTCCCGTCTGCTACAAGACGCAGCAGTCATTGCGTTACACATGTCGCCTGAGACCTCTTCACGCAGGTTGCTCATTTTCCTCATTCCGGGCGTAGGGTTTCCGGAGCAGATTCGCAGCGAGAACGGCTGAGCGTTGCGGGTCTCAGGGCTTCTTGACGACACGCCGCGGGGGCCTGCGGACCACCTCGACCTTCGCCATCAGTGCCTCGGTCTCCTCCCGGCTGCGCAGAACTTTGGTGGGTGGTCCTGAAGCTTCTTTCGCCGCTAGGGCGGCGCGCATCTTCTCCACCTTCTCCTTATGCCGCCTCAACCCGTTGGCAATCTTGTCGTTGGACTTTCGGATTTTTTCCTGTTGCAGGCGTTCCTTGTTCAGGAGGCGCTCTCGCGCGGCCTCGCCCTCGGCCCGTCCAACGGCATGCACGCGTTCGGTCCTGGGGTCCGGTTCTCCGAACCAGCCCGATCCCGGACCCACCAAGGTTGATCCACCCGAATAGTCGCCCTTGCCCATGTCGAACTCCGTTCCGCCACATCCAGTTTGCTCGAGTTTCCGCGCCCACGCAAGGCCGCCCAGACCGCGAGCGGCAGCCCGTGACGCTTGCGAGCATTCTGGTGTGATCGCCCGCCTGCTTTGGTCAAGGACCGAGCAGGCTTGGACGTCAACGACACAATGCTAGTCAGAAAATCGAATGACCGCTTTCGGCCCGTTGCGACCTAGGGCCAGAAGCCTGATCCCGCGCTGTAGTTCGCACCACCCCGCACAATAACGCCGCCTTAGAGTGTCTCTGTTGGCGCCGAGAGCAGACGAACCTGCTTCAACTGCGGCGTAGTTCGATTTCACCAACCAACTGAAAAGGCGCCATTTTTTGAATCCGTCTCGATTTGGGTGAAGGGCGGATGGAAAGAGACGCGGGGCGTTCAGAGACCGATTTCTCCCCAATCGCCAGTCTCCGAAAGTCGGATGGCCTCGCTAAACCCCTTTGAAACCAAAAGAAAAAAGGCCCCGTCAGGGACCTCATCTCGGGTTTGCGATGTGCAAGTGGCGGAGAGACAGGGATTCGAACCCTGGAGACGGTCTCCCGCCTACACACTTTCCAGGCGTGCGCCTTCGACCACTCGGCCACCTCTCCGTTAGCTGGCCTTCTATCCTCACATGTCAGGCGAATGCAAGACCCGGAATGGCGCGGTTCTGGACAGAATGACGAGTATCGCCAAACAATTCCTTGTGGCCCGCGGCGTGAACGTTGAGTCTTGCTTTCAGATGCAACATAGTTGGGCCGAACCCATGGGCCGGGCGTCCGTCAGGCTTGAAAGGGTGAACGATCCTCAGCACGACAAGGCCACTGTCCGCATGACCACTTTGCCGCCGCCCCATGTTTCGCAGCTTGATCCCGCGGCCGAGGCCGAGACGACGGCGCAAGCGCAACAAGACGCCCCCACCCGGCGCGGCGATGTGGGGCAGTATTCGCGCATCCAGACCACCGCCCTGATCATCATCGCCTTCGCCGTTGTCCTGTTCCTTCTGGTGCAGGCGCAGTTCCTGCTGGTGTCGCTGGCCACCGCGATCGTGCTGTTCAGCCTGACCTCGGATGCGATCAACTTCATCGCGCGCCTGCAGGTGGGGCCGTTCCGCATCCCCAACTGGCTGGCCAGCATCGCGGCACTTCTGCTGATTTCGGCCGTGCTTCTGACCCTGACCTCGATCATCCTGAGCCAGGTCAACACGGTGCTGTCCACGGCCCTCGCCTATACCGAGCGTGCGCCCTTCGCCGTTGCCGCCCTTTTTTCATGGCTGGGCGAGGATATCGAAGCCTCGATCCTGAACACGTTCCGCACCGCCGAAATCTCGGGCTACCTGCGCCAGATGGCGGCGCAGGCCGGCAACCTGCTGCAGGCCACAGTGCTGGTGATCCTGTTCGTGGGGTTCCTCTTCGCCGAACGAATCTGGTTCGATACGAAGCTGACGAATTTCTTTCGCGACGAGGCGCAGGCGAAACATGTCAGCCGCATCATCGGCTCGATCATCCACCGGGTGAACTACTACCTTCTGGTCAAGACCGCGGTCAGCATCGTGACCGGCGTGATGGTCTTCTTCGTGTGCAAGCTCTTCTCGCTGGAACTGGCCGTGGCCATGGGCATCCTGACCTTCGTGCTGAACTACATCCCCAACATCGGATCGATCGTGGCCACGATCGTCGTGGCGCTGATTGCCTTCGTCCAGCTCGAGGATCCGTCCCTGACCCTGGCGATCTTCCTGATCGTGACGGGCATTCAGTTCCTGAACGGCAATGTCATCGACCCGATGCTGATGGGCCACGCGCTGCGGCTGTCGTCCTTCGGGATCATCATCAACCTGGCCTTCTGGGCGGCGGTCTGGGGCATTCCGGGCATGTTCCTGTCCGTGCCGATCATGGTCGCGATCATGATCATCTGCAGCCATATCCCCGAATTGCGCGGGCTGGCCGTGCTCTTGTCGCGCGAAGGGCTGCCCGACACCGAAAAGGACCTGCCAAGCCTGACGGGCGGCATCGGCCTTGGAGCATCGGGCAGGGACGACCGGCACCGCGCCGACCAAGCCGCAGCCCCCGGCGAGTAAGCCAGGGGCGCGCCCCGTTCAGGCGCCCCCCACCCGTTCAGGCGCCCTGCGTCAAGGCCTGGTCCTCAAGCAGCAGGGTGATGCGGCGGTTCTGCCGGCCCTTCTTTTCGAACTTGCCCAAGGTCACGCGGCCGATTTCGCCCGTGCGCGCCACATGGGTGCCGCCGCAGGGTTGCAAATCGACCTGTTCCGCCCCCTGCCCGATCCGTACCAGCCGGATCCGCCCCGATCCCATCGGCGGCATCACCGACATCGTCTTGACCAGACCGGGGTTGGCCTCCAGTTCCTCGTCGGTGATCCATTCCTCGGTCACCGGCAGGTCCCGTGCGATCAGCGCGTTCAACTCGGCCGCCAGGTCGTCGCGATCGTCGGGCGCCTCGGGCATGTCGAAATCCAGCCGCCCCTTGTCCGCGCTGACCGATCCCCCCGTCACCGGCAGCGGCACCACGACCGACAGCAGATGCAGCGCGGTATGGACACGCATGTGCCGGTGACGCCGGTCCCAATCCAGATCCTGGCGGATCTGCGCGCCGACCGGCGGCAAGACGCGCGGCGCATGGCCCGCTTCGGGCATCAGCATGATGCGCCCCCCCTCGGCCTTGCGGGTATCGAGGATCACCACCTCGCCCCCGTCCCAGGCCAGGCGGCCGCTGTCACCCGGCTGTCCGCCCCCGTGCGGATAGAAGATGCTGCGGTCGATGATCAGCCCGCCTTCGGGTGTATGGGCCAGCACCTTGCCCTCGGCCTGCCTGAGATAGGCATCGGTACGAAACAGCATCTCGGTCATGTCATCGGTCTCCTTCGCCGCCGGAGTCGTCCCCGGCATCTCCCATGTCGACATCGCGTATCGTGTCGGAGGGTGGCGTGATCGTCTGTTGGCTCTCGCCCGGCGCGGGGGCGAGGCTTGCCTGCGTGGTCGCCGCCGCAGCATCGCCGCGCAGCGCCTCGGGATTGCGGATCCAGACATCGCGCTGCGCAAAGGGTATCTCGATCCCCTCCTCGGCAAAGCGCTTGGCGATCTGGTGGTTCATCTCGGATTTGACCGCCATCATCCAGTTGACGTCACGCAGGATCGCGCGGATCTCGAAATCCATCGAATCCGCCCCGAAGCCCTGAAAGATGATGCCCGGCGCGGGCTGCGCCAGAACCATCGGATGGGCCTCTGCGATCTCGCGCAGGACCGCCTCGACCTTGCGGGTGTCCGTGCCGTAAGCCACGCCCACCGGCACAATGACCCGACCCAGCGTATTGCCGCGCGTGAAGTTGGTGACCGTTCCACTGACCAGATCGGCATTGGGCACGATCACATCCGTACGGTCGAAGGTCTCGATCCGGGTCGAGCGGACGGAAATATCGCGCACATAGCCCTGTTGTCCGCCCACCTCGATCCAGTCGCCCTCGGAAATGGGCCGCTCGATCAGCAGGATGATCCCCGAGACAAAGTTCGACACGATGTTCTGAAGCCCGAAGCCGATCCCCACGGACAGCGCACCGGCGACGATGGCGATGGACGACAGATCGATCCCCGCCCCCGTGATGGCCACCAGCGCCGCGATGAAGATACCGACATAGCCAAGGCCCACGACGATGGCGTTCTGCCCGCCCGGATCGATCTTGGTCTTGGGCAGAACCGAGGTGCGCAGCGCCCCCTGCACGGTGCGCGTCAGCGCATAGCCCAATGCGAAGATCAGCACGAACGCCATGAAATCGGTCGGCGATATCCGCGTCCCGCCCAGCGAGAACCCTTCGCGGAAGCGCGCCCATACCTCTGTCAGGTCGGCCACGCGCGCACCCCAGATCAGGGCCAGCATGGGCAACGCGAGAATTGTCAGCAGAAACCCGATCAGCACCGGGATCAGGGCATCCGCATGCTCGTCCGGGGCATGGGTGATCAGCGCATAGGTATCGCTGACCAGCTTTTGCAGGATCAGCACCACACTCAGCAAGGCCAGCGACAGCACATAGGGATAGATCAGCGCCTCGGCCGCCGCGAAATAACCGACAGCCCCCGCAAGGGGCGCCGCCACGGCCACCACCTTGGCGCCGCTGGACAGCAGACGCACCAGCCGGTTGCGATAGCTGGTCGCCGCGCTTTCGTTATCCTGAAGGGCCATCTGCCCGGTCATGAACTGGCCCAGGCGGAACAGCACCAGCGCGGTCAGCACAAGAACGGGAAAGCCCAGAACCACGCTGCTTTCGGGCGATATGTCACCGACTTCGGCCAGAAGACCGACAGCGTTCTGTCCCACGATCAGGAAGGCCAGCGCGGTGCCGTAGTAACGCGCCTCGGACCGGCGTTCGGGCTGAACCTCAAGCGGCGGCTCGGACAGCCGGCTTGGAAACAGCCGGCCGACCAGCCACCGCGCGCCCAGCATGATCGCGGCCCAGATCGGCAGGACACCGACGATCTGCGCCCCGCGAATACCAACAAGGCCCGTGGCGAACAGCGCCTCGGTCAGCACGTAGATGCCCAGCATCGGGATCGCCACCTGCGTCAGCGAGACCAGAAATCCCCAGACATCCCGGCCACGATGCCAGCGTTCGTAAAAACGCGCGCCCAGCCGCGTGGCCCAACGGCGTCCCCGCAGCACAAGCACCAGCCCGATGACCGTCAGCACCAGCGTGACCGGCAGATCCTTGAGCGTGGCATCCCGTTGCGCGGGTGTTTCCCAGGCATCCGAAATCTCGTTTCCCAGATCGCTGAGCGTGCGCAGAAGCGACTGGAACCCCTGCGGCCACAGAACCGGATTGAGCGGGCTGGGCCCCAGCGTCAAAAGCGCATCGGTCTGGCGTTCGCGAATGATCCGGTCGATTTCCGAAATGATCCCGTTCGCGCGGGTAAAAGCCTCTTCCGCGGCCAGAACCGGCGCCTGCAGGCGGGTCAGCTGCTCTGTCAGTTCGCTGCGGCGCGCGGCGATCTCTTCGGGTTCGGTCGCACCTTCCGGCAAGGCGCCAAGGGCTTCGATCTGCGTGTGGATCGTCCCGATCCGGTTGCTGTTCGATGATTGCGCGGCCAGGAAGGCTTCGCGCCAGGACACGACCTCGGCGCGCAGATCCTCCAGCGCCACGTTCGACGCGCGACCGGCTTCGATCGCAGCCTCCGCGCGGCTGGCAGTATCCTGCCAGACAGCATATTCAGGCCCGCTGGCCGCATCCTGCGCCGAGGTCTGGGCGGTTTGTTGCGCCTGCGCCGCCGTTTGCGGCAGCGCCAGGACAAGCGCCAGCCCGAGGACAAGCACGATCGCGGCGGTGAGCCGCGCCATCAGCCGCGTTCCCCTCGGATGCAAACGGATCATGTGTCCGCGAAGACGGACGGCACCGCGCGACCGCTCCCTGTCAGCCAGTCAGGCTCGGGCAGCCCCTTTTCGCGCAGGAAATCGGGGTTGAAGAGCTTGGACTGATACCGTGTGCCGTAGTCGCACAGGATCGTCACGATCGTGTGGCCCGGCCCCATCTCGCGCGCCATCCGCACGGCCCCGGCGATGTTCACGCCGGACGACCCGCCAAGGCACAGACCCTCGTGGGCCAGCAGGTCAAAGACCAGTGGCAATGCCTCGGCA
Organism: Seohaeicola sp.; assembly: GCF_048006315.1. GTDB lineage: Bacteria > Pseudomonadota > Alphaproteobacteria > Rhodobacterales > Rhodobacteraceae > Seohaeicola. Next base: position 4,129,791 of record NZ_CP180350.1, on the reverse strand, counting down.
TCGGGGATGTTGTAGCTGAAATCGGGAGTGAACCCTTCAAGGTTCGCGGTGATGCGCCCCTGCCCGATCCCTTCGGTGATCGATGACCCCTCGGCCTTCAGCTCGCCCGTGGTGTAGAAGGAATGCAGCGCCGCCCCGTCGGGATCGGCCAGGCCGATCTTGACACCCTTGGGCTGCAACGCCATGCCCACGCCCGCCAGCGTGCCGCCGGACCCGACCGCGCAGATGAACCCATCCACCTTGCCGCCGGTCTGTTCCCAGACCTCGGGGCCGGTGGTTTCGATATGCGCCTGGCGGTTGGCCACGTTGTCGAACTGGTTGGCCCAGATCACGCCATTCGGATCGGTCTTGGCCAGCGCCTCGGCCAGACGGCCGGAATAGCGCACGTAGTTGTTGGGGTTCTTGTAGGGGGCCGCCGGCACCTCGACCAGTTGCGCACCGGCAAGACGGATCATGTCCTTCTTTTCCTGGCTCTGCGTCTCGGGGATCACGATCACGGTCTTGAATCCCATCGACGCGCCGACCAGCGCCAGACCGATGCCCGTGTTGCCCGCCGTTCCCTCGACGATCGTGCCGCCCGGTTTCAGCAGGCCGCGCGCCACCGCATCCTTGATGATGTAAAGCGCGGCGCGGTCCTTGACCGACTGGCCGGGGTTCATGAACTCGGCCTTGCCAAGGATCTCGCATCCCGTGGCCTCGCTCGCGGCTTTCAGCCGGATCAGGGGCGTCTTGCCCACTGCCTCGGCCAGATCATGTGCTATCCGCATCCCCTGTCTCCCGCTTGCCGTTCGTCGATTTGTCAGGCCTTGGCCCCTCAGTGACATCTAGTAGGCATCCGGGGGCCGGAACTCAAGGCATCGCGCGCAAACGCGCGTGTCAACTCACGCCAATGCGCGCAAACGCGCGTCCCGTCTCACGCCAAAGCGCGCAGGCGCGCGCGGTGCCGCGCCAGCCAGTGCCCGGCCAGAACCAGCGGCCCCACGGTCAGAAGATCCCGCTCCAGCAGGTCCTGAAACTGCGCAAAGGGCAGGATATGGCTGCGGATATCCTCGTCCTCGGACGCGACGCCCCCCAGATCGGCGCTACGGTCGGGCAGATCGCACAGCCCGACAAAGATATGGAAGAACTCCGAGGTGGAGCCCGGCGAGGGATAGCTGCTGCTGATCCGCTCCAGATGGCGCAGGACAAGCCCCGCCTCTTCCCCGGCTTCGCGATGCGCGGCCTGATCCGGGGTTTCGCCCGGATCGACCCGGCCCGCCACCGGCTCCAGCGGCCAGGGCGACAGATCGCCCCGCGCATAGGGTCCGGCGCGGAACTGCTCGATCAGCAGCACCCGGTCGCGCAGCGGATCATAGGGCAGCAGGATCGCCGCATCCGAGGCCACGAAAACCGCACGCTTGACCACGGGGCTGTGCGCCCCGTCGAAGCGGCGAACGGTCAGGTGATGCTCTTCCACGGCAAAGAAATCCGCATAGGGCCGCGCCAGCCCCTGCGGGGTGATATCGTCGCGCGTCATGCCACTGCCGGGCAAGGCGGGATCGGGCTGCAACCCTGCCCGCCGCGCCGCCACGCGCGAGGCTGCGCGCGCATGGATCATGGGATACATCCGCGCGATCTGCACCGCGTCGCGCTGACCGAAATAATCCATCATCTCGGCAGCGGCCTCGACATTGATGTCACCCCAGCGCGCCTGCCAGTCGGCCAGATCGAAGGGTGCCGCAGCCTGCCACAGACCCGCATCCGGGAACCAGACCTGCGCGTCGGTCAAGCCCGCCATCGTCTGCACCTGCCGCAACGCCAGGTGATAGCCGAAACCGCCCTCGTAGAAATTCAGCCGCGCCATGTCGGCCGCATCAAGGCCAGACAGCAGCAGCCCCTCGGCCTCTGCGCCCGTCTCGCCCACAAGGATCGGAAAGGCCTGCCCCTCGGCCCATCGTGCCAGATGATCGGGCAAGACCGCAGGCGTCAGTTGCCCCGGTGCGACCGGATGGCCGACCACCTGTTCCAGAAGCGGCAGATGCCGCAACGTGCCATAGACGAAAAGCGCGGTCATGCCCGTCAGCGCCAGTACCTGGCCGAGATTTCCGCCAGGACCGCCGCCACCACACCGCCGACGAACAGCGTGCCCAGCACCGGAGCCGTCGCCATGGTCAGCCCATATTCCAACCCGACGCGGAACAGATCGGTCAATGCCTCCACAGGGCCATCGTAACGCCGCCGCAGCGACAGGCGCAGCATCTCGTTGCCGGCTTGCAGGAACAGCCCCCAGAAGATCAGCGCCGCTGCCCCGGTCAGCCCGTTGTTGACCGCAGGCACGATACCGCGACCAATCCGCGAGCCGATCACGATCCAGCCGCTCAAGGCACCCAGTCCAAGGTTCACGAAGGAAAACCAGCCGAATTGCGTCCCCTCGGGCATGAGCGGCTTGATCATCTCGGACCCCAGAAATCCGACCATGCCCAGCAGAAGGGCCGCGACCAGTCGGGGAGCTGTCAGCATTTATCCGGGCCTTGTCACTGTGATCTGTGTCACATCGCAATTTCCGCTATGGAAGGTCGCAGCGCAAGAGGTCAGGTAATAATTCCACATCCGACGGAACCGCTCATCAAAGCCAAGCTCGGCCACCTGATCCCATTTCTCGTTGAAGGTCTCGTACCACCGGCGCAGAGTTTGGCTGTAGCTTTCCCCGAATTCGATGGAACGCGAATAGGTCAGCCCCGCACGCTCCACTTCGCGCTTCAGCACGGCGGGCGACGGAAGCATGCCGCCCGGGAAGATGTATTTCTGGATGAAATCCACCCCGTTGCGATACAGCTCGAACCGGTGATCCTGCACGGTGATGATCTGAAGCGTCGCACATTTGCCCGGACGCAACCGCTCGCGCAGCGTGTCGAAATAGACGGGCCAGTATTTCTCGCCCACCGCCTCGAACATCTCGATGCTGGCGATGCCGTCATAGACACCCTTTTCGTCGCGGTAATCCTGAAGCTTGAAGTCGACCATGTCCGAAAGTCCCGCCTTTTCAATGCGGTCCACGGCATAGTTGAACTGCTCTTGCGAGATGGTCAAACAGGTGACCTTCAATCCGCGTTCCTTCGCGGCATATTCGGCAAAACCGCCCCAGCCGCAGCCGATCTCAAGCACGTGATCCCCGGCCTTGGCGCCCATCTGGTCCACCATCGAGGCGTATTTGGCGATCTGCGCCTTTTCCAGGCTTTCCTGCCCGCTTTCGAACAGCGCGCTGGAATAGGTCATCGTGTCATCCAGCCACAGACCGTAGAAGTCATTGCCCAGATCATAGTGATAGCTGATGTTCTTGCGCGCCTGCTTCTTGGTGTTCGACCGCAGGAAATGGCGCAACCGCTCGAAGGCGCGCACGAAGACCATGCCCGGATAGCCGTCGAAAATCGCGTCATTGTCGGCATGGATCAGGTCCATGAAGGCCATCAGGTCCGGCGTGCTCCACCAACCGTCCAGATAGGCATCGCTGAAACCAAGATCCCCCTCGCGGATCAACCGCGCGAAGCTGTCGGGATTGTGGATGTGCAATTCCGCCACCGGACCGGGGTTCTTGCCTTCCGCACGGAACACGCGCCCATCGGGCAGGACAATGTCCAACCGCCCGTTGTTCAGGCGCTGCGCCACGGCAAAGCCACGCGCGAAATAGCGCGGCAGGTCGGGTTGATTGTCGGTACTTGTCAGGATCATCCGCGTCTCCATAAGGCGGTTCTTCTTTTTATACACGCGGGACGTCCCGCTCAAGTTTCGGGTTGGTCCCGGTCCGGCGATTTTCGCAACAACATCACCTAGAAACCGCGGTTCTCGTAGGCCGCCAAGGCGGCCTTGCGCCCCTCCTCCGCCGTCACGACGGGCGCGGGATACGGATCTTGCGGCGACAATCCCCAGCGCCGGGGAATGGCGCTGAAATAGGACTGCGCACTGTCCGAGGGGGTCTTGCGACCCTCGGCGATCCACTGGGCGACATATTCGCCCTTCGGATCGAATTTGTCGAGTTGCGTGACAGGATTGAACACGCGGAAATAGGGCGCGGCATCGGGACCGGACCCCGCCGCCCATTGCCAGCCCATCGCGTTCGAGGCCGGATCCCAGTCGATCAGGCAATCCTCGAACCACCTCAGCCCGATCTTCCAGTGGCTCATCAGGTGCTTGGTCAGATACGAGGCAACGATCATCCGGCCCCGGTTGTGCATCCGCCCCGTCACATACATCTCGCGCATGGCGGCATCGACAAAGCGGATGCCCGTGCGCCCCTGTTTCCAGGCCACCACATGGGGATGATCCTCGTCCTCGTTCCAGCCAAAGGCGTCCCAGTCGGGTTTCCAGTTGCCGCTCAGCAGATGCGGCGTGTGATACATCAGGTGATAGGCGAATTCGCGCCAGACCAGTTCCTTGAGGAAAGTCTCGGCCCCCGCCTTGCCCTCAGCCATGGCGCGTTGACCGGCATGCCAGCACTGGTGCGGGCTGATCTCGCCCAGGGCCAGGTTTTCCGACAAGAGCGAGGTGCCGGCCACATGCGGCTGGTCGCGCGTCCTGTCATACACGCCGACCCATCGGTCGATGAATTCCGCAAGACGGTCCTGTGCCGCACCCTCGCCCAGCCGCACGTAGGGGCGCACCACCTCCGCACCCCGGTTCATCGCGTCCCCCATGCCCCAATCCGCCAGCGCGTCCGACGCGGGCCAGATCGCGGGCGCAGGAATGCGAGAGGGTGCGGGCATCGGCGCATCCACCTCGCGCCCCCGCACGGCGTTCCACATCGGCGTGTAGACGCGGTAATAGCCGCCAGTCTTGGTCGCGACAGTCCATGGCTCGAACATCAGATGACCGCCAAAGCTGCGCGCGTCGATGCCGTCGCCCTTCAGCGCCTCTTTCACCGCCGCATCGCGGGTTTGGGCCTGCGGATCATAAAGCCGGGACCAGTAGACCGCGCGCGCGCCGGTTTCGGCGACCAGTTTGCGCAGCACCTCAAGGGCGGGACCGCGCCGCAGGATCAGGCGGCTGCCCTTGTCGCGCAGGGCCTTGTCCAGCGCCCCCAACCCCAGCCCAAGCCGCCATTTCGGGGCAGCCCCGAGGCTTGCCACCGCATCATCATGAATGAAGACCGCAAGGACCGGACCGCCACGCGCGATGGCCGCACAAAGCGCAGGATGATCGGTCAACCGCAGATCACGCCGGAGCCACAGGATTACAGGAGAGGTATCCGACACGGGAAATTCTGCCGCCTTGTTATTGCTTTGATAACGTTACGCGCCAGAACGCTGATCGGATTAAAGAATTTCGTCCAGCGCCGTCATTAGCCGCTCCATGTCCGCAGGGTCGGTGTAATGCACGAAACTCAGCCGCAGCACGCCCTTGGCCAGATCGACGCCCATGCCCTGCAGCGCGCGCCCCGCGTAGAAATCGCCACCCCCCGCCATGATGCCCAGCGGTGCCAGCTTCTCGGCCAGCTCGCGCCCTGCATGCCGCGTCTCGATCGCCACCGTGGGCGCGCGGCGCGTCGCATCGCGCGGCCCCAGCACCCGGACCGAGTTCTTGGATCCCAGGTGATCCAGCAAGGGCTGCAGCAGCGTCACCTCGTGCGCGCGCATCAGGTCATGTACCCCCGTCGCGCGCTGCGCAGGCGTCCCCTTGACGCCGTGATGATCGGCCAGCGCATCCATGTAGTCGGCCATGCCCGCGCAGGCGGCGATCTGCGCATGATCCAGACCCGCGGGGGTGAACCGCTTGTAAAGCGTATCCCCGTTGAAATGATGGCCCTGGTTCGGCAGCTGGCTGGCCAGCGCACGGCGGATCACCATGAGGCCCTGATGCGGCCCATAGGTCTTGTAGGCCGAGAACAGATAGATATCCGGCCCCATCAGCCCCACGTCGGGAAAGCCATGCGGCGCATAGCTGACCCCATCAACGCAGACAAAGGCACCGGCGGCATGGGCCATGGCCGTGATCTCGACCACGGGATTGATCTCGCCCACCACGTTCGAGCAATGCGGAAAGCAGACCAGACGCACGCTTTCATCCAGCAGCGTTTCCAGATCCTCGGGGTTCAGATGCCCGGTGTCGGGATCCTGGCGCCATTCGCGGATCTCGATCCCGTCGGCGGCCAGCCTGCGCCATGGCCCCGAATTGGCCTCATGGTCCTGGTTCGTGACGATGATCGCCTCGCCCGGCTTCATCCACTGCCGGAAGGCCTGCGCCAGCGCATAGGTATTGGCCGTGGTCGAAGGCCCGAATGACAGCTCATCCCCCTCGACCCCCAGCATCGCGGACAGCCGCGCGCGCGCCTCGTCCATTTCGGCACCGCCAAGACGGCTTGCCTCGTAAGGGCCATAGGGCTGCACCTTGCGCTCGGTGTAGAAACGGGTCAGCCGTTCGATCACTGCCCCGCAGGTATAGGACCCGCCCGCATTCTCGAAAAAGCTTTGCCCCTGAAGGCTGTCCACGGCAAAGGCCGGGAATTGCGCCCGTACGAAATCCACATCCAGCAACATCTTGTCCCCCTGACGTCTTTTTCCGGCAGACTGAGGCCCCCGCCGCCCGGCGTCAAGCTGGCCGGGCGGCGGGGCGTTGCAATTGCCGCAAGGTCAGGCGTTCACGTCGACCACGACACGTCCCCGGACCTGCCCGCGCAGGATCTCGGCACCCAGTTCGGGCAGATCGGCAAGCATCGCGGGCTGGATCATCGCCTCCAGCTTGTCCATCGGCAGATCGCGCGCGATCCGCTCCCAGGCGCGCAGCCGGTTGCCATAGGGCTGCATCACGCTGTCGATCCCCAGCAGGTTCACGCCGCGCAGCAGGAACGGCACCACGGTCGCCGGCAGGCCAGCGCCCCCCGCCAGACCCACCGCCGCAACCGATGCGCCGTATTTCATCTGCCCCAGAACCCGCGCCAGCATCGCACCGCCCACCGCATCGATGCAACCGGTCCATGTCTCGGTTTCCAGCGGCCGCTTCACGGTCTCGGCCAGTTCCTCGCGCGGCACGATCCGGGTAGCGCCCAGGCCACGCAGATAATCTTCGGTCTCGGGGCGGCCGGTCACCGCCGCCACCTCATGCCCGAGGGCCGACAGGATCGCGACCGCCACCGATCCGACACCGCCAGCCGCACCAGTCACCAACACCTCGCCATGCCCCGGTTTCAGCCCGTGATCCTCCAGCGCCATGACGGCCAGCATCGCGGTGAACCCGGCGGTCCCCACGGCCATCGCCTGCCGCGTCGTCAGACCCTGCGGCAGCGGCACAAGCCAGTCGGCGCGCACACGCGCCTTCTGGGAATAGCCGCCCCAATGCGCCTCGCCCACGCGCCAGCCGGTCAGAACCACCTTGTCACCCGGCTTGTAGCGCGCGTCCGACGATGTCTCGACCGTACCGGCAAAGTCGATCCCCGGCACATGCGGATAGTTCCGCACCAGACCGCCACCCGGCCCGATGCAAAGCCCGTCCTTGTAGTTGACCGTCGAATATTCGACCGCCACCGTCACATCGGCCTCGGGCAGGTTCGCCTCGCTGATCCGCTGCACCGAAGCGCTGGTCTTTCCGTCCTCGTCCTTTTCGACAACCAATGCGTTGAACATGGGTCTTCTCCTTCCAGTGATCGGCAAGGGGTAAGCCCCCGCCTTCATCTTGCTTCAAATACTCAAAATCCGTCGTTCACAGCCAAGGGCCGTCTTCGGGCATGAAGAACAGGTCCGACACCGGCGCCTTCACACCCGCCGCGGTCAGCATCGCATGGATCTGGCCGCGGTGATGGGTCTGGTGGTTGAACATGTGCACGATCAACACCCCCTTGGGCCGCGTCACATCCTGCTTCATGAACCCCGAATACCAGCTCAGATCCCCCACCAGGTCCAGCGCGTGCAGCTTTTCCGCCCAGAGCAGGATGCGCCCGTCCATGCGGAACCGCGCCGCACTCCAATCGGCGCGGGTGGGGTGGAGGCCGGTCGATCCCTCGATCCCGCCGGGCGGGGGTTCCCGCCCCTGGAGTCGCGCCATCCACATCAGGTCGGCCCAGAGGACATGGTTCGCCGTGGCCAGGATCGATCCGAAGAAGGCGCCGCGATCCGCGCGCAGCGCCTCGTCCGAAAGCCCCTCCATGGCGGCCATCACCTGCTTGTTCTGCCAGGCGTTGTAACGCGCCATTGTCAGCACACAACCCGGATTGATCATCGGATCCCCCTGCCCGACCCCATGCGATCAGCGCGGTCCGTGCCAGTCGATCTGGCAGATCTCGGCGCTGCGCCCGTCGAAATCCCAGACCCGGCCAAAGGCGCGCACGCGGCCCTTGGTGGCGGTGGCCACGGTGATGTCCGGCCCCATCCAGTATTCGGTATTGGTCACCACGATCTCCTGGTCGGGGTCCTTGCCCGCCACCGGCACGATCTCGCCCTGGATCGCCTTGCCCACCATCAGGCGGCGCGCCTTGCCTTCGGTCTCGAAGATGACAGGGGCACGCTCGGCCCCCAGGAATTCGCTGACCAGCACCTTGAACAGGCCCGTGGTGCCGCGCGCGGCCCCCGAGAAGATGTTGACCAGACCCTCATAGGCCGCGTCCGAGGCGCGCTCGTCGATATAGGCCGCCGCCTTCCAGTTGCCGCGCGACATCAGGCCGGGGATCTCCAGTAGAAGACCCACGTTCAGCCCGCTGATATCCTCGTCCCCGTAATGCCCCTCGTCGATGCGGATCCCGGACCAGGCCTGGCAGTATCCTTCGGTCGGCGCATGCTTGCCCAGGCTGACCACGCAGGGACAGAACACCGTGCAGTTGCAGTTGAGGATCAATTCCCCCTTGATCGCCCAAGGCACAGTGCCCACCGCGTTCTGATCCAAAGCCATGTCTTTTCCTCCGTCAAAAGGCGCCAAGCGCCACAAAAAATCCCGCGATGATCAGCACGGCCCCCAAGGGCCGCGTCAGGACGCGGCCGTACTGCGGCAGTTTCTCGATCACCATGATCAGGGTCGCCACCCCCATGAAGGCGATGTTCATCACGCCGCCCACGAAGGCCAGCAGCATCAGCGCCCAGCAGCAGCCCAGACACACCAGCCCCAGCCGCACACCGTTGCGCAGCGGGCCTTCGTCCCAATGCGCCATGAAGAAGGTCAGCGGCGCGCGGCATTTGCTCAGGCAGGCCTCCTTGACCGGCGAGAACTGGTAAAGCCCCGCGATCAGCAGCAGGCCTGCCGACAGCCAGGCCGAAAGGCTGTCGCCAAAGGCGCTGACGAGGCCAAGACCGTAAAGCCCCATCTGCAAACCGCCCGCCAGCACCGAAAAGCCCAGCCAGACCATCAGATACCCCGCCACCAGCACGCCGAAGCGCGTCTGCGTGCTGCGCCCCAGATCGTCATAGGTGGCAAAGGCGGGCAGCGCGGTGGGCGCCATCATCGCCGCGGCCATCAGCGCCCACATCAGCACGACCCGGCCAAATCCCGCCGCATCCGGCGTGACCCGGCACAGGCTTTCCCAGAAATCCGCGCCGAATATCCGGGCCGAGGCCCGCAGGTCATCGGGCAGCGCCATCGCATAGAGCATGATCCACGCCCCAAGGATCAGGCCGAACAGCGCCAGCCAATGCGGCGCGCCCATGGCCCTGATCCGATCCGACAGCATGAACCCCTCCTTCGAAAACAGCGACTCAACAGGCCGGCTTCGTCTTGCATTTAAATTGTCAGACAATTACCTTCCCCGTAAAGCCCCAATTGTCAGACATATGAAACTCGACCCCGCCAGCCCCAAGGACCTTTCCGCCCAGATCGCCGCCGCGATCCGGGATGAAATCGTGTCGGGCAAGCTGATCGTGGATGCGCGCCTGCCCTCCGAGGCGGAACTGGCGGATCATTTCAATGTCTCCCGCCCCACGGTGCGCGAGGCGCTGAAACGGCTGGCCGCGCAATCGCTGATCCGCACCCAGCGCGGTGCCACGGGTGGCGCTTTCGTCAATCGCCTGTCCTTCGAAGAGGCATATGGCCAGCAGATCACCACCTCGACGCTGTTGCTGTCGATGAACGCGGTAAGCTTCGATGTCGCCTGCGAGGCGCGCTATGCGCTGGAACGCGCCTGCGCGCCCTTGGCCGCCGCACGGCGCGGTCAGGACCATCTTGCGCGCATGTGGCTCGAGATCATGCACCAATCCCGATCCACCTTGCCGGACGAGGATTTCTGCGCCTCTGACGTGGCCTTTCACCGGGCGCTCGTGGATGCGGCGGGCAACCCGGTTCTGTCCTACCAGTTGGCGGGCGCGGTCGAAGGCATGCAGCCGCTGATGAACATGATCATCTTCACGGCCCGCTCGCGCGCGGCCATCATCGATCTGCACACCCGCATCGCCGAAGCCATCGCAGCGCAGGACGCCGCGGCTGCGGACACCGCCTTGAGCGAGCTTTGCGACTACACGCTGACCCTTGGGCGCGATGTGATGCAGGCCCGCGCCGCCCGTTTGCAGGACGCCGCCGCAAGGACCGCCGACTGATCGCGTCACACCTTGCTTTTGCCCCTTCAAAAGCGCCGTGCCCTGCCCTATATTCAACCTGTCTGGCAACAGACTATGGACATAAACGCGCTCGTAATAAGCGGATCGGACCCGGGGGCGGTACCCGGCAGCTCCACCAAAACCCGTTCATTTGACGGCAATGGGGCTGAAACAGGATCGACGAACGTCTAAAGGGGTATGCTTTGTCTCGGTGAGGTACCACCGTTATCGGTCCGAAAAGTACAATTGCAAATGACAATCGTGCTCCGGTGGCAATGGCCGCGTAAGCGGTCGGAGAAACCGAAAACTAAGCCCTTGGGCCTAGCAGCTTAAGGCGGGGTTCGCAGGCACCTGGCAACAGAAGCCTGCACTTTTCCCCTACCCTTTGACCGCCCGAACATGCCCGGCGTGGCCGCGCCCGCCGCTTTGCCGCGCAAGGCGCCGCAGCCACGCGGGACACTGGCCAGTTTTTTTCCCGGCCCGTCTTTTGTTTTACCCCGAATCCCCTATGCTGACCTCAACCTGCCGAAGGATAATTCAATGTCGCGCACCATCGATTACGGCAACCTGATGCATCGCGCGATGCGCGGTCTGATTCAGGAAGTATTGCAGGATGTGGCCGATCACGGCTTGCCCGGCGCGCATCATTTCTTCATCACCTTCGACACGACTCATCCGCATGCGCGCCTGGCCGATTGGCTGCGGGATCGCTATCCGACCGAAATGACGGTCGTCATGCAGAACTGGTACGACAACCTCGAGGTGCGGACAGAGGGCTTTGCCGTGACCCTGAACTTCGGGGACCAGCCGGAACCGCTCTATATCCCCTATGACGCGATCAAGACCTTCGTGGACCCGTCCGTCGAATTCGGCCTGCGCTTCGAAACCCAAAGCATGGACGATGACGAGCCCGAGGATGACGACGACGGCGACGATCACGATCCCGGCGGGCCGTCAGGCGGCCACAAGGAAGCGGAAGTCGTCAGGCTCGACCGTTTCCGCAAATAATCCCGTTCATGGGGGCACCGCCCCGGTATGCAACCGCATGCAATATTGATCTTGCTGCCCGTTCCGCTATGAGGGGGCAAGAGTAATCGCAAGGGGCAATGCCATGACGACCACCCGCACCGAGACCGACAGCTTCGGCCCTCTCGAGGTTCCGGCAGACAAGTACTGGGGCGCGCAGACGCAGCGCTCGATCATGAACTTCCCGATCGGCTGGGAGCGTCAGCCCGTGGCCATCGTGCGCGCCCTCGGCGTGATCAAGAAGGCCGCCGCCATCGTCAACGAAGGCTTCGGCGATCTGGAACCGACCCTGTCCAAGGCCATCCAGCAGGCGGCGCAGGAAGTGATCGACGGCAAGTTCGATGACAACTTCCCCCTCGTCGTCTGGCAGACCGGATCGGGCACCCAGTCCAACATGAACGCGAACGAGGTGATCTCGAACCGCGCGATCGAGATCAAGGGCGGCCAGATGGGTTCGAAAAAGCCTGTGCATCCCAACGATCACTGCAACATGGGCCAGTCCTCGAACGACACTTTCCCCACCGCGATGCATGTCGCCATCGGCATGGTGGCGCGCGACGTGCTGCTGCCGGGCCTGCGCAAGCTGCATGGCGCGCTGGCCGCGAAATCGGAAGAATTCAAGGATATCATCAAGATCGGCCGCACCCATACGCAGGATGCGACGCCGCTGACGCTGGGCCAGGAATTCGGCGGCTATGCGCATCAGGTCGCCAAGGGCATCGAACGGATCGAGGCCTGCCTGCCCGACATCTACGAACTGGCCCAGGGCGGCACCGCTGTCGGCACCGGGCTGAACACCCGCGTGGGTTTTGCCGAGAATGTCGCCGCCGAAATCGCGGCGATCACGGCGCTGCCCTTCGTCACCGCCCCCAACAAGTTCGAAGCACTGGCCGCCCATGACGCGATGGTGATGTTCTCGGGCGCGCTCAAGACCGTGGCCGGATCGCTTTTCAAGATCGCCAATGACATGCGCCTGCTGGGCTCGGGCCCCCGTTCCGGCCTGGGCGAGCTGATCCTGCCCGAGAACGAACCCGGATCCTCGATCATGCCCGGCAAGGTCAACCCGACCCAGGCCGAGGCGCTGACCATGGTCTGCGCCCATGTCATGGGCAATGACGCGGCCGTGGGTTTCGCCGGGTCGCAGGGGCATTTCGAACTGAACGTCTACAACCCCATGATGTCCTATAACGTGTTGCAATCGATGCAGCTTCTGGGCGACGCGGCCTCCAGCTTCACTGACAACATGGTGGTGGGCACCCAGGCCAACGTGGCGCGGATCGACAAGCTGATGAAGGAAAGCCTGATGCTGGTCACGGCACTCGCGCCCACGATCGGCTACGACAATGCCACCAAGGTCGCCAAGACGGCGCACAAGAACGGCACCACGCTGAAGGAAGAAGCCATCGCACTGGGCCTGGTGGATGCCGAAACCTTCGACCGTGTCGTGCGTCCCGAAGACATGATCGGGCCCAAGGGGTGAGCACACCGGTCAATCTGAACCGTGTGCGAAAAGAAAAGGCGCGGGCCGCGAAAAAGGCCCGCGCCGACGAGAATGCCGTGAAATTCGGCAGGACCAAGCCCGAGAAAGAGCTGGAAAAGGCCCGCGCCGAACAGGCGCGCAAGGCACTTGACGCGCATCGCAAAGAGCCTTGATGCGATGGGAACAGGTCCACAGAAACATTCGCTGACCCTGCGTGGCCACCGGACCAGCGTGACGCTGGAGCCCGCGTTCTGGCAGGCATTCCGCGAAATTGCTGACGAAAAAAATATCGCGGTCAATGCATTGGCGGCGCAAATTGATGCAATGCGTGAACCTGATATCGGCCTTGCCTCGGCGATCCGGGTCTATGTGCTGCAACATTTTCGCAAGGCTGACCGGGATTAACCAGCTCTTCAGATGAACCTGCCATTCTGTCCGGATGACAGTGATCCTGAACATCTTGTTACGCTTGTGGGCCCTGCTGTCAGGTGGCAGCCGTGTGGCGCGGCACGACACGCAACCAGATGCCATCCTTTGCCCGCACCGTCAGATGCGCCACCGGCACCGGCACCCGGTCGGGCACCACTTCGAACCGGAAATGGCGCAGCAGCATCGACAGGATCAACGGCCCCTCGACCATGGCGAAACCGGCCCCCGTGCAGACACGCGCGCCCGCCGAAAACGGAATGAACGCCTCGCGCAGGCAGGTCTTGCCATTCTCGGATCCCCATCGCGCGGGATCGAAACCGTCAGGATTGTCCCACAGCCGCGTGTGCCGATGCAGGTGCCAGGGGCTGATCACGATCTGCGTCCCCTTGGGCAGATCCCTCTCGCGCAGACGTTCGGGGCAGCTTGTCTCGCGCACCATCATGGGCACGGGCGGATAAAGGCGCAGCGCCTCGCGAAAGACATCGCGGCTCAGCCGCAGGCGCGACATCACCGCGAAATCGGGATGCGTCAGGATGTCGGCCTCGGCGGCAAGCCGGTCTTGCCATTCCGGGAACATGGCCACCAGGTAGAGGCACCAGGCCAGGGCCGATGCGCTGGTCTCGTGCCCGGCCAGAAAGAAGATGGCAACCTGGTCCACCATTTCCCCGGTATCGAACCGCTGGCCCGTCTCGGGGTCGGCCGTTGTCATGATCTTGGTGGCCAGATCGTCGGGCGCAGTGCCCTCGGCGATCCGGTCCATCCGTTCCGCCGTCATCGCGGTGATCAGTTCCCGGATCGCGGCGGCACTGCGCCTTGTCCGGCGCCGATGAAACCGGGGCATCCAGCGCGGCAAGGGCAGAAAGGCCGCGATGTTCAGGATCGGCTGGCTGCGTTGATAGTCCCGGAATTCCGTAAAGACGCGGGTCGCCATCCGGTTCTCGATCGGGATCGAGAAGAGCGTGCGAAAGATCACATCGGCGGCGGCATGGCTGGTCACTTCCTCGATCTCGATCGGGCCTGCCTTGTCCACCTGGTCGCGCAGCCGCAGGACGGCCGCTTCTGCCGCCTGCCACATGGCCGGAAAGGTATCGCGAAGCCGCCCCCCCTCGAAAGCCGGGTCGATGATGCGTCGTTGCCGCTCCCACGCTGCCCCATTGGTCAGAAAGACCGAATTGCCCAGAAGCGGGCGCAGGCCTTCGGCCACGCGCATGGACTTCGGAAAGTCCTGCGGGCGCTCCTTCAGGACCAGCCGGACAAGATCAGGCTGATTGGCCAGCACGGACCGGAAGAAGGGCGTCCGGAAATCAGCCATCCAGGCCCGGTAAAGCCGCGCAGGCTGGGCCGACAGGATATCTTGCCGGAACAGGCGCAAATAGCGCAGCAGCGACACGCGTTCGGCCCGCACGGGGGGTTTCGGCGGCAGCAGCGTCATGGGGCAACCGTCACATGACCGGACACAGCCTTGTCGATACGGGATTTCGACGGCGCACGGCCGCGATAGCGATCCGCCAGGCTGACAGGCCCCGCGGTGATCGCGAAATAGTCGTAGTCACCCGGACGGTCGAAGGCGCAGAGATACTGGAAATGCAGCCGGAAGAAGCGCCAGCGCAGCGCTTTCCACCGCTCAGCGCTCAGCGTCTGGGTAAAGGCCGCAGACAACACCAGTGGCCAGCGTTTCTCCGGCCGGGCCACGCCCGACACCGCCACCGGATCGCACAGGGCAAAGGCGCAGCCATCACCCGGTGCAGTCACATCGACCCAGGTCAAGGCCTCGGATTCGCTAAGGAATTGCAGATCAGCCCTGAGCCTATGCGCCTGCGGCAGAAAGGACATCATCGGCACCACCTGCCCCAGCGACAGAAACGCCAGCGCAGGCCCTGCCACGGGCACGCGGCCCGCGCGGATCAGATCCGCCAGGACCGACACCGCCAGATGCGCGCCCGAGGAATGGCCCACGACCAGCACCTCATCGACCGGATCATTCAGGGCGGCCACGATACTGTCCCCGAATTCCGTCATCCGCGCCTCAAGCGCGGGTGGATTGGCACCCTGCCACTTGGCGGAAAACGCATAGTCATGCATCAGGTAATAGGCAAAGAACCGGCTGTCCTGCGCGCGGAACCAGCGCAAGACCATCACGGATGCCACCCCACCCAGCGCCGCCGCCATCAGGATCAGGGCCGCAAAGCCTGCCGTGCGCGCGCCCCCCGTAGCCCATGTGGCAGCCTCCCCCCCCAGGCGCGTGACGCCGTAAGCCGCCGCACAGGCCAGCGCCAACTGCACCAGCAGAAATGCCACCGGATAAAGCGCCGCGATCACCGGCCCCTTGCGCAGCCGCATCAGGCGCCACAGCGCGCCCGACCCGATATAGGCCCATGCCGTCTGCGCCAATTGCTGATAGGTCGCGGGGATCGAATTCGACATGCTGTCGCGCACGATATCGGACCAGATCAGCACCTCGACATCGGCGGTGGTGATCTGCTCGCCAAAGCGCCCCTCGACCTGCCAGCCATAGGCGCCGCCCCCGCTTTTGGGTCGCAGCGCGATGTCATAGCCGGAAATCGCCGCCTGTTCCGCGCTTTCCTTGCGATAGAGCTCGCGGTAGCGGCGCGGATGGATCGGATCGTAACCCGGCACGTAGAACACCCTGCGCCGTGCGACCTGTTGTTGGGACATACTGCTCATCCGGACCTCGTTACCGGGTCACAGTATCGCAGCTTTCAGGCAGGCGTAAGACTTTTGACAGGCCCGTGCGTGGCCAGCCTCACCCCAGCGCGGCGAGTGCCGGGAATGTTTCCAGCAACCAGAAGGAAAAGGCCGAGAAGCCACCCGTCAGCATCAGCAGGCCGATCGTCCAGAGCAGCAGGCCCATGACCTTTTCGATCCGGTCCATATGCCGCTTCATCCAGCCCATCACGCCCGTCAGGCGCGGCAGGAAGGCGGCCACCAGCAGGAAGGGAATCCCCAGCCCCGCCGCGTAAATTCCCAGCAGCAGCGTGCCACGCGCAACGGATGCCTCGGAGGCGGCCAGCGACAGGATCGCGCCCAGTTGCGGGCCGATGCAGGGCGTCCAGCCAAAGGCGAAGGCCAGGCCCAGGATATAGGCCCCGAAAGCCGACCCGCCGCGATCCCCCGCATCCAGCCGCGCCTCTCGGTCCAGAAAGGAAATGCGGTAGATCCCGATGAAATGCGCACCAAAGGCCATCACAAGAACGCCGGCTATCGTATTGAAATAACCCTGATACTGCAGAAACGCCGCGCCAATGGCCGAGGCGGTGAAGCCCAGGAACAGAAAGACCGTCGACAGCCCCATGACGAAGAACAGCGCCGGCAGGATCGCGCGGTTGCGCCCCTGTCCCCTGTCTTGCAGATCGGACAGCGACACGCCGCTCATGTAGGCCAGATAGGGCGGCACGATGGGCAGCACGCAGGGGCTGAGGAACGAGACCACCCCGGCCAGAAGCGCCACGAACATGGCAGGCAGCAAGCCCGCGTCGATGATCTCGATTCCAAACATGGGCCAGCCTTACGCCATCGCGGCGGCAAGGTCACGCGCGCGGTTGTCACATCCTTGTTGACCGGAGGTGACAATGGCGTGTCCGGCGCGCCATGTGGCTGCGGGCAAATGAAAAACCGCCCCCGAGGGGGCGGTTCATGATGCATGCAGGACAGGCTTGGCCGGTCAGCGGCCCAGCGACCACCAGCCCTTGCGCTTGGGCTTCGAGGGATCCTCGACCGTGTCGGCAGCGGCCTTGGCGGGCTTTTCGGCCGCTTTCGGCGCCTCGGGCTCTGCCGCCGCTGCAGCGGGGACATCGGCAGGTGCCTCCGCCTTGGCTTCGGCCATGACCGGTTCCGCGGCCGGTGCGGCAGATGCCGCCGGCGCCTCGGTCACAGGGGCGTCCGACACCGGAGCGTCAACCGCGTCCTTTGCCGCCTTCGTGCTGCGGCTGCGGGTGGACGGCTTGCGCGCGGCGGGCTTTGCCGGCGCATCGGTTGCCGCCTCGGCCTCGGTTTCGGTTTCGGCGACAGCCGCATCGGCCTTGGCCGCGCTGGCCTTGGACGACGCCCTTGGTTTCGCAGGTGCCTTGGGTTTGGCAGGTGCCTTTTCGCCATCGGCCGTCTTGGCCTTGCTGCTGGTCGACCGGGTACGGCTGACCGTCTTGCGGGCCGGTTTCTCGGCCTCTGCCGGGGCTGCTTCGGCGACAGGCGCGTCCGCCTCGGCTGCGGGCGCATCCGTGTCCGACGCAGCAGCAACGGTTTCATCCTCTGCCGCGGGCGCATCGGTCGCGGCCTCGGCAGCAACCTCTGCCGTTTCCTCGGCCTCGTCGCGCTCGTCCTCATCCGTCGTGCCGGCCTGGCCGTTCTCGCCATCCTGTCCGGATTTGGAACGGCTGCGACGCCGACGCCGGCGGCGCTTCTTGGGCTTGCCCTCGTCATCCAGCGCCTCGGGGCTGCGTTCGGAACGCTCGGACCGCTCGGCCCGCTCGCTGCGCTCACCCGCCTTTGCCGCGGCTTCGGCTTCGGCCTCTTCAGCCTCTTCCAGATCCCAGGCAGAGACAGAGCTTTCGACCTCGTCCATCAGCGTGGCATCGCCAGACACCACATGCGGCAGTTCGACGACAACACGGGTCGCGGTCTTGAACTTCTCCATCGTGAAGTCGGGGCTGATCAGGCTGGGATCGCCTTCGATCCGCACCGACAGGCCATAACGCCCTTCGATCTGTGCCACATGTTCGCGCTTCTGGTTCATCAGGTAGTTGGCGATGGCGACCGGCGCCTTGATCAGCACCTCGCGCGAGCGGCGGCGCACGCCCTCTTCCTCGATCTGGCGCAGGATCGACAGCGCAAGGTTGTCGTCCGACCGGATCAGACCCGTACCGTGGCAATGGGCACAGGGCTGGGTCGTGGCTTCGATCATGCCGGGGCGCAGACGCTGGCGCGACATTTCCATCAGGCCGAAACCGCTGATCCGGCCCACCTGGATGCGGGCACGGTCGGTCTTGAGCTTGTCCTTGATCCGCTTTTCGACGGCCGCGTTGTTGCGCCGCTCGTCCATGTCGATGAAGTCGATCACGATCAGCCCGGCAAGGTCACGCAGACGCAACTGGCGCGCCACTTCCTCGGCGGCCTCCAGGTTGGTCTTGAGGGCGGTCTCTTCGATCGAGCCTTCCTTGGTCGCGCGGCCCGAGTTCACGTCGATCGCCACAAGCGCCTCGGTCACGCCGATCACGATATAGCCGCCGGATTTCAGCTGCACGACCGGGTTGAACATCGACGACAGGTAGCTTTCCACCTGGTAGCGGGCGAAAAGCGGCATCTGCTCGCGGTAGTTCTTCACGTTCACGGCATGGGACGGCATGATCATCTTCATGAAGTCCTTGGCGATGCGGTAACCGCGCTCGCCCTCGACCAGAACCTCGTCGATCTCGCGGCTGTAGAGGTCGCGGATCGAGCGTTTGATCAGGTCGCCCTCTTCATAGATCTTGGCCGGCGCAATGGATTTCAGCGTCAATTCGCGGATCTGTTCCCACAGACGCTGGAGGTATTCGTAATCGCGCTTGATCTCGGTCTTGGTGCGCTTGGCGCCCGCTGTCCGCACGATCAGACCGGCGCCCTGCGGCACGTCGATCTCGTTGGCGATTTCCTTCAGCTTCTTGCGGTCAACGGCATTGGTGATCTTGCGGCTGATGCCGCCGCCACGCGCGGTATTGGGCATCAGCACGCAATACCGGCCCGCCAGCGACAGATAGGTGGTCAGCGCCGCACCCTTGTTGCCACGCTCTTCCTTGACGACCTGCACCAGCAGGATCTGGCGCACCTTGATGACTTCCTGGATCTTGTAGCGCCGGGCGCGCGGCTTGCGCGTGGGGCGAATGTCCTCGACATCGTCGTCATCGGCCACGGATTCGATGCTGTCGTCACGCTCGACCGTCTCGACCGCGCCATCATCCTCGTCCGCTTCGTCTTCCTCGGAATGGGCGTCGGACTGGTCTTCGGACTGATCCGACGGCTCTTCGACCGGGGTCTCGCCCACGATCTCCATCGGCGAGGTGCCTTCGGCGACATCGGCCTCTTCGAGGTCGATGGTCTCCATGCCGGCGATTTCGTCGGCCTCGGCATCGCGGGTCGCGACGGCATCGTCGCTTTTCACCGATTCCGCACGGCTGCGTCCACCCGAGCGCGACCGCGAGCGGTTCGAGCGGGGCTTTTCATCCTCGTCCTCGCGGCGCTGCGCTTCGGCATAGGCGCGCTCTTCCTCCATCAGGGCCTGACGGTCCGCGACGGGGATCTGGTAGTAATCGGGATGAATTTCCGAGAACGCCAGGAAACCGTGACGGTTTCCGCCGTAATCCACGAAAGCCGCCTGAAGCGACGGTTCGACCCGGGTTACCTTTGCAAGGTAGATGTTTCCAGCAAGCTGGCGTTTGTTTTCGGATTCAAAATCAAACTCTTCGACTTTGTTTCCATCCACCACGACAACGCGGGTCTCTTCCGCGTGTGTGGCGTCGATAAGCATTTTCTTGGCCATTTTTTCCATTCGCACGGCGACTTGGCCCGACACCCGGAGGGCGTGGGCCTTGCGGCGCGTGTCTATCATTGGCGAGGGTTCCGGCGCACGCGACCCGTCCGGTCATCCTGCATGCCACCGACAGGGGCACAGGCCCCGAAGCCGGGGTCAGGAAGGGATCGGTTGCTCTCGCGCGCCTCATCGCGTTTCTTCTCCGACGCCCTCATTGACATGGGGCGCCCGTTCAAGGCCGTCGCCACCCCGCAAATGCGGAGGGTTCGGGGGTTCGTCAGCCCCGTTGCCAGGGCTCAATCGGTCTGCACACACCGTGCCGGATCAGTCCTACACATGGCGGATGCAGCGAAACTCTATGGCGGGTCACATCAGGTGCCACACACCATGGTTCACCATAGCGGCAGGCCCGAGGATAACACAATGGGGAAAATGCCCCGCCAGGGTCGCAGGGACCGGGCGGGCGCGCATCACAGGTAGTCGGACCGCTGCAAACCGTACTTGGCCATCTTCTCGTTCAGCGTCCGGCGCGGCAGGCACAGCTCGTCCATCACCGCCGCGATCGATCCCTTGTGACGCCGCATCGTGTTGTCGATCAGCATCCGTTCGAAGGCTTCCACATATTCCTTGAGCGGCTTGCCCTCGGTCGTCATCACGGGCTGCATTTCCTCGTTATCGGTCATCAGCAGCGATGCGATGGTGCCCGACCCGCGCCGCGATTGCAGCACCGCGCGTTCGGCCACGTTGATCAGCTGGCGCACGTTGCCAGGCCAGGGCGCCTGCAGCAGCTGCGCGGCCTCCTGGGCGCTGACCTGCGGCGCGTCGCAGCCATATTCGTCGGCGAACTGCTCGGACAGGCGGGTGAACAGCGTCAGGATATCTTCGCCGCGCTGGCGCAGCGGCGGCGGCGTGATCCGCAGGGCCGCTAGCCGGTAGAACAGATCGGGCCGCAGCGCATCCTCGCAGGTGCGATCCTGCTCCTGCAGGTTGGAAATCGCCACGATCCGGGTTTCGGCGGGCGTGCCCTGCTCGTTGATGAAGCTCAGAAGCCGCGCCTGAAGGCTGTCGGACAGGGTTTCGACATCTTCCAGCACCAGCGTGCCGCCGCGCGCCTCTTCGACGGCGGGAAGCTGGCTGTCCTCGGGCATCATCGGGCCGAACAGCCGCTTGGCCAGCTTGTCCTCGTCGAAGGCCGCGCAGGAAATCAGGACGAACTTGCGCCCACCCCGCGCGCCCACGGCATGCAGCGCATGGGCCACCAGCGTCTTGCCGGTGCCGGTTTCCCCGTCGATCAGCACATGGCCATCAGCCTGCCCCAGGTCCAGGATATCCTCGCGCAGCCGCTCCATCGCGGGGCTGGTGCCGATCAGCTTCTTCATGATCTGCCCGCCATCGGACAGCTCGCGCCGCAATGCCCGGTTGTCCAGCGTCAGGCGGCGCGTGTTCGTGGCCTTGCGCGCCAGCTCGTTCATCCGGTCGGGATTGAAGGGCTTTTCCAGAAAGTCGAAGGCCCCCACGCGCATCGCCTCGACCGCCATGGGCACATCGCCATGACCGGTGATCATGATCACCGGCAGGGTGCTGTCGCTGCCCATCAGCTTTTTCAGGAACTGCATCCCGTCCATGCCGGGCATCTTTATGTCCGAAATCACGATACCGGGATAATCCGGCCCCAGCACCTTCAGCGCATCCTCGGCGCTGGCGAATGTTTCCGTGTCATAACCGGACAGCGCCAGCCACTGGCTGATCGACTGCCGCATGTCCTGCTCGTCATCGACGATGGCGATCTTCATCCCTTTAGACATGCACCCTACTCCGCCGCTTCAATTTCGTTGTCATTGCCCAGGATCGGAAGCTGGACCTCGAAGACCGCCCCCCCGTCACTGGCATTGCGGGCCGTCAGCCGCCCCCCAAGGTCGTTGACGATCCCCGAGGAAATGGCAAGCCCCAGCCCGACCCCCTCGCCCGGCTTCTTGGTGGTGTAGAAGGGCTCGAACAGGTTCTCCAGATCCTTGATCCCCTCGCCATTGTCGCGCACCGTCAGGGTCGCGGTCTCGCCCGCCGCCAGCAGGATGTCGATCTCGGGTTCGGCCACGGCCTGCGTCGCATCCATGGCGTTGCGCAACAGGTTGATCATCACCTGTTCGATCCGCACCCTGTCACCCATCACCATCACCGGCCGGTCGGGTAGCGCACGGGTGATGCGGATGCGCCGCTGCTTGAGTTGCGGCTCCATCATCGACAGGGCGGATGCCAGCGCATCGCTCATGTTTACAGGGGTCAACTGGTCCCCGCTCTTGCGCGCGTAGGACTTGAGCTGCCGCGTGATCGCCCCCATCCGCTCGATCAGATCGTCGATCCGCTGAAACGATGACAGCGCCTCCTCGGGCCGGTTGCGGCGCAGCAGCAGGCGCGCCCCGGCCAGGTAGGTCTTCATCGCCGCCAGCGGCTGGTTCAGCTCGTGACTGACGGCCGCCGACATCTCGCCCAAAGCCGCCAGTTTCGAGCTTTGCGCCAGTGTCTGTTCGGCCACCGCAAGCGTTTCCTGGACCTTTTCCCGCTCGGCGATTTCCCGCTGCAGCCGTGCGTTCAACAGGCGCAGTTCCGCCAACTCGCGCTGGAACAGCGCCAGACGCACCGCGTTCTTGCGGCTGGCCATGTAGAAGGCCAGCGCCAGCAGGATCGCGAATCCCATGATCTCCAGCGCCAGAACCCCGTTCACGCGCTCGCGCACGCTGGTGTAGGCGGTGAAACTGGCGATGCGCCAGCCACGGAACGGGATGCGCCCCTCCATGCGGATCACCGCCTCGCCCTGCAGATAGGCATCCGCCGGCAGGGCGGTCCAGTCGGCCGTGGCCTGGATCGCCCGCTGGATCGCGCTTTCGGGCGGCTGCTGGGCCAGGGCCTCGGTCTCGGTCAACCCGCGCCAGCGCGGCTCTGTCGCCAGCATGATCACGCCTTCGGAATTGGTCACCAGAACCGCATCCGAAATGCCCGCCCAGGCGCGTTCGAACTTCTGCAGGTCCACCTCGACGACGATCACGCCAAGGGTCTGCCCCTTGTCGATGATCCGGCGCGAATAGGAAAACTGGTAGCTGCCCGCCTCGCGGCGTTGCGCGGTAAAGATCGTGTCATTGGCGCGCAGCGCCTCGACGAAATAGGATTCCGACCGGAAATTGCTGCCCAGCTTGTTGCGGTCGGTCGAGGCGACAGTGCGCCCCTCGCGGTCCAGCAGCATCAGGGAGGCCGCACCGATCTCCTCCACGAAGGAAATCAGGCGCTGCGTGGACAGCGAATAATCCCGCGTCGCCAGCGCTGAAATCAGCGTGGGATCGCGCGCCAGAAGCTGCGGCACGATCGCGTTGCGGCGCAGTTCGCTCAGCAGGTTGCCGCTGTAAAGCGCAAGGCGCAGCTCGGCCCGGTTGCGGGTGGTTTCGGTGAAGCGATCGGTCAGCAGCCTGTTGGTCACCGCGATGGTGATGACAGCGACCACCATCAGCAATCCCAGACCCACGCGCCCGCGCCAACTGACCGTACCCGAGGTCTCGGCCCGCCGCTGGCTCTTGCTGGTCGCGCCCCGGTTGCGGGGCGCGGATGCGCTGGTCGAAGGTTTCATGGCGCCAGACTACGATGGCCGGGCCTTGCGCTCAAGTCAGGCCGCCGTCAGCGCATCCAGCAGACCGGCGAATATCTGCCGGCCATCGGTGCTGCCATGCGCCTCTTCGGCGGCGCGCTCGGGATGGGGCATCATGCCCAGCACCCGGCGGTTCTCGCTCAGTACGCCCGCGATATCCCCGGTCGATCCGTTGATCGGCGTGGCATAGGTAAAGGCGATCCGGTCCTCGTCGCGCAATTGCGCCAGAAGATCGGCGCCCGCGGTGTAGTTGCCGTCGTGATGCGCCACGGGCACGCGCAGGCGCTGCCCCTTGCCGTAGCCTGCGGTAAAGGCGCTGTCGGTGCTGGCCACCTCCAGCTCGACCGTGCGGCAGATGAACTTCAGCCCCGCGTTGCGCATCAAGGCGCCAGGCAGCAACCGTGTCTCGGTCAGAACCTGGAAGCCGTTGCAGATCCCCAGCACGTAACCGCCGCGCCCCGCATGGGCCACGACTGCCCGGCTGATCGGCGAATTCGCGGCAATCGCCCCGCAACGCAGGTAATCGCCAAAGGAAAACCCGCCCGGAATGCCCACCACGTCCACATCCGCGGGCAGTTCGGTATCCTTGTGCCAGACACGGCTGACGCGCGCGCCCGCCTTCTCGAAGGCCGTCACAAGGTCACGGTCGCAGTTCGAGCCCGGAAAGGTGATCACCGCCGCATGCATCAGGCGATCTCCACCGTGTAGCTTTCGATCACCGTGTTGGCCAGCAGCGTCTCGCACATGCGCGCCACCT
The DNA here is from genome assembly GCF_048006315.1 of Seohaeicola sp. Taxonomy (GTDB): domain Bacteria; phylum Pseudomonadota; class Alphaproteobacteria; order Rhodobacterales; family Rhodobacteraceae; genus Seohaeicola. Next base: position 4,105,464 of record NZ_CP180350.1, on the reverse strand, counting down.
GCGCGCGCGCCGCCTCGGGGTCGGTCTCGGCCAGGTCAAGCTCGATCACCTTGCCCTGGCGCACCCCGTTGACCCCGGCGAAACCCAGCGTCCCCAGGGCGTGACGCACCGCCTCGCCCTGCGGGTCCAGAACCCCGTTCTTCAGCATCACATGCACCCGTGCCTTCATCGCTTGCTCTCCGGTCTCGCAGGGGCCGCCGCGCCCTGTTTCTTCTTGCTTCAAATATCCATTCCGCAGCCTGCAGCCGCGGGTCGGGGGATCAGTTGATCAGCGTCGGCTTCGTGATCGGCGTCGCGGTCTTGGGCATGACGCCCAGGCGGCGCGCCACCTCGGAATAGGCATCCGTCAGGCTGCCCAGGTCGCGACGGAACACGTCCTTGTCCAGCTTGCGGCCGGTCTCGATATCCCACAGACGGCAACTGTCGGGGCTGATCTCGTCAGCGACCACGAGGCGCTGAAAATCGCCCTCGTAGATCCGTCCGATCTCGATCTTGAAATCCACCAGCTTGATGCCGGCGCTGAACATCACGCCCGACAGGAAATCGTTCACGCGCAGCGCAAGGCTCAGGATGTCGTCCATGTCCTGCTGGCTGGCCCAGCCGAAGGCCGCGATATGTTCCTCGGTGACCAGCGGATCGCCCAGCTTGTCGTCCTTGTAGTAGTATTCGATGATCGGGCGCGGCAGTTGCAGCCCTTCCTCGATCCCCAGCCGCTTTGCCATCGACCCGGCGGCATAGTTGCGCACCACCACTTCCAGCGGAATGATCTCGCAGGCGCGCACCAGTTGTTCGCGCATGTTCAGGCGGCGGATGAAATGGGTGGGCACACCCACGCCGGCCAGTCCGGTCATGAAGAACTCGGACAGCATGTTGTTCAGCACGCCCTTGCCTTCGATCACATCGCGCTTTTCCGCGTTGAAGGCCGTGGCATCATCCTTGAAGTACTGGATGATGGTTCCGGGCTCGGGCCCTTCATACAAGGTTTTCGCCTTGCCTTCGTAGATTTTCTTGCGCCGTGCCATGGCCACTCCGGTGCTGGGGACGGGCATGAGTCCCATCCAGTCGCACCCCCTTTAGTCCATGGGCGGCATTGTCGCAAGATGCGCCCTGCCCCTTGCGCCAACCGTCGCAGGTGTGCATATCGGACACAGACGAAACCGCCACCCGAGGAAGTGACAGATGACAACCTTCGATGACCGCGAACATGCGTTCGAGGCGAAATACGCCCATGACGAGGAAATGAAGTTCAAGGCCGAGGCGCGCCGCAACAAGCTTCTGGGTCTGTGGGCGGCCGAACTGCTGGGCAAGTCCGCCGACGAGGCCGCGGAATACGCCCGCGCCGTGATCAAGGCCGATTTCGAGGAAGCCGGACACGAGGATGTCGTGCGCAAGGTTGCCGCCGATCTTGACGGCATCGCCGATGCCGAGGCCGTGCGCGCAAAGATGGCCGAATTGCTGGTCGTCGCCAAGGCCCAGCTAATGAGCGAGATCTGATCCGCCCGCAAGCGACACGCCTTCGCATGTTCGAAATGCGCATGGCCCCGGCAGGGCATGCCCGCGCGGCATGCCCTGAAAACCGGTCAGGGCGAACCGGGATTGGCGCCGCCAGTTGCAACGCCCCTCACGATCTTCATGAAACATATGAATTTGCCTGCCCCCTTCCGATGTGACAGGACACGGGTCGCGGGCATGACCGCATATTGACTGAACAGGACCACCCCATGACCGACGCGCTGTCCCGCCTGCTTGAAACCCGCGACTGGCTGATGGCCGACGGGGCCACCGGAACCAACCTCTTCAACATGGGGCTGACTTCGGGCGATGCACCCGAGATGTGGAACGAGGAACATCCCGACCGCATCCTGTCGCTTTACAAGTCGGCCGTGGACGCGGGCAGCGACATCTTCCTGACCAATTCTTTCGGTGGCAACGCCAGCCGCCTGAAACTGCACGGCGCGGAAAAGCGCGCGCGCGAGCTGTCGCGCATCAGCGCCGAACTGGGCCGCCAGATCGCCGACAAGGCCGGGCGCACCGTGGTCGTGGCCGGATCGGTGGGTCCGACCGGCGAGATCTTCGCCCCGATGGGGCCGCTCACCCATGAGGTCGCGGTCGAGATCTTCCACGAACAGGCCGAGGGCCTCAAGGAAGGCGGGGCCGATGTGCTCTGGCTGGAAACCATTTCCGCCCCCGAGGAATACCGCGCCGCCGCCGAAGCCTTCGCGCTGGCCGGCATGCCCTGGTGCGGCACCATGAGCTTTGACACCGCGGGCCGCACGATGATGGGCGTGACCAGTGCCGCCATGGTCGACATGGTAGAAGCCCTGCCCAATCCGCCCCTTGCCTTCGGGGCCAATTGCGGCACCGGCGCCTCGGATCTGCTGCGCACCGTCCTGGGCTTTGCCGCCCAGGGCACGGAACGCCCGATCATCGCCAAGGGCAACGCGGGCATCCCGAAATATCACGACGGGCACATCCATTACGACGGCACGCCCGAATTGATGGCCGAATATGCCGTACTGGCACGCGACGCGGGCGCCACGATCATCGGCGGCTGCTGCGGCACCATGCCGGTGCATCTGGAACACATGAAACGCGCGCTGGAAACCCGGCCGCGCGGGCCGCGCCCGACGCTGGATCAGATCACCAGCCTGCTGGGCGGCTTCACCAGCACGGGCGACGGCACCGGCGATGACGTGGCAGCACCACGCCGCAGCCGCCGCGGCAGCCGCCGGGGGGAATAAGCCGGCACGGCGCCGCCAGAAGCGCATCATTCCGGCAACGGAGACGCCAATTCTGGGGTGCAGGTCGGAAGCGCTTGCGCCTATGTCGCAATTCGACCAGTGCGCATGACGCAAAAGCCCCAGATGGGGCGACAGACAGACAGACGCAGGCGCGCGCGCGCCGCACAGCCAAGGAACCCGCCATGTCCGACGATCAAGACGACATCATCCTCGCAGACCTCGACGATGACGAACTGGTCCAGCAGATGTTTGATGACCTTTACGACGGCCTCAAGGAAGAGATCGAGGAAAGCGTCAACATCCTGCTCGCGCGCGGCTGGCAGCCCTACGAGATCCTGACCGAGGCGCTGGTCGCCGGCATGACCATCGTGGGCAAGGACTTCCGCGATGGCATCCTGTTCGTCCCCGAAGTGCTTCTGGCCGCCAACGCGATGAAGGGCGGCATGGCCATCCTCAAGCCGCTGCTGGTCGAAACCGGCGCACCCAAGCAGGGCAAGATGGTGATCGGCACCGTCAAGGGCGACATCCACGACATCGGCAAGAACCTTGTCGGCATGATGATGGAAGGCGCGGGCTTCGAGGTGATCGACCTTGGCATCAACAATGCCGTGGACAGCTATCTTGACGCGCTGGAAGCCGAAAAGCCCGACATCCTGGGCATGTCCGCGCTGCTGACCACGACCATGCCCTACATGAAGGTCGTGATCGACACGCTGGTCGAAAAGGGCATGCGCGACGATTACATCGTCCTCGTGGGCGGTGCGCCGCTGAACGAGGAATTCGGCCGTGCCATCGGCGCGGATGCCTATTGCCGCGACGCGGCCGTGGCCGTGGAAACCGCCAAGAGCTTTGTTGCGCGAAAGCACAACCAGGCCGCCATGCGCGCCTGACACAAGGCGCAGATCTGACCGGATCGAAGACCCGCGCCAATGGCGCGGGTCTTGTCACATGAGGGGATGAAGATGGATCTGCCCGATGATGACCGCCTGACCCGCGAGGGGCTTGACCTCGCCACGCCCGCCGCCGCCCCGGAACGCATGTTGCTGATCGCCTGTGGTGCGCTGGCCCGCGAGATCCTTGACCTGATCGCGCGCAATGGCTGGTCCCACATGGACCTGACCTGCCTGCCCGCGATCCTGCACAATCACCCCGACCGCATCGCCCCTGCGGTGGAACAGGCCGTGCAGAAACATCGCGCCACCCATGCCCGCATCTTCGTGGTCTATGCTGATTGCGGCACCGGCGGGGGGCTGCGCGCCACCTGCGACCGGCTGGGGGTAAAGATGGTCGAAGGCCCGCATTGCTACAGCTTCTTCGAGGGCAACGCCCGCTTTGCCGCAAATGCCGAGGACGAATTCACCGCCTTCTACCTGACCGATTTCCTTGTGCGGCAGTTCGATGCCTTCGTCTGGGAACCGCTGGGGCTGGACCGGCACCCGCAACTGCGCGACACCTATTTCGGCCATTACACCAAGCTGGTCTATCAGGCGCAGACGGATGACCCTGCCCTGACCGCCCGCGCGCAGGACTGCGCCGCGCGCCTTGGTCTGGCCTTCGAGAGACGCCTGACAGGCTATGGCGATCTGGAAACCGCCCTTGCCGCGCTGAAACCCTGATCAGGCGGCCTGCGCCGCCACCAGCCTGATCCGCTCGATCATCGCGCGCAAGCCGTTCGACCGCTGCGCCGACAGATGATCGTTCAGCCCAAGCCGCGCCAGTTCGCCCGGCGCATCGACGCGCCCCACCTCGGCCAGCGGCAGCCCGTCATAAAGCGCATGCAGCAGCGCGATCAGCCCGCGCACGATCATCGCATCGCTGTCGCCCTCGAAATGGAACGTTCCGTTCTCGATCACCGGATGCAGCCAGACCTGGCTGGCGCAGCCATCGACCTTGGTGGCCGGCACGCGCAGCGCCTCGGGCAAGGGGTCCATCGCCTTGCCCTGCTCGATCACATAGCGATAGCGATCCTCCCAATCTTCAAGGAATTCGAAATCCTCGACGATCGCCTCGAACCTTTCGCTGGCCATGTCCTGCCCCTTCACGTTGATGCCACACCAGTTAGGCAAGCGGCAGGCAAAGGTCCAGTGCGGGCTTGTGTCTTTTCAACGCGGCCCCGATAAGATAGGCAGAACGGAACAGGACAATCAGCGGATGGGGCAGCACAGGATGCGGAACCTTACTTCGGCCCTCTTGGTCTCGGCCCTCGTGCTGTCAGGCTGCGCACGCATCAGCGAGTCGCGCTTCAACCCGCTGAACTGGTTCGGTCGCGCAACGGTGGAACCGGTGCAGGATGCGAATGTGAACCCGCTTATCCCCAACAGCACTGGCGGCATTTTCGCGAACCGTCGCGCCGCGCGCGCCGCAGTCGTCGCACCGCTGGCCGCGCAGGTTTCGGACCTGACGGTCGAGCGTGTTCCGGGTGGCGCGCTGATCCGGGCCACCGCGCTGTCCGATACCGTTGGCGCCTTCGCCGTCTCGCTGGAACCCGTGAATGACGGTGTGCCGGTGGATGGCGTGCTGACCTACGAGCTGCGCGCCCTGACGGCACCCGCAGGCCGCGTGCCCATGCCGGAACGCGCCCGCAGCCATGTGGCCGTCGTGCATGTCACCGATGGCGATCTGGAAGGCGTGCGCCTGATCCGCGTGCAGGCCGCGCGCAACGCGGCCACCAGCACGCGCCGCTGACGATCAGAGTTCGACGATCCTGACATCGCTGCCCTTGGCCGACAGGGCGATCTTGCCCTCGCACAGGCGCATGGCATCCTGACCGAAGACCTCGGCCCGCCAGCCGCGCAAGGCCGGCACATCGCGCTCTCCGGCGGCAATGGCGTCAAGATCGGCGCTTGTCGCGATCAGCTTCGAGGCCACGCCCGAATCCTCGGTCTTGGCCTTCAGCAGAACACGCAGCAGATCGGCCAGCGCCGGATTGACCTGCATCTTCTCGCGGCTCAGATCGGGGCGCGGATAATTCTCGGGCGCGCAGTCCATGCCCGCCTTGATCGCAGCCAGGATGCCATCCGCGATCTCGCCCTTGCGCGCTTCGCGCAGAAGCAGGCGCGACCGGCCCAGGTCGTTCATCGTCACCGGCTTGGTCGAGGCAAGCTCGACCAGCGCATCATCCTTGAACACGCGGCTGCGCGGCACATCGTTCGATTGCGCGTAATCCTCGCGGAAGCGCGCAAGTTCGCGCACGATCGCAAGGAACTTGCCCGAATTGGTGCGCGTCTTGACCCGTTCCCAGGCATCCTCGGGATGGGTGATATAGGTGTCGGGGGTCGTCAGGATCTCAAGCTCTTCCTCGACCCATTTGGCGCGGTCGGTCTTCTTGAGTTCCTTGGCAAGGTATTCGTAAACCTTGCGCAGATGCGTGACATCCGCCAGCGCATAGACTTTCTGCGCATCGCTCAAGGGGCGGCGCGACCAGTCGGTGAAGCGCGAGGATTTGTCGACGCTGGCCTTGGCGATCTTCTTGACCAGGGTCTCGTACCCTGCCTGCTCGCCAAAGCCGCAGACCATCGCGGCGACCTGCGTGTCGAACAGCGGCTTGGGAAAGACGCGCGCATTGACAAAGAATATCTCGAGGTCCTGCCGCGCGGCGTGGAACACCTTGACCACATTCGTATCGCGGAACAGATCGTACAGCGGCTCGAGCGACAGCCCCTCTTCCAGCGGATCGACCAGCACGGCGTTGCTGTCGTCATTGCCCGGCATCGCCATCTGGATCAGGCAAAGCTTGGAATAATAGGTCCGTTCCCGCAGGAATTCGGTGTCGAGCGTGACATAGGGGTGGCGGCGCGCTTCCTGGCAAAAGGCAGCAAGGTCTTCGGTCGTCGTGATCGTTCGCATCTATGGCCCTGTCTCGGCGGCACCGCGGGCGGCGCGGCGCAAGTCAAAGGGTCTTACGCGATTGCCACGACAAAGGAAAGGCCGCAGGCTTTCCGGGGCGTTCCCACCCGTGGGAATTGGCTTAAGTCCTTGAGATTTCCCTAACGCCATTCTCCAAGCCATTGAAAAGAATATGTTTTGAAATTGCCCCATCATGGGACAGCCGCAGGGGCCGCGCATCGGCCCGCCCCGAGCGGGAGTGTCGTTCATCTGCACCCTTGACATTCCGGCCCGCGCGGCGCCCCGTGGCGCAGACCGCGACCACCTGCAAAGACGCCCTTTCTGATGCCCCTTCCCTTCGTCGCCGCCAATCCCGACCGCTGGCTCTATCTGCGCCTGGTCATCGGCATAGGCATCACGCAGATCATCGGCTTCGGCACAATGTTCTATGCCTTCGGCAGCGTGGTGCCGGCCCTGTCTGATGACCTGGGCATCGCCCCCGGCACGGCCTTTGGCGCCTTTTCAGCGGCCCTGCTGATCGGGGCGCTGGCCGCCCCGACGGCGGGGCGGTTGCTGGACCGGCATGGCGCGCGGATGGTGATGGGAACGGGTTCGGTGCTGGCCGCCCTGTCGCTGATCGCGCTCAGCCAGGCGCAGGGGATTGTCTCGCTGGTGCTGGCCCTTGTCGCGGTCGAGGTGACGGCAACCCTTGTTCTGTATGACGCAGCCTTTGCCGCCCTTGCGCAAGGCCTCGGCCCCGCCCGTGCGCGGCGCGCCATCACCCATATGACGCTGCTGGGCGGCTTTGCCTCGACCGTGTTCTGGCCGCTGACACAGGCAATCCTTGTCTGGGCCGATTGGCGCACCGCCTACATGGTCTTCGCCGCGCTGAACCTCTGCGTCTGCCTGCCGCTGCACCTGAGCCTGACGCGCGCGCCGGATCTTGATCCGGTGACGGGTGCAAAGCCCGCCCTGCCGCCGCAATTCCCCCCACTGCCCCCCGCGCAGCACCGCCGCGCCATGATCTGGGTCGCCATATCCTTTGCCGTGGCGGGGCTGGTGTTTTCCGCGCTCTCGGCCTCATGGGTGACGACGCTGACGGCTTTCGGGCTGCCCGCCGCCGCCGCCGTGACCGCGGGCACCCTGATGGGCCCCGCACAGGTAGGTGTGCGTGTGCTGGACATGCTGTTCGGGCTGCGCCTGCATCCGCTGACCACGACGATGATCTCGACGGTGCTGCTGATGGTGGCGCTGGCCGTGCTGTGGCTGACTGGCCCGACGCTGGCCGGAGCAATGATCTTTGCGGTGCTTTTCGGATTGGCGCAGGGGCTGACGTCGATCGTGCGGGGCACGGTGCCCCTGGTGCTGTTCGGCGCGCAGGGCTTTGCCGCAAGGTTGGGCCGTCTGGCCTCGGTCCGCATGGTGATGGCGGCCATCGCACCCTTCGGGATTGCCCTGCTGATCGAGACATGGAGCGCAAGCGCCGCACTTCTGGCGATGATCTGCCTGGCCATGCTGGGCGTCATGGCGTTGCGGATGATCCCGCAGGGATCGTGACGGGCAACACCCGCCCCTGTCAGAGGTCGATCCGCCCCATCTGGCCGCGCGCAAACCGTTCCAGCACCACCGGATAGAGGCGATGTTCCTGCTCCAGCACCCGCGCCGCCACGGCGGCCTCGGTATCGCCGGGCAGGATCGGTACCCGCGCCTGGCCCAGGATGGGGCCATCGTCCAGTTCCGGCGTCACCAGATGCACGGTGCAACCGGCCTCGGCGTCGCCGGCCTCAAGCGCGCGGGCATGGGTGTGAAGCCCCTTGTATTTCGGCAAGAGCGACGGGTGGATATTCAGCATCCGACCTTCCCAGGGCTGGACGAAACCGACGGTCAGAACCCGCATGAACCCGGCAAGGCACAGGATATCGGGCGCGGCCTTGTCCAGTTCGGCCTGAAGGGCCGCCTCGAATGCCGGGCGATCCCCCTTGTAGGCGCGGTGATCCACCGCCGCCGTCGGAATCCCCATTTCCGCTGCCCGGGCAAGCCCCGCCGCGCCGGGATCGTTCGAGGCCACCAGCACGCAGCGCGCCGGATGATCGCCCGCCATGCTTTCGACAAGGCGGATCATGTTCGACCCGCCCCCCGAGATCAGGATGGCGACACGTTTCTTCACAAAAGCGCGCCCTTGTAGGACACGCCCGCCCCGCCCGAGGTGACATGCCCCAGCGGATGCACGGTTTCACCCGCCTCGCGCAGCAGCGCGGTCAGCGCCTCGGCGCGGTCGGCCGCGACCACCAGGATCATGCCGATACCGCAGTTGAAGGTCTTGAGAATCTCGGCCTGGCTCATGCCGCCGGTCCGGGCCAGCCACTGGAAAACGCCCGGCAGGTCCCAGGCATCCAGGTCGATCTCGGCGCCCAGATCCTCGGGCAGCACACGCGGCAGGTTCTCGGTCAGGCCGCCGCCGGTGATATGGGCCAGCGCATGCACCCCGCCCGCACGGATCGCCGCGAGCACCTGGCGCACGTAAAGCCGCGTGGGGGTCAGCAGCACCTCGCCCATGGTGCCTTCGCCGAAGGGACAGGCATCGGCCCAGCCAAGGCCCGACACCTCGACCAGCTTGCGCACGAGGCTGTAGCCGTTGGAATGCACGCCATCGCTGGACAGCCCCAGCAGAACATCGCCAGCCTGAACGCCCGCAGGCAGATCCTGCCCGCGTTCCATCGCCCCCACCGCGAAACCCGCAAGATCGAAATCGCCACCGTGATACATGCCCGGCATTTCCGCGGTCTCGCCGCCGATCAGCGCGCAGCCCGACAGGGCGCAGCCCTCGGCGATGCCTTCGATGATGCGCGCGGCGCTGTCCAGCTCCAGCTTGCCGGTCGCGAAATAATCCAGGAAGAACAGCGGCTCGGCGCCCTGGCAGACCAGATCATTGACGCACATGGCCACAAGGTCGATCCCGATGCTGTCCACATTGCCCGTGTCGATGGCGATCCGCAGCTTGGTGCCCACGCCATCCGTGGCCGCCACCAGGATCGGGTCGTTGTAGCCTGCGCCCTTCAGGTCGAACAGAGCCCCGAAGCCGCCAAGCCCCGACATGGACCCCGCCCGCGTTGTGCGTTTCGCCGCCGGCTTGATCCGTTCGACCAGCGCATTGCCAGCGTCGATATCGACGCCCGCATCGGCATAGGTGATCCCGTTCTTCGCGCCTTTGGCCTGCTCTGCATCCGACATGGAAAATCCTTTCATCGCTTGGCCTGCGGGTTAATCCAAAGCCCGCCGCTTGGCAATCTGAAAGCCCTGTCCGGGGCGCGACACAGGCGAAAGCCTTGACGCGCCCCGCCCGTCTGCTAGCAAGGCACGCAGGTCGGGCCTGTAGCTCAATGGTTAGAGCAGAGCGCTCATAACGCTTTGGTTGGGGGTTCGAGTCCCTCCGGGCCTACCACCTGCGCCAGCGGGTCATTGCACAAGCTCGGATTGCCCGTTGGGCTTGACCCGCCAGGTTCCCGTCGAGCGCCGGCCATCCGCATGGTACAGCGTGCCGAAACCGCTGATGCGGCCATTCTCGAAATTGCCATCATAACGATCGCCATTGGGCCAGTAGAGAACGCCCTGCCCGTGCTTGGCATCATTGGCCATGTTGCCTTCGTAACGCTCGCCATTGGTAAACTTCAACTTGAAGAAGCCTTCGCGGGAATCGTTCACGTAAGTCCCTTCGGACACGGCCCCGTCCTCGTGAACATAAACCCCGTGCCCGTTGAAACGGTTCTGCTTGAACGCACCGGTATAGGTGACGCCGTTGGGAAAACGGGCGAAGAAATGGCCCTCGCGCACACCGTTCACGTAGGTACCACGATATTCGGTACCATTGGCGTAGACCTCGACGCCTTCCCCGTGAAACTCGCCTTCGTTGAATTCGCCCTCATAGACGTTTCCATTGGCGAATTCGCGACGACCTTTGCCGTGGATCTTGCCCTCGACGAATGTGCCGACATAGCTGCTGCCATCCGCCCAGACATATCGTCCTTCGCCGTGGAACCGGTCATCCTTGAACGCACCGCTATAGCTGACCGGACCGTCGGTCTGGAACCCTTCGCCGTGGCGTTTGCAATCGACGAAATCACCGACGTAGACAAAGCCCGAATTCAGGGTCCAGCGCCCTTTGCCATGACGGCAGATACCCTCCTCGAGCATCCGAAACCCGCCTTCGTATGTGTCGGTCGGTGTGACCATGACCCCCTCGACAGGTGCGCCGTTCTCGAAGGTGCCTCGGATGACGGCCCCGCTGACCGCGCGTTCCATCACGCCACGGCCATGCGGCACTCCATCCGCGAATTCGCCCTCGTAGGTATCGCCATTCACATAGACCAGCGCGCCCTGTCCCTGGCGCGCGCCTGCCGCAAAGCGCCCGGTATAGCGTTCGCCGCTGGCCAGCAGTTCCTCGCCCGTGCCTTGACGCAGGCCATTGACGAAATCGCCGGTGAAGCGATCACCATTCGCCAGAACTTCCTCGCCCTTGCCCTGACGCAGGCCGTCCACGAAATCGCCGGTGAAGCGATCGCCATTCGCCAGAACTTCCTCGCCCTTGCCCTGACGCAGGCCGTCCACGAAATCGCCGGTGAAGCGATCGCCATTCGCCAGAACTTCCTCGCCCTTGCCCTGACGCAGGCCGCCCACGAAATCGCCGGTGAAGCGATCCCCATTCGCCAGCACTTCCTCGCCCTTGCCCTGCCGCAGGCCGTCCACGAAATCGCCGGTGTAGCGGTCACCATTGACCAGCACTTCCTCGCCCGTGCCCGTCCGCGCGCCCTCGACGAAATCGCCTGTGTAGATCTTGCCGTCTGGCATGTGCAGCACGCCCTGTCCGCTGCGCGCATTCCACTGCCATGCCCCGCTATATGTGGCGCCATCCTCGAGACTTTGCGAACCGGTGCAGCCATGCCAGACCGGCAAAAGAGACAGGCAGATACCTGACGCAAGCTGTCCGACAAACAGCACGGCGCCAAGTACGAACGGCGCAAGCATCAGACTTGCCAAAAGCGATTTCCGCATGGGGACTTCCTTGAAAAACTGCAGACAAGCAAAGTCGTTAATCAAGGGTTTGCCGATGGTCCAAGAATTTCAACGCAACGGCACATCCGATAGGCCGCACCCCATCGAAAGTTCACGAAATCAAGCCTTTCGCGCTTGTTGCCCGCTGTTCGGGGACGGTATCGGAAAGATCACGTCATAGGCCCAGTTGAAGCAGAAGGCATAGACCAGATAGAAGCCGGCAAAGGCCACATCCATCACGAAAGTGGTCCAGAATCCGACGCCCAGATAAACCGCGATGAAGGGGATCAGAACCACAAGCAGCCCCGCCTCGAACAGGACCGCATGAAGAACGCGGATCAGGGGCGTCTTGCGCACATCGCCGCGCCGCCTGAGCATCGCGTGATCGAAAAGCAGGTTATAGAGGTAATTCCAGCCCGTGGCGATGGTGGCGCTGATCACGGTGACCACGCCCATGTACTTCAGGGGCGTGCCGAACACCCAGGCCCCCAATGGCGTGATGATGGCAAGGGCGATCAGTTCGAAGCTGATTGCGTGGCGAATCCGGTCTGCCGTGCGGCGCATGGCGCTCTCCCGTTTTTGGCCGGGTCGTCCCGGAAAAATCGCCCGTTACGGGGGAGGTCGTCCTCGCTTGGCCGAAATGTATCACCCTGCGCGCGGCAGACAAGGCGGCCCTAGCGCGCGATCACGATATCGGCGCGCAACCCGCCCAACCTATCGCTTTGCCCCAACCGCAACACACCACCATGGGCGCGGGCGATGTCGGTGGCGATGGCCAGCCCCAGGCCCACGCCCGATCCCTTGTTCTGGTTGCGCGACCGGTCCAGACGGGTGAAGGGCTTGACCGCCTCGCCGCGCTGATCGGGCGGAATGCCGGGGCCGTCATCCTCGACCCGGATGCGCAGCGATTTGTCGGTCAGGAGCATCGAGACCTCGGCATGGCTGCCATAGCGCACCGCGTTGTTGATCAGGTTCTCGACCGCCCGGCGCATCGCGATGCGGCGCAGCGGCACCTCGCCCTGCCCCTCCAGACCTGCAAGGGTCACGCGTTTGCCTGCGCGGGTGAAATCCTCGGCAAGGTCACGCAGCAACTCGGCCGGATCGACGGGTTCCGGCTCGGCCTCGGAAATGCCGCGGGCGAAATTCAGGAACTCGTCCAGCATCGATTGCATCTCGTCGACATCGCGCTGCAGATCGGCCACGTCTTCCGCATCCAGCATCGACAATCCCAGCTTGAGCCGCGTGAGAGGTGTGCGCAGATCGTGGCTGACGCCGGACAGCATCAGCGTGCGCTGCTCGATCTGGCGTTCGATCCGGGCGCGCATGTCAAGAAAAGCATTGCCCGCCGCGCGCACCTCGACGGCGCCCGAAGGCTTGTAGGCCATGTGGCGCCCCTTGCCGAAGGCCTCCGCGGCCTGCGCCAGCCGCGTGATCGGTCGCAGCTGGTTGCGCAGGTAGATAAAGGCGATCAGCGTCATCAGCGCGCCGAAGAACACCATGTTCACGAACAGCTGATGCGGATTCGTCGGCGACACCCGCCGCCGGTCCAGCAGCACCTCCAGCACCCCATGCTCGGTTTCCAGCACCAGCAGCACATTCCAGTCATCCGGCAATTGCACCGCCGCAAGACCGGGCAGAAGCGCATCGAAGGTCTCGATCACGCGCAGGCCCGACAGGTCATACCAGCGCCGCACCGCCGGCGGGGTCGTGCCGGCGGGCAGGAATCGCAGACCGATATCCAGCAGCGATGCAGCGCTCGATACCCCCTCCAGCGCGCTGCGCTGGTCCGGCGCGCCGCGCATGTCGAGGATCAGCATCTGGACCTCGCGCGCGGCGGTGCGGGTCATCTGGCGCGTCACCCCTTCGAAATGGCGCTGAATGAACACCACCGAGACGACAAGTTGCAGCGTGACCACAGGCAGGATCAGGATAAGGGCGGCCCGGCCATAAAGACCGCGCGGGGAAAAGCGTTTGAGCCAGCCGAAGAACATGGGCTAAACCTAGCCGCAGCCAGACGCCAAAGGAAGCAGAATGCAAGCAGACCCGGACTTTGACCCCATCGCCGGACAGCCGGACCAGATCGTACCCGGCCTGCGCCGGATCCTGGCGCCGAACCCCTCGCCCATGACCTTCCGCGGCACCAATACCTATATCGTGGGACAGACCGATCTGGCCGTGATCGACCCCGGCCCGGACAACGCGGCGCATCTTGCGGCGATTCTCGCCGCCTGCGGGCCAGGACAACGGATCACGCATATTCTGGTGACCCATGCCCATGTCGACCATTCGCCCCTGGCACGGGCGCTGGCACGGGCGACTGGCGCACCGGTGTTGGCCTATGGCGACGCGCAAGCCGGGCGCAGCACGGTGATGGAAGGCCTGGCACAAGCAGGGCTGGCAGGCGGCGGCGAGGGTGTCGATGCAGGCTTTGCCCCCGATGAATGCCTGGCGGATGGCGCAACCGTCACCGGGCCGGAATGGAGCCTGCAGGCCATCTGGACGCCGGGCCATTTCGGCAACCACCTGTGCCTTGCGATGGGCGACATCCTGTTCACGGGCGATCTGGTGATGGGCTGGGCCAGTTCGCTTGTCTCGCCACCCGATGGTGACCTGACCGATTTCATGGCCTCCTGCCGCCGCCTGCGCGCGCGGGCGGACCGGATCTACCTGCCCGGCCATGGCGCGCCGGTCACCGATCCGGCCGCCCGGATCGACTGGCTGATCGCGCATCGCGAAGCGCGCGAAGCGGCCATCATCGAGGCGCTGCAGGCCGCCCCGGCCACGGCCGAGACACTGGCGCGGCAGATCTATACCGAGACACCCGCCATGCTCCTGCCCGCAGCCGCCCGCAACGTCTTTGCCCATCTTGTTGACCTGACAGGAAAAAACATCATCGCACCCGAGGGACAACTGTCCTGGACAGCCCGTTTCCACCAGCTTTGAGCCCGCAGGCAAAGCTTTTGCAAAAATATGCCAAATGCCTCTGGACGCGACAAAACCCTGTTGTTATATCCGCCCTCGTGTTCCGGCGTAGCTCAGCGGTAGAGCAGTTGACTGTTAATCAATTGGTCGTAGGTTCGATCCCTACCGCCGGAGCCAATCTTCTAGATTAAGCTACTGAAAACCTTAAACCGTTGACCCCTCAGGGGTTATTCGGTACACAAACTCGGTACACGCTCGGTACACAGGGGTTTGTTTGTGCCTTCACAACTCAGGTATCTTAGCAAGTCTCCCAAAGGCTTCTACGAATATCGCCGCCGGGTGCCAGCAAAGCTCCAGCCATATTTCCCTCGCACCGCGACTGGTCGGTTCATGACGGAGTGGAAGAAGGCTTTTCTCACCACAGACGCAGCACAAGCGCGACAAAAGTGGTACGTGGAAAACGAGAAGTTTGAGGCCGCACTTACACTTGCACAACTACTTCATGACAGGCCCGATGATGTTCCGTACAGCGGCCAGATAGCGGTAGCGAAGGCTTTGGTCGAACAGTATGGCCTGCGCCCTGAAGACGCCCCTGCCCTAGGCCCATCAGCGAGTGACCAAGATTTTGAGTCGTTCCGCAAATCGGCTCATGCTTGGAATAACAAGGTTCAAGATCTAACTAACCAGATCATTGACAGTCTCGACGATGCGACCCTTGACCTAGAACAACAAAAAAAAGACTACAGAAGCGGGCGATGGGGACAACCGGGGTACCTCACACCACGAAAGCCACTACCAGAAAAAGATCAACATCTCGACATGGCCCTTCAAATAATCAGCGGAGAGACAGTTCTACCCGCAAAGCATGTCTGGCGCGATGCAGTGGAGCTGTACGTTGCGACAAACAAGCGCGAAAAGAATCGAGAGGTCGAGAAAGGGCGTCGATGGGAAGTAAAAACCCGAAGCCTACTTGAGAAATTTGGCTATGCCATGGGTGGCATGAACACCCCTCTGGATCAGCTTGCTCGAACCAAGATCGTCACATGGATTTGGCGTGAATACCCCAAGGCTCCAACCCGCAACCGTTACGTCAACACGCTGAGCGCAGTCATTAACTGCTGGAACCGTGAAAACAAAGATCAGGTTTACAATCCGTTTAGCGGCCTAAGCAACAAGCAGCATGAGCGAGAGGAAGCCATTGATAGACGATCATTCAAACCGCATGAATGGTTTGCCTACCTTGAAGCTGTGAATTCCCTCGAAAACATTGAGTTTCGGATCATCGGCCTCCTTATGCTCTATACGGGATGCCGGACGTCTGAAGCAGCAGGCATCCAGCGTCAGGACTTAAAGCTCAGTGGCAACATGCCCCATGTTGTTTTTCGATCCAATCGCATCCGCAGAATGGACAAAAAGGGTCTGGAACGTGCAGTGCCGCTCATGACACCTGTGTTTGAGGCATTTCAGGCATACGATGTGACAAACAATCCGGATGAACCAGTTTTCAAAGTATATGGCAACACGAAGGGATTTGACTTAGTATCAACAGCCCTCAGAAAGTTGATTACTGAAAGGCTAAAAATAAGTGATCCATCACTTGTCCCCTACTCAACGCGACATACAGTGATTGACAGGGCAAGAGCTGCCAAAGGCGTGTCACTAGCACGTGCTGAGTATGTAACAGGACATAAATCCGAAGGTTCATCAGCGATCCATAAGAGCTACGGAACCATGACTCCACCACAAGTGTTGCTTGAAGATATGTTGTCGATCTTTTCAGTAACTGATTGGGGCTATTACGATTGAACTCCTCCAAGGCTGTACCTTTGATTACGATTGAAATCTCATTAAACCAATTACTTTATCAACGCAAAAATCCCCTTAAGACTCACGAACTTCTATAACCCATGACTCAATTCCATTTCTTAAATCAAGGTAAAGCTGTTCTCTTTGATGAGCTTGAAGCCTGTCGTTCGGAGCCTTTACTTCCACGCTTACAACACTATCCTTCCAAACAGTTAAGTCCAAAAGCGCCCTGTTTTGCCTATTGATCAAAATTTTTGAATTTAACCTCCAATAACAACGAATATCTTCGGCAAGCCTAAGTAGATCCTTCTTAAAATCATAATTTTCCATTTGATGAATCTTCTGCATCCATCCAGAAATGTCCTCATCAGAGGGTATCCCTCCTGAACCCGGACGCCCCCTTAGACAAATATACGAATCCATAAAAATGTTATTCAAAATAGGTTTACTAATCAGGTTTTCATCAATTACCTCTCGAAGCTTGCGGTTCAGAATTCTACAGCGGTTCTTGAGTATCTGAAGCTCAGCGCCATGAAATGTATCCAAGTAATCTATAAAATATTTCAGTCCACCTCTTGCATTATAGAACGACATCAATTTTACAGCCTGCAAATCTGTGGCTGGCCTATTTGAAGAGTACTGCCTATGATAAGGGAAAGTCTGATCAACGGCCTCGGCTGCGCCGATATTGCCGCTTGAGGGCACTATGGGGCCAGACAAGCACCGTTTCCAGTGATTTTGGCGCTGTTTGAGCCGCCTGAGCGGCGTTGATGCCGATTTCCGACAAACTCGTCCTCATGCCAGTAGCCGTCGTCGGACGAGGAACAGGTTGCCGAGCGCGAACAGTGTGAACAGATGGGCCCGGTTCTTTGCCAAACCGCGATACCGCGTTTTCATGTGACCGAACTGCCGCTTGATGACCCGGAAGGGATGTTCGACCTTGGCGCGCACCATGGCGATGATCCGGTTGATCTCCTCGTCGATGGGGTCGAGCTTGCCGCCCTTGGGCGCCTTGCGCATCACACCCCAGACCTTGCCATCCTTGCTGAACGCAGCCTCGCGCTCGGCGCTGACATAGCCCTTGTCGGCCCAGACCGACTTCTCTTCGCCATGGAGCAGTTCATCCCAGACCCGGCTGTCATGCACCTTTGCGGTCGTGGCCTCTAGGCTGTGGACAGTGCCGCTGTCCACGTCGACACCGACATGGGCCTTCATGCCAAAATACCAGTCATTGCCCTTCTTTGTCGAAGACATCTCGGGGTCCCGCGCCCTGGCCTGGTTCTTGGTCGAAGACGGCGCATCGATAATCGTGGCATCCACCAGCGTGCCAGAGCGCAGCGTGATCCCCTTGTCTGCCAGATGCGCGTTCACTTCGGCGAAGATCACCTCGGTCAGCCCGTGACGCTCAAGAAGATGCCGGCAGTTGAGGATGGTGGTCTCGTCGGGGATGCGGTCATAGCCCAGTTCGATCCCAGCGAAGCGGCGCATCGCTTCACTGTCATACAGCGTCTCTTCGGCCATCGGGTCGCTCAGGGCGTACCAATTCTGTAGGAAGTAAATGCGCAGCATCGTCTCCAGCGGCATCGGAGGCCGCCCGCCCTTCGGCCCAACCTTCGGGTAATGTGGCGCGATCAGCGCAAGCAGCCGCCCCCACGGAACCACCGCATCCATCTCTGCCAGAAACTGCTCGCGCCGTGTGATCTTCTTCTTCATCGCGTCGCAAAGGCCGGGAATGGCGGGCTGTTTGGGCATGAACACGGTCTCCTTCGATCGATGCCCGCAGCCTACCACATCACACTGAAACCGGCAGGTTTTTCAGACTTTCCTAAGGACTACCAACCGCAAGCCCCCTTACATCTCGCTCCCACCAAATTTTAAGAATTGCACTGATACTCTCAGCCGAAAAGCTCCTTGCATTATTCATCAAATCTTCATGTGAAAATTTATGCCTATCATTGAACCAATAACCGTCAGAAGCAAAATCGAAAATACTTTGCACACTGTGATATTTTAAAGATTTTCGCTTCTCCTTAAGATAGGGAAAGTCTGATCAACGGCCTCGGCTGCGCCGATATTGCCGCTTGAGGGCACTATGGGGCCAGACAAGCACCGTTTCCAGTGATTTTGGCGCTGTTTGAGCCGCCTGAGCGGCGTTGATGCCGATTTCCGACAAACTCGTCCTCATGCCAGTAGCCGTCGTCGGACGAGGAACAGGTTGCCGAGCGCGAACAGTGTGAACAGATGGGCCCGGTTCTTTGCCAAACCGCGATACCGCGTTTTCATGTGACCGAACTGCCGCTTGATGACCCGGAAGGGATGTTCGACCTTGGCGCGCACCATGGCGATGATCCGGTTGATCTCCTCGTCGATGGGGTCGAGCTTGCCGCCCTTGGGCGCCTTGCGCATCACACCCCAGACCTTGCCATCCTTGCTGAACGCAGCCTCGCGCTCGGCGCTGACATAGCCCTTGTCGGCCCAGACCGACTTCTCTTCGCCATGGAGCAGTTCATCCCAGACCCGGCTGTCATGCACCTTTGCGGTCGTGGCCTCTAGGCTGTGGACAGTGCCGCTGTCCACGTCGACACCGACATGGGCCTTCATGCCAAAATACCAGTCATTGCCCTTCTTTGTCGAAGACATCTCGGGGTCCCGCGCCCTGGCCTGGTTCTTGGTCGAAGACGGCGCATCGATAATCGTGGCATCCACCAGCGTGCCAGAGCGCAGCGTGATCCCCTTGTCTGCCAGATGCGCGTTCACTTCGGCGAAGATCACCTCGGTCAGCCCGTGACGCTCAAGAAGATGCCGGCAGTTGAGGATGGTGGTCTCGTCGGGGATGCGGTCATAGCCCAGTTCGATCCCAGCGAAGCGGCGCATCGCTTCACTGTCATACAGCGTCTCTTCGGCCATCGGGTCGCTCAGGGCGTACCAATTCTGTAGGAAGTAAATGCGCAGCATCGTCTCCAGCGGCATCGGAGGCCGCCCGCCCTTCGGCCCAACCTTCGGGTAATGTGGCGCGATCAGCGCAAGCAGCCGCCCCCACGGAACCACCGCATCCATCTCTGCCAGAAACTGCTCGCGCCGTGTGATCTTCTTCTTCATCGCGTCGCAAAGGCCGGGAATGGCGGGCTGTTTGGGCATGAACACGGTCTCCTTCGATCGATGCCCGCAGCCTACCACATCACACTGAAACCGGCAGGTTTTTCAGACTTTCCATAGCTTTCAGGAAAGTCTGATCAACGGCCTCGGCTGCGCCGATATTGCCGCTTGAGGGCACTATGGGGCCAGACAAGCACCGTTTCCAGTGATTTTGGCGCTGTTTGAGCCGCCTGAGCGGCGTTGATGCCGATTTCCGACAAACTCGTCCTCATGCCAGTAGCCGTCGTCGGACGAGGAACAGGTTGCCGAGCGCGAACAGTGTGAACAGATGGGCCCGGTTCTTTGCCAAACCGCGATACCGCGTTTTCATGTGACCGAACTGCCGCTTGATGACCCGGAAGGGATGTTCGACCTTGGCGCGCACCATGGCGATGATCCGGTTGATCTCCTCGTCGATGGGGTCGAGCTTGCCGCCCTTGGGCGCCTTGCGCATCACACCCCAGACCTTGCCATCCTTGCTGAACGCAGCCTCGCGCTCGGCGCTGACATAGCCCTTGTCGGCCCAGACCGACTTCTCTTCGCCATGGAGCAGTTCATCCCAGACCCGGCTGTCATGCACCTTTGCGGTCGTGGCCTCTAGGCTGTGGACAGTGCCGCTGTCCACGTCGACACCGACATGGGCCTTCATGCCAAAATACCAGTCATTGCCCTTCTTTGTCGAAGACATCTCGGGGTCCCGCGCCCTGGCCTGGTTCTTGGTCGAAGACGGCGCATCGATAATCGTGGCATCCACCAGCGTGCCAGAGCGCAGCGTGATCCCCTTGTCTGCCAGATGCGCGTTCACTTCGGCGAAGATCACCTCGGTCAGCCCGTGACGCTCAAGAAGATGCCGGCAGTTGAGGATGGTGGTCTCGTCGGGGATGCGGTCATAGCCCAGTTCGATCCCAGCGAAGCGGCGCATCGCTTCACTGTCATACAGCGTCTCTTCGGCCATCGGGTCGCTCAGGGCGTACCAATTCTGTAGGAAGTAAATGCGCAGCATCGTCTCCAGCGGCATCGGAGGCCGCCCGCCCTTCGGCCCAACCTTCGGGTAATGTGGCGCGATCAGCGCAAGCAGCCGCCCCCACGGAACCACCGCATCCATCTCTGCCAGAAACTGCTCGCGCCGTGTGATCTTCTTCTTCATCGCGTCGCAAAGGCCGGGAATGGCGGGCTGTTTGGGCATGAACACGGTCTCCTTCGATCGATGCCCGCAGCCTACCACATCACACTGAAACCGGCAGGTTTTTCAGACTTTCCTTCACTATTACACCAGCACATCATAATTAAGGAAAGTCTGATCAACGGCCTCGGCTGCGCCGATATTGCCGCTTGAGGGCACTATGGGGCCAGACAAGCACCGTTTCCAGTGATTTTGGCGCTGTTTGAGCCGCCTGAGCGGCGTTGATGCCGATTTCCGACAAACTCGTCCTCATGCCAGTAGCCGTCGTCGGACGAGGAACAGGTTGCCGAGCGCGAACAGTGTGAACAGATGGGCCCGGTTCTTTGCCAAACCGCGATACCGCGTTTTCATGTGACCGAACTGCCGCTTGATGACCCGGAAGGGATGTTCGACCTTGGCGCGCACCATGGCGATGATCCGGTTGATCTCCTCGTCGATGGGGTCGAGCTTGCCGCCCTTGGGCGCCTTGCGCATCACACCCCAGACCTTGCCATCCTTGCTGAACGCAGCCTCGCGCTCGGCGCTGACATAGCCCTTGTCGGCCCAGACCGACTTCTCTTCGCCATGGAGCAGTTCATCCCAGACCCGGCTGTCATGCACCTTTGCGGTCGTGGCCTCTAGGCTGTGGACAGTGCCGCTGTCCACGTCGACACCGACATGGGCCTTCATGCCAAAATACCAGTCATTGCCCTTCTTTGTCGAAGACATCTCGGGGTCCCGCGCCCTGGCCTGGTTCTTGGTCGAAGACGGCGCATCGATAATCGTGGCATCCACCAGCGTGCCAGAGCGCAGCGTGATCCCCTTGTCTGCCAGATGCGCGTTCACTTCGGCGAAGATCACCTCGGTCAGCCCGTGACGCTCAAGAAGATGCCGGCAGTTGAGGATGGTGGTCTCGTCGGGGATGCGGTCATAGCCCAGTTCGATCCCAGCGAAGCGGCGCATCGCTTCACTGTCATACAGCGTCTCTTCGGCCATCGGGTCGCTCAGGGCGTACCAATTCTGTAGGAAGTAAATGCGCAGCATCGTCTCCAGCGGCATCGGAGGCCGCCCGCCCTTCGGCCCAACCTTCGGGTAATGTGGCGCGATCAGCGCAAGCAGCCGCCCCCACGGAACCACCGCATCCATCTCTGCCAGAAACTGCTCGCGCCGTGTGATCTTCTTCTTCATCGCGTCGCAAAGGCCGGGAATGGCGGGCTGTTTGGGCATGAACACGGTCTCCTTCGATCGATGCCCGCAGCCTACCACATCACACTGAAACCGGCAGGTTTTTCAGACTTTCCTTAAGATTGTTTGATCGAAGTCAAAGTGCTCTGAAAAGTACCCCTGCCAACCCTTTGCCATTAAGTAGTCCAAAACAGCCAATTCAACACGTTTAGGCTCGCAATTCTCAAACTGCCAAACTTTTTTCTCAAGCCGCCTCAAGGCAATGCGTTCAACATTTATGATAATTCCCGCCATGGCAACGACACTTCCCTTCTCCACAAGTTGCAACAGTAATAGCAATACTTTTGAGTGTTAGTATTTTTTTCTATGTTCCATAGGTCAAACTAATTCTTGATCTTGGGTTCTGAGGGGGAACCGCTTGCGCCCCAATTCATATGCTCAGAAACCAGAGGGGCCCCAGCCACTTGCGCTCACGGAGGGCTGGTGTCACATACGCAACAGGACGCCAGCCACTCTCACCCAGACCCTCAGTTCAGCCTTCAAACATTTAATGCTTTGTACACAGCACCACGGGAACAGTTCAGTTCTCTTGCTATGGCTGTGGCACCCATGCCACTGGTATGCAGCGTCTTAATCTTGTCGTGGTCCAGTGAGCTAGGACGGCCCTTATAGACACCCTCAGCCTTGGCCTTCTCAATACCAGCTCGCTGACGTTCTTTGATGAACCCAAGTTCCATCTCGGACACCATGCCCAGCACAGTCAGCATAACAGTCCCCATTGGCCCTGAGGTGTCGATAGCTGGCTCAAGCACTTGGAGGGTACAGCCACGCTCATGCAGCTGGTGTACAAGGTTCAGCACGTCTCTGGTGTTGCGGCCCAGTCTGTCCAGCTTGTGAACGCACAGACAGTCACCCTGCACCATGAAGTCCAAGATAGTCGCCAACTCTGTACGGCCCTCAGTAGAGCGTCCAGACACCTTCTCTGACCTGATTACAGTACAGCCAGCTTTGGTCAGGGCTTCCTGCTGAATGGCTGTGGACTGAGAGAGAGAACTGACGCGGGCGTAGCCATACTTTGCCATGATAGATGCTCCTAAGTGTTCACTATGATTCTATGACTTAGTTAACAATACTGTTCATTAAGTATCAAAGCAACCCTCTGTATACACTAATTGAGGCTGATTACACTGTTAACCAAGGGTGTACTTAAAATGAACAAAGAGGGTTGGAGAGATAAAGAGGCCCAGTAGGCATCACAATACTAAGGGAAATAGACAGACCAGCAGCTTGTTCACTATGAACGCTACCCATGAACGCCTGAAACGTGGTAATCTGTAATGGATTCAAAGTGTTTAGCAGGTCGTCCCCTTAGGATTACCTGTTGACGTGAACTGGTAGATGAACGCCTTCAAGAAGCGGCTCAGGACCAGCAGCCACGGGGCCTGTTGACCAACCTTACCACCCACCCCACAATGGAAATTTGACCCTCCGAGGAAATAACTTAAGGAGAGCCTCAGCACCACCAATTACTTGCGAACGATTCGCAGCTGCTATGTCTTCGGACTATGCTTCTGATGCTTGGACTATTTGCCATGCACGTTATTGTTGTGCAGCGTTAGTTTTGCGAACAGCCGTGCACCTTTAGCAGACATGAAACCCGCGCAAAACGACCACGCCAACCTGCCAGAAGTAGATTCGAACAAAGTTGCGGCTGTCAGTCGCGGACCTTGCTTGCTCTCGAACGTTTTTCTGCAGGTGGTCATTTTAAAGAAGGATCGAAATGGGCAAGACAGACACGACAGAGCGGACAGGCATCAATAATTATCATATAAAAAAGCCACTATTACCCCAGCTCTTTGTCTGATGCTGTCCGGTCCTGTCCGATCAAAGCATTAGCCACTTTGCCTAGGCTTCAGTTCTTCAGCATTGCCGATACCGTGGCAGGGAATGTCGGCAGTGCCGTATGTTACATACGCCCAACCAGCACGGCGACTGCTATCACCCTTCATGTTATTCTTTTTCCTATGAGCATAGCCAGCATCAGTGAGCAACTGCTGAACCAAGGCTTCTTTGACGAAAGGGAAGGCCAACCTGATGTCAGCAACACGCCAAAGATACTTTTTGTTTACTTCAGCATTCAGGCCCGTCACTAGGTCTGCCTCTTGGTCTTCTGTTGCGGGGGACACAATTAGATCGGCTACACGATTTCCCTCTTGAGCAACAACGTAAGTATTCACATTGTTGTAATTCCGCTCACTCGCAACATATGCAAACCATGCCGCCAGAATATCCCAGCCCAGCACCTTAGGCTCAACGTCACCATGGGCAGTCTCTAACCAATTAGCAAATACAGCTATAAATTTCTGAGTCTCTTCGCGGTCAATCCGATGCTTTAAACGGGGTGTCACATAGAATCTCCTGTCTCCCTCTTCCGCATACAAGGGATAATCTTCATTGGAGAAAACGAATGTGCCATTAAACAAAGGTTGGGAAACAGGATTCTGATACTTTTCCTCGACAGTGATAACACTATCAGAAATCTTATCTTTGAGCTTTGTATAAGTTGCCTTCCTGTCATTATCTGTTTCATTCAAAACGATCAATTTATTCGAAAACTGGTTTCCGTTGAACTTCCCCACCACCTTATCAAGCGAAGTAATGTTGACGTTAGTATCACCCATAATCTTCGGAAGCAGAGTTTCGGTGAGAAAACCCTTACCTGTCCCTTGATCTGACCTAAAAACCATTGCCCAACGAGGGCGATTGAGATCGTGTAAAAGGCGGGCTATATAGCCCTCAAGCACCAGTGCAGCAGAGAAATCTTCGGGAAACCACCTCTTAAGAAACTCTTCCCACACCACAGGGCGCTGGGCATAAGCAGATATGCCCTCAACTATAAGTGGTCTTGGAGAATACAGCGGCGGCTGGTAGGTGTTAAAATACACACCATTGTTAATACCAACCAACGACATTGCTACAGGATAATAAAGAGAAGAATTAACAACAGGCAATAATGCTAAAACAGAGCCAATTTTACCCAACTCACCCTCAATGCATTTACCGTATAATTGACGCTGATACGATAATATACGAGCTTTTGTAACAGTTTCCGCTCGACCATAACCCGTCACTTCGCGGATAATTTCCGAGCCGCTTAGGTTAGATGTAATATAAAACCTTGTAGACAGCTTACGAGCATAGCCCCTGGCTTTTTCAAACTCTCCACCCTCTAAGCCGGATGCACTTTCAAGAAATTGGTCAATCCAAGCATGATGTATTTTCAGATAATCCTTGCCAGAAGTATGATCCCAATGACCGATATATGAATACGGAGAATTTTTCGCTGGCTGCATCAGTAGGTCCTTATTTTGAAAAACCATGACTGGTAAGGCAAAGCTGCGTGCTTCAAGGTACCCGAGTATTTAGTGGAACAGAAATCGGCATCATTCGCCCCCACTTCACCCTCTCCAGTAGTTGAAGATGTCGATCAAAGCATACGGGATAGCCTCCGCTCCTATGGCTAAGACCCGATCCTGCTCTTCTTGCGCTATGCCCATTACTGAGCTGCCATTATCATCCATCAGGTGAACCATGATAGGGGCAACAAGATGCCCGTCAGTGCCGCTCTCCGTGAGCCTCAGCCACTCTTTGGGACGCAATGCCACCGCTTGCATGAAGCCCTCACACCAATCCATCGCAATCACATGGCCTTCTCTAGCCTGCCAGAAGATAGGCTCGACGACAGGAGGATTAGCGACAAGACCGTGAGCAATGCCCATGAAAAGGTCAGTTATGTCGTTCAAGACCCAAATGGGAACAGCCTCAGGGTCTCCCCCTATAGCCACGGGTAGCCATTCATCTGAGGGGATCATCACCGGGGAGCAGATGACCCCATGAATGAAGCCATCAAGGTCCGACAGCATCATGCAGTTCTCAGGGCTGTGATCTGACGACAGGTAACCATCAAGAGCATCTAAATCTATGTTGTTGCTCATAAAGCCTAGCCCCTTAACGCCTTTGAGAAAAACCAGCACACAACACTATTTACTAAAATTACCCAAAACCTAATTTTTAAAATTTTAGCTATTCTAATCAAATGAATACTCAAAAAATTCTAGATCTTTTCTAAAGTGCTTTTCCACAAAATGCCGAGAACTTTTGTCATAATACTCTTGATAGGGCTTTCTCTCACTAGCATTAGAATGAGGCATAATATCAGGCTGCGGCAATCCAAGTATCGAAGTCACGTCTGGAAGAATTTCAGAAAAACACTCGAAGCGGTAGATTTTTTTTACAACAATATTGCCTTGCTTGTCAGCCACTTTAGAATGCTGCGTTTTGGTAAAATTCCAGTTCCTCCACCTTTGAATAGTCAAGAAATCAGAAAAATTCAGCCTAGCGGCTGCTCTGTGTGAATGGTGACGCTTGTTCTGCCTTACATATTCATACCGCGACACCATTTGATCAAAAGGATTTCGCACAATTGCAAATGTAAACATATTATCGAAAATATCATGGCCGATGCGATCTCTGATCCAGCAAGCATTCATATGAGGGGGGTGAACCATGTTTTCGGGTGCTCTTTGATAAGGGAGCATAGAAATTGCTTCATTGAGGTGAGTTCTATTTAGCCCCTTTATACCATATTGCTTTAAGACAGATTCAACAGAAGTCCCACCATTCTTCGCAATGTGAATGAAGACAAAGTTATGCGATCTCGAAATTATCAAAAAAATCCCATCCTCTTTTGCTGGAGTTATTACACCTGTGGCTCCACAAGCGCTCTCCCGGTACTGGCGAATTTACGCGACTGTAACTACAGATCAAGTTGCATACGCTACAAGGGCCAAAGCCATCGGCACAACCACAGACCAACACTGACCCCAAAAGATACCGTCAGCCATGATTGGTCGCATGTCCACCCCACTGGAAGCGTCCTGACGGTGTGTAGGCCACTATCTTGGTTTTCTGTCGCGCCTTACCTGCCAGAACTGGCCGATGCTCTCACGGAGGCTCTCTGGGGCGCTGGGCGGCATTAGGACAGAGCACTAGCGGAACGGCTACCCGCACAAACTCGGTACACAAAAACTATCTTATTCGGTACACACGCGTTTGCACACTACAGCACAAGCCATTGCTTTCATGTTATTTTTAATTTAAATCGATCCCTACCGCCGGAGCCAAAAATCTTAGAAAATCAGATAGCTACGCGCAGACCGTCACGGCGGGAAGCGTCTGATTTTTTGAATTGTCGCTGGATTTGCGACCAGGTTTTTTCGCGCCGATCTTTTTCCGCACAGCCAGGAGACCCGGCCATTCACGTGATCGCCTGGCACTGATTCAGGGCGCAGGATCACGTCTGGCGACTTGCCCTTGACCTTTCATGACAAGCCCAGCGACTTGCAGGCGCATGGACCAGATGGTTCGCCACCTGCTCATGATCGCATCTCCCGGTCGATACTCTCAAGCGACACGGCACAGCGTGTGAATGGCCTTGATCTCGTCCGTGAAGTCCTCGTGTCCGGGGATGTAGTCCAGAGGTCTTGTGATCGTCACCCGCGTCCAGACCCCCTCACCTTCCAGCTGCGCGATCATCCCGGCAAAGTCGCGTTCCTGCCAGAAATCGGTGCGCTGCGTGAAGGTGATCAGACCGCCAGACCGCACCGCACGGCATAGATCCCGCATCAGCGCCGATGCATCCGCGATGTAGCTCATCACGCCAACGGCGGCAGCGGCATCATAGGTATCGTTCTGCACCGGCAGTGGCAGCGCCTGAAGATCATGCCGGATCAGCCGCGCATAGCAGCCACGGGCCTCCGCATGGCGCAGAGAGGCCTCCGAGATATCGATCCCGTCCACGCGAAAAGCCCTGCGCCGCATCAGGGCATGCCCAAGCAACCCCGTTCCGCAGCCTACATCAAGAACCCGTGCATGCGCGGCCAGATGCGGGGTCAGCAGGTCGCAGGCATCCTCGGGCGCGCGATAGTGCCACGCAGCCAGCCTGTCGTCATAGCTGTCGGCCATCTCGTCGTAGTAACTTTTGACCGCGCCGGTGTCGGTGGCGCCCTGCCGCAGCGAGGTCAGCCGCGCTGCCGTGTCTCGTTTCGTTGGCAACGTCCCTTCCTTCTCAGGTGGCGTAATCCGGGCTTTCGGCATCGAGCAGCGCCTTGATCTCGCGCAGGTGATCCTCTGCGAAACCGGGATAGGCCTGCCATTCGCAGGCGGTCTTTTCCGCGACATCATCGGGCAGATGGCGCAGCGGGCGGCCCGTCTGCAGGGCGCGGATATAGGTCTCGGCGGCACGCTCGAAATAGTAGAGCCGGTTGAAGGTCTCGGCGACCGTGCGGCCGATCACCAGCACGCCGTGATTGCCCATGACCAGCGTGGTAATCTTCGGGTCCGCCAGAAGCCGCACACAGCGGGCAGCCTCATCCGCGAAGGCCATGCCGCCGTAATGGTCATCCACCACCACCCGGTTGTGGAACATTGCCGTGTTCTGGTCGATCGCGGGCAGACGCGAATCCGACAGGCTGGCCAAGACAGTGGCATGGATCGAATGCACATGCATCGCGCAGCGCGCGTGCGGACAGGCCCGGTGCAGGCTGCCATGCAACCCCCAGGCGGTCGGGTCCGGCGCATCGGGTCGGTCCATCGTCGCGGGATCATGCGCGTCGATCTCGACAAGGCTGCGCGCAGTGATGCGGGCGAAATGGCGCCCCGCCGGGTTGATCAGGAATCTTGATCCATCTTCATTCACCGCAAGGCTGAAATGATTGGCCACCGCCTCGTGCATGTTCAGCCGCGCGGTCCAGCGAAAGGCGGCGGCCATGTCCGTACGCTGGGTCCAATGGGTCAGGTCGTCTTGGTCCTTCATCACATGTCTCCCTATGGCGGAACGCGTGTCCGGGCTGTGCAGCGGCGGTGCATTACCTTCGCCATCCATCCCAGCCTATCTGCAATCAAGCCTTGGGGCACCATTTTTTCGGCCAGATCACAGCGCCGCATCGCAAAGACCGATGGGGTGTCCATCGGATACCGGGAGAATACGGATCATGACTCCGTATTCTTCCATTCCGGGACAACTTGAGCCCCGCGCGCGGCAAGCAAGTACCTTGCCTTGCGCCTGCCTTGCCAAATCAGCGCCAGATCGGATTTGACCATGCGCGGCGGCCTGCTGCGTCCACCACGGTGATGCGCAGCCACGGCGACGCGGCGCACCGCCTGTCCAGTTTCAACCGCGCGCGGGTCATCGATTGGCCCTGCTGCAGGATCGCCGCCGATCCGCGCCCTTGCACCATGACCGAGACCGCCGCCGAACAGCTGACCTCGACCGTATCGCCATCCATCGAAAGGCCCCGCAATTCCGGGCCTTGCGTCGCGTAATACTGACCGGATTTCAGGGCAGCCAGCAGTGCCTCGGGCGTGTTCTCTTCGGCCTTGACCATCACCCAGCCTCCGAAATGATCCGGCTCGCTGAAATGGGCGTCATCGGTTGCGATCAGCCCCAGACGCCGCCCTTCGGAAAGCAGCAGATCCGCGATCACGAACCCGTCGCCGCGATCGCATCCGGTGTGACAGCCGTGGTTGTAGATCTCGATTGCATGGGCTGCATCCAGCGACCGCGCGTCTTCGGGCGTCAGGCCGGACCAGTGGGGATGTGCGATGGCGACAAAGGCACCCGCCTCCGCTGCGCGGCGCGCAAGCTCCGGCCCGGTTTCCTGTCCGGCGACCGGTTGAAAATCGGGCGAATGCGAGGGCGCGAAATTCGCGGGCAGGCCGACGGCCAGAATGTGCCACAACTCGCCATTGGACAGCGCCCCTGAATGAAGCTCTGCGCCCAGTATCGTGGTGAAGCTGTTGTTGCGCATGGGGGCCGTATCGGTGATCGGATAGCCATATCGCCCGACGAAATGGTCGGTCAGCGCGATGAAGTCATAGCCTTCCTCGGCATAGCGGCGGCACACCGCGGCGGGGTCGAGAACACCGTCGGAACGGTTGGAATGCGTATGCAGGTTGCCGCGCCAGAAACGGCCCGGTGCGTTGAAGATATCGATCATGTTCCCTCGGATGATGCGGCGCGGCGCTCGCGCTCTTTCAGAATGGCCCAGACGACCGCCAGGGCGATCGTGACGATGATGAACAGAATGCCGATGACATTGACCACGGGCGAAAGACCGAAGCGCATCCGCGATCCGATTTCCGTGACCAGTGTATGCTGGCCGCCGATGGCGAACATCGTGGTGTTGTAATTCTCGAAGCTTTGCAGGAACGCGATGACGGCCGCCGTGGCGATGGTCGGGCGCAGGAACGGCAAGGTGATCCGCCGGAACGCCTGCAACGGCGTGGCCCCAAGATCGCGCGCCGCTTCTTCCAGCGACCTGTCCTGACGCTGCAACCGCGCGGTGAACATCAGCATGGCATAAGAGGCGATGAACGTCGTCTGCGACAGGATCGCGGTGAACAGCCCCCCGGCCACGTCGAAATTGCGCCAGAATATCACGGTCGAAATCCCCAGGATGATCCCCGGCGTCAGCAAGGGCGACACCATCGCGGCATAGAGAACCCCTGCCGCGCGCGGTCCCAACCGCCCCAGCAAAAGCGCCCCGGACAGGCCCATCGGCAGCGCCAGCACGATCACGGCCACCGCGATGATCAGCGAATTGCGCAGGCCCGACCACATGCGCTGATCGTTCCACAACTCGACGAACCAGTTCAGGGTAAACCCCTGCCAGACCGTGATCGAGGGCGGCGAATAGGCGTTGAACCCGGCCACCACCATGATGAAAAGCGGCAGGAACATGTAGGCAAAGAAGATCGCCATGTAGACCCGAAGGATCAGCCCGCTGCCTTGCCCGGTCATTTCGCGATGTCCTTCAGGCGGACCTTCAGCAGCTTCATCATCAGAAAGACGAACCCGGTGCAGACCAGAAGAAGGCTCAGGGCATAGGCCGCACCGACGTTCCAGTTCGTCGCCTGGAAAAACCGGTTGTAGACAAGCTGCGTGAACCAGGGATCGGCAGTGCCGCGCGTCATGATGTAGGGCACGGCATAGGACCCCGCCGAGAGCATGAAGGTCATGATGCAGCCCACCGCGATGCCGGGGCGGGCATGGGGCAGCACCACCCTTGCATGGATCTGCCAGGGCCTTGCGCCCAGATCGCGGGCCGCCTCGATCTGGTTGGTATCCAGCGTTTCCAGCACGTTATAGAGCGGAAACACCATGAACAGGATATAGGCGTAGACCATTGCCACAAAGACGCCCGAGCCGCTTTCGAGAAAGGCAATCGGCCCGATCCCGATCAGCCCCAAGGCCGCATTCAACGGGCCGGCGTAGTTCAGGATCATTTGCCAGGCAAAGACGCGCAGCAACTCGTTGATCGCATAGGGGATCACAAGCGCCAACATGATCATGGCGGCCCGGCGCGGCGGTTCCAGCTTGGCGATGGCAAACGCAATGGGATAGCACACGACAAGGGCGATGCCCGTCACGGCCAGCGACGCAAGGATCGTCTTGGCGAAGATCCACAGATGCGCCTGTCCCATCTGCCTGTAGTTCGCCAATGTCCATGTCTTGACCGGCGTGCTTTCCAGCGCTTCAAGCCGGGCGATCTCGGCCTCGATCCCGGCGCGGGTCGCATCGATTTCGGTGCGCAGGGCCACGTCGCTTGTGGATGCGCGGTCAAGGCCCAGCACGTCGAGCCGGTTATAGAGGCCGTCGATCTGCACCGACAGCTCGGCGGCGCCTGCCGGTCTTTCCATGCGCCAGAAAGATTGCTCGACCATGATCACCTGTGGCGCCGCGATCAGTCCCAGCACCCAGATGCCGCACAACATCACGATCACCGCAGACAGCGGCGCGCCGAAACTGCGCAGCAGGCTAATCATGCGCAGCCTCATCGACCGGCAGGATCACCCCTGTCGTGCTGTCGAACCCCAGCCGTATCGGCCCGTCGATCAGACCGGGTTTCCCATGGTTCAGGTGCTGCACGCTGAGCCTTGTCCTGCCCGTGTCGATCAGCAGCGTGGCAAAGGCGCCCTCCATGTCGCGGCGCACCAGCCTGCCCGATACCTCCTGCGGCGCGCTGTCACCTGCGCCAAGCAGCACAAGCCTTTCCGGGCGCAGGAACAGGCAGGCGGCATCGCCAACTGCCAGTCCCGGCCCCACCGGCGCGACAAAGCTGCCCTCAGCAGTGACGATGCGCGCGGTGGTACCGTCGATCCGCTCGATCCGGCCCGGCAGGCGGTTCATTTCACCAACGAAAGTGGCCACAAAGGCATTTGCCGGCCGCTCGTAAAGGTCGTCAGCGCTGCCCAGCTGCACGATACGGCCCCGGTCCATCACCGCAACACGGTCAGACATGGTCAGCGCCTCGCCCTGGTCGTGGGTGATATAGACGAATGTGATGCCGGTCTGTTGCTGCAACTGCTTCAACTCGGCCCGCATGTGCTGGCGCAGCTTCAGATCCAGGGCTGACAATGGTTCGTCCAGCAGCAGGACCGCCGGTTCCACCGCCAAGGCGCGGGCGATCGCCACGCGCTGCTTCTGCCCCCCTGAAAGTTCCGAGGGAAGCTTGTCACCCTGACCATCAAGCGCAACCTGTTCCAGCAAGTCCATAGCGCGCCTGCGCCGCCTTGTCCGGTCCCAACCCCGCATCTCCAGCCCGAAGGCCACGTTTTCCCAGACTTTCATCAACGGGAACAGGGCAAGGTTCTGAAAGATCAATGCGGTGGGACGGTCCGACGGGCCGATCCCCGTCATCGGCTCTCCGCCGATCGTCACCACACCTTCGGATGGGTCCAGAAAGCCGGATATCAGGCGCAGGATCGTGGTCTTGCCGCAGCCCGAAGGGCCCAGCAGCGAAAAGAATTCGCCCGCCCGGATGGTCAGGTCGGTGGGGTGGATGGCCTGAAAATCATCAAACCGCACGGCCGCGCCGCGCAGTTCGATTTCCATGCCACGGGTGGACTGGGTCATTTTGCTCTTCCAGACGAAAAATGGCGCGGGGTGTCAGTGCCCCGCGCCACCGTTGTCATGCTCAGGCGTTGGTCAGTTTCTCGGAATACTCTTCGCGCACAGCCGAGAACCAGGGCGTGAACATCGGCCACCACCAGAGTTTCTCGATCGCATCGCCCGGATAGGCAAAGGCGAAGGCTTCCTTGTTGGCATCCGACAGATGCGCCGATGCGCCCACTGCGGCCGAGTTGTAGCCGGTGGCATTGGCGAACATGCCGCCGATTTCCGGGGACATCAGGAAGTTCAGGAAGGCATAGGCCTGATCGACGTTTTCCGCACCCGACGGGATTGCGGCGGTGTCCATCCACGCCAGCGCACCCTCTTTCGGAGCGCCATAGCGCCACTTGCTGTCCACATCCATGTGCAGCTTGATACCCGTGGTGTCCCAGGTCTGGCCAATCGCGCAGCCCGCATCGGTAAAGGCACCGGTGGCCTCGGTCGCATTGTTCCAGTAGGCGCCGATATTGGCCTTTTTCCTGACCGCAAATTCCACGCAGGCATCGAAAATGCGGCGCGTGTCTTCCTCGGTCTTGTAAAGGTCCATGGCGCGGTTCGACGGCACTTCGCCGATCGCATCCAGATAGATCGCAAGGCTGACCAGCACCGATTTCTGGCGCATGGCCACCTTGCCGTCCAGACCATCGGCCCACAGATGCGCATAGGACAATTCGCCCGGTTTCACGTCGACGACACTGGTATCCCAGGTGATGCCCTCGGTGCCCCAGTCGAACGGCACCAGGTAGCGCTTGCCGCGGTGCGCCGCGCCCAGTTCCAGCGAAGAGCGCCACAGCGCCGGCTCGATCTGTGCGACGTTCAGCCTGGTCTCGTCGATCTCGGACAGCAGGTTGCCTTCGTCATAGTTGGGGCGCGTGTCGACCGAGGGGAACAGGATGTCGAAACCCTTGCCGCCTGCCGCACGCAGTTTCGACGCGGCTTCCTCGTTCGAGCCATAGGTCGACACATTGACCTTGATGCCCGTGGCTGCGGTGAAGGCGTCGGTGATCTTTCCATCGGCGAAGTAGTCGCCCCATGCGAATACGTTGACTTCACCCGACGAGGCCAGCGCGCGGCGCGCAATCAGCGGCATCGCAAGGGCGGCAGCACCGGCCGACAGAACCGCGCGGCGCGACACGGTGGAATGGGATTTCGACATCTGTTTCGTCTCCTGTAGCTTGACGATTGCCGACCCCTCACTGGGGCCGGTTGGTGTACCGGCTACAGTTCGGACATGACGGGACCGTGAACGGCACATGACAGCAGAATGAACGCGCAAACCTGTCCTCCCCCTCTAACGAAGAGACGCTCCGTCAGTCGATCAGGGCCGCAGCCCTGCCGCCCCCGGTGTCCGGCCCATCCGGGAAGGGTCCTGATCCCTGGGGACGGAATGCACCCGCGCCCGCGCCCGCGCATTCGCCATCATCGGCCACCGCGGCATGGTGATCGGACAGCGGCTTGAGCGTCCAGCGTTCGGGCGCCTGACCCTTCGCAAGAAGAAGCGGCGGTTTGGTCATGAGGGGGCCCGCCCCCCTTGCGCGCCCGCGACGCTTCGGATCGGCGACCGGAACGGCGGACAGAAGCTGACGTGTGTAGCGGTGCGACGGATGCCGCAGAACATCATCGGTCCGCCCCGTCTCGACAATCTGACCCGCGAACATCACGGCGACCCTGTGGCTGACCCGTTCGACCACCGCGATATCATGCGAGATGAACAGAAAGGAAATCCCCTCCTCCTGCTGCAACTGCGCCATCAGGTCCGTGATCTGCCGTGCGACCGATACGTCCAGCGCCGAGACCGCCTCGTCGGCGACAATCAGGGCCGGTTTCACCGAAAGCGCCCGCGCGATGCACAGGCGCTGCCGCTGACCGCCCGAAAACTGATGCGCATAGCGATCGGCCGCCGCATCTTCCAGCCCGACCTTGCGCAGCAGCTCCACGGCCAGATCGCGCAGATCGCGCGGCGCAATCTGCCCCGCAAGGCGCGCAGGTTCCGTGATCAGGTCACGAACCGGCAATCTTGGGTTCAGGCTGGCGAAAGGGTCCTGAAAGATCATCTGCGCCTTGGCCCGCAAGGGCCGCAGGCTTGCAGCGGGCATGTCGGTGACATCCTGCCCCTCCCACAGAATGCGCCCCTCTGCGGAGGGCACCAGCCTGAGAAGGGCACGCGCCAGCGTAGACTTGCCGCAGCCGGATTCGCCCACCAGTCCCAGTGTCTCGCCGCGACCAAGGGTCAAGGAAACCCCGTTGACCGCGTGATACTGGCTGCGTGACATGCCAAGTCGGCCGGTCGAGACCGGGAAACGGACCGAGAGGTTCCGCGCCTCGAGCACGGGAGGGGTTGCGCGCCTTGCCTGCCGCGCGGCCTTTGCGGGCAGCAGCGGTGCACCGGACCCCAGTATCGGCGTCGCCGCCATCAACTGCCGGGTATAGCTGGCGCCCGGCCGCGCGAAAATCTGCCCGACCCGGCCTTCCTCGACCTTGCGGCCATGCTGCAGCACCACCACGCGATCGGCGATTTCCGCAACAACGCCCATGTCATGGGTGATGAACAGCACCGCCATGCCGGTTTCAGCCTGCAGACTGCGGATCAGATCGAGAATTCCCGCCTGTGTGGTCACGTCCAGCGCAGTTGTCGGCTCGTCCGCGATCAGAAGGTCAGGACGGCAGGCCAGCGCCATTGCGATCATCACGCGCTGACGCAAACCGCCGGACAATTCGTGCGGGAACTGGTCAAGGCGCGCCGCCGGGTCCGGGATACCGACCTTGGCGAAGGCGTCGATGACCGCAGCGCGGCTTTGCCTGCGGTCCAGCCCCTGATGCAGGCGCAGCACCTCGGCCACCTGATGGCCAAGCCGCATCACCGGGTTGAGCGCGGTCATCGGCTCCTGAAAGACCATCGAGATGCGGTTGCCGCGGACCTGCTGCAACTGCCGTTCCGCCAGCGCGGTCAGCTCCAGATCATCTGCGCCCGCCTGCCCGTGCAGGGTGATCCGCCCCGCTGTGATCGCCCCACCCTCGCGCTCGATCAGTCGCAGGATCGCCAGCGCCGTGGCGGACTTGCCGGACCCGGATTCCCCACCAGCGCGACCGTTTCGCCCCGCCCGACGGTAAAACCGACACCTTCGACCGCACGATGGCGTCCGAAGGCCAGATGCAGATCCTCGACGGAAAGCAGCGGCGACATCGGATCACTCCGCCGCCTGTGCAAGTGCCGGGCGCAGATCGGGAAGTGTCCGGAAATCCGGCAAGGGTGGCGTCCAGCGCCGCGCATGGGGGCGGAATGCGTGGGTGACGGGATCATCGCCCACCACCTGCCAGTTGACCGTGTCGCCCAGTTCCAGAATGCCCATGGCCCCGGCAGCCTCGCCCTGCGTGGTGAAGCTTTCGGTCAGGGATTGCTGGGTCAGATGGGTGATCCCGTCCACGCATGTCACGGTGTTCCAGTGCACATGCCCTGCAAGGCAGACCACGGGCACGCGCGCCAGTGACAGCGCCGCGCGGGCGCGTGCGGCGGTGGGATAAGTCGACAGATCGGGGTTGTTGTGAAAATAGTAGTTTCCGGTCTGGGCATGCCCGGACAGCGGGACATGGCTGACCACCAGCGTGGGCCGGTCGGCCGCCTGCATCGTGCGGGCCAGCCAGATCAGATCGTTTTCCTGCATGCGGAACCCGCGTTGTGCCGGATCACGGTGGATGCGGCTATCGGCGCGCCACAGCACCAGCCGCCACCCTTCGATGTCGTGGACCTCGTGGCCCATGGACTGACCCAGGATGGCCTCGTTGTCGGCCACGCTCAGATGATCGCGGTCATGGTTGCCGTTGATATGCCAGATGGGGGCCGTCACCTCGCGAAACGCATCCGCCACCTCGGCCTCGAGGCGCAGATCCGTGTCTCGGTCCATGTCAGAGATGCGGTCGCCCATGTCCAGAACATGGGTGGCGCCCGTGTCTTTCACGAAACGGGCGAATTCGGGCATCAGGGGCAACGCCATGTCGCCGCGCTTGGCGGTCGAGGGTGCGCCGTGATGAATATCGGTCACGATGGCAATGCGAAGGGTCATGTCTGCCTCCTTTGGGGAAAGGTGCCGCCGCCCCTGTCGCGGGGCGGCGGCCTGCGTGGATCAGTTGCTGGAGAACGAGATCGCGCCGGCGCGGAAATCCAGAACATAGGGGATATGGCCGGGCTGCGGCGCCCAGTTCACATCGCTGCGCATCGCCCAGCTTTCGTAAGGACGGTAAAGCGGCAGAACCGGCGGGTTGGCCGCGATCCGCTCCATCAGATCGGCATACGCGACCTTGCGCTCTTCGACATCTGCGGAAAAGCGGAAGGTATCCCAGGCTTCTGCATACTCTGCATCCGTGTTGAAGCGGCCTTCGGATTCCGACGGGCCACCCGGTGCCCACATGACCCCGAAGCTGCCGAAGGGATCGGCGAAGTACATCGGGTTGGACCAGTTGCGCGCCATCATGTCGGGCGAGCCGCCCGTCCACTTTTCCTGAACGTCAACCTTGCCGTTGATGCCGACAGCCGCCCACATCTCGGTGATGGCCTGCGCCGCCAGAAGGCCATTGGTGTAATAGGTCGGGAAGGACGTGTAGGTGATCTCGAACCCGTCATACCCCGCCTCGGCCAAAAGGGCCCTGGCCTTTTCGGGGTTGTATTCGAAGGTGGTCAGCTCGGGCATGTAGAGGTCGCCGAACTCCGCCATCGTGTGGGTCGAGGGCACCTCGGCCTTGCCCAGCCACAGCGCCTCGTTCAGCAGGTCGCGATCAATGGCCAGCGACATGGCCTGACGGATACGCGGATCGGTCAGCTTGGGATGGTTCGCGTTCATGATCATGACATGGAACAGCGCGGTCACGCTGCCCTCGGCCTTCAGCGCCGGGTCGTTCTCGATCAATTGCAGCTGATCGGGGGCGATGTTGGTGGCGATATCCGCCTCGCCGGTGCGCAGGGCGGTCAGGCGCGAGGCGGTTTCCGGCACGGCCAGAACATTGACACGGTCGAGGGGGGCCGCATCGCCCCAGAAGGCATCATGACGTTCCCAGACGATCTTCTGTCCGGGCACGAACTCGGCCACCCTGTAGGGGCCGGTGCCGACCGGCTTGAGGGAAAATGCCTCGTAATCCTCATGCTCCAGCGCGGCGGGATCACCGGCAAGTGACTTCACATAGGCCGCGGGCAGGATGAAGGTCTGCTGCAGGTTCAGCAATGTCTCGAACAGCGGCTCGGGACGTTCGACATGCACGCGCACGGTCAGATCATCGACCTTTTCAGCACGGTCGAAGTTGGCCAGGCGGTCGCGCATCCGCACCTGGTAGGGCGGAAAATCGGCCTGGAACATGCGGTTGAGCGAGAAGACCACATCATCGGCGGTCATCACCGCGCCGTTGTGGAACGTGACGCCTTCACGCAGTTTCAGTTCCATGATCGTGGGTTCAACCAGGGTCCATTCGGTGGCCAGACCGGGCAGGAAACGCTGTTCCTTGCTGGTGTAATCCTTGTGGATCAGCGGATCGAAGCTGTTGAAGTAATACTGCGATCCGACGTTGGAATGGTCACGACCGGGGTCGAGGTAGCTGGATACGTTCGCGGCGGCGACGGTCAGGTCGCGCGCCTCGGCCATGCCGGCAAGCGAGGCTGCAAGAGCGGTGGATATCAGGAAGATTTTCATGGTTGTGTCTCCAGGGGTTGAGGGACGGGTCATCTTGAGCGGAGCCGCACATCCGCGCGGTCCCGCAGCCAGTCGCCGAGGATCTGCACGACGAATGTCACGGAAAGGATGAAAAGGGCCGGCACCAGCACGATCCAGGGCGCGGTGGGCATGTAGTCCCGCCCGACGCCGACCATGGCACCCAGGGTGGCGGTGGGGGGCTGCACGCCCAAGCCCAGAAAGGACAAGGTGCTTTCCAGCAGGATGATGCTGGACAGCGACAGCGTGAACTGCACGACCAGCGGCGAGACCAGATTGGGCAGCAGGTGGCGCGAGGCGATCCACAGCGGTGCCGCACCGGCGCAATGGGCCGCCTCGATGAAGGGAAGCCGCATCAGGCGCCGGACCTCGGCGCGCACGATCCGTGCGTATTGCTCCCATCCCGCAAGGCCAAGCACGATCACCATGACCTCGATCGCATTGCCCAGAACGGTCAGCAGGAACAAGGCGATCAGCGTGAAGGGCACGGCGATCTGGGCATCGACCGCGCCCATGACCACCGCTTCGGTCCGCCCGCCGACCATCCCGGCCAGCAGACCCAGCGTGCCGCCGATCAGCAGCCCAAGGGTGGCGCCAAGAACCGCCAGCATCAGGGTCAGGCGCAATCCGTACAGCGCACGGGTCAGAACATCACGGCCCAATTCGTCGGTGCCCAGCAGATGGCCCGGTTGTCCCCGCTCCATCCAGATGGGGGGACGCAACCGCGCAATCAGGCTTTGGGCATTGGGATCGACGGGTGCGATCAGCGGCGTCAGCAGCGCCAGCAGAACAAGAACGGCCCCCACGACCATCGCGACCTTCTGCACCGGGTCGGCCTCGAGCCAGAAAAGCGGGACCTGACGGCGGGGGATGTCGGACAGGATCGCCACGGTTCAGCCCTCCCGCCGCAGCCGGGGATCGGCCCAGGCATAGGCCAGATCCACGACGGCATTGATCACGATCACCGCGGCCGCCACGGCAATGACGCCGAACTGCAGCACCGGATAGTCGCGCCGGATGGCCGAACTGACCAGCAATTCACCGATGCCCGGCCATGCGAAGATGCTTTCGACCACCACCGATCCGGCAGCGGCAAGTCCGGCCACCTGCAATCCGATCACCGACAGCACGGTGATACCCGCATTGCCAAGACCATGACGCAGGATCACCACCGGTTCGGGCAGCCCCTTGGCGCGGGCCGTACGCATGAAATCCTGCCCCAGAACGTCCAGCATCGCGTTGCGCGTGAACCGGGTCAGCGCGGATATCAGCACGCCCGACAGCACGATCGTGGGCATGATGAAATGCGCAGGCGTCGCATTGCCCACGACGGGCAACCAGTTGAGCCAGTAGGAAAAGGTCAGGATCAACAGGATCGCCAGCACGAAATTCGGCACGGCATAGCCCAGGAACACGACCGACATGATCGCGGACCCGATCCAGTGCTTGCGCCAGACTGCGGCGGCCACGCCCAGCGGGATCGCAAGCGCCAGCGTCACGACCATCGCCGAGACCAGCAATTGCAGCGACGGCCAGAGACGCTCGACCACGATGTCGGCAACCGGACGGCGCTCCAGGAAGGACAGGCCGAACTGACCGTCCAGAAACGCGCCAAGGAAGGCGCCGTATTGGGTCAGCACCGGCGCATCCAGCTTGTAGTAGCGGATCAGCAAGGCGCGGTCTTCCTGCGTCAGGCCGTCACCCGCCACGAAATCCACCGGGTTGCCCGTGATCCGCGTGGCAAAGAACACCAGGGTCACGATCACGAAAAAGGTGATACCCATCCGCGCCAGCGTCCTGAGAACATGCTTCAACATGCTTGAACCTCCTGTTCGGGCAGGTCTGCATGTTGCGCGCCGGGCCGGTGCATCAGGACAAACGGAACACCGGCCGCCTTTGCGGCGGCACCGTCCGTGTCCGGCGTATCCCCGATGAACACCGCAAGACCGGGGGACGCCCTGGCCCGCATCAGCGCGCGTTCGGCCAGATCGGGTGCGGGCTTGCCAAGGCAACGGGTGCGCACCGATGGCACGGCAGCCGCCAGCGCGGCCCAGATCGCCCCGGTTTCCGGCACGGGTGTTCCGTCAGGCCCCGGGTGGGTCGGATCGGGATTGGTCAGCCAGACCTCAAGCCCCCGGTGGGCCAAGGCGATCAATGCCGTCAGGCTGTCGAAATCAAACGAAGGATCGCGCGCCAGCACGACCAGATCGGGCTGCAACTGATCCGGGACAAGCCCCAGTGACACGGCCAGCCTGTGCAGGGGCAAGGATGCGAACAGGGCAACGCGGGCACCAGGGCGTTCGCGGGCAAGGGTCTGCAAGGTCTCTTCGCCCGCCAGCAGGCACCGTTCCGCCGTGATCGGAAGCCCCATCCCCGACAAACGTGCCGCCAGACCCTGCGCCGTGTCGGTCGAGTTGTTGGAGACGATCCAAAGCCGTGATCCGCAGCTTGCAAACAATTCGGGAACGAAGGGCAAGACCCGGCTGCCCGAGATGAGACAGCCATCGAGATCGGCAAGAATTGCCGACCGTGACGGGCCATCGCCTTTCAGAAACGCGTCAAGGCCAATCGGCTGATGCATGCCAAACCCTTCCTGTGCGTGCCGCGGCACGTCCCGCGCCGACAGGCGCGGATCAATCGATGTGATGTTCTGTGCGGCGTGCTTGCCGTCGAAGACCTGTTTCGCGCCGCCGTGTAACCAGTCTGTTACGCCTGAAAGCTAAACCTTGATTCCATGAAGGCAGAGCTTGCAGACACCCGAAGACTCCTGTCGCGTTCCCGGTTGCGCGCGATCTCGGCCGTTGCCGAGGAAGGCACATTTGCAGCCGCGGCGCGGCGATTGGGGCTATCGCACGCCGCGATCTCGCAACAGATTCGCGAGATGGAAGCCGCATACGGCCTGCGGCTTTTCGAACGCCAGCACGGTGCCATGCGACCCACCCCGATCTGCCTTGAACTGACCGAAATCGGCCAGCGCATACAGGACGCGGAAAGTGACGCGGTCCGCATCCTGGACCGGCGCGACGAAACGGGGATGCAGCGGCTGCGATTGGGACTTGGCAATGCGATGCCCGGCATTGCAATTGCGGGACAGATGCTGTCGCAGCACAAGGCGATCTCGATCTCGGTGGAAAGCGGATCGCACCAGGACATCCTTGCCGCGATCCTCAGGCGCGAGGTTGACGTGGCCGTCCTGCCGGATATTCCCGCCGACCGCCGGTTTCTTCGCCTTCCGGTCCTGTCGCAGGACGTGGTGGCCATCGTTGGTGCGCAATCACGCTATGCAAGCCGTCGCGAAATCACATTGCAGGATCTTGCGGATGAGCCCTTGATCTTCAGGTCGAGGGGATCATCGACCCAGAAGGTCGTCGACCGCGCCTTTCGCGCCGCCGGCCTGTCGCCAGTGCCGCAACTGACGGCGGATACACGCGATGCCGTCCATGAGGCCGTGACCCTCGGAATCGGGATCGGCTTCATGTGGCGCCACGGCACAATGCGCACCGATACGGTGATCAGGCTGGACATCCCGGCCATGGGGGCAGCCGTCGAAGAAGTGGTCTTTGCCCTCAAGGAAGAGCGAAATCCCTTGGTGGACCTGTTCTTCAAGGCCGCGGAAAACTACCGCTCGAGCCCTGCGCTGATGACGCCGTAAACACGCAACACGAAGGGCCTGTCAGCCCGGTTCATCCTGCAAGGCCGGTGGACCCCTGTCGCCTGCGCTGGTCCCTGCGTATCCTTTCGCTGATCCTGTCGCGGCGCGCCGACACGTGCAAACCGGGCACGGGCGCGAAAGGGTGGTCGCCGCGCGAAGGTCGAAAGCCGGGCCGCCACTGCGGTTTCACCCGCAATGGCGGCCCTTTCCGTTCAATCGCTGATCGAGCCTTCTTCGTCGCGGCGGGCGTGCATGCCGGCCTTGACCCGCGCCCCGAAGAAGAGCGGCAGGATGAAGCCGACAATGGCAATACCCCAGAGTGTCAGCGCGAGAGGGCTGTCAACCAGCGTCCACCAGTTGCCGTTGTCGATGGTGACGGCACGGC
The DNA here is from genome assembly GCF_048006315.1 of Seohaeicola sp. Taxonomy (GTDB): domain Bacteria; phylum Pseudomonadota; class Alphaproteobacteria; order Rhodobacterales; family Rhodobacteraceae; genus Seohaeicola. The sequence continues at coordinate 4,062,898 of NZ_CP180350.1, read as the reverse complement.
GCAGGTTGTTTTCCATGGAATTGCCCAGAAGCGTTCCAAGGATGATCGGCACCAACGGCACATCGAACTTGCGCAGCACCCATCCCATCACACCAAAGCCGATCATCACCAGCAGATCGAAGCTTGACCCCGAGATGCCGTAGATGCCCACGAAACTGACCATGGCCACGATGGGCATCAGGACGCGCGAGGGGATCAGCAAAAGGCGGGTGAAAAGGCCCACCATGGGAATGTTCAGCGCAAGCAGCATGAAATTCGCGATGAACAGCGCCGCGATCAGGCCCCAGACAACATCCGGGTTCTGCGTGAACAGCAGCGGCCCCGGCGTGATGTTGAGCGCAAGCAGAACCGCCAGCAAGACCGCCGTGGTCCCCGAACCGGGCACGCCAAGCGCCAGCATCGGCACCAGCGCCCCACCCGCAGCCGCGTTGTTGCCTGCCTCGGGGGCGGCCACTCCGCGCGGATCGCCGGTGCCGAAGGTGCCTTCCTTGTCCACAAGGCGCTTTTCCATCGTGTAGGAAATGAACGATCCCAGCGATGCCCCTGCCCCCGGCAGAACCCCCGCGATGAAGCCCAGAACCGAGGTGCGCAGCATGGTCGGCGTGCAGGCTTTCAGCATCGACATCGGCGGCGTCAACCGGCCGATCTCCATTTTCTTGCCGGCGGCATCCGACCCGCCGTGACGGTGCTCAAGGAAGATGAAGACCTCGGACAGGGCGAAAAGACCGACGATCGCCACCAGGAAATCAAGCCCGTCGTAAAGATGCACCTCGCCGAAGGTAAAGCGCGGCACACCCGTCTGGGTATCGACGCCGATGGTGGCAAGCCCGAGGCCGAGTGCCGCCGCAAAGGCCGCCTTGGCCTGGTTGGTCGAGGACACGCCGCCCAGGGTCATGAAGGCCAAGGCAAACAGGGCGAAATACTCTGCCGGCCCGAACAGAAGCGCGATCTTGACAAGTTGCGGTGCCAGAAGCGCAAGGCCCCATGTGGCGAAGAATGCGCCCACGAAAGATGCGATGCCCGACAGCGCCAGGGCCTCGCCTGCCATGCCCTTCCGGGCCATCGGGTGCCCGTCGAGACAGGTCATCATGGCCGGTTCGTCGCCGGGGATGTTCAGCAGGATCGACGATATCCGCCCGCCATACATCGCGCCGTAATAGACCGAGGTCAGAAGGATCAGCGCCGGTGTCGGGCCAAGACCCATGGTGAAGGCCAGCGGGATCAGGATGGCCACGCCGTTCGACGGGCCAAGCCCCGGCAGCGCGCCCATGACGGTCCCAAGAAAGCAGCCAAGCAGCGCAAGCGCCAGGTTCTGCCATGTCAGCGCGACGGCAAAACCGTCGCCAAGGGATGCAAAAAGGTCCATCTCCGTCTCCTCAGAAGCCCAGGGGGCCACGGGCCAGCGACAGGCCCAGAACCAGGTGGAAGATCGTGTAGATCCCGACCGAGGTACCGATGCCCACGGCCGCCGCTTCCAGCAGCGAGGACCCAAGCCGCCATGCCAGATAGGCTGCGGCAAAGGCGGTCGCGATGACAAAGCCGATGACGGGCAAAAGCTCGGCGTAGAGGATCATCACCACGGCGGCGGCGGCGATTTCGACCAGACGGCCAAGCGCGGGCCATGCGGGTTCCGGATCAGGGCGCAGCGCGATGGCGGCGCCGGACAGGCCCAGGACGGTTGCGATAATCAGCGGAAAGGCCTTGGGGCCGACGGCATCCGAAAGAAAGCTTTCCTCGATCGCAAAGGCGGCGAAGACATAGCCTATGGCGAGGAGAATGCCGAAGACCCCGAAGATGCGATCGCTCATGGCGGTCTCCTGTTCGGGTGTAAGTCCGGGACGGACGGTGTCACGATCCGGGCGCAGCACAAATTGGCAGCGCCCGGGCACGGTGTGGCCGTGGATTACTTGATGATGCCGATCTCGCGCGAGATGGCTTCGATCTGCGCGACCGACTCGGTCACGAACTGCTGGAACGCAGCGCCCTGCAGATCCAGCGGGGCCATGCCGTTGGTGGCCATGACCTCTTTCCATTCAGGCGATGCGTAGAGCGCGCCGATCTTTTCGACCCAGGCGTTGTAGGCATCGTCCGACATGCCGCCGGGCGCATAGAAACCGCGCCAGTTGGCGCCGATGGCGTCGACGCCCTGTTCACGGGCGGTCGGCATCGAGGCGAACTCGCCCTCCAGACGCTCGGGCGACAGCACCGCGATGACGCGGATGTCGCCGCTGTCGACAAACCCCTTGGCTTCGGACACGTCACCCGTGAAAGCCTGAACCGAACCGGCCAGAAGCTGGGTCACCGCCTCGCCACCGCCGTCAAAGGCGATATACTTGACCGTGCGCACATCCTCGATTCCATAGGCATTCGCGGCGATCAGAACCTTCAGATGGTCCCAGCCCCCCACGGCAGAGCCGCCCGCGATGGAGATCGATTTGGGGTCGGACTTGATCTGGTCCAGCAACTGCGGCAGCGTCTGGATTTCGCTGGCGGCCGCCACGGCGATCACGCCGTAATCCGCACCGACCGAAGCAAGCCAGCGCACCTGATCCATGGTGTTGCCCGGATAGGCGCCCTGCGCCAGCCGGGTCGCGGTGGCGGTCGACGCGGCAACGATCAGGTCGTTGCTGTCGTTGCGCTTGTTCACCACCTCGGCAAAGGCGACGCCACCGCCGCCGCCGGCAAGGTTCGAGACCTGCATCGTCTTGGCGATCAGGCCCAGGTCCTGCATTGATTTGCCGACCTGGCGGCAGGTGAAATCCCATCCGCCGCCGGGGTTGGCCGGGGCGATGCATTCGGGGTTTTCCTGCGCCAGACCGGCGGTCGCGGCCAGCGACAGGAAAGCGGCGGCGATCAGGCCGCGCGTTGCGTAAAGGGTCATGGTTTCCTCCTCGGGTCGGCCGGGCGCGCTCCCACACGCCGGCAAAGTTCCCCGCCGGCCGGCTTCTTGCTCTTTCCTGCGGGTTGCGGCTGTGTAACAAATGTTGCTGTCATGAACCTGTCATCGGCAACGGCGGATTCGGACCGGCTCAAGAAGGAGGAACGCGTGCGGATCCTGATGGTCGAGGACGCCGAGGATCTGGCCGAGGGCGTGGTCGCGCATCTCGCCCGTTCCGGAGTGACCTGCGATCTTGCCCTGACCATCGAGGATGCGCGCGACTGCCGCGCGGTGCAACGCTACGACGCGGTGATCCTTGACATCAACCTGCCCGACGGATCCGGCCTGTCGCTGCTGCGCGAAATGCGCGCGGCGGCGGACCGTACGCCGATCCTGATGCTGACGGCGCTGGCATCCATCGAGGACCGTGTCGAGGCGCTGGACCAGGGGGCGGACGACTATCTGCGCAAACCCTTCGACCAGCGCGAACTTGAGGCAAGGCTGCGCGCGCTGGTGCGCCGTGAAGCGGCCCGGAAGGACGAAACGATCAGCCTCGGCTCGCTGAACTACGTGCTGAAGGACCGCAGCGCCGTGCTGGGCACACGGCCACTGGATCTGACCCGCCGCGAGGCCGCGCTGCTTGACGCGCTGGTCCGTCACAAGGGGCAATACCTGTCCAAGGAACGGCTTTATGACTCGCTCTACGGCTTCGAGGATGCCGATGTGGGCGTGAACGCGATCGAGCTTTATATCGCACGCCTGCGCAAGAAATTCATCGGCAGCGATGTGGCAATCACCACGCGGCGCGGGGTCGGCTACCGGATCGATCTTGATGGCTGAACCGCGCGCCCTTGCGACACGCGTGCTGGTCGCCGTGCTGAGCATCCTTTTGCTGGGGGGTGTTCTGGTGGCCGCATCGACATGGTGGAACGGTCAACAGGCGGCGCGCCAATCCTATGACCGCATCCTTCTGGGCGCCGCCAACGACATCGCGGAATCGATCCGCATCCAGGGCGGTGCGCCGGTCGTGGTTCTGCCGGTTTCGGCCTTCGAGTTGCTGGCACAGGCGCCGGACGACCGCGTCTACTATGCCGTGCACGGGCCGGGCGGCGTGCTGATCACGGGTCTCGATCCGCAATTCTGGATCGAACCGCCAAGGCCGGGCCGCGCGGGTTTCTTCGATGCCGCCCTGGATGGAGAGCCGGCGCGCTTCGTGACCGTGACCCGCCGCTTCGTCGAACGCGAATTTTCCGGCTCGGTCGAGGTTGTCGTGGGCCAGACCCTGCGCGCCCGCGCCGCAATGACCCGAGAGCTGAGCATCGACGCCTTGCTGCCGATGGCCCTTGCGGGCGGCGCGCTGCTGCTGATCGCCTGGGCCGTGGTGCGCACCGCGATGCGCCCGCTTGAAGCGATCACCGAAGATCTGGCGCGCCGGGACCCCTATGACCTGACCGCGGTCCCGACCGAGGGGCTGCCGCGCGAGATGCAGGTGATGCTGGGGGCGATGAACCGCTTCATGGGGCGGCTTGATGGGCAGGTTGACGCCATGCGCACCCTGATCTCGGACACCGCGCACCAGTTGCGCACACCCGTCGCCGCGATCCGCATCCAGGCCGAAAGCGCGATGTCCGAAGACGAACCGGCACTGCGCAGCCGTGCGCTGGACCGTCTGCTGTCGCGCACCCGGTCCCTTGGCACCCTTCTCGAACAGCTTCTGAGCCGCGCGCTGGTGGTGCATCGCGGCGACAGCGCGCCGCGTGTTCTGGTCGATCTGCGCGATGTCGCGCTGGAGATCATGGAACATGATGATCATGCGCTCATCTCGCCCGGCACCCCGCTGAAGCTGGCGATCGGTGACAGGCCGGTGATGGTCCGCGCCGATGCGTTTTCCCTCGGCGAGGCCGGGCGCAACCTTCTCAGCAATGCACTGGCCCACGGCGCGCCCCCGGTGACCATCGGTGCCGAAAGACGCGGGACTGACGCGATCCTTTGGGTGCGTGACAACGGGCCCGGCCCCAGGGATGCCGTGCTGGCGCGGCTGGGTGAGCGGTTCAACCGCAGCGCGGATTCGCGCGAGTCCGGCGCGGGGATCGGCCTGTCGATCGTCAAATCCGTCGCTACCGCGTTCGGCGGGCGGATGGAGACCGCGCAGGACGCCGAAGGTTTCCGCATCGCACTGGTCCTGCCCGCCGAAAGGGATGCGCCATGATCCGGTTTGCGCGGCTCTTGGCCTTTCTGGCCTTCATCGCCGGCCCCCTTGCCGCGCAGGAGGATACGGCGCGTTTCGGCACGGGTCAGACGGAATTCCTGATACGGTCGACCACCGACATCGCGATCATCCGCCCGGTGATCGCGCGGTTCGCCGAACTGCGGCCCGACCTTGCGATCACCTATGAACAATGGGGATCAAACGCGCTTTTCGCCCGCAGCCGCGCTGACTGCCGCGATGGAACCGACCCGGCCGATGCCGTCTTTTCCTCTGCCGTGCATCAGATGGTCTGGCTGGTGAACGCGGCCTGCGCACAGGCCTATCGCTCGGCCGCAACGCAGGCGCTGCCCCCTTCCCGACGCTGGCGGGATGAATTGTGGGGGATCAGCACCGAACCCGCCGTGATCGCCTATAACAAGACGCTTCTGTCCGGCGCCGAGGTCCCGCGCGACCGTTTCGCCCTGCTGGATGCCATCCGCGAAAGGCCCGCCTTCTTCCGCAACCGGATCGCGACCTATGACATCGCGGAATCGGGTCTTGGCTATCTCTTCGCCTATAGCGACAGCCTTGAGGCCACGACCTTCGGCGCCTTGCTGGAGGGTTTCTCGCGCGTCGATGCCGTGGCGACCTGCTGTTCGGCCGAAATCATTGCAGGCGTTGCCGAGGGGCGCTATGTCCTGGCCTATAACGTGCTTGGCTCCTACGTGCTCAATTCCGATGCAGCACAGGTCGGGATGATCCTGCCGGAGGACTATACCCTCATACTCTCGCGCGCCTACATGATCCCGCGCGCGGCAAGGCAGGCGGCAACCGCCGCGCGGTTCCTCGATTTTCTGCTCACCAGCGAAGTGCAGGCCCTGCTGGCCCAATCCGGTCTCGTGGCAAAGATCGACGCCACCGAGACAGGGCTTTCGGCCAGCGCGCAGCGCTTCATCCCGCTGTCGCCAAGCCTGCTTGTGGCACGCGATGCAAACCGTCGCGACCAGCTGCTGCAATTCTGGTCCGATACGTTCCAAAGCGGCTACCTGCCGTGATCACCGCGCGGTGGGACCATGGGCAAGCCGGGACATAAATCGGACTATCCCGCCCCACACAGAACAAAAAAGAAAACATACGGCCCTGATCCCGCCGAAACAGAACAACGTTCCAAATGACGCGATGGCCGCAAACGCATCCCACGCCGTGCCGCCGATCCAGGGAAAAGCCGTTTTGCAGATAACCACCGAACGCCGGCGGCGACACTTGAAGATTTCCGCAGGCATGTCACCTGATGCCCTGAACTGATGAAAGGGACCGTCATGAACCGTCTTGCCGCATATCTGATTGCCGCCGCGCTTGCCGCACCATTGCCCGCCTTTGCACAGGCCAACAGCTTCGGCCCCTTGCTCAGCCCGCAGGAATTTGCCGCGGTGCAGACTGCGGCCGATCCGCTGGTTCTGGATATCCGCGCGCCTGCCAAGGACGGCAAGAGCGCCTATGCCGAGGGCCACATTCCCGGCGCCGTGAACGCGCCTTACGGCCTGTTCCGTGGACCGTCGGAAAACCCCGGCGCCCTTGTCCCCGAGGACAAGCTGCAAGAGGTGCTGCGCGGGTTGGGCGTATCCCTCGACCGTCCGGTTCTGATCGTGCATCAGGGCAGCGACATCACCGATTTCGGGGCCGCGGCGCGGGTCTACTGGACCCTGAAATCAAGCGGTGTCAGCCAGTTGGCTATCCTCAATGGCGGCGTCAAGGGCTGGACCGAGGCGGGATTGCCGCTTGAGAAAGGCACCGTGACACCCACGCCCAGCCAGTTCCAGATCGCCTTTTCCGACAAGTGGCTGGCCACCCGTGACGAGGTTCTTGCCATCGTCAACGGCGAGCAGACCGCAAAGCTGATCGATTCCCGGCCTGAAAGCTTCTGGAATGGGGATGACGCGCATCCGGCGGCCGCGAAACCCGGCACCCTGCCGCAATCCGAGTATTTCACGCATTCGAACTGGTTCGCCGACAAGCCGGTGATCGCAGACGCGGACAGGGTCCGCGCGCTGGCGGCTGAAAACAACCTCGACACCGGCGAGCCGATCATCAGCTTCTGCAATACCGGGCATTGGGCCGCCACCAACTGGTTCGCCATGAGCGAGCTTGCAGGTCTCGAGGACGTGAAACTCTATCCCGAGTCGATGGTCGGCTGGTCGAATGCCGGATACGAGATGGCCAATGTGCCCGGTCCGGTGCGCCGCGTCTGGAACCAGATCAAGAGCGTCTTCTGAGCGACATGAGTGACATCAGCGTCCCCGCACCTCGCCTGCCAAGCGGTTTGACACGCGCCACCCTGATCGGGGTGGCGCTTCTGGCAGTCCTGTCGCTGTCCGCAGCGGCAGGCTTGCGCTACGGGCTGCTTCTGGCCATCGGCCTCGGCTTCGGCCTCGTCCTCGAGGGGCTGCGCTTCGGTTTTGCCGGGCCATGGCGCGCGATGATCCTGCGGCGCGACCCCGCCGGGCTGATCGCACAGCTCGTCTCCATCGGCCTTGTGGCGATCATCGCGATCCCGCTGATCGCCGCGAATGGCACGGAACTGATCGGGGCCCATGCACCGGTCGGATGGGCGATGATCGGCGGGGCCTTCGTGTTTGGCGCCTGCATGCAGATCGTTCTGGGCTGCGGTTCGGGCACATTGGTCAACGCCGGCAGCGGCAATGTGGTCAGCGCCCTTGCGCTGCCATTCTTTGCAATCGGATCCTTTGCGGGTGCCTATCACCTGTTGTGGTGGACCAATCTGGGCACCGCTCCGATCGTCGCCTTCAGCGGCACCCTGGGGCTTGTGATCACCCTTGTGGCCCTTGCCGCCGTCGCGGGCCTGGTGCTGTTTCTTGCCGCGCCGGGAACGCGGCGCCTGCCGCGGCGCCTGTGGCTTGCCGCCGTGCTGCTGGCGGCACTGGCGCTGGCCAACCTGGTGGTGGCAGGCCAGCCCTGGGGCGTCGTCTACGGCCTTGGTCTCTGGGCCGCCAAGGGGGTGACAGCCTTCGGGGTGGACCTGTCCGGCTCTGGCTTCTGGGCGCTGCCGACCAACCAGACAAGGCTTGCCGAAAGCGTGCTGACCGATGTCACATCCCTGACGAATATCGGCATCATAGGCGGGGCCTTCATTGTCGCCGTCTGGCGATCCGGCCTATCCGCGCGCCTTCCCGGCCTTCCGGCCCGCGCATGGATTGGCACGATCATCGCAGGGTTCCTGCTGGGCTACGCCTCGCGACTGGCCTTCGGCTGCAATGTGGGGGCGTTCTTCTCAGGCATCTCCACAGGCAGCCTGCATGGCTGGGTATGGTTTGCTGCGGCCTTTGCAGGGTCATTTCAAGGCATCCGCATCCGGCGCGCCCTGGGTCTGGACGGCTGAGCCATGTTGACACGCAAATTCACGGCCATGCTGACACTCATCATCCTGACGGCCCTGTTGTGGCTGGATCTGGTCAACAGCAAGCCGCTTGATCCGTTCCGCGCGCCAGCGGTGCTGGCGCTGGGATCCGGTCAGGCCGGGGCCGGAGCACATTGCGCGGCTTTGCCGACGGCCGATTGACCGACCGAACCCCTTGGCAAGGGCGCGCCCTGCAACAGGTCTGGCGCGCCCTTGCAGCAATCAGACCTGCAGCGGCGTATCCGACCGGGTCCAGGCAAGCGGGCGAAACACCTCATCCACTGGTGTCTGCGCGACATGGTTGATGTAGTTCGACATCGTTTTCTGCGCCAGGCCAAGCACCACATCCAGAACGGCACGGTGGCCATAGCCCGCATCGAAGAAGGCCTGCATCTGCGCCTCTGACACATTGCCGCGTGCGCGCACCATCTGCACGGTGAAGGTGCGCAGCGCCTCGAGCCTGGGGGATGGCAGCGGCGTCTCGTTGCGCAGGGCCGCGGTCAGGTCGTCAGAGACCTTCATCATCTTCGCGATGCCCGTATGCGCCGGCACGCAGTAGTGGCAGCCATGCTCGACATTGATGGATTGCCAGACAACGGTCAGCTCGTCGGCATCGAACGCCGTCTGGGTGAAAAGCTTGTGCAGCAACTGGTAGCCTTCATAGGCCTGCGGGCTTTCGGCCAGAACCTTGTGAAGCCCCGGAAGGCGGCCAAAGGCCTTTTGCGACGCCTCCAGAAGCGGTTTCGAGGCATCCGGCGCCGTATCCAGATCATGCGAGGGGAAGTTCATCATTCTGCGTGGCTTTCTTGAAGTTGGAACATGTGACGTTTTACCCTTTATTGAGTGATCACTCAAATATATAATTGAGCGATCATTCAAGATTTGGTGATCCCATGCCGCGCAAGCCGACCTATGACCGCAATGAAACGATCGCACGCGCGCGTGACCTTTTCTGGCAGCAAGGCTGGGCCGGCACCTCGCTCAAGGATCTGGAAGCAGTGCTGCAGATGAAACCCGGCAGTTTCTACGCGGCCTTCGGATCCAAGGACGCGCTGTACAGGCTCGCGCTTGAAAAATACGCCAGCGACGGCCTTGATCGCCTCGACCAGCTGGCAAGGACACTCGGCCCTCTCGAATCCCTGCAGCGTTTCCCGCGAATTGTGATCGGCAACGACAATGCCCCCGCCAAGGCCTGCATGCTGTCCAAGACCCTTCTGGAACTGCAGGCGCAGAAACATCCGCTGGCGCATGACGCGCATTTGCACCTGCTGAAGATGGAAAGCCGATTTGCCGAACTCTTCGCCCAGGCACAACAATGCGGCGAAATCAGCGGCGATCATGATCCGGCCGCCCTTGCCCGCCGCTATCAGTCCGATCTTCTGGGGCTGCGCGTGTCGGCCGAACGCGATGGAATCGACGCCGCGGCCATCGCGGCAGAAATCGCGGAAGGCCTGACGCGGTTGTAATGGTCGCGTCACAGGGTCTGTCGCATATGGTGCCGAAGCGCTGGAACAACGCGATCCCCTGCATGCTGCCTTGCGACGCCTTCCCCACCTTGGCCCGTTATGCAACAGACAGGGCCCGCAACCAGCCCAGCAACAAGCCGAAGGCAGACTGATGCAGGACCGTGCATATCCTACCCTTTCCGAGGCCACCCGCATCTGGGCCCGTATCGGCCTGCTGAGTTTCGGCGGCCCCGCCGGACAGATCGCGCTCATGCACCGCATTCTGGTCGAGGAACAGCGCTGGCTGGGTGAAAAGCGGTTCCTGCACGCGCTCAACTATTGCATGCTTCTGCCGGGGCCCGAGGCGATGCAGCTTGCCGTCTATATCGGCTGGCTGATGCACCGCACGGTTGGCGGGATCATCGCGGGCGTTCTGTTCGTGCTGCCCGGGGTCGTGGCGATCATGGCGCTCAGCTGGATCTACGCGCTTTACGGCAATGTCGGAGCGGTCGAGGCGCTGTTTTTCGGCCTCAAGGCGGCGGTGCTGGCCATCGTCGTCCAGGCGGTCATCCGCATCGGGTCACGCGCGCTGAAGAATGGCGCGATGATTGCCATTGCGGCCGCCTCGTTCCTTGCGATCTTCGGGTTCGCCCTACCGTTTCCGCTGATCATCCTCGTGGCGGGTCTTGTCGGGTTCTGCGGGGCCCGGGCCGATCTGCCGGCGTTCCGGGACCGCGGCGGCCATGGCACGCCAGGCAAGGTCCAGGTCGATGATGCCGATAGCCTGCTGGGCGCGGAAACACCTGACCACACGCAGGTCAACCGCGGCGGGGCGATGCGCATCTCGCTGGTGTTTCTGGTGCTCTGGCTCGCACCTGTCGCGCTGCTGTTCGCCCTGCTCGGCCCTGCCCATGTCTTTTCCCAGATCGCGGGCTTCTTCAGCGTGATGGCCGTCGTGACCTTTGGCGGCGCCTATGCGGTGCTGGCCTATGTGGCACAGGAAGCGGTGCAGAACTACGGCTGGCTGGCCCCCGGCGAGATGCTGGACGGTCTGGGCATGGCCGAGACCACGCCGGGCCCGCTGATCATGGTGACGCAGTTCGTGGGCTTCATGGGGGCATTCCGCGACGCGACGGGCCTGCCGCCGCTGATGGCGGCGACGCTGGGTGGGCTGCTCACGACATGGGTGACCTTCACGCCCTGTTTTCTCTGGATCTTCCTTGGTGCCCCCTACATCGAACGGTTGCGCGACAACAAGGTCCTGACGGCGGCGCTGACCGCCATCACCGCCGCCGTGGTCGGCGTGATCCTGAACCTTGCCACCTGGTTCGGCCTGCATGTGGTCTTCGACGAGGTAAGGACGATCACCTCCTTCGGTCTCGATCTTCATGTGCCGGTCTGGTCCACGCTGAACCTTGGCGCCGGGGCGCTGGTGGCGGCAGCCCTTGTCGCGGTGTTCCGCTTCGGATTTGGCGCGGCCACGGTCTTGGCCTGCTGCGCTTTGGCGGCCATGGCGATGTCGGTCACGGGATTGACGTGATGCGCCGCCACGTATCGAGGCATGTTGTAGTTCATCAACGATGGCGCGATGATGCGCCATGGTGTCGAAAAAGGCAGTGACCAGATACATCCTTTGCGTGGCGGCGGCTTTTCTGGCGGGATGTCCGACGGGCCATCCGTCCGCGCAGGCCGATGCAATGGACGCTTGCGAGCCATCCCTGACGGCCGAGCCATCCCATCGTCAGGTGCCCGCAGTCATCGGCGACCACCTGTTCAGGGAGATGATCGGCTGGATCGCGATGAACACCTCATACGACCTTGTCGTCACCTATGGTGACCCACCGACGGTTTCCTTCTGCACGGTCGGAGAGATCATCACCTATGAACAATCGGAGCTTTTGGTCGATCCGATCCTTCTGGCCGCCTTTGACCGCGAAAAGCGCCATATCTTTCTGACCCACCCCTGGTCGCCCTTGAACTATTTCGACCAATCCGTCCTGCTGCACGAACTGATCCATGATGTGCAACTGCAGAACAGGGACTGGGACTGCACCGGCGCCCCCGAGCTGGAAGCCTACAGGCTGCAGGACAAGTGGTTGTTCGAACACAACATCATGCATCGCTTCGACTGGGCCATGATCACGCGCCTGTCCAGGTGCCCAGATGACAGCGAGGCCCGCTGAGGCACGGGGCAAATGGCGCCAAACGCCGCCCGCAGGTCAGTGATTGGCAACCTCGGCAAGATCAGCCCGGCTTTGCGCGCACAGCCAGCCGTGGAACCGCTGCCCAGACGCCGAAAGTTCCACCGTTTTCGGCACCACGACATGATAGGCAAAGCCCGTGTCGAACACCCGTCCAAAGGGGTTGATCAGCGTACCTTTCGCAAGCTCGTCCTGCACCAGCCACGAGGCGAACAGCGACACGCCAAGGCCGTTGATCGTCGAACTCAGCTGGAAATGACGGTCCTCCAGCATCATCTGCGGCTGGGCCGCGTCCAGCGCCAGATCATTGTCGGTCAACCATTCCTCCCACATGCGGGTATCGTCCACATGCAGCAGCGTGCATCGCAGCAGATCCTCCGGTTTGCGGATCGGATGCGCCTTCAGGTAATCCGGGCTGCACACCAGTGCCAGCGTCTCGGGCCAGAGCCGGGTGACATCGAAACTGTCCCAGTTCCCCCTGCCCCACTGGATGCCCAGATCGGCGAAGCGTTCGGGATTGGACATGCGTACGAAGCTGTTGTTGTGGTTCTGGATCGACAGGTTCATCTCGGGATGGGCCTCCAGAAGCTGACCGAGACGCGAGGATAGCCACCGGCTTGCGAACATCGGCAAAAGCGCCACGCGCACCGTGCCCGGCCCCCGCGCGATCCGTTCCAGCCCGGTACGGATGGCCGCAAGCCCGCGCGCCACATGCTGCGCCAGCAGGCTGCCCTGCTCGGTCGGCTGCAAGCCGCTGGCGGTCCGGCGGAACAGCGTTACCGAAAGATCCTCTTCCAATTTTTTGATGTGATAGCTGACCGAGCTTTGGCTGATATTCAGCTCCTGCGCGGCACGAGTCACGTTTCCTGTCTCGTGACAGACCATAAACACTTGAATCGAGTTGATATTCCGAACAATGTCCACCATCGGAACCGGACCCTTCGCTGCGGCATGCATGACAGCATACCATCGAATAATTAGATACCAGCACAGAATCTTTGAATTTTTCCGCCGCACCTCCCGTGGATAGCGTGACAGCATCCGTGCGGCGTCTGCGGGAGACAGCGCCAGCGGAAGGGAGGAATTGATGACTGATCGCGTTCTTGAGGTGAACGACCTCTGCAAGTCGTTCGGCGGGGTGCAGGCCATCCGCGACCTGTCCTTTGGCGTGGCCCCGGGCGAAGTCATGGGCCTGATCGGGCCGAACGGATCGGGCAAGTCGACGACGGTCAACGCCCTGGCCGGGGTCTTTCCGGCCACCTCGGGACAGATCATGCTGGGCGGCGCGCCGGTGCAGGACATGTCCGAACATGCCCGCGTCGCGATGGGTCTGGCGCGCACCTTCCAGACCGCCAGCAACTTTGCCGAATTCACCGTGCGCGAACAGGTCATGCTGGGCGGCGCCGTCACCCTGAAGGCGCATCCGCTGGCATCCGTTTTCGGTCTGGGCCACCATGCGCGCGAAGAGGATGCATTGCGCGCAAGGGTGCATGACATTCTGGACCTCACCGGTCTTGCCCCGGTGGCCGAACAGACCGTCGGCACGATTTCCTCGGCGCAGCAACGCTTTCTGATGATCGCAACGGCCCTTGCCGCGGCGCCCAGGATCCTGCTGCTGGATGAACCCGCCGCCGGTCTGGTCTCGCATGAGCGCAAGATGCTGGCCGACACGATCAAAGCGATCCGCGACCGTGGCACTGCCGTTCTGGTGATCGAACATCACATGGCGCTGATCATGGAGGTCTGCGACCGTATCGTGGTGCTCAACTTCGGCTCCAAGATCGCCGAGGGCACGCCCAGCGAAATCCGCAACGACCGCGCCGTGATCGACGCCTATCTGGGCGAGGCGGTCTGACATGCTCAAGATCGAAGACCTCAAGGTCGGCTACGGCTCCATCGAAGTGATCCATGGCATCAACCTCGAAGTGCGGACCGGCGAATGCGTGGCGCTGATCGGCGCGAACGGTGCGGGCAAATCATCAACCCTCAAGGCGATCTGCGGGCTGGTCCCGGTGAAAAGCGGCAAGGTCACTTTCGAAGGGCGCGACATCACCAACCTGAGCGGCCATGCCGTCGTGCAGGCGGGGATCACCATGTGCCCCGAAGGCCGGCAGGTGTTTCCGCAGATGAGCACGATCAAGAACCTGCGGATGGGCGCCTACACGCGGCGCGACGCCGAACAGGAGGCCGATCTGGACCGCATGATGGACATGTTCCCCATCCTGCGCGACCGGGCGCATCAGGCGGCGGGCACACTGTCGGGCGGCGAACAGGAAATGCTGGCCATTGCCCGTGCGCTGATGGCGCGCCCGAAACTTTGCATCTTCGACGAGCCCTCGCTGGGTCTTGCGCCCAAGATCGTGGCCGAAGTGGCCGCAACGATCGCGCGGATCAAGGACATGGGAAAGACCATCCTGCTTGTCGAACAGAATTCGCTCATGGCGCTCAGACTGGCCGACCGGGCCTATCTGTTCGAGGCGGGCGAGATCGTGTTGAGCGGCACCGGGGAGGAGCTGCAATCACACCCGGAGGTGGTGAAAGCCTATCTGGGACACTGAACGAAACAACAAAAAAGGGAGGAATGACAATGACAAGGCACATGAAGTTCACAACACTCACCGCGATGTTGGCGCTTGCCGGCGGCGCGGTCACGGCGGCGGACAAGACCCTGGACATCGGCGTGTCCGACGCGCTGACAGGCGGGGCGGCGGTCTATGGCCTGCCGCAGGCCAATGCCGTGCAGATGGCGGCCGAAGAGATCAACGCGGCAGGCGGCATCAAGGTGGGCGAGGACACCTACATGCTGAATGTCATCGCCTATGACGACAAGGCCAACCCGACCGAGGCCACGAACGCGGTGCGCAAGCTGATCGACCGCGATGGCGTCAAGTTCATCCTGGGCTTCTGCTGCTCGGGCGCGACGGGGGCCGTCGCCTCGTTCATCGCCAACGAGGATGCGGTGATGCTGGTGGGCAATGCCGCCGAACGCTCGATCACCACGCGCGAAATCTCGAACCTGGTCCGCACGCGTCCGCCAGCCGATTACACCGGCGCCGCCGCCGGCACGTTCGTCGCCCAGAAGGGCCACAAGAAGGTCGCCGTACTGGGCGCGCTGGATGTGGGTTTCTATGCCAGCTATGTCGACGCCTTCGAGACCGAGCTGAAAAAGACCGGCGGCGAGATCATCACGCGGGAATCCTTCGGCCTGAAGGATCGCGACATGTCTCCGCAGCTGACCAAGATCCGCGAATTGCAGCCCGATGCGATCCTTGTCGTCGGCTACGTGGAACCTGCGGCCTTCATCTACCGCCAGGCGATCGAGCTGGGTATCGACGTGCCGCGCTACGGCTTTACCAGCGGGTCCGAGGAACAGTTCCTGCGCGTCGCGACCTCCGAGCAGATGGAAGGTGTCTGGGACCTGCGTCCGACCGAGCTGACGCTGCTGTCGGCCAGCGACAACGGCATCGCCTATCACGCAAACTACTCCGAGAAGTTCGGCATCGCCCCCTCGCCCAGCTCGCCCTATGCCTATGACCAGACCTATGCGCTCAAGCACGCGCTGGAGGCCGCAGGCACGGTCGAGGATACCGCAGCCGTGGCTGCCGCCCTGCGCGAAATGCCGATCCCGGCCGAAGTGGTGATGCAATACCTGCCGGTGGACGGAAAGATGTTCGATGTGAACGGCCAGGCCTACACCTCGAACGGCGCGTTCCAGTGGCAGAGCGGCAACTGGGTATTCGTGCAGGACCTGCCATCTGATGCGGCGGCCTATTCCGCCTTCCTGAGCACGATCGACTGAGTTCCTCCCGGCGGCGCGGAGCCTTCTGGTTCTGCGCCGCCAAAAACCGCGATCACGCCGCAGACCCGCGGCATTGACCCTGAAAGACCGCATCATGATCGAGATCCTGCAACAGATCGTCAATGGCGTGGCGATCGGCGGCGTCTATGTGCTGATCGCACTGGGCCTGACCACCGTTTTCGGCATCCTGGGCATTGCCCATTTCGCCCATGGCTCCGTCTCCATGTTCGGCGGCTACCTGACCTTCTTCATGGTCACCGCCTGGGGCTTTCCGCTGCTTCTGGCGATCCTGATCGCGCTGATCGTGGGGTTCCTGCTGGGGATGCTGATCGAGTTGCTGGCCTATCGCCCGGTCAGGAATGCCAATCATATCAACGCCTTCATCGTGGCGCTTGGGCTCACCATGATGGTCGAGGGGCTGAACCTGCAATTCTTCGGCCATGAACAGGTGGTGATCCCCACCAACCTGGCCCGCGTCTTCGACATCGGCGGGGTCACGATCCCGGAACTGCGCCTCTACGTGATCATCGCGGCGGCCCTTCTGATCATCGCCATGACCATGTTCGTCGAAAAGACCAAGACCGGACAGGCGATCCGCGCCGTGGCCGAAAACCGCGATGCCGCCATCCTGATGGGCGTCAATGTCAAGACGATCCCGCTGGTGGTCTTTGCCATCTCGACCGCACTTGGGGTCTGCGCGGGCGTCATGGTCGGCTCGCTCTTTGCCATCGCCCCCGGCATCGGGGAATGGCTGGTGGTCAAGGGCTTTGCGGTGCTGATCCTTGGCGGCCTGGGCTCGATCCCCGGCGCCATCGTCGGCGGCCTTGTCCTTGGCGTGACCGAGGCGCTGGCCGCGGGCTTCATATCATCCGCCTACAAGGACGTGATCGCCTTCGTCGTGATGATCGCCGTCCTGTTGCTGCGCCCGCAGGGCCTGATGGGGAAAGCATGATGAAACTGCGCGCGACACATGTTCTTTACGCGGCGGCCCTTCTGGGCTTTGTCCTGCTGCCGCAGCTGATCACCGTGAAATACTACCTGCATCTGAGCGTGCTGGCGCTGGTCTGGGTGATCGCCGCGCAGGGCCAGAACCTGATCCAGGGCTACACCGGCTATGTCTCGATCGTGCAGGCGGGCTTCATGGGCATCGGCGCCTACAGCACCACGCTGATGGGGATCCATTTCGCCCTTCCGGTCTGGCTGACCATCCTGCTGGCACCCTGCGTCACCGCCCTTTTCGCGCTGGCGGCAGGCTATCCCAGCCTGCGGGTCAAGGGGCATTACTTCGCCATCGTCACGCTGGCCTTCAACCTTGTGATCTTCATCGTGCTGATGCACGCGACCGACCTCACGCAGGGCGAGGCCGGGATCAGCGGCATCCCCAAGCCGGGGCGCGAGGATGGCTGGTTCGATTTCGCCAACCGCCAGGTCTATTACTACTTCGTGCTGGTCATCGCCGTCATCATGACGGGACTGGCCGCGCTGATCGTGCGCTCGCGCATCGGGCAGACCCTGATCGCGATCCGCCAGAACGAGACACTGGTGGGCGCCATCGGTATCGCCGCATGGAAATACAAGCTTTTCGCCTTCGTGGCCGCGGCCATGTACGCGGGGCTGGCTGGCGCGCTCTATGCCCATTACCAAAGCTTCATCAACCCCGAGATCTTTGGCCTTGCGCAATCGCTAGACGCGATCCTTGCCGTGATCATCGGCGGCTCGGGCACCATCCTGGGCCCGGTCATCGGTGCCTTCGTGGTGGTGTTCCTGCCCGAATACCTGCGGTTTGCGGACAGTTTCCGCCTGATCCTCTACGGTTTACTGCTGGTGCTGGCGACGATCTTCATGCCGCGCGGCATCGTGGGCGTCGTGGGTCAGCTCTGGGCGCGGATCACCGGAAAGGCCGCATCATGACCCGGCAAGCCGATCACCTGGCGACCGTCCACCGCTTTGCGCAGACGCAACTTGCCCCCGCCGCAGCGGGCTGGGGTCAAGGGCAAGCGCCCGATCCCGCCCTGTTCCGCGCGGCTGCAGATCTGGGGCTTTTCGGGATGGAACTGCCGGTGGATGCGGGTGGCCTGGGCTTCGATTTCGCGCACAAGGCCGCTGTCTGCGCCGCGCTCGCGGCGGTCGATTTCGGCTTTGCCATGTCCGTCGTCAACACCCACAACACAGCCCTGCGCCTGCACCGCAGCGCGCCTGCCCTGGCCGTGCGCCACCTGCCCGGCCTGCTGTCCGGTGAGGTCGCAGCCTGCACCGCCCTGACCGAACCGGGCGCAGGCACCGATGTCGCCGCCCTGAAGACCCGCGCCACGCAAGGGCCCGACGGATGGGTGATCAGCGGACAAAAGGACTGGATCATCAACGCCCGGCACGCGGGCCTTTCCATCGTCTTTGCCAAATGCGGAACAGGCGATGACGGGGCCGCCATCGGGGCCTTTCTGGTCGATCTGACCGCCCCTGGCGCGACCCGCCACGCGACCGAGGCGGGCTTCGCACAAGAAAGCATGGGCACCGGGGGCTTCACCCTCGACGCGGTCGCCCTGCCGCCCGAGGCGCTAATCCTGCCCCCCGGCACCGCCTTCCGCGCCATCCTGTCCGAGATCAACGGCGCGCGCGCCTATGTCGCCGCGATGTGCTGCGGCATGCTGGGCGCCGCCATCGCCACGGTCGCAGAGCATGGCCAGCACCGCCACAGCTTTGGCAGGCCGCTGATGGATCATCAGGCATGGCGGCTGGCACTGGCGCAGGCGCAGACCGATCTGGCCGCGACACAGGCCCTGACCGACCGGGCCGTGGCCGCCATCACGACCGCAGACCCGGCGGCCCAGATCCTCGCCGCGCAGGCCAAGGTCCATGCCGTGCAGACCGCGCAGCACCACTTGCCCGCGCTGTTGCACGCGATGGGCGCCGAGGGCCTGCGCCCCGCCAACGGCCTGACCCGTCACATTGCCGCCGTGCAAAGCGCGGCCCTGACCGACGGGGCGATCGCCCCGCTGCTGGAACGGGTCGCACGGCTGTCATGGCCCGCCACGCCCGCAAGAAAGGACTGACCCATGCGCGTATTCCAGATCGAAGGCGACTGGGGTCTGGCGAACCTGCGCCTGTCCGAACGCCCCCGCCCGGTGCCCGGTCCCGGGCAGGTGCTGATCAGGATGCACATGGCCGCGCTGAATGCGCGCGACCTGATCGTGCCCGAACGCGGCTATGGCCGCGCCACCGGCGAATTGCCCCTGATCCCCGTGTCGGACGGCGTGGGCGAGGTGATCGAGACCGGCGCGGGCGTGACCCGTGTCGCCATCGGCGACCGCGTCTGCCCCACCTATTTCCAGAACTGGATCGCGGGCGATCCGGACCCGGCTGCCTTTGCCTCGGCGCTTGGCGGTCCGCTGGACGGGGTGATGGCCGACCATGTCTGCCTGTCGCAGGAGGGCGTCGTGAAGGTTCCCGCCTATCTGACCGATGCCGAGGCCGCCACCCTGCCCTGTGCCGCGCTGACGGCCTGGAGCGCGATCGTCACCCATGGACGGACCCGCGCGGGCGACAGGGTCCTCGTGCAGGGCACGGGCGGCGTGGCCCTGTTCGCGTTGGCCTTTGCCAAGCTGCATGGCGCGCATGTCACCGTTATCTCGTCCAGCGATGACAAGCTGGATCGCGCCCGCGCCATGGGGGCCGATGCCACGATCAACTACACCGCCACCCCGGACTGGGCGCGCGCCAGCCGCGACATCACCGCCGCGCGGGGCGGCTATGACCTGATCGTGGAACTGGGCGGCGCGCAGACCCTGCCGCTGTCGCTGCGCGCCGTGCGGCCCGGCGGCACGCTGGCCATGATCGGGGTGCTGTCCGGCCTGACGATCGAGGCCTCGCTTGGCCCCATCGTGGCGCGACAGGTCCGCCTGCAAGGGGTCACCGTCGGTCACCGTGCGGGGTTCGAGGCGATGCTGACCGCGATGGAGCAGCACCGCATCCGCCCTGTCATCGGCACCACATTCGCCTTCGAGGACCTGCATGCCGCGCTGCAACATCAGCGCGATGGCGGCCATTTCGGCAAGACACTCATCCGGTTCTGAGGCCCGATGCACGATACACACCCCTACCAGCCCCGCACATATGCGCGCCAAGATCCTGCCGCCGTCGCCTATGTGATGTGCGCCACGAACGAACATGTGACATTCGCCCAGCTCGAGGCGCGGGCCAATCAGGGCGCGCATCTGCTGCGCCGCGCGGGCCTGGCACGCGGCGATCACATCGCCATCCTGATGGAGAACCGGCGCGAGTTCATGGAAATCTGCTTCGCCGCCGACAGGTCGGGCCTCTATTACACGACGATCAGCACCCACCTGACCGCCGAAGAGATCGCTTATATCCTGCAGGATTGCGGCGCGCGCGTGCTGATCACCTCGGACCGGATGATGGACAGCCTGGGCCATGGGCTGCCGGGGGCGAATGACGCCCTGCAGGTCTATGTGGTGGGCGACACGCCCGAGGGGCTGCATGACTGGACCCGCCTCAGAGAGGCCTTGCCCGAAACCCCGATCCCGGACGAGGCGCAGGGTCTGGACATGCTCTATTCGTCGGGCACGACGGGGCGGCCCAAGGGGATCAAGTGGCCCCTGCCCGAGGATCGCCCCGGCGGGCGCAGCATGCTGGTCGATCTCTTGTCCTCGCTCTTCGGTTATGACGCGCAGACCCGGTATCTCAGCCCCGCGCCGCTCTATCATGCGGCCCCGCTGCGCCATTCCATGGTGACGATCCGCATGGGCGGGACCGCCTACATCATGGATCGTTTCGATCCGCTGCAGGCGCTGGAGCTGATCCAGAGGCACCGCATCACCCACAGCCAATGGGTGCCCACGATGTTCGTGCGCCTGCTGAAACTGCCCCCCGAAGACCGCGCGCGTTTCGATCTGTCCTCGATGAAAATGGCCGTCCACGCCGCCGCGCCCTGCCCGATGGACATCAAGCGCCGCATGATCGACTGGTGGGGCGGGATCATCCACGAATATTATTCGGGCACGGAAAACAACGGCTTCACCGCCATCACGACGGCCGAATGGCTGGCCCATCCCGGATCGGTCGGGCGCGCCAAGCTGGGTGTGATCCACATCTGCGACGAGGCGGGACGTGAATTGCCCATCGGTCAGGAGGGCGAGGTCTATTTCGAGAATGGCCACCAGTTCCTCTATCACAATGACCCCGTGAAAACCGCCGCCTGCACCAATGCCATGGGCTGGACCACGTTGGGCGATATCGGCAGGCTGGATGACGCGGGTTATCTCTACCTCACCGATCGCAAGTCCTTCGTCATCATCTCGGGCGGTGTGAACATCTACCCGCAGGAGGCCGAGGACATCCTGCTGGGCCATCCCGCCGTGATGGATGCCGCCGTGTTCGGCGTGCCGAACGAGGATTTCGGCGAAGAGGTCAAGGCCGTGGTTCAGCTTCTGCCCGGCAAGGCGGCAAGCCCCGCGCTGGCCGAGGACCTGATCGCCTGCTGCAAGGCCCGGCTGTCATCCATCAAGTGCCCACGCAGCATCGACTTTCGCGCAACCTTGCCACGGTCCGCGACAGGCAAGCTCTACAAGCGCAGGCTCAAGGCGGAATACTGGCCCTGAGAACTGGCCCTGAAATCAGGCCCTTGAATCAGGCCCTGAAATCAGGCTGATCAGGGCACGAGGTCGGCGATCCGGTCCCGGCAATAGGCATGGATATCGCCCGCGCGGGTCATCCAGATCTGGTCGCGCCGGGCGGTGACATGTTGCAGCGCGCGGCGCAAATTGCGCAGGCGATAGGGTTGGCCCACAAGGTAGGGATGCAGCGCGATGCCCATCACCAGCGGCTGGCTTTGGGATTGCGCCAGCATCTCGTCGAAATTGTCGATGATCATGTCGGCGAAATACCCCGCCCCGTCCTTGCGCGCCACGATCGAGGGGATGTCGTTCACCTCTTGAGGATAAGGGATCGACAGGATGCGGCCCTGCCTTGTGCGCATCCAGACAGGTTGATCATCCATGCACCAGTTCAGCGTATAGCCATATCCCGCCTCATGCAGCAGGTCGGGCGTGACTCGGCTTTCCGCGATCCATGGCGACAGCCAGCCTTGCGGCGCGACCCCTTCGGCGCGGGTGATCACATCCGTCGCCTCGGCGATCAGGACGGCCTCGGCGGCCTCGTCCAGCACGCTCTGGCGTTCGGCATTGGTGCGCCCGTGGCCCACCACCTCGTCACCGCGCGCGCGAAAGGCGGCCATCAGTTCGGGTGCGTAATCATACATGGCCGAATTGGCCAGCACGCTGACCGGCATGTCCAGCGCCTCGAACATCTCGAGCATCCGCCAGGCGCCGACCCGGTTGCCATAGTCGCGCCAGGCATAGTTCAGCACATCCGGTTGCGGCCCGCCGGGGGCCAGTTCCGCCCCCAGCCCTTCGCCAAAGGCGAAATGTTCCAGGTTCAGCCCGATATAGACCGCCAGCCGCGCACCACCGGGCCAGGCGTAATCGGCGCGCCGCGTGATCGGGACATAGTCGTACCGGCCGTGATCCGTCAGCATCTTGTCAAAGCTCCGCCTCTGCCAGTCCCGCCTTCGCCAGAAGAACCTCTGCGCTGTCATTCCAGACATCGGTGCGGATCAGCTTGCCGTCACGCACGATGAACTTGTCCATGTAGCGGTTCGTCTCGAAGGCGGTCCCATCATGCCATTCCCCGTAGAGATAGCCCGTGTTGTAGACATGAACATCCCCCGTTTCGGCATCCAGCGCCGCATCCGTGCGCAGGAAACGCTTCTTCACCCAGGCATAGCGCTTGGCGTTGAAAGCCGCACTTTCGGCCGGGCCTGCAAAGCGGCGCCCACCGGTGAAGACCAGTTCGAAACCGGGGGCCAGATAGGCGGATGCGCCTTCGGGATCGGGCACCATCGACCGTTCGAGATAGGCCTCGACGATGGCTTTGGCGGCGGTCAGGGGGTCGGTTCTCTGGTCCATGGTGGTTCTCCTTCAGGGATGGGATGCAGCGGCGCAGGCCGCATGGCAGAAGCTGCGCACGACTGTGGCGGCGGCCTCGGCCATCACGCGGGTATCGGTGTTCGCGGCATCAAGCCGCGCGGCGGCAGCGCGGGCACGGGCCGCCAGCGCAGGTTCATCAAGCGTCAGCACGCGGTTGTCGGAAAACACGATGCGGCCCGCGATCATCACCTCGCGCAGGGCCCCGCCGTTTTCAGCCAGCACGATCTGTGACAGCACATCGCGCAGCGGCACGTAGTGGCAATAGTCACGATCAAGAAACAGCAGGTCCGCCGCCCAGCCCGGCGCGATACGGCCGACATCGGCAAGCCCCATGATGCGCGCGCTGCCTTCGGTCGCCATGCGAAACGCCTCGAGCGCGCCGATCCAGGTATCGGGCGGATCGCCCCCGGCACGGCTGAGGGTGGCGGCCAGCCGCAGCGCCTCGAACATGTTCTGCCCGTCCGAGGTGTTGGAGGCATCGGTCCCGATCCCCAGCGTGACCCCGGCATCGGCCAGCGCACGCACAGGCGCCGTGCCCGACCCCAGGCGCAGGTTGCTGAGCGGGTTGTGCACGATCCCCGCGCCCTGCCCGGCCAGGCGCGCCGCCTCATCCGCCGACAACCAGACGCCATGCGCCCCGCTGAACCGTGCGGAGAGCACGCCCAGACTGTGCAGATGTGCCGTCAGCGTGGTGCCATAGCGGCGCATCGCCGCGACCTGCTGCATCCGGGTTTCCGCCAGATGGGTCTGCAGCCGCAAATCCAGAGCATCAGCCAGTTGCGCGCAGGCGGTCAGGAAATCATCCGAGCAATGCAGCGGAATGGCGGGGCCGATGCCCGGCCTGACCCGGTCCATCGGCACGGGCCAGGCGGCAAAGGCCGCCTTGCAGGTGGCAAGGCTGTCCTGCCAGGGCGGCAGGGTTATCGCGGCCAGCGCCGCGCGCATCTGCGGGGCAAAGGCCTCAAGCAGACCCGGCAACGCCTGGTAGATCGTGCGGTCCGCGATCATCGGCGCCACGACCGCCCGCATGCCTGCGTCGTGATAGGCCCCGGCCACCGCATGGATGCCCGCGACCGATGGCCCCGGCAGTTCCACGCTCAGGTCGAAACAGGCGGTGCAGCCCTTGCGGATCATCTCGGCGGCGGACAGTTCCGCCGACAGCCGCAGGTCATCCACGGTCCGCCCACCGTTCAGGGCAGACGCACCCGCCAGAAAGGTTTCAAGCGTCGCATCATCCGCCACCCCGCCCCGCCCCAGCGCGCCATGCGAATGGGTATGCCCGTTGACAAGGCCGGGAATGATGATGCGCCCGGTCGCGTCGATGACCTGCGCATCGGGCGGCCCATCGCCATCTTCGATCAGGGCCGCGATGCGCCCTGCCTCGATCAGCAGCGACACGGGCGCGAACCGCGCATTCTCGACCAGGACAAGGCCACCGCGGATCAGGGTCTGACGGGCATTCATGGTCACATCCGGGGTTGGTCATGCAGGGCAGACAGACGTATGCGCCGAACGGATCAAGCCGTCCGGCGCATGGCGATCACGGTCTGGATCAGTTCATGATCTCGACGGCAAAGACGCGTTCTTCCACTGGCGGCAGGAACGAGCGGTCGAAGATCTCCGATGCCTCGGGCAGACGCTCCAGCCCGTAGCCCTTGGCCACGATCTCGATCGACCGGGTCAGACGCTCGTCCACCAGATCGCCCATGCCGATGGTTTCGACCTCGGGCGCGTTCATCAGGTTGGTCAGGGCAAAGTTCAGGCGCGCGCGCTCGTTATCCTTGTCCACAAGGTTGTCGAAAGCCATGATCGCTTCCATCGCGGCATCCTGGTCCTTGGCGATTTCCAGCGTGGCGCGGTTCACGGCGCGCACCATTCCGGCCACCACCTCGGGTTTGTCGGCCAGCAGCGCGCGGGACACCATCATGCCGTTGGAATAGAGATCCATGCCGTAATCCTCGAACTGGAACCAGTTGTAATCCTTGGCCGGGTCCTGACGGTTTGCGATCAGGTTGAACCAGCTTGTGATCGTGAAGACGAACGCCCCGTCGATATCGCCGCGGATCATCATCGGCTCCTGCAGGTTGGGGGCCATGTTCTCCTGCTTCACGCTGGCCAGGTCGATGCCGTTCAACTCGGCGAAGACCGGGAAGAGGCGCGTTGTCGGCGTGCCCTGCGCGCCACCCAGCGTGCGGCCCACGAAATCGGCGGGGGTCTCGATCCCCGAAGACTTGGGGGTCACGATCGCGAAGGGCGGACGGTTCCACAGCTGGTAGACCATGACGGGCGCTTCACCGGGGCGCTGCGCGGCGTTCTGGATGATGGCGTTGATATCGCCGAAACCGGCATCATAGGCACCGCCCATGATGCGGGTCACGGTCGCGGCCGATCCCTCGCCCTGGTCGATGGTCACGTTGATGCCTTCCTCGGCAAAATAGCCCTTGCTCAGCGCCAGGAGGAACGGCGCGTCCGAGCCTTGGGTCTTCCAGCCAAGGGTGAAGCGGATATCGGTCATTTCGGCCCAGGCCGGGGACAGCCCGGCCGCAAAGGCGATTACGGCACCAAAGACAGCGTTCTTCATCGTGATTTTCCTTGTTTCGCGGGTTTCAGATCAGGGGTCGGGGACAAATTGCAGGAAAGGGCGTGTCAGGTGATCGCGATGTCATTGCCGCGCGTGGCCCAGCCGGTCACTCGGGATTCCAGGAAGGAAAAGAAGGCGTAAAGCGCCACACCCATCAGCGCGAGGACGATCAGCCCCGCAAAGACAAGCGACACCTGGAAGTTCGACGAGGCGGTCATCATCACGTTGCCGATGCCCTTGTTGGACGCGACCGTCTCGGACAGCACCGCGCCCACGAAGGACAGGGTGATGGCCACCTTCAGCGAGGCGAAGAAATAGGGCATGGTGCGCGGCAGACCGACGTTCCACAGGATCTCCTTCTTCGAAGCACCCAAGGTTTTCAGAACGTCCTCGAGATCGGGCTCGGTGGTGGCCAGACCGGTCGCGATGTTCACCACGATGGGAAAGACACAGATCACCATGGCGGTCAGGATGGCGGGCGTGGTGCCCGACCCGAACCACAGCACGAAGATCGGCACCACGGCGACCTTGGGGATCGAGGAAAAGCCCACCAGCAGCGGATAGGCCACGCCGTAGGCCACGCGCGAGGTGCCGATCAGCACGCCGAGGGACACACCGATGATCACGCCCAGACTGAAGCCGGTCAGCGTGGCATAGAGCGTCTGCAGGATATGCGGCCAGAGCACCGGGAACCGGGTCCACAGCGTCACCACGATTTCGGAGGGGCGCGGCAGGATCAGGTCGGACACGTTCAGAACGATGCACAGGACCTCCCACAGCAGGAAAAAGCCCAGGATGAACGAGGACGACATGAGCCTGATCCGGGTGGTATCGGTCATCGCAGCATCTCCTTTTGCGGAACGGGCATCATTTGCGCACCTGGGCGATCAGCTCGCGCAGGCCTTGGGTCATTTCGACAAAGGCGGGGTCATAGATGACGCCGATGTCGCGCGGCTGCGGCAGGTCCACCGCCCGGTCCGAGATCACGCGCCCCGGCCGCGCGCTCATCACGCAGATGCGGCGGGCCAGGAAACCGGCCTCGCGCAGGTCATGCGTCACCAAGAGCACCGTCGGCTTGCGATCGAGGTAGAGATCCTGAAGGATCTGCCACAGCTCCTCGCGGGTGAACTGGTCCAGCGCGCCGAAAGGCTCGTCCAGCAGCAAAAGGTCCGGGTCATGGATCAGGGCGCGGCACAGGTTCGCGCGCTGCAACATGCCCCCCGACAGCTGCCATGGGAAATGGCCCGCAAAATCCTTCAGCCCCACCTGCGCCAGAAGCGCATGGACACGGTCGCGATAGGCGCCCTTGCGGTCCTGCCGGAAGGTCCGCTTGAACGGCTCGACGATCTTGA
This sequence comes from Seohaeicola sp., assembly GCF_048006315.1. Taxonomy (GTDB): domain Bacteria; phylum Pseudomonadota; class Alphaproteobacteria; order Rhodobacterales; family Rhodobacteraceae; genus Seohaeicola. The sequence goes on along the minus strand of NZ_CP180350.1, from coordinate 4,036,038 downwards.
GCGGCAGCATCACGTTCTTTTCGATTGTCAGCCATGGCAGCATCGTCGGGTTCTGGAACGCCATGCCGATGCGCAGTTCCTTGGCCGCCACCTCGCGCCCGCCCAGCAGCACCAGCCCCGAGGATGGCTGGATCAGGTTGCTGACAAGGCGCAGGATCGTGGACTTGCCACAGCCGGAGGGTCCGACCAGGGCCAGGAAATCCCCCCGCTCCATGCGCAGGGTCGTGGGCGACAGGGCCGTGACGCTTTGCGGCCCCTTGCCGAAGACGACCGAGGCCTCCTGCAGCTCGATTGCCGGGCGCGGATGCACCGGGTTGATCCGTGAGGCCGGGGGCGTCGCGGGCACCGGCATCGCTTGGGCGGGGATGTCTGATGTCATGTTCATGCAGCCACCTGACAGGCCGCACCGAAAGCTGGGAAGACGCCTAAGTAAGTATTTTATGAATTAACATCGAAACCGATTAACTTTTGAGCAGCCCGGCCCTCGCTCGCGCGCAATAACGGCATCTTTCGGAAATCGCCAGGCATGGCCCGGCAGGGGCAAGCCGGGCATGCCCCCCCGTGCAACAGCACGGGAACCCAAGGCAGCAGCCTGTTTGTCAGGGCTGGGGCGAATCGGCGCCCGACAGCGCGTTCATGACCAGATCGACGGTATGGGCCCGCCTTGCACTGCGCCAATCCCGGCTCAGCAGGTCGATCCCGAAGATCGCCGACAGCGTGTGCCCGTTGTTCAGGTGATGCGCGCTCAGCGCCACGATGGTCACGTAGATCTGCAAGGGATCGTAGCGATGCCCGAACACACCCTGCGCCTGCCCGCGCGCCATGATCGCGCCGATCGCGTCGAGCAGGGGCTGAGAACTTGTGCGGATCGCGGCGATATCCGCGATGAACCGCCCCTCCAGCAGGTTCTCGTTGCGGGTCAGTTTCACGAACAGCGGGTTGCCGTCAAAGAAATCATAGGTGAATTCCACCAGCCTGCGCATGGCTTGCACCGGTTCCTGGCGGTCAAGATCCAGCTCGCGTTCCTGCGCGCGGATATCGGCGAAGATATGCTCCAGCGCCGCGATATAGAGTTTTTCCTTGCTGCCGAAGTAATGGTAGAGCAGCCGCGGATTGCAGCCGACCGCGCGGGTGATCCGGTCCACCCTTGCCCCGTGAAACCCGTGATCGGCGAATTCGTGCAGCGCCGCCTCAAGCAGTTGCGCGCGCGTCCGTTCCGGATCGCGCTGGCGCGGCGTCCTCTTTTTCGCTGGCCCCGTCATGTCGCTGGCCCCGTCATTGCCCGATTGCCCTGCCCTCATGTCCGGCCGTTGCTTATACGCCCCGCGCCTGCCTGGCCAGCCAACTTGACGGCCGGGACTGCCTAAAAATGCATCAAGTCCCACCTGCGGCCCCGATGCAGAGGTAAGTGAATATTTACTTGTAGTCGCCCCCTGCCTAGCAGGTTTCAAGCCCTCATGCGGAATAATTTCCCCGGCCGGGCCCCGCACAGACGGTGAACCCGCACCCTCAGGAGGTCCCTTGCCCATGTTTCGCGTCCCCCGCAGCCCCAGGCGCGCGCCGTGACCGGCGCGCTGACGACACCGCATCCGCTGGCGACGGCGGCAGGCATGGCGGTGCTGCGCGCGGGCGGCACCGCCCCCGAGGCGCTGATCGCGGCAGGGGCCGCACTTTGCGTGGTGATGCCGCATTTCTGCGGGCTGGGGGGCGATGCTGTGTGGATGCTGGCGGATCGCAACGGGCAGCAGCGCTGCGACCTGGCGATCGGTCAGGGCATCGACCGGCCCATGCCCCCTGCCCCCATTCCCGCGCGCGGCCCCGGATCGGTCCTGACCACCGCGGCCTTGGTCAGCGGCTGGCAGCGGGCCTTCGACACGGCGCGCAGCGATCTGGGCGGACAGGCACGCTGGGAGGACCTGCTGGCCCCCGCCATCGCCCTGGCCGAGGAGGGTTTCGCCATCTCGCCCTCGCAGGCGTTCTGGGGCGCGTTCCGCAAGGACGAGTGCCGGGACTGGCCGGGTTTCGCGGCCCTTTACACAAGGGACGGTGCGCCCCTTGTGGCGGGACAGACGCTGCGCCAGCCGCAATTGGCCCGCTCCTTGCGCCGGATCGCGGAACAGGGCGCGGGGGCGTTCTACACCGGTGATCTGTCCCGCGATATTCTGGCCGGGCTGCGCGATGCGGGTGTCGTGATCGGGGCGGCGGATCTGGCCGCCACCCGGACCCGCAGCCTGCGCCCGCTGGCGATGCCCTACCGCGACCTGACGCTGCTGGCCCCGCCACCCCCCACGCAGGGCGTCACCACGCTTCAGATCATGGGCATCCTGTCGCGGCTGGACCTGCGCGGGCTGCAGCCCGGCGGCGCGGATCACATCCATCTCTGCGTCGAGGCGGTGAAACGCGCCTTCATCCGGCGTGATGCAATCGCGGACCCGGATTTTGTGCCCGCAACCACGGATGACTGGCTGACGGACAAGGCATTGACCGCGCAGGCGCGCGACATTTCCCGCCGGACCGCCCTGCCCTGGCCGCACCGATGGCAGCATGGCGATACGGTCTTTCTGGGTGCGATCGACGCGCAGGGCAATGCCGCCAGCGTGCTGCAAAGCACCTATTTCGACTGGGGCAGCGGCGTGGTGGCCGGGGATACCGGGATCATCTGGCAGAACCGGGGGGCGGCGTTCCGCACCGACCCCGCGCATCCCAATGCCTTCGCGCCGGGTAAACTGCCCTTCTACACGCTGAAACCCGGTATCGCCCTGAAGGACGGACGCCCGCAGATCGTCTATGGCACCCAGGGCGCCGACGGGCAGCCGCAGACGCTGGCGATGCTGCTGACCCGCCTGATCGATTTCGGCCAATCCCCGCAAGAGGCGCTGGCCGGCCCCCGTTTCCTGCTGGGACGCACCTTTTCCGACAGCCGCGACAGCCTGAAGATCGAGGAAAACGCCGGCGCGGACATCCTGCGCGATCTGGCCGCGCGCGGCCATGAGATCAGCCCGATCCCCGCGCAAAGCCCGCTTGCGGGCCAGGCCGGTGTGGTGATGGCCACAGCGGCGGGCGCGATCGCCCTGCACGATCCGCGCAGCTGACCCGGCAGAACCGGCGGCAATGCCGCCCCCGGCATGGACCATGCCGCAGCGATCCGCTAGCACTGGATGCGCGGGCGCGCAAAGCGCCGCACGCGGCAAGCGAGGGATCACGATGCAGCACATCTCGCCGATCTGGCTGGGCGCGCTTGGCAGCCTGTTGGCCGGGCTGATGACCGCCGCAGGTGCGGTGCCGGTCCTGTTCGGGCGTCTGCCGTCACGCGCCACGCGCGACCTGTTGCTGGGCTTTTCGGCGGGTGTGATGCTGTCGGCCTCATTCTTTTCGCTGATCATTCCCGCGCTCGAGGCCGCCGCCACCCCGGAACGCGCCGCAATGGTGCCTGCGGCCATCGTCTGCGTCGCGATCCTGCTGGGCATGGGGGCCGTGGCGCTGTTGAACGAAACCCTGCCGCATGAGCATTTTCGCAGCGGACGCGAAGGCCCCGAGGCGGCCTCGTTGCGCAGGGTCTGGCTGTTCATCTTCGCGATCACGATCCACAACTTTCCCGAAGGCATGGCCGTGGGCGTGGGCTTCGGCGCACATGGTCTGCAGGGCGGGCTGCCCTTGGCCATCGGGATCGGCTTGCAGAATGCGCCCGAGGGCCTTGCCGTCGCGGTGGCCCTGCTGGGGGAAGGCTACACGCCCTTGCGCGCCTGGGGCATTGCCGCCTTGACCGGGCTGGTCGAACCTGTTGGCGGGGCCATCGGTGCAGGCATCGTCAGCCTGGCGCAACCCCTGCTGCCCTGGGGGCTGGCCTTCGCGGCGGGGGCCATGCTCTATTTCATCAGCCACGAGATCATCCCCGAGACCCATCGCAGCGGCCATCAGAACAAGGCCACGCTGGGTCTGGCCATCGGGCTTGTGCTGATGCTGTTCCTCGATGTCTGGCTGGCCTGACCGCCGCAGCCGCCCGCACCCTTACGGCAAAAGCTGCGACAAGGCCCAGACCAGCACACCCTGCCCCAGCAGCAGCGCCAGGTATTGCGCGGTGCGGCGCCGGTCCTTGCGCGCGCCCAGCGCCCCGGCATAGTCGAAACGTTCATAGACGACATTGCGCATCGGCAGGCCCTGGCCCAGCAACCCGTCCGACACGGCGCTGACCATCGGACCGGGACCGCAGATCATCGCAACGCAGGTGTCCGGCGTCAGCCCCTCCAGCAGGCGGGCCAGGCGGGGCGCATCCAGAAGCCCGGTCTCGGCCCCTCCGCTTGGGTCCGGCGCCTCGCTGATCAGCATGACGCGCAGATCCAGAACCGTCGCGGCTGCGGCAATCTCGTCCAGGCAGGCCATGTTTTCGGGGCGGCCCACGGCATAGGCCAGGCGCACCGGGCGCGGATCGCGCCGCGCGACAAGGTCACGCAAGAGCCCCATGATCGGCGCGATCCCGGCCCCGCCCGCAATCAGGATGACGCTGTCGCAGGGGTGATCCGACAGGGTGAAGGTGCCGAAGGGCCCGTCGATCCCGATCGGCGTTCCGGGCGCCAGCGCCCCGACCGTCCGGGTGAAATCCCCTGCCTCCTTGATGATCAGCCGCAGCGCGGGGCGTGTCGCGGTATCCGCGATGGAAAACGGGTGATCGAACAGCGGAAACCGCCGGGCACCTTCGGTCATCCAGACGAATTGCCCCGCCCGATAGTCCGGCGGCGGGGTGCCCGGCGCCGGGGCGATGTCCAGCTCCCAGATGCGGTCGGCTTTCGGCGCGACCCCGCGCAGCACGAAGGGCCGGTGATGCAGCCGCCACCAGCGCCAGCCGTACAGCACGCCGATCGCCCCGATCACCACGGCTGCGGCACCCCACCAGAATCCGTGCAATGGCCCCATCGCGCTCAGCCGTCCTGCTGTCAGCGCATGATGCAACCCGCCGCCCAGCGCTACCAGCGCCAGCCCAAGGTGCATCGCGCGCCACGTCTCGTAATGCATCCGGTCGCGCAGGAGGCCCGCCAGCACCAGGACCAGCAGCGCAGACAACGCCACCACGCCACTGCGGTAGGCCGGCAGCCTGTGATATGCGATCAACCGCTCGGCCCCGCGCGCGGGATCATCCATGACCGTCGGCAGCACATAGGCCAGCGGATGCAAGAGCAACGCCAGAAGCACCGCCATCGCCGCGATCTTGTGAAAGGCCATGATCCGGTCGATCCCCATGCGCCCCGACACCGGCCGAAACCGCCCCGAGGTCAGCAATTGCACCACCATCGCCGCCAAGGCCGACAGCCCCAGCCCCGCGCCGAAGGCCTCCCACCTGTCCAGCGGAACGGCCTGCGACCACGTGGCAGGCACAAGCGGCAAGAGGCAAAGCAGCAGATAGAGCGCGCCCAGCGCAGGCGCGGACAGGCGCGGCAACGCGCCATGTCTTGGTCTTTCCGGCGCAGCGGGCATGCGGTCACCTCCGTTCCTGACGTCCAGCGTGGCATGGATGCGCCACACCGCGCCTTGATCAGGCTCAAGGCAGGACAGGCGCGGCGCTGGCAAACTGGTTCAAGCACTCCCCCCCCGCGCGAAGGAGAAGACCATGACCGGACACGAAAGACCCCGTCACCTGCTGGCCGTGCTGGCGGCCCTGTCGCTGCTCATTGCCGCCTTGCCCATCGCCCCGCCACCGGCCCATGCCCAGCAGAGCCTTGCGCAATATGACCCGGATGCCCTGGCCCGCCTTGTGCGGGACTGGCTTGACGCACCCCACGCCGATCATGACAGCCTGTCCTTCACCTACTGGAACAAGCAGGGCGCGGTGCCGACCGAATGCGCCGCCTGCCATTCGCAACCGGGTTTCCTGGATCATCTGGGCGCCGATGGCACGCCCGCCGGGGTGGTGGACCATCCCGCCGCGATCAACCAGCCGATCGGCTGTGCCTCATGCCACACGGACAGCGCCCATGCGCTTGACCGGGTGAGCTTCCCCTCGGGGATCGAAGTGGCGGGCCTTGGGGCCTCGGCCCTCTGCGCCACCTGCCACCAGGGGCGCCTCTCCGGCCTCGATGTGGCGCGCGCCACGGCCAGCCTGCCCGAGGATCAGGTTCAGGCCGACCTTGGCTTCATGAACATCCACTATGCCGCCGCCGCAGGGGTTCAGGGTGGGGGCGACCTGATCGCGGGTTATCACTATCCGGGCCAAAGCTATGCCGGAACCTTCACCCATGTGCCCAGCGCCGGCACCTGTATCGCCTGCCATGATGCGCACAGCACCAGGGTCGAGACCGAAAGCTGCCTGAGTTGCCATCGCGGCGTGGACGATCTGCGCGCCATCCGCATGCAGCACGGCGATTTCGACGGGGACGGCAGCATCGCGGGTGGCATCATGTCCGAGATCGCGGGGCTCGAGGCGCAGCTTCTCGCCGCGATCCGCACCTATGCCCTGCAGGTGTCGGGCCAGCCCCTCGCCTATGCGTCGGGGCAATATCCCTATTTCTTCAAGGATCCCGACCAAGACGGGAAGATCGGCGCGGATGAGGGGGGCTTTCCCAACCGTTACCAGTCCTGGACCCCGCGCCTTTTGAAGGCCGCCTACAATTACCAGATGTCGCGCAAGGATCCGGGCGCTTATGTTCACAACCCGCGCTATGTGCTGCAACTGCTGCATGACAGCCTGGCGGATCTGGCGGGCGTGATCGACCTTGATCTTGGCAGGCGCCCCCGCCCCTAGACCCTCAAGGCGCGATCAGGCCGCGATGGCACGGTATCCCGCGCCATCCACCCGGAGGCGCGCGAACTTCAGCGGATCAACCGCATGACCACCCGTGAAGACCAGGTCCTGCGCCGCGATCTCGGCCAGGGCGGCCTTGCGGCTGCGCGTGGCCATCGCGGGATCGACATCATAGATCGTGGCCGTCTCCGGCGCGGGCAATTGCAGTGCCGCGGAATGGAAGATGTCGCCCACGATCACCAGCCCTGCCCCGATCCGCAGCCCGATATGGCCGGGCGTATGGCCCGGCAGTTCCCAGACCGTGACACCCGGCGCCACGGCATCGCCTTGGGCCACGGTGACGATGCGCCCCGCATGGGCCGCGATCACGGCCGAGGCCGGTCCGTCACGATCCGTCCAATGCGCAAGTTCGGCCGCATGCATCATGATCCGCGCCGCCGGAAAGGCCGGCACGGCGCCGACAAGCGCGCCACCACAGTGATCGCCATGCAGATGCGTGAAGACAAGCGTGCCGATATCCCCGGGCGCCACGCCCAGCGCCGCCAGACGGGCAGGCAATCGCCCGCCCTTGTCCCCGGCCAGCGCGCCATAACCCGTATCGACCAGCGTCAGCGCATCGCCCTGCCGGATCAGGAACACATTGAATGCCGTGCGGATCGCGCTGTCGCACGCCGCTGCAAGCCGCAGGGCCAGCGTCTCGGGATCAACGGCGGGAAACACCTGCGCCCCGAAATCCGCGCCACCATCGGCCAGGCAGAAGACCTCGGCCACATCCGCCTCGAACCTTGCGATCCCCTCCATCAGCCGACCCGATAGTTCGGGCTTTCGCGGGTGATCTGCACGTCATGGACATGGCTTTCCTTCAGCCCCGCCCCGGTGATCTTGACGAAGGTGCAGTTGCGGCGCATCTCTTCGACCGTGGCGCAACCGGTATAGCCCATGGCGGCGCGCAAGCCCCCCACCAGCTGATGCACCACTGCCGAGGCTGACCCCTTGTAGGGCACCTGCCCCTCGACACCTTCGGGCACCAGCTTGTCGCTGGCCGCATCCTTCTGGAAATACCGGTCGGCCGAGCCGCGCGCCATCGCGCCCAGGCTGCCCATGCCGCGATAGCTCTTGAAGCTGCGGCCCTGGTAGAGGATCACCTCGCCGGGGGACTCGTCCGTGCCCGCGATCATGGAGCCCACCATCGCGCAGGACGCGCCCGCCGCGATCGCCTTGGCGAAATCGCCCGAGAACTTGATGCCGCCATCGGCAATCACCGGCACGTCGCCCGCGGCGCCCGCGCAATCCATGATTGCCGTCAACTGCGGCACGCCCACACCCGCGACCATCCGGGTGGTGCAGATCGACCCGGGGCCAATGCCCACCTTGACCGCATCCGCCCCCGCGCCGATCAGGGCGCGCGTGGCCTCGGCCGTGGCGATATTGCCCGCCACCACCTGCACCTCGTTGGACAGCGCCTTGATCCGCTCGACCGCATGGGCCACGCCCTCGGAATGGCCATGCGCGGTGTCGATCACCACCATGTCCACGCCCGCATCGATCAGCGCCATGCTGCGCTCGAAACCGGCATCCCCCACGGTCGAGGCCGCCGCCACACGCAGCCGGCCCAGCTGGTCCTTGCAGGCCGTGGGGTTCAGAACGGCCGTCTCGGTATCCTTCAGCGTCAGCAGCCCGGTCAGGTGCCCCTTGCCGTCGGTGACCAGCAGCTTCTCGATGCGGCGCGCCTTCATCAGGCTTTTCGCCTCTTCCAGCTCGGCAGGCTCGGTCAGCATCGCCAGGTTGTCCGAGGTCATCATCACGCTGACGGGCGTGTCGTCGGATGTGGCGAAACGCATGTCGCGGTTGGTCACGATGCCCACGACCAGCCCCTTGTCATTCACCACGGGAAAACCCGTCACGTTGTAGCGCGCCTGCAGGGCCTTGGCATCGGCCAGGGTCTGGTCGGGGCGCAGGGTGATCGGGTTGTAGACAATACCGCTCTCGAAGCGCTTGACGCGGCGCACCTCGTTGGCCTGCTCCTCGACGGTCAGGTTGCGATGGATCACCCCCATGCCGCCCGATTGCGCCATGGCGATGGCCATGCGCGATTCGGTCACCGTGTCCATGGCCGAACTCAGAAGCGGGATATTCAGCGCGATCGACCGGGTCACGCGGGTGCGTGTATCCGCCGTCGACGGCAGGACCGAGGACGCGGCGGGAACGAGCAGAACATCATCGAAGGTCAGGGCCTCACGAATCTCCATCGGGCATCTCCATGCTGGGATCGTTTGGCGCTTCCCTATTGCACGTCTGCCCTGCGGGGGAAACCCCCCAATCTCCGCGGCCCGCCGGGCCCGCGGTTTCTTCTTGCCGCAAATATCCCCGCCGGAGGCATCCGCCCCCGCAACCGGCGCCACGCGCGCAAAATGACGCAGCGGATCAACTTTCTGCCGCATCACGCCTTTCCCTTTCGCCCGCGCAGCATATGCTTGGCACCAACAGGCAACAGGACATGATCACCCCATGAGCAGCGCGACCACCGCTTCCGCAGCGACACCACAGACCGCAGCATCCCAGGACCCTCTCGTCGTCTTCACCCCATCGGGCAAGCGGGGCCGTTTTCCGGTGGGCACGCCCGTCCTGACCGCCGCACGCCAGCTGGGCGTGGATCTGGACAGCGTCTGCGGCGGGCGCGGCATCTGCTCGAAATGCCAGATCACGCCGTCCTACGGCGAATTCTCGAAATTCGGCGTGACCTCCGAACCCGAGGCCCTCTCGGACTGGAACAGCGTCGAGCAGCGCTACAAGGACAAGCGCGGCCTGATCGACGGGCGCCGCCTTGGCTGTCAGGCCACCGTGCAGGGCGACTTGGTCATCGACGTGCCCCCCGAAAGCCAGGTGCACAAGCAGGTGGTGCGCAAGGCGGCCACCGCCCGCGCCATCATCATGGACCCTGCCACCCGGCTCTATTTCGTCGAGGTGGAAGAACCGGACATGCATGAGCCAACGGGCGATCTGGAACGGCTGGCCCGCGCCCTGCGCGACCAGTGGCAGATTGCCGACATCCGCGCCGACCTGTCGGTGCTGACCAAGCTGCAGCCGGTGCTGCGCAAGGGCAACTGGCAGGTCACGGTGGCGCTTTACCGCGATCATCACGAAGGCCACGCGCGCCTGCTGGACATCTGGCCCGGTCTCTACGAGGGCGGTCTGTACGGCCTTGCCATCGACCTTGGCTCGACCACCATCGCAGCACATCTGTGCGATCTGGTCACCGGGCAGGTGCTGTGCTCCTCGGGTGTGATGAACCCGCAGATCCGCTTTGGCGAGGATCTGATGAGCCGTGTGTCATACGCGATGATGAACCCCGGCGGCGACAAGGACATGACCCGCGCGGTGCGCACCGCGCTCAACGGCCTGACCCAGAGCCTGAGCACCGAGGCCGGGATCGATCCCGCCACGATCTTCGAGGCGGTGATCGTCTGCAACCCGGTCATGCATCACCTTCTGTTGGGGATAGACCCGGTCGAACTGGGCCAGGCGCCTTTCGCGCTGGCCACCTCATCCTCGCTGTCGCTGCGCGCGACGGATCTGGAATTCACCACGCTCAACGACCGCGCACAGGTCTATCTGCTGCCCTGCATCGCGGGCCATGTGGGGGCCGATGCCGCCGCCGTGGCCCTGTCCGAGGAACCGGGCAAGTCGCAGGATCTGGTCCTTGTCGTCGATGTGGGCACCAATGCCGAGATCCTTCTGGGCAATACGACCCGCGTTCTGGCCTGCTCCTCGCCCACCGGCCCCGCCTTCGAGGGCGCGCAGATCAGCGCCGGCCAGCGCGCCGCACCCGGCGCCATCGAGCGGATCGAGATTGATCCTGCCACCAAGGAACCGCGCTTCCGCATCATCGGCACGGAACTGTGGTCCGACGAGCCCGGCTTTGCCGAGGCCGCAGCCGCATCGGGCATCACCGGCATCTGCGGATCGGGCATCATCGAGGCCGTGGCCGAGATGCGCATGGCGGGCCTTCTGGACGACTCGGGCCTGATCGGATCGGCCGACCAGACCGGCACGCCCCGCTGCATCGCCGAAGGGCGCACCCATGCCTACGTGATCCATGACGCCACCGCCGAGGGTGGGCCGCTGATCAGCGTGACCCAAGGCGACATCCGCGCGATCCAGCTGGCCAAATCCGCGCTTTACGCGGGCGCACGCCTTCTGATGGATGAAATGGGCGTCGACAAGGTGGACCGCGTGGTGCTGGCAGGTGCCTTCGGTGCCCATATCAGCCCCAAACACGCGATGGTGCTGGGCATGATCCCCGATGTGCCGCTCGACCGCGTCTTCAGCGCGGGCAATGCCGCCGGCACCGGCGCGCGCATCGCGCTGTGCAACATCGGCAGCCGCGCCGAGATCGAGGCGACCGTGGGCAAGATCACCAAGATCGAAACCGCGATCGAGCCGAAATTCCAGGAACATTTCGTCGCCGCAAATGCGATCCCGCACAAGACCGACCCCTTCCCGGAACTGTCCAAGGTGGTGTCGCTGCCCTCGCCCTCGTTCAACACGCGCGGCGAAGGCGGCGGCGGCGACGACGGCGGACGGCGGCGGCGCAGAAGGGCTTGACGCTCGGCACGGCCTCACTTACCTGTCAGATCGTCGCGGGTGTAGCTCAATGGTAGAGCAGCAGCTTCCCAAGCTGAATACGAGGGTTCGATTCCCTTCACCCGCTCCATCCTTCCATTGTCGACAGCACCTTCCTGTCCCTTGCGGGTTGAGACATGGCCGTTCTGCGCCTAGGTTCGCAGAAGCAGAGTGACCAACCCGAAGGAAGACTGTCATGACATGGAACGTGTATCTCTCAGGCGAAATCCACACCGATTGGCGTGAGCAGATCATCAATGGCGCGAAAGGCCTTGATATCGCGTTCAATTCCCCGGTCACCGATCATGCGGCCAGTGACGATTGCGGGGTCACGATCCTGGGGGCGGAACCGGACAAGTACTGGCATGATCACAAGGGCGCGATGGTCAACGCCATCCGCACCCGCAAGGGTATCGCCGATGCCGATGTGGTGGTGGTGCGCTTTGGCGATCAGTACAAGCAGTGGAACGCCGCCTTCGACGCGGGCTATGCCGCGGCCCTGGGCAAATCGCTGATCATCCTGCACGGCCCCGACCACCAGCACGCCCTCAAGGAGGTGGATGCCGCAGCCCTGGCCGTGGCGCAGACGCCTGATCAGGTCGTGGCCATCCTGCGCTATGTGATCGAAGGAAAGCTCTGACCCGATGGCGGCATCCGGCATGGCGGCGCTTGGCGCGGCCCAGATCATCGAACGCCTAGGCCTGATCCCGCATCCAGAGGGCGGCCATTACCGCCAGACATGGATCGACGCGGCAGAGGGCACAGAGCGCCCCAGCGGCACCTGCATCTATTTCCTGCTGGCCGCCGGTGAACGCAGCCATTGGCACAAGGTCGACGCGGCCGAGATCTGGCATTTCTACGCAGGTGCCCCGCTGATCCTGTCGCTGGCCGCAACCGAGGCGGGCCCCGCGCGCGATCACCGTCTTGGCCCGGATCTTCTGGCGGGCGAGGCCCCCCAGATCATCGTGCCGCCGCATCACTGGCAGGCCGCGCGCAGCACCGGGGACTGGACGCTGGTCGGCTGCACCGTCAGCCCCGCCTTCCGGTTCGAGGGCTTCACCCTCGCCCCCGCAGGTTTCGACATTCCCCGCGCCGACTGACCCTTCGCCTCAGGGCTGCTGTGGCGCGGCCTGTCCCCGCAGATGCGCCAGCGTGGCGGCGCAGGGCTGCCCCTCGTAGAAGGTCGTCAGGATCGCCTCGAACACCGCGCGCGTCTGCGGATCCTGCGCCGCTTCGCGAAACAGCGTGGCCGATGACCTGAGCTTGAGGGCATCGACCTGCCCCATGATCTGCGCGGCGCTGCGGTCCGGATGCGTCAGAACCGCCCGCGCCACCGCGATCAGACCGGGCCCCAGATCGGGATCGGCCAGATAGGCGCGCGCCTCGGCCATGTCTTCGATCCCGAAATGTTTTGCCGTGGCAGACCGTCCCAGCACCTTGAGCTGGGGAAAGATGAACCACATCCAATGGGTCTGCTTGCGCCCCTCGGTCAATTCGGCCAGGGCCCTGTCATAGGTATCGAACTGGGCAATGTCGAACCGCGTCAGATTGCTCATGGTGCCTGCTGCCTCCCGTGCGTCTTCCCTTCAGGGGTCCCGCATCCCAGCATAGCCCCCACAGCCCCCTGCCGACAATCCGCGCGCCGGCCTGCCCTTGGCATCCCCGTGCGCCCGGCCTAAGAAGAGGCATTCCGACGCAGCGACGCAAGGCACCCATCCTGACCCGCGCATTCATCCTGACCACGATCATCGTGCTGGCCACCGGTGCGGCAGGCGGCCTTCTGGCAAGCTACACGCTGCTGCCCCTGCCCTATATGCTGGGCAGCCTGATCGCCACCGCGCTTTTGTCCAGCGTGACGGGCCATCGCTTTCCTGCGGGCTACAAGTTTCCCCAAAGCATCCGCCTGATCTTTCTGGCCGTGATCGGCGTGATGATCGGCGCACAGGTCACGCCGGGCATGGTCGCGATGCTGCCCTCTCTGGCGGTCAGTTTCGCGGCGCTGACCCTGTTCGTGGGCCTGGCTCATGCCGGCAATTACGCGGTATTCCGGCGGCTTGGCGGCTATGATCGCGCAACCGCCTTCTACAGCGGCACCCCCGGCGGGCTGATGGAAAGCATCGCCATGGGCGAAGAGGCCGGCGCCAACCTTGCGATCCTGACCATGCAGCAGTTCCTGCGCATCGTGCTGGTGATCACGATCCTGCCCATTGGCCTCTCGCTCTGGCTGGGTGCGCCCGTGGGCAGTGCGGGCGGCATGACGCTGGCGCGCCCCGATGTGGATCTGACCCAGCTGCCCGTGGTGATCGCCGTGGGCGCGCTTGGGCTGGGCATCGGGAAATGGCTGCACCTGCCGGCCGGACAACTGACGGGGCCGCTTTTCGTGGCGGCGGCTGTCAGCCTGACAGGCGTCGTGCCCCTGGACATGCCGCAATGGCTAATCAACGAGGCGCAGATCGTCATCGGCGCCAGCTTGGGGATGCGTTTCGGCGGGCTGAAAGGGCGCGCCCTCATGCGCGGGATCGGCCTGGGACTGATCTCGGTCTGCCTGATGATGGTGATCGCGGTGGTGCTGGTCGTCATCGTCCATGACATCACCGGCGCCCCTTTCGACATGCTGCTGATCAGCTTCGCGCCCGGCGGCGTGACCGAGATGGCGCTGATCGCGCTCAGCCTGCAGGCCAATCCGGCATTGGTGACAGCGCATCATATCTATCGCATCATCCTGACGGTGATCGAGATGTCGGTGATCGCCCGCTGGAAGGCGCGCCGCAGGTGACAGATCCCGATGCGCTTTGACAAGCGGCACCGGGTCAGAGTAACTGAACTGACGTTCAATTCTAAGGGAAGAGGGTTCACATGCTGATGCAAGATACGGCCGCCGTCATCACGGGCGGCGCGTCCGGCCTGGGCGAGGCCACCGCCCGCCTGTTCCGCGCCTCGGGCGCCCAAGTCACCATCCTTGATCGTGACGCCGCGCGCGGTCAGGCCGTGGCCGACGAGATCGGGGCGCATTTCGCGCTGACCGACGTGACAAGCGAGGATTCGGTCAAGGCCGCGATTGCCCATGCGATGGAAAAGATGGGCAAGATCAACGCCGCGATCAATTGCGCGGGCGTGGGAACCGCGGAAAAGACCCTTGGCCGCGAAGGTCCCCACAGCCTTGACCATTACAACCGCGTGATCGGGATCAACCTTGTGGGCACCTTCAACGTGGCCCGCCTGGCCGCCGCCGAAATGGCCAAGAACGCCCCCACCGAGGATGGCCAGCGCGGCGTGATCGTCAATACCGCCTCGGTCGCGGCCTTTGACGGGCAGAAGGGCCAGGTGGCCTATGCCTCGTCCAAGGCGGGTATCGCGGGCATGTCGCTGCCGATGGCGCGGGATCTGTCGCGCGAGGGCATCCGCGTCATGGCCATCGCGCCCGGCATCTTCCTGACGCCGATGCTGATGGGCTTGCCGCAGGATGTACAGGACCAGCTGGCCGCCGATGTGACCTGCCCGCGCCGCCTGGGCCGGCCCGAGGAATACGCGTCGCTTGCCCGTTTCATCGTCGAATCGGGCTATCTGAACGGCGAGACGATCCGCATCGACGGCGCCCTGCGCATGCGTTGAGCATTGCCGCACAACCTGTTGTGAAGAAAAGAAACGGTGGGCAAGTCCTGCCGTTTCCTCATTCCTCAGCCATCGCTATCGCGCCGCATTCGCGCGGCCATGGCATCAAGCCCCCGCGCCTCGAACGAGGCCACGACACCCGCATGGTCAACCGCCTCGCGGTTCTGGCTCAACTTGGCCTTGGCCGCGATCCCGGTGATGTCGATGCGGAAGGCCACGATGGCGGCCAGCATCCCCTCCATGTAGTCGCGCGGCGCATCCGCCATGCGCCATGCAGCATCCCCGTTCATCCGCGTCTCGTGATCGCGGGTCAGGCGACCGACAACAGCGCGCTTGGCCTTATCGTCATGCTGGAAGGTGATTGCGCCCGCCACATGCACCACCTGGTAGTTCCACGTGGGCACATGCCGGTGATGATCATGCTTGGTCGGGTAGAGATTGGGCGAGACATAGCCATCCTGCCCGCGAAAGATCGCCAGAACCGGGGTGCCGTCGGGGATGATCCGGTGCATGTCATTGTTCAGCGCGACATGTCCGACCAAGGCGGCATCGCCATCGCGCATCACGGGCAGATGATTGGCCACCAGACCCGCAGCGGTCTGCGCCACGATCGCGGCAAGCGGAAAGGCCTCGATCAGCCCCGCCACTTCACCAGGGTTCGTTTCGCGAAAATGTTCAGGCATGTACATAGGCTTGCACCTCTTTCCTGATGTATCACGTCAACCTTCGGCCTTGGCCTCCAGCGTCAGCCATTCTTCCTCTGCCGCGGCAAGAGCATCCTGCCGCTGCACCAGCGCTTCGGTCGCCTTGCGGAACTTGACCGGCTCTTTCGTGAAAAGGTCGGGCGCGGCCAGATAGTCCTCGAGCTTGGCGATCTCGGCCTCCAGCCCCTCGATCACGCCGGGAAGCGCCTCGAGGCGGTGCTTCTCGGTAAAGGAAAGCTTTGATTTGGCGGCACTTTTGGCAGGCGTCGCGGCAGGCGCCGCAGCAGGTGCCTCGGGTGCCTTGCGCTTGCCGTCATAGCTGACCGAGTTCCAGCCCGGCGCGCCGCCCCCCTCGCCACGTTGTGCCTGGTAGTCGGTCCAGCCGCCGGCATAGACCGTGGCGCGCCCATCGCCTTCCATCGCGATCGTGGTCGCGGCGACGCGGTCCAGGAAATCGCGGTCGTGGCTGACCAGCAGCACGGTGCCGTCGTAATCGTCCAGCAGTTCCTGCAACAGGTCCAGCGTCTCGATATCCAGATCGTTGGTCGGTTCGTCCAGCACCAGCAGGTTGCTTTCCCTGGCCATCAGCTTGGCCAGAAGCAGCCGCGCCTTTTCACCACCCGACAGGCTGCGCACCGGCGCCCTCGCCTGACGCTCGTCGAACAGGAAATCCTTGAGATAGCCCACGACATGCCGTGGCTGGCCGCGCACCAAGACCTGGTCGGCCTTGCCCGACACGCGCATCTCGGGGTCGCCTGTCAGGCTGTCCCAGAGGCTCATTTCGGGGTCCAGCTGCGCACGCGCCTGATCGAAGATCGCGGGCATCAGGTTGGTGCCCAGACGGATCGTGCCGCTATCGGGTGCCTCCTGTCCCATCAGCATCTTCAAAAGCGTGGTCTTGCCCACGCCATTGGGTCCGACAAAGGCCACACGGTCGCCGCGCTGGATCTTGACCGAGAAATCCCGCAGGATCACCTTGTCGCCATAAGACTTTGAAATACGGTCAGCTTCCGCCACCAGCTTGCCCGATTTCGCACCGGCCTCAAGCGACATGGCCGCCGTGCCCTGGCGCCTGATCTGGCTGGAGCGTTCCTCGCGCAGTGCCGCCAGCGCCCGCAAACGGCCCTGGTTGCGCTTGCGCCGGGCGCTGATGCCCTCGACCGCCCAACGCCCTTCGGCCTTGATCTTGCGGTCCATCTTGTGGCGCTGCATGTCCTCTTCGTCCCAGACCTTGTCGCGCCAGGCCTCGAACCCGTCGAACCCGGTCTCCTGACGGCGCACCATGCCCCGGTCGATCCAGAAGGTCGCCCGCGTCAGGGCCCGCAGAAAGGCGCGGTCGTGGCTGATCAGCACAAAGGCCGCGCGGGTCGTGGACAACTCGGCCTCAAGCCAGGCGATCGCCTCGATGTCCAGATGGTTGGTCGGCTCGTCCAGCAGCATCAGCTCGGGCGCCTCGGCCATCAGCTTGGCCAGCGCCGCGCGCCGCCGCTCGCCGCCCGACGCGGTGCTGACAGGGCGCGCCGGGTCGAATTTCAACCCTTCGCCCGCAATCTCGACCTTGTAGGCCTCGGACGGGTCCAGACCGCTGGCGGCATAATCGCCCAGCGTGGCGAAACCCTCCATCAGCGGGTCCTGTTCCATGTAGCCCACGGTCACGCCGGGGGTCACCACGCGGGTGCCCTGATCGGCCTCGACCAGACCGGCCATCACCTTCATCAGGGTGGACTTGCCCGATCCGTTGCGCCCCACCAGCGCCAGCCGGTCACCCGGCTGCACCACAAGGGACAGATCGGCGAAGACCGGGTCACCGCCGAAGGTCAGGGAAATGTCGGAGAGCTGAAGAAGGGGTGCGCGTGCCATCCTCGCCTGCTATCCGGGCCACGACGCGCCGTCAAGCGTCGCCAAAATCCGGTCGCAAGGCTCAGGCCATGACCGCGCGCAGCAACCGTTTGCGCGCCTCGGGGATGGCGCGGATTTCCAGCCCGGTGAAGACATGCAGCGTGTTCATCTGCGGGTCGATCACCGCATGGTCGCTGACCCACCCGCCCATCATCAGATAGGTGCGCAGCAAGGGCGGCATGGCCTGCAGGGCAAGGCGCTTGTCCGGCGCATGCGTGACCTGGCTGCCGAAGGCATAGACCTGCGGCGCCTTGATCCCGGGCAGCCAGTCGCGCGGGGCAAGGTGGTTTTCCTTCAGCAGGGCGAAGGCATCGGCATAGCGGCTCTGATCGGTGCCGCGAAAGGACGAGCAGCCGAACATCATCTCGATCCCCTGTGCATCCACGTGGCAGGTCAGCCCCGCCCAGGCCAGGCGCAGGATGTCGGGGTCATGATGGTCGGGATGGATGCAGAAGCGACCGATCTCGATCATGGGGCCTGCAAAGCGCGTCAGCGCGGACAGGTCATAGAATTGCGCGGCATAACTGCGGCCGATCTGGCCGCCGTCGGCCAGATCCAGCATGCGAAAGCAGCACACAAGCTGCCCGCTGCGCAGATCCTCAAGCATGGCATGGGTGCAGATGGCATCGAAAGCATCCTGGTCCAGCCCCGGCTCTGCCCCCGTGTCGGCACCGCCATGAAACGCAAGGTGGCGCAGGCGCTGCGCGGCGATCACATCCTCTGCGCCATCGGCAAGGCGCAGCCGGTAAATGCCTTTGGTGACTGGCTGCATCAGGTCTCTCCGCCGCCGGTTTCAGGCAAGGCTACGGTCAGCCCCGCAGCCGCGCAAGATGTATCCGGCCCGGACATGGCAGGAAAGCATGGTCGAACAGGGCTTAGCCCAGGAAGTCGGAGGCGCGGAAACCGCCGATGCTGCCGATCAGGCGGCGGATGATCGACTTGTTGGTGCCGCTGGTGCCCGTGATGCGGCGCGAGATCGGGACGACCTGCCCGTCTTCGAGGCCGAAGCGTTCGATATTCGTGACCACGCCCGCACTGTCATAGCTGATCGCCAGAACCTCGCGCTCGATCACCTCGGGCGCGCGCCAGGCGAAGGTGCTCACACGGCTTTGCACGTAATAGGCGGCGCTTTCGGTCATCAGCCCCGATGTGGCGGGGGCGCCGATCAATTCCTCGACGGAGGCCCGCGTATCCACGCCGACGGTGACCTGCGCGAGGTCGGACTCGGTGGGGACATATCCGTGATTGCGGAATTGCGGTGCGCAGGCCGACAGTGCCAGGATGCACAGGACCGCAATGGATTTGCCGAACCGGAAACTCTCGCCTGCCATCGCTGCCCTCTTGCCTTGGCCCCTTGTGCCTTCTATCCCGCTTACAGAAGGAATGCCCCCGGTTCAAGAATGGAAGCGTCTGACAGCATGTCCCAACCCAGCGAATCCGAGACCGCCCTGCGGGTCGCCGACCTGCCGCAGAGCCGGATCACCACCTTCGATCTGCGGCCCGACGCGGCCGCGATGCGGCTGATCGCCGACGAGCTTGGCCTGCTGGGGCTGCGCAAACTGTCCTTCAAGGGCACGCTGCGCGCCGAGGGCAAGGCCGACTGGCTGCTGCAGGCCATGCTGGGCGCCACGGTCGTACAGCCCTGCGTGGTCACGCTGGAGCCGGTGACGACCCGGCTCGATCTGCCGGTGCGCCGGCTTTACCTTGCCGATCCGGCGCCCATCCTGCCCGAGGGCGAAGAGGTCGAGATGCCCGAGGATGACAGCGCCGAGCCGTTGGGCGCGACTATCGACCCGCATGCCGTGATGATCGAGGCGCTGGCCCTTGCCCTGCCCGACTGGCCACGATCGGAAGGGGCCGCATTGGGCAGCCTGACGGTCACCGAACCGGGCAAGACCGCGATCACCGACGAGGCGCTGAAGCCCTTTGCGGGCCTCGCCGCGCTGCGCGACAAGCTGGGCGGCGACAGCGACGATCAGGACTGATTGCGCCCCTGCCCTGTCCCATGACGGGACATCCGCGCAAGCCATTGATCTCAAACGATGTGAGCGTCCGGCATCAAGGAAATATCAAGCTTTTGCCCGGCTTTTCAGCCGTTCGCGCCGCGCGGCGCGGGCCTGCCGCAACGCCCTGCAAGAATTGCTTGCACCTTGACCGATTTACAGTATTTTCCGCCGCTCAATCGAATTTAGGGTTGGACACTGCGTCGCCAAGCGAATATGTGCCCCCAGACCCATGTGAAACAGGGCCGCAAGGCCCACAGGAATTGAGGTGGCACGATGGCCGTCCAGCAAAACAAAGTCTCCAAGTCGCGCCGCAACAACCGCCGGGCGCATGACGCACTGGTTGCAGCGAACCCCAACGAATGCTCCAACTGCGGTGAGCTGAAGCGTCCGCACCACGTGTGCGCCGCTTGCGGCCATTATGGCGAGCGTGAAATCGTCGCCATGACCGAAGAAGTGGATCTGGACGAAGACGCAGCCTGAGCGTCAGAACCAGGGGGCGCCCATGTCCACGTTGTCGGACCAGTCCACGACGCGACGCGGGCGCACCATCATTTCGGTTGACGCCATGGGTGGCGATCTGGGGCCGGCAGCCGTGGTTGCCGGCATTGCCTTGTCTGCCAAGATCAATCCCGAGATCGCCTTCATCCTTCACGGACCGCGCGACCAGCTGGAGCGGCTTGTCGCCAAGCGCAAGCACCTGACCGGGCGCTGCGAGATTCGCGATGCGCAGGGCGTGGTCGCGATGTCGGACAAGCCAAGCCACATCATGCGCCACGGCAAGAACACCTCGATGTGGTCTGCGCTTGATTCGGTGCGTGAGGGCGAGGCGACGGTCGCTGTCTCCTGCGGCAACACCGGTGCGCTAATGGCGTTGTCGATGGTGCGGCTGCGCAAGCTGCCGGGCGTGAACCGTCCGGCCATCGCGGTGCTGTGGCCATCGCGCAACCCGCAGGGTTTCAACGTCATGCTTGACGTGGGCGCGGATGTGCGCGCCGACGAACAGGACCTGCTGCAATATGCGCTGATGGGTGCCTCCTATGCCCGCAACGGCCTGAACCTTCCCCACCCCCGCGTCGGCCTGCTGAACGTGGGCACCGAGGAAAACAAGGGCCGGGCCGAGTTGAAGGCCGCGCATGAGCTGATCGGTAACATCGCACCGCGCGGCAATTTCGATTTCGTCGGTTTCGTCGAAGGCGGTGATATCCCCGGCGATGTCTGCGATGTGATCGTGACCGACGGCTTCACCGGCAACGTGGCGCTGAAAACCGGCGAAGGCACGGCCAAGCTGATCGGGGACCTGCTGAAGGAAGCCTTCAAGCATTCCCCCCTGTCGCGGCTGGCCTCGTTGCTGGCGCTGACATCGCTGCGCAGGCTCAAGCACCGGATCGACCCGCGCCGCGTCAACGGTGGCGTGTTTCTGGGGCTGAACGGCACGGTGGTGAAATCCCACGGATCGGCCGATGCCACGGGCGTGTCCGCCGCCGTGAAACTGGCCTTCAAACTGGCGCAATCGGGCTTTTCCGAAAAACTGGCCGCGCGGGTTGCATCTGCCACGGCCCTCGCCCACGATACACAGACGCAACAGGAAGACAGTCAATGACCATTCGCGCCGTCGTCAAGGGCATCGGGCATTATCTGCCCGAACGGATCGTGGAAAACGCAGAGTTCGAGGCGCGTCTGGATACATCCGATGAGTGGATCAAGGCACGCTCGGGGATCGAGCGGCGCCATGTCGCGGCCGAGGGGCAGACCACGTCCGATCTGGCCACCCGCGCGGCACTGGCAGCCCTGGCCGATGCGGGCATGCAGCCGGACGATCTTGATGCGATCATCCTCGCCACATCGACCGCCGATCTGACCTTTCCGGCCGCCGCCACCATGGTGCAGGCCAATCTGGGCATGACACGCGGCTTTGCCTTCGACGTGCAGGCCGTCTGCGCGGGATTCGTCTTTGCCCTGGCCAATGCCAACGGCATGATCCTGTCGGGCCAGGCGAAACGCGTGATGGTCATCGGCGCCGAGACCTTCAGCCGCCTGATGGACTGGACCGACCGGTCCACCTGCGTTCTGTTCGGTGACGGCGCAGGCGCCCTGATCCTGCAGGCCGAGGATGGCAGCGGCACCAATACCGATCGCGGCGTCCTGGCCAGCGATCTGAACTCGGACGGGCGGCACCGCGATCTGCTCTACGTGGATGGCGGCGTATCGACGGGCACCACCGGACATCTCAGGATGCAGGGGCGCGACGTCTTCCGCCACGCGGTCGAGAAACTGGCCCAGACCGCCCATGCGGCGCTGGACAAGGTCGGCCTGACCGGCGGCGACGTGAACTGGATCGTCCCGCACCAGGCCAATCTGCGCATCATCACCGCTACGGCGCAGCGGATGCAGGTGCCGATGGAGCGTGTCGTCGTCACCGTGCAGGACCACGGCAACACCTCGGCCGCGTCGATCCCGCTGGCGCTGTCTGTCGGGCGCGATCGCGGCCAGATCAAGCCGGGCGATCTGATCGTGACCGAGGCGATCGGCGGCGGGCTGGCCTGGGGCGCCGTCGTTCTGCGCTGGTAGGCGCAGGCCTATCCTTAAGGTGGGTAAGGCACCGCTGAAAAGCCGTGCGGCAAGCCATTGATATTGACTCGAAAATGACCCTGCCCCTATGGTTGACGAAATGTTGAATGGGGGGACGCAGGATGAGTGACAAGACCTTGACCCGGATGGACCTGAGCGAAGCGATCTTTCGCGAGGTCGGACTGTCGCGTAACGACAGCAGCCAGTTGGTCGAAAGCGTGCTGCAGCACATGTCGGATGCCCTGGTATCCGGCGAGCAGGTCAAGATATCGTCCTTCGGCACCTTCTCGGTGCGCGAGAAATCGGCCCGCGTGGGACGCAACCCCAAGACCGGCGAGGAAGTCCCGATCAATCCGCGCCGCGTGCTGACCTTCCGCCCCTCGCATCTGATGAAGGACCGTGTCGCATCCGGGCCCGAGGGCTGAGAAGGGATCTGACGCATGGCAGCGAAATCTCCGGACGCCTTTCGCACGATCAGCGAAGTGGCAGACTGGCTTGATCGTCCTGCCCATGTGCTGCGATTCTGGGAAAGCAAGTTTCCCCAGGTAAAGCCGGTGAAGCGGGCGGGCGGGCGGCGCTACTACCGCCCCGACGACATGCTGCTGCTGGGCGGCATAAAGAAACTGCTGCACGATGACGGAATGACCATCAAGGGCGTGCAGAAAATCATGCGCGAACAAGGGGTTAAATATGTCAGCGGCATGTCGCAGCCACTGGATGAGGTGACTGCCGGCGCCGGGACCGAGACTGCCGTCGCCGAGACCGCTACCGTACGGACCTCTCCCCCCCGGACCGACAGCGGCGCGGCCCGTCCCGTGATGACCCCATCGCCATCCTACCCGCCGGACACCGCAGCGACATCCGATGCGGGCCGGGCGGCTCCCCCCGCGTCCGCGCCGCCCCTGCAGATTGTCCCCGATGCAGCGCCCGCCGCCCCGATTGCGCCCGCGCCCCCGCTAGAGGACAGCGACGTGCCGCAGGAACAGACCCTGCCCGCGGATGAACCCGCCGCCGCGCAGATCCCGCCCGTGACACCCCCGCCTGCCGCAGCGGAAATACCCGACATGGACCCCCTCCCGCAGGATGCCCCCCCTGTCGCCGCGCGCGCGCCGCTTGGGGCCGATCTGCCCCCGCCCCCTGACATGGATGCGATCCGGACAGAACCGGGGCTTCTGGCGCTGCTGGCCGCGCGCAGGCATGGCATCACCGGCAGCGAGCGCGACGCGTTGACACCGATTCTCGCGCAGATCGACGCGCTGACCACCCGCCTTGTCACCGCCCGGAAGGGTTGAGGTGAAAAGTGGGAATTACCCCTTGCCCCCACGGTGAAATCCAGTATTACAGCCAAACCGTCGGGCTATGGCGCAGCCTGGTAGCGCGTCCGTCTGGGGGACGGAAGGTCGCAGGTTCGAGTCCTGCTAGCCCGACCAAAACAATTCGACGGTTCTGCAATCGCTCGTGTGCCGAAAGGCTCCGGGCGATTTGCATATCCGGCCACAGGAAAGGCGTGACATGACCGGCGTGATCCCCAGCCAGCAGATCGAGGCGATGATCGCCGCAGGCCAGATCGCCGCGACCCCGGCCCCCCTGCCCGACCAGATCCAGCCCGCCAGCCTTGATCTGCGCCTGGGCAACCTGGCCTACCGCGTGCGCGCCTCGTTCCTGGCAGGCCACGGCCGCAGCGTGGCCGACCGTCTGGCCGAATTCGAGATGCACCGCGTCGATCTGACCGATGGCGCCGTGCTCGAAAAGGGCTGCGTCTATGTCGTCCCGCTGATGGAACGGCTGGATCTGCCCGCCGCGATCCAGGCGGTGGCCAATGCCAAGTCCTCGACCGGGCGGCTTGACCTTCTGACCCGCACCATCACCGATGGCGGCACCGAATTCGACCGAATCCCGCAGGGCTATACCGGCCCGCTCTATGCCGAGATCTGCCCGCGTTCCTTTTCCGTGCTGGTGCGCCCCGGCATGCGCCTGAACCAGATCCGCTTCCGTGACGGGCAGGCCGTTCTCAACGATGCCGAGCTGACCGCGCTGCATGCCGCAACCCCGCTGGTCAACGGCCAGGCGGTGATCGACGACGGCCTTGGCTTTTCCGTCGATCTGCGCCCCGCCACGGGCAATCTGGTGGGCTACCGCGCGAAACCGCATACCGGGGTCATCGACCTGGACCGGATCGGCCAGTACGATCCGGCCGAATACTGGGAAGACGTCCGTTCGGACACGGGCCAGATCATCCTCGATCCCGGCGCCTTCTATATCCTGGTCAGCCGCGAAGCCGTCTGCATCCCCCCCGCCTATGCGGCCGAAATGGCGCCCTATCTTGCCATGGTCGGGGAATTCCGCGTCCATTACGCCGGGTTCTTCGATCCGGGGTTCGGCCATGATGCCGCGGGCGGCGCAGGATCGCGCGGCGTACTCGAGGTGCGCTGTCACGAGGCGCCATTCGTGCTGGAACATGGCCAGATCGTCGGTCGCCTGGTCTATGAACGCATGAGCGCCGAGCCCACGCAGCTTTACGGGCGCGGGATCGCGTCGAATTACCAGGGCCAGGGCCTGAAACTCAGCAAGCATTTCCGCATGCGCTAGGGCCAGGACAGCGCGCCGCGCCCTGTTTCTTCTTGCTGCAAATATCCGAAACCTGACGGATCGACCGGGCAAGCCGTCAAGGATGGGTCACATCTTGCCCATGCGCCGTGCGACGCGCGCGGCCTGTCGGGCCTTGCGCACCGCCTGCTGGCCCTGCTGGGCCGCACCGGGATTGCCCTGCCCCGCGCCGGCGCCCTTGGCCCCGCCCGCCATGCGTTTCATCCCGGCGTTGATACCGCCGTTGACGGCCTTTCGCACGAAAAGCCGCATGACCATGTTGATCAGTTGATTGACGTTCATCCTGCACTCCTTACCGTTACCTGACTGCCTCAAGCGGCAGGTTAACATGAAAATATGGAATTTTCAGGGTCGGGCGCGAAAAATCCGCGATCAATCCTCGAACAGTTCGCTCTGACCTGCGCCGGCTTCGTCCTCGGGTTCCTCACCCTCGCCCAGTTGCGGCATGGCGGCGGGTGAGGGCCTGTTGTCCAGCAGGCCCGCCGCGCGCAATTCCTTGAGACCGGGCAGATCGCGCGCGCTTTCCAGGCCGAAATGATCCAGAAACGCCTCGGTCACCACGAAGGTCACGGGCCGCCCCGGCGTCATCTTGCGCCTGCCGAAGCGGATCCATTCCATTTCCAGCAGCTGGTCCACCGTGCCGCGGCTGACGGACACACCGCGGATCTCCTCGATCTCGGCCCGGGTGACGGGCTGGTGATAGGCGATGATCGCCAGCGTCTCGATCGCGGCCCGGCTCAGCTTGCGGGTCTCGACCGTTTCCTTCTGCATCAGGAACCCAAGGTCGGGGGCCGTGCGCATCGCCCAGGCGTCGCCAACCTTGACCAGGTGCACGCCGCGCCCGGAATAGCGTTTGCGCAGATGCACCAGCGCCTCGGCCGCATCGCAGCCATGCGGCATGCGCGCTTCCAGGTCGCGCACGGTCACGGGTTCGGCAGTGGCAAAGAGGATCGCCTCGACCATCCGCTCCTGTTCGCCCATGGGCGGCGCGTCGAAGAGGCTTTGCTCTTCGTCCTCGGGCAGGTCCTCGGCCTCGGGCATGTCATCGGGTTCAGACATCGCGGCCCTCGCGGCGGCGCAGCTGGATCGGGGCGAAAGTGTCGGACTGGCGCAATTCGGCGCGCCCTTCCTTGACCAGTTCCAGCGAGGCCGCGAAGGTGGCCGCCGTGGCCGACCGCCGCCGCACCGGATCATTGTCCCAGCCATCGGGCAGATAGTTGGAAATATCGGTCCAGTCGCCCGCGAAACCGATCAGCCCGCGCATCCGTTCCAGCGCCTGCTCCATCGTGAAGACCGAGTTGCGATCCATCACGAAGGGGCGGAATTCGTCACGTGTGCGGATCCGGGCATAGCCCTGCATCAGGTCCAGCAGGGTCGCCGTGTAGCGCAGGGTGCGGATGCGCATCACGTCTTCGGGCACGCCACGGGCAAAGAAATCGCGCCCCTTCTGGTCGCGCGCCATCAGGCGCGCCGCCACATCGCGCATCGCGGCCAGCCGTTCCAGCTGAAAGGCCAGATGCGCGGCCAGATCCTCGCCCGAGGGCCCCTCGTCCTGCGGATCGGGCGGCAGCAGCAGCCGCGACTTGAGGAAGGCAAGCCAGGCCGCCATCACCAGGTAATCGGCCGCCAGTTCCAGGCGCAGCGCCTTGGCACGTTCGACGAAGGCCAGGTATTGCTGCGCCAGGTGCAGCACGCTGATCTTGCGCAGATCGACCTTTTGCGTACGCGACAGGGTCAGCAGCAGGTCAAGCGGGCCCTCGAAGCCATCCACATCGACGATCAGCGCCTCGGCCGCCAGCCGGTCGGCCACGCTGGCGGGACCATCGCGATGTCCCAGATCCTCGAAGATGTTGTCAGCCATGCAAGCGCCCGTCCAGAAGCGCCTCAAGCTGCGCGTCCAGCGCCGCGATGTCAACAAAATCCGGCACCTGCCGCGCCGCAAGGGCGCGTTCCGCGCGCGCCTGTGCGGCCGGCGTCATCCGTCCCGAGGCCTCGGCGACCTGTCGGCGCGCGTCCAGCGTGCCATTGCACAGCAGCACCACATCGCAGCCCGCGGCCAGCGCATCGCGGCTGATCTGGCCCAGATCGCCCTTGAGCGCCTTCATCGAGATGTCATCGGTCATGATCAGACCGTCATATCCGATCTCGTCCCGGATCAGGCGCATGACGTGCGGCGACAGGGTCGCGGGCGCGTCATCCAGCGCCTCGTAGACCAGATGCGCGGTCATCGCCATCGGCAGGTCATTGAGTGCTGCGAAGGGCGCGAAATCGCTGGCGCGCAGATCCTCCAGCTGGGCCGTGACGCGCGGCAGGTCCAGGTGGCTGTCGGCAGTGGCGCGGCCATGACCGGGGATATGTTTCAGCACGGGCAATACACCACCGTCCAGCAAACCATCCGCCACCGCACGGCCCATCGCCGCAACCCCGGCAGGGTCGGTGCCGTAGCAGCGGTTGTAGAGGAAAGGATGGGTCTCGGCCCCCGCCACATCGGCCAGGGGCGCGCAGTTGCTGTCGATGCCCAGGTCGCGCAGCTCCGCCGCGATGATGCGAAAGCGCAGGTACATGGCGCGGGCCGCGTGATCGCCGGCAGCCGTCACATGGTCCAAAGCGGGCAGCCATTCGCGCCAGCGTGGCGCGCGCAGGCGCTGCACGCGCCCGCCTTCCTGATCGATCGTGATGACCGCATCGCGGCCCACGGCCTGGCGCATGTCATCGCAGAGCGCGCGAACCTGATCGGGCGTGTCGATGTTGCGCGCAAACAGGATGAAGCCGAAAGGATCAGCATCCCGAAAGAACGCCTTTTCATCAGGCGTCAGGCGCAGCCCCTCGGCATCGAGGATCGTGGCACCGAAGGCGCTCACTTGGCGCTGACCGGAATGCATTCGGCGCGTTCGGCCACCAAGGCCGAGCAGAACCGCCGCGCATCGTTGATATCGGCAAAGCCCATCGCCCGCAGGCGGTAGAAATTGCGCCCGCCACTTTCGGCCAGCTGGATCACGCGGCTCTTGCCTTCGAGGTAGTCCCCAAAGCGCGCGGCAATGCGGTCCCATTCGCGCTTGGCCACCTCGGGGCTGTCATAGGCGCCAAGCTGCACAAGGCGCGTACCGGCCGGAATACTGTCCGGGTCCACATCCAGAACGACCACCGCAGCGGCCGCCGGGGTGGCAAGGGCCGCGGATTGCAGGGCGGCCTGACGCACCATGGCCACAGGCCGGGCCTGCGGGCGCAAGGACTGGCTGATGCCGCCCTCGAGCCTTGGGACGGTGATGGACGCCTCGGTCAAAGCGGCGTCAGAGGGGGCGGCCTCGTCCTGCAGAACCTGCGCGAGGATCTGATCGACCATGGATGCCATCGAGTCAGGTTCGGCCCGTGACATCGCGACAGTTTCGATCCGCCCCTCGCCGGTCAGGCTGTCGGACGGGGCGCCATACTCGCCGGCGGGACCCGCAGCGGCGGATCCATCGGCCAGTTGCGGCGCATCCGCAGCCAGGGGCGCGGCGGGTGGTTGCGGCATGGGGAATATCTGCGCCACCGCCATCAGTTCGGCTGTCGCCAGATCCTCGTCATCCAATGCGACAGGACGCGGCGCCAGCACGATGCGATCAGGTGGCGGGGCTGCGGTGCCGGTCGCGGCCACTTCGTTCACGGCAAGACCGATGTTTTCGGCCGTGCTGCCGCCAGGTGTTTCAGGCTGGATCCGCATCGGCCCTTCCATGGCCCGGACCACGGGGATGCCGTTGACGTCGCGCATGACCAGCCGGTACCCCCAGACGGTCACGCCAACGATCAGCGCCACGGAAAGCGTGGCCCCGGTCAGGTTGGCGATCCTGCCGATCGATTTGCCCGATCCACGCGCCGGGGCGCGTTCCTCTGCGAAGGTGTCTGCCATGTCCGCCTTTCACACACGGGGGATACATCGCCCCCCGCGTTTCGTTGCTCTGCCTCGGACCGGGACCCTTCGTGCGCCTTGTTTCGGTCAGGATTCCAAGCTGAAATCCCTGCCGTCAGCGCATCTCGTCCACAGCCTCGACGCCAAGAATACCAAGGCCTGTGGAAATGACAACGGCCACGGCCCGGGCAAGAGCGATTTTCGCCTGTGATGTGGCGCTGTCACCCTCCTGCACGAAGCGCAGGGCGGGTTCGTCATTGCCACGGTTCCAAAGCGAGTGGAAATCGCTTGCCAGCTCATAGAGGTAGAAGGCGACGCGATGCGGCTCGTTCGTGCGCGCCGCGATCTCGACCAGGCGCGGCCATTCGGCCAGCTTGCGCGCCACGTTCAGCTCTGCGTCATGCGAAAGCCCCGACAGGTCCGCGCCCTGCAAGGCCGCGTCCGACACGTCAATGCCTGCCTCTGCCGCCTTGCGCAGCACCGAGGCCACGCGCGCATGGGCGTATTGAACATAGAAGACCGGGTTGTCCTTGGACTGTTCCAGAACCTTGTCGAAATCGAAATCCAGCGGCGCGTCGTTCTTGCGCGTCAGCATGTGAAAGCGCGTGACGCCGGGGCCGACCTGTTCGACCACATCGCGCAGGGTCACGAAATTGCCCGCGCGCTTGGACATCTTGAAGGGCTCGCCGTTCTTCCACAGCTTGACCAGCTGGCACAGCTTGATGTCCAGCGGCACCCGGCCATCGGACAGGGCCGAGACCGCCGCCTTCATCCGCTTGACATAGCCGCCGTGATCCGCGCCGAAGACGTCGATCAGCATGTCGAAGCCGCGTTCGACCTTGTCATAGTGATAGGCGATGTCAGGGGCGAAATAGGTCCAGCCGCCATCGGATTTCTTGACCGGGCGGTCCACGTCATCGCCATGCGCGGTCGAGCGGAAAAGGGTTTGTTCGCGCGGTTCCCAATCCTCGGGGGTCTTGCCCTTCGGCGGCTCCAGCACGCCTTCGTAGATCAGGCCCTTGTCATCCAGCGCCTTCAGCGCGGCCTCGATCCGGCCGGTGCCATAGAGGGATTTTTCGCTGAAGAACACATCCATCTCGACGCCCAGGGACGCCAGATCCTCGCGGATCAGGTGCATCATCGCATCGGTGGCGAAATCGCGGATATCCTCCAGCCATTCGGCTTCGGGCTTGCCCACCAGATCATCGCCATGCACCTCGGCCAGCGCCTCGCCCACGGGGATCAGGTAATCGCCGGGATAGGTGCCGTCGACAAAGGCCACCTCCTGCCCGCGCGCCTCGAGGTAGCGCAGATAGACGGACCGGGCGAGGACATCGACCTGCGCGCCGCCATCGTTGATGTAATATTCGCGCGTCACGTCATAGCCCGCATAGGCCAGCAGGCTGGCCAGCGCATCGCCGAAGACAGCACCCCGTGTATGGCCCACATGCAGCGGCCCGGTGGGGTTGGCGCTGACGTATTCGACATTCACGCGCTTGCCCTGCCCCATGGTCGAGCGTCCGAAATCGGCGCCTTCGGTCAGCGCAAGGCCCACAACACCCTGCCAGAGGCTGTCGGACAGGCGCAGGTTGATGAACCCCGGCCCCGCCACATCGGCGGTCAGGATGCGGGGATCGGTGGCCAGACGGCGGGCCAGTTCGGTCGCGATGTCGCGCGGGTTCTTGCCGGCGGGCTTGGCCAGCACCATCGCGGCATTGGTGGCCATGTCGCCATGCGCGGCATCGCGCGGCGGTTCCACCGTGACGGCGGCGGTATCAAGCCCGGCGGGCAGCAGGCCATCGGCGGTCATGGCATCCAGCGTATCCAGCACATGGGCACGCATCTGGGTGAACAGGTTCATCACATCTTCCTTATAGATCGCCCAGCGGTTTAGCACCGCCAGCGCCCGCGTCAATGCGCGGGCGGTCGCAGGGCGCGCGGATCGCCTTGAAAACAGCCGTTTTCGCGCCCGTCAGACCCCCGGCGGGCGATCCGCAGGGTCCGAGCCCAGCAGCCTGTTGTGTTCCTGCAGCGCGAAACGGTCGGTCATGCCGGCGATGTAATCGGCCACGATCCGCGCCAGCGCCTGATGATCCTGCGCCTCCTCGACATCCTTGCGCCACTGTTTCGGCAGAAGCTGCGGCTCGCGCATGAACAGCGGGAAGAGGTCATTGACCACATGTGTCACGTATTTGCGCATCGTGACGACGGCGGGCGCACGATACATGCGGTGGAAGAGGAATTCACGGATCACCTTGAGATCGGTCCAGACGGGGGCTGAGAATTGCACCATCATCCGTCCCGCATCGCAGATGTCCTGCGCACAGGACGGGTTCAGCGCGGTCAGGTTCGCGCGGCTGACGTCGATCACATCGGACACGAGGATGCCGAAGAAACGGCGCAACGCCTCGTGGCGGCGGCGATAATAGTTGAGGCCGGGATAGAGTGCGTCCACCTCGGCAAAGCAGCCCTTGAGGATCGGCAACTCGGCTAGTTCGTCGGTCGAAAACAGCTCGGCGCGCAACCCGTCATGAAGGTCGTGGTTGTTGTACGCGATGTCATCGGCCAATGCGGCCACCTGCGCCTCGGCGCTGGCATGTGTGTGCAGTTCCAGATCGTGGCGCGCATTGTAATCGGCCAGCGCATAGGGGATCGCGCCCACAACGGGCCCATTATGCTTGGCGATGCCTTCCAGCGTCTCCCATGTCAGGTTCAGCCCGTCCCATTCGGCGTAATGCCGTTCCAGCGAGGTGACGATGCGGATCGCCTGCGCGTTGTGATCAAAGCCACCGTAGGGCGCCATCAGCGCCTGCAGCGCATCCTCGCCCGTGTGGCCGAAGGGCGGATGCCCCAGGTCA
The DNA here is from genome assembly GCF_048006315.1 of Seohaeicola sp. Taxonomy (GTDB): domain Bacteria; phylum Pseudomonadota; class Alphaproteobacteria; order Rhodobacterales; family Rhodobacteraceae; genus Seohaeicola. The sequence goes on along the minus strand of NZ_CP180350.1, from coordinate 4,004,539 downwards.
TGGGCCAGGGCCACCGCCTCGGTCAGTTCGACATTCAGCCCCAGCGCGGCAGCCACGGTGCGCGCAACCTGCGCCACCTCGATCGAATGGGTCAGGCGGGTCCGGAAATAATCGCCCTCATGCTCGATGAAGACCTGCGTCTTGTGCTTGAGGCGGCGAAAGGCGCTGGAATGGATGATGCGGTCGCGGTCACGCTGGAAGGGGGTGCGAAACGCGCTTTCTTCCTCGGGGACAAGTCGGCCGCGCGTCTCAGCCGGGTTCGACGCATAGGGTTGGTTGGTCACGGGCTGCCTGTCCTTTGCCTGCCTTGGCCTGAGCCGCAGTTAACCCGCGCCCGCAGGTCGCCACAAGCCCGCACGTCGGATTTCACCGGGCAGCGAAGAGATCGTGCAGGGGTGTACCCTCGGCCCGCGCCCAGGCCGGAAGATCCGGCGCCTCCCACAGCTTGCGCAAGACGGCGGCCACGGGCGGACGGCCGGCATGGTCGACCAGCGCCCAGTCGGCCACCTGCCCCGGCGCCAGAAACGAGGAACTGCGATAATGGTTCATCGCCACCGCCTCGGCCGTGTCGATCAGGCCGGGCTGGCTGCGCGCCGCGTCGACCAGGCGGGACAGATATTCGGCCAGATCGACCACCGGCAGATCCAGCATCGCCGCAGAGGCCCCGAATTTGACCGCCACCGGCACCGTGGGGTCATCCACGAGGCGCAGCATCAGCGGAAGATAGGCCGGCGCCGCGCTGCGGATCTCCTGAAATAACGGCGTTGTGGCAGGGGTGAAGGAGATCAGATCATCGGCGTCATGGGCCAGATCGGCGATGGCGCGGGTGCGAAAGTCTTCATAGGTCATGGCGACCTCCCCTGTTGCAAAGAAGCCCTGCGTCAGGGCCCACCCTGCCCCCGCTGCAACGGCCACACCGCCAAGCAAAAGCGCACGGCGCATCATTTCTTGACCTCGATCCCCGCAGCCGAGGAATTGAGGCTGTTGGTGGCGGGGCTGCTGCTGGTGCGGAAACCCCAGTCGTTCTCGACGACCCTGCGGCCGTCAGCCGAAATGGTTTTTCCCTGCATGATTACCGACACCGTATGCTTTGCCCCGGCCACCTCCGCGCAAATCGTGGCCGGCGCGGGATAGGAGACGATCCCGACATGCCCCGTCGCATCGGAATAAGTGGCGCTGATCGCAAGGATCGACCCCGGCCTGACGGGTTCGGCGCGCGCGCCCTTGTAGGTGATGTTGCGCCAGCCTTCGGTCTTGTCATTGGCGGAATTGTCATGCTCGGCCCAACTGCCGGCCAGATCGGGCACCGTCCTGGTCCAGAGGCCAAACGTAAATCGCCGTGCATAGGTATAGGTCGGGGCGCTGTCATGGACCTGTTGTATCATGTCATAGACGAAGAAATTGCATTTGTTCGTGTTGGCGTCCATCGACAGGGTGCCATCAAGCGATGTGATCTTGGCCGTGTAGTTCCAGCGCGTGCTGCCGACCTCGCGGCGCGCCCTTTCGACAAGCGGATCACTGCCGGTAAAGATCGCGCTCACCATATAGGCACCACAGGGCAGATCATCAAACTCGATCCGGCCTGAGGTGGTCTTTTTATCGCGTCTCACCGGGCCGGTGACACGCACGGTCACCTCGCCGCCCACGGCCACGCGGCTGTTGCGCATGTAGCTGCCCGACACATCCATGTCATTGCCCCAGACAAGGTCAACCGTCAGCGTGCCGGTGCAGCGCGCGGTGCTGCTGCTGGCGGACCGGCTGGAACCGGGGTTTTGCGGCAATCCGGTCATCCCGCGGCCTCCTGTTCCAGAGGGGCGACCCCGGTGCGGGCCTGCACGGCGATCAGGAAATCCTCGGCCCGCTTGTCCTGCGGGATCGCCTCGTTCGACAGAAGGGCAAGGTCGGCCTGATCAAGCTGCCGCAGGCTTTGCCCGGCGACGTAGAACCCGGCCAGAACATAGCGCAGCGCGTATTCTGATGTGATGCCCATGTCGGACAGCGGCCCGATCTGGCGCAGTGCCGCGGCGGTCAGCACATCGCGCGCCACGCCCTTGTCGCCATAGCTGTCGCAGACCCAATCCATGGCTGCGGCGCAGACCCGTTCGCGGCGGACGGCATCGAAGATTTCGATGTCGCGGGCGCGCAGGTGGGGCGGCTCATCGGTGAAGGGCACCAGGCTGTCATCGACCAGGTGCCAATGCGCAAAGCTTGTGGAGGATCCTTCGACCAGCAGGTCGAGCGGCGGGGCCGCGGGACCCGGCCGGAACAGCCATGACAGGGCCTGCGCATCGGCGGCATTGGCCTGCAGGTAGACCGACAGGACCGCAGGATCCCAGAAGCGGAAGAAGCGTCGCTCGGATGTGCCTTCGAGGGGCAGCAGCATCAGCCGGGCAAGATGCCCCGCCAGCGCGTCCAATGGCAGCGGGCTGCGCAGGAATATCCCCACCGATTGCCCCGGACAGGCGCGGAAGATCAGCCGGTGCGCGGCGGTCGGAGCACTGCCGGCGGCCAGCGTCAGGTCAAGCAAATGGGGCGCGGCGGCCGAAAGATCATCCTTGCACACCAGATCGGTCAGGCAACGGGCGGGCAGCGCGGCGCTGTCGATATCGCGGCCGCCCGTGGCGGCACGCCAGCGGGTGGCGTCAGCCAGGAAACAGGCGTGCCAGCCCTGCGGAAGATCATCAAAGAGCATGGCGCGCAGGCCGGGCGCGATCCAGGGTTCATCCCAGAAGGGTCGACGCGATGGGGCCGGAACGGGCGTCACCTCGATCGCGGTCGACGTTGCGAGGATCTTGGGCATGAACAGACCTGTCAACAGCGGTCGCGTGAGGCATGTCGCGCAACCAGTCACTTGAAAACACTTTCCCGGCACACCATAATTAGGGTGCGACAACGCGGTGTCAACGCCCGCCGATCCCGGAGTATCCCCCATGCAACTGCCCCCGAAAGTGACCCCCCGCGCCTTTGCCCGGCTGGCTGAAATCGGCGCCGCAGGACAAGGCCAGGCGCTGCGCGTCGCGGTAGAGGGCGGCGGATGTTCCGGCTTTCAATACGAGATCAAGCTGGATCAGCCCGCGTCGGACGATCTGGTGCTTGAGGGCGAAGGCGAACGTGTCGTGGTCAATTCCGTATCGCTGCCGTTCCTTGCGGGCGCGACCATCGACTTTACCGAGGAACTGATCGGCGCGCGCTTCGTGATCGAGAACCCCAACGCGTCTTCGTCCTGCGGATGCGGGATTTCTTTTTCCATGTAATCAATTCACTGCGGCGCTATCCTCATGCATCGCATGAACTTGTGCAGCACGTGACGGGTCACAGCGCCCTTGCATGACCCGCCCCCCTGCGGGATAGACAGGGCAGCAAAAGCCCAAGCCCAAGCCGAGGACGCGCCGCCATGAAGATCGTCACATTCAACATCAACGGCATCAAGGCGCGGATCGAGGCGTTACCGCAATGGCTGGACGAGGAACAGCCCGAGATCGCGATCCTGCAGGAGATCAAATCGGTCGACGAGGGTTTCCCGCGCGAAATCTTCGAGGAGCGCGGCTATAACGTCGAAACCCATGGGCAGAAATCCTTCAACGGCGTGGCGATCCTGTCGAAACTGCCGCTGGAGGATGTGACACGCGGCCTGCCCGGCGACGATGCGGACGAACAGGCCCGCTATATCGAGGCCACCGTGGTGGGGCGGCAGGCGATCCGCATCTGCGGGCTTTACCTGCCCAACGGCAACCCCGCGCCGGGGCCCAAATACGATTACAAGCTGGCCTGGATGGAGCGCCTTAAGGCCCGCGCCAAGGCGCTGCTGGCCGAAGAGATACCTTTTCTGATGGCGGGTGATTACAATATCATTCCCCAGGACGAGGACGCGGCCAAACCCGATGCCTGGCGCAGCGATGCGCTGGCCCTGCCCGAAAGCCGCGCTGCATACCGACGCATCGTCAACCTTGGCCTGACGGATGCCTTTCGCGCCCGCGTCCTCGGACCGGGGCACTATTCCTTCTGGGATTACCAGGCCGGCGCATGGGAGCGGAACAACGGCATCCGCATCGACCACCTGCTGCTGAGCCCCTCTTGCGCGGACATGCTGACCGGCGTCGGGATCGACAAACATGTGCGCGGGCGTGAAAAACCGTCGGACCACGTGCCGGTCTGGATCACGCTGGACAATTGAGGTCGCGGCCGCGCGGAAATTGACCGTAGCAAGCGGATCATGCGGGCTGATGCGCCATCGTACGCGCGTCGCATAGAACCGCATCCGCGCATCATCATTCCGCTTGCGCGATCATGTCGCTTGCAAATGATTTCGCATTTCCGCGCAGGTTTCCAATCTGGAAACACTACCCTCATTTTGCAGGAATTATTCCATTTCTAGCCACAAAAAACTAGAAAAACCAAAGCCTTGACGCCCCTTTCCGCTGCCTTTGAGAGGCCGGGCGTCACGAAAGATAGATTTCCGACATGTGTCGGAAAAGAGTATACTTTAGAGGTATCGTTTGTGGGGACAATTTTGATGCAACGGATAATGATCCGCCTGCGTGGATTTGCGCGGGAAGAAAAAGGGCTTGCCCTTACCGAATACCTGATACTGCTGGGGCTGATGACAAGTGGCGTTGTATTGTCCACGGCTTTGTTCGGCGCATCGCTGGCGCAGGCCTGGTCAGGCAGCATGCAGGTTCTCAGCCAACCGACGTTATCAGCAAGCACCATACCGTCCGGCGCGCAAACCGGATCGGGTAACGAGGCCGCGACACCGCCGGAAGAGGTTGTGACCGCAAGCCTGCCGAACCCGTCGGCGCGTGATGACGACGACGATGAAGACGATTACGATTACGACGATGATGATGAAGACGACGAGGACGAGGCCCGCAACAACGGCAACCGGGGCAATTCGGACTGCCGTGGCAGATGGTGCCGGGATCGCGACTAAGGTCGACGCGTCGTATCAGGCAAAGATCGTCAGACGCGGCCACACGCCCCCCAGGGGCTGGCCGCGTCAGTCTTTTGTGACGTCGTGATCGTAGAGCCAGGCAAACTGCCGCATCATCCGGTCCGGGGCCACTGCGCCGCCAATACGCATCACCGCATGGGCCGCCATGCGCAGCGGGGCAAAGCCGATGTGGTACTTCCAGGCATTTCCGTTGGCCGCCGAAATCACCCGGCGCACCCGCCCCTCGCGCCGCGCCTGGTAGGCGGCAAGCCCCGCCGCCACGCTGTCACAGCGCGCCAGTTCATCCGCCAGAACCCAGGCATCCTCGAGCGCCATGGAAGCGCCTTGCGCCAGGAAAGGCAGCGTCGGATGGGCCGCATCGCCCAATAGCGCCAGGTGATCCCCCTGCCAGACCCGCGCGACTGGATGGCGGAACAGCCCCCAGAGCCGCGCCTCGGTCACCCGGTCCAGCATGGCGCGCGGGCCTTCGCCGAAATCGGCAAAGGCGGCGCGCAGGTTGTCCGGATCGTCGGCGTGGTTCCAGCCTTCATCGGCCCAGGCCTTGCGTTCCTGCACGGCAACGATGTTCAGCGCGCTGCCATCGCGCAGGGGATAGCTGACGATGTGGCGACCGGGGCCCATGTGCACCCAGGCCTCGGGGCCGCGGCCTTCGGTATTTGGCACGATCGCGCGCCATGCAACCTGGCCGGTAAAGAACGCGGCTTGCGGGCCGTTCAGGGCCGGACGCAGAACGGAATGCAGCCCATCCGCGCCCAGCACCAGATCGGCCGTGATCCGGCTGCCCGTGGCCAGATGCACGACCGGTTGCGCGCCGCCGTCAACGGCGGTCACATGATGCAACAGGCGGATCTTCACCCCCGCATCGCGCGCGCCCTCGGCCAACAGGTCGATCAGATCGGCGCGATGCACGAAATGATAGGACGAATCATCCAGCCTTCCCAGGTCCAGCCGCACCACCGCAGCGCCCCTGTGATCCTTGAGACAGACCGCCCGCGCCCGGACCGAGGCATCCTGCAGCGCCCGGTCAAGACCAAGGGCGCGCAGCACCGCCATGCCATTGGGGCTGATCTGCAGACCGGCCCCCACTTCGGTGATTTCGGGGGCCTGTTCCAGCAGCGTGACATCCGCCCCCCGCAGCGCCAGCGCGCGCGCGGCCGCCAGACCGCCGATCCCGGCCCCGATCACGACGACCCGCATCCCCAGAAGGCTCATGAGGTTCCTTTCAAACGACAACGCCGAAGCGTCACCGCTTCGGCGTCTGTTTCGCGTTCCTGGTCAGGCCCGGCCATCAATCGTCGCGATGCACCTTTTCGCGACGCTCGTGACGTTCCTGCGCTTCCAGCGTCATCGTGGCAATCGGACGGGCAATCAACCGCTTGAGGCTGATCGGCTCGCCGGTCATCTCGCAATAGCCATATTCGCCATCCTCGATCCGGCGCAGGGCTGCATCGATCTTGGCGACCAGCTTGCGCTGGCGGTCACGGGTACGCAGTTCAAGCGCGCGGTCAGTTTCCTCGGAGGCGCGATCGGCCACGTCGGGAATGTTGCGCGTCCCGTCCTGCAGCCCCTCGATCGTGTCGCGGCTGTCTTCCAGGATTTCCGATTTCCATCTGAGAAGCGCATTCCGGAAGTACTCCAGGTGACGCTCGTTCATGAAGGGTTCGTCTTCGGCTGGTGTGTAGTCTGTGGAATGAAAGGATTCGGCTTTCATGTCTGCTCCCTCATAAAGGCCCGCATCTGTCATCGCGTTGTCCTTTGACATCTGGTGCCTCCCCTGCCGGTGCAAATAGCCCAGCCTTGCCGGATTGTCACTACCCCTTCGTGGCTGCATTGCAGGGAATGGGGCTTCGCGATAGGGTGCGGCAACAAAAGCGTTCATCAGGTTGGAGATACGATGAAATTCGAAGGGACCGAAGCCTATGTGGCCACCGAGGACCTGACCGTCGCGGTCAATGCAGCCGTCACGCTGGAACGACCGCTGCTAGTCAAGGGCGAGCCGGGCACAGGCAAGACCGAGCTGGCCCGTCAGGTGGCGGCCGCACTGGGCCTGCGGATGATCGAATGGAACATCAAGTCCACGACGCGCGCGCAGCAGGGTCTTTACGAATATGACGCGGTCAGCCGTCTGCGCGACAGCCAGCTGGGCGACGAGCGCGTCAATGACGTCAAGAACTACATCCGCAAGGGCAAGCTGTGGCAGGCCTTCGAGGCCGACGAGCGGGTCGTGCTGCTGATCGACGAGGTGGACAAGGCCGACATCGAGTTTCCCAACGACCTGTTGCAGGAACTCGACCGGATGGAATTCTTCGTCTACGAGACCGGCGAGACGATCCGCGCGCGGGTGCGCCCCATCGTCATCATCACCTCGAACAACGAGAAGGAACTGCCCGACGCCTTCCTGCGGCGCTGCTTCTTCCATTACATCCGCTTCCCGGACGAACAGACCATGCGCCGCATCGTCGAGGTGCATCACCCCGGCATCAAGGAAAAGCTGCTGACCACGGCGCTGACCCAATTCTACGAGCTGCGCGAAACGCCCGGCCTGAAGAAGAAGCCTTCGACCTCCGAGGTGCTGGACTGGCTCAAGCTGCTGCTGGCCGAGGATCTGGCGCCCGAAGACCTCAAGCGCGATGGCGCCAATGCCCTGCCCAAGCTGCACGGCGCGCTGTTGAAGAACGAACAGGACGTACACCTGTTCGAGCGGCTGGCCTTCATGGCACGCGCACAGCGCTGAAGCGCGCCAGCACCGACGCGACCCGAAAACCACAGCCCCCGCCCCCGTGACATCTGCGCGGGGGTGGCCGGGCGAAATGCCACAATTTTGCCCCAAACCGTCCTTAGCCCGGTCAGGAAAGGCGGCGACAGTCCCCCTGAACACAAAAACAAAGGGCAGGACATGACTGGAAAGTTAACACGCCGCACCCGTTGGGTGCAGCTCGCCACATTTCTTTCACGCAGCGTTTCGGGCCTTCTGCCACAGCTTGCACCCCCCGTTCTGCACCCGATCCGGATCACCGAAAGGGCCGCACCGCACGCCGTGAATGGCCGCAGGACGGCCAAAGGTGTGGTGCGCCACTGATGAGAACCCCGTTTCACCGTATCCTTTTGCCAGTTTGCCTGATGCTGGGCGCATGTATGCCCGGCCCCCATTCCGACATGCCCAGCCGCGCGGTGGCGATGGTCGATAGCGACCTGCCCCCGATGCGCGTCTTCGCGGCGCCGCAGCCCCAGACCTTCGTCACCGCCAACAGTGACCTTGTGCGCGATGTGATCGACCTGACGTTCGAACTGGAATCGGGCCGCTCCCTGCCCGTCCTCAGCCGTTTCGAGGGCCCCGTGACCGTGCGCGTCACCGGCAATCCGCCACCCACGCTGAACGCGGATCTGAACCGGCTTCTGTTCCGGCTGCGCACCGAGGCGGGCATCGACATCCGCCAGACCGCAGAACCCGGCGCCAACATCACCATCGAGGCCGTCAGCCGCGCCGATATCCGCAGCCACCTTCCGCAGGCCGCCTGTTTCGTGGTGCCCAACATCTCGCGCCTGTCGGAATTCCGCCTGGCCCGGCGCAGCCCGCGCACCGATTGGGCCCGCCTGACCACGCGCGAGAAGATGGCGATCTTCGTGCCCCATGACGCCTCTCCGCAAGAGGTGCGCGACTGCCTGCACGAGGAACTGGCACAGTCCCTGGGGCCGCTCAACGATCTCTACCGTTTGCCGCAATCGATCTTCAACGATGACAACGTGCATGCGGTGCTGACCGGCTATGACATGATGATCCTGCGCGCCATCTACGCGCCCGAGATACAGTCCGGCATGACACGTGCACAGGTCGCCGCGCGCCTGCCCGGCGTGCTGGCGCGGATCAATCCCGCAGGCGAGGGCCTTGCCCCGCGCCGCGATGCCGACACGCCGCGTGCATGGTCGGATGCGATGCAGACAGCACTTGGGCCGGGGGCCACGCCGGGGGCGCGCCGCGCCGCGGGCGAACGCGCGCTTGATATCGCGCGGGTCATGCGGCTGGACGATCATCGCCTGGGCTTTGCCCATTACGTGATGGGCCGCCTGACCCTGCCGCTCGATCCCGCCGCCGCGGTCGACCATTTCCGTCAGGCCGATGCGGTCTTTGCGCAGCGGCCCGAATATGCGATGCACCGCGCCCTGGTCAGCGCCCAACTGGCCGCCTACCTGGTGGCCCAGGGCAATGGCGCCGAAGCGGTCGATCTGGTCAGCCAGAACCTGCCCGTCGTCATCCGCCACGAGAACGCGGCCCTTGTCGCCACGCTCAACATGCTGCGCGCCGAGGGGCTGGATCTGTCCGGACGCGGCGTCGAGGCGCAGGCCGTGCGGCTGGACAGTCTGGGCTGGGCGCGTTACGGGTTCGGTGCGGAAGGGGCCATTCGCGCCAAGATGCGCGAGGTCGGCGCCCTCAATCCGCTGAACAGGAGAAACGGGCGGATATGATCGTACTGGGCTTGGCGCTACTGGGGGCCATCATTGGCGGCACGACAGCTGCAAGACGCAAGGGCAACAAGATGGACATCGGCCAATACGCGGCCGCCTATGCCATCGCCTTTGCGCTGCTGGGGTTGTTCATCACCCTCTTCGTGCATCGCGCGGCGCTGTAAGTCCGATGTTCCTGCCCTTCTTCGAAAACCTCAGGAAAGGCGGCGTCCCGGTCAGCCTGCGCGAATATCTGTCTTTCCTTGAAGGCATGTCGCGCGGTCTGGTGACCTATGACGTGGAAGGGTTCTACTACCTGGCGCGCACCGCCATGGTGAAGGACGAGCGCAACATCGACAAGTTCGACCGCGCTTTCGCCGAAACCTTCAAGGGGCTGGAGGATATCAAGCTCGAGGATGTGCTCAAAGCGGTCAATATCCCCGCCGAATGGCTGGAAAAGCTGGCCGAAAAGCACCTCAGCCCCGAAGAGATGGACGAGATCAAGGCGCTTGGCGGCTTCGACAAGCTGATGGAGACGCTGAAACAGCGCCTCGAGGAACAGAAAGGCCGCCATCAGGGCGGCAGCAAATGGGTCGGCACCGCCGGCACCTCGCCCTTCGGGGCGCATGGCTACAACCCCGAAGGCGTGCGGATCGGGCAGGACAAGTCCCGCCACCAGCGCGCGGTCAAGGTCTGGGACAAGCGCGAGTTCAAGAACCTCGACGACACGGTCGAACTGGGCACGCGCAACATCAAGGTGGCGCTCAAGCGTCTGCGCCGCTGGGCGCGCGATGGCGCAGCCGAGGAACTGGATCTGGACGGCACGATCCGCTCGACCGCCGAACAGGGTTACCTCGATGTGAAGACCCGGCCCGAACGGCGCAACGCCGTGAAGGTGCTGCTGTTCCTGGACGCGGGCGGCTCGATGGATCCGCATGTCAAGGTCGTGGAAGAGCTGTTTTCGGCCGCCCGGACCGAGTTCAAGCATCTTGAATACTACTATTTCCACAACTGTCTTTATGAAGGTGTGTGGCGCGACAACCGCCGCCGCTGGGACCAGCAGACCCCCACATGGGAGGTGCTGCGCACCTACGGGTCCGATTACAAATGCATCTTCGTGGGCGACGCCAGCATGTCCCCCTACGAGATTGCCTATCCCGGCGGCGCCAATGAACACTGGAACGCTGAGGCCGGCCAGGTCTGGCTGCAGCGCGCCCGCGAACAGTGGCCGCATCACGTCTGGATCAACCCGGTGCCGGAAAAATACTGGTCCTATACCCAGTCCATCAAGATGATCCGCGAGATTTTCGAGGACCGGATGGTGCCCATGACCCTTGCGGGCATCGAGCGCGGCATGAAGGAAATGGCCCGCTAGGCGCAAGGCGCGCGGGGTCTTGCCGGTTCGCCGGTATTCACGATGCCGTGACGCGCCGGAAGGTTCCGCACCCGCTGCCGTTATGTCAGGACAAGGGCAAACCGATCCCTGTCTCGACCCTGCGGGAGTATTGCGCATGACCACCGACCACAATCCCGACCTGTCACGCCGCCGCCTGCTGGCCCGTATCGGGCTGGCTGCGGGCACCGCCTACATGGCCCCCACCCTGTTGCAACTGACCCCGGCAAAGGCGTCGCGGGGCAGCCGCGGATCGGACCGGGCGCGGGCGTCCTATTCACGCCCCTCCTATTCGCGCCCCTCGTTTTCCCGGCCATCACGCCACGACCGCCACCGCGAGGATCGTCACCGCTATTACGAGCGCGGCGGCCATGATGGCCCCTATCGTGACCGGCTGACCCGCGAGGAACGCGCGCTGGAATACCTGCTGGAGACGCTGACAACGCGCTGAACGACAGCCTGGGGCTTGCGCGGGGCCGGGTGGCGGATCAGACTGCGGGCAACGCCCCAAGCAAGGCCTGCCCCATGTCCGACGCCCCCGTCACCCATATAGACCCCGCCGCCTTTCGCGCCGATCCCTACCCTGCGCTGGCCCAAATGCGGGCAAAGGCGCCCGTAACCTTCGTGCCGGAACTGGGCGCCACGCTGTTCACCCGGCGCGATGACATCTTCACGCAGGAAAAACGGATCGAGGTCTTTTCCAGCCACCAGCCCGAAGGGCTGATGACGCAGTTGATGGGCGAAAACATGATGCGCAAGGATGGTGCCGCGCATCAGGCGGAACGCCGCGCGCTGTTCCCGGCGCTCAGCCCGCGCACGGTCCGCGATCACTGGCTTGGTCAATTCAATGCCGCAACCCGGGCCATCCTGGCCGATCTGGCGCCGAAAGGCCGCTGCGACCTGGTGCGCGACTATGCCATGCCCGTATCGGCCGAAGCGCTCAAGGCCATCACCGGACTGAGGCTGATGCCCGCCCCGGAAATGGACCGCGTGAGCCAGGGCATGATCGACGGCTGCTCGAACTACGCGGGCGACCCCGCGATCACGGCCCATTGCCACGATTGCACCGCCTCGATCGACGCGCATATCGACGCGGTGCTGCCCGAACTGACGGCGCGGCCCGATCAATCCGCCCTCTCGGTCATGCAGGCGGCGGGCCTGCCGATGGACAGCATCCGCGCCAATATCAAGCTGATCATCTCGGGCGGGCAGAACGAGCCGCGCGATGCCATCGCCGGCACGATCTGGGCGCTGCTGACCCATCCCGATCAGCTGGCGCTGATCCGGGCGGGCCATGCGACATGGGCGCAGGCCTTTGACGAATATGCGCGCTGGATCTCGCCCATCGGCATGTCGCCACGCCGCGTGGCGCGGGTGGACACGGCTTGCGGCGTGACCTTTCAGCCGGAAGACCGGGTGTTCTTCATGTTCTCGTCCGCCGGACGGGACGAGGCGCATTTCGCATCACCCGACCGCTTCGACATCACCCGCGACACCGGCCCCGCCATCAGCTTTGGCGCGGGTCCGCATTTCTGCGCCGGTGCCGCCGCCGCGCGCGCCCTGATCGCGGATGTGGCCCTGCCCATGGCCTTTGCCCATCTGCCGGAGCTTGCGCTGGACGGCCCTGCCCCTTTTGCCGGATGGGCCTTTCGCGGCCCCCTGTCCGTGCCTGTGCGCTGGAAAGCCTGACAACCGGCTTCATCGTTCCATGAATACGCATCCGCGCGACTTGACGCAGGCGCAGCCCTTGCCGCTGCGCGCGCCTCGGCCCATATCTGGGTGATGTTGAAATTCACCCCGATCCTTCTGGCCATCCTCTATGCTGTCGCCATGTACCGCTTTTCGGCGTGGCGCACCGCGAAAGAGCTTGATGCCCGCTCGACCGAACTGGCGGACCCGGTGTTGCGCCAGATGACCGACCGGCTGGCCGCGGCGCTGGACCTGCCCCGCATCCGCGTCCACCTCTACGAGATCGAGCCGGTGAACGGGCTGGCCGCGCCCGACGGGCGCATCTTCATCACGCGCGGCTTCTACAACAAGTTCCGCGAAGGCGCCGTCACCGCCGAGGAAATGGCCAGCGTCATCGCCCATGAGCTGGGCCATGTGGCTCTGGGCCATGCGCGCCGCCGGATGATCGACTTTTCGGGCCAGAACGCGCTGCGTACGGCGCTGGCCATGGTGCTGTCGCGCTTTCTGCCGGGGGTGGGGATCATGATCGCCAATGCCCTCACCTCGATGCTGGCCGCGCGGCTTTCGCGCTCGGACGAGTACGAGGCGGATGAATATGCCTCGGCGCTGCTGGTCAAGGCGGGCATCGGCACCGCGCCGCAGAAATCGCTTTTCGCCAAGCTCGAGGCGCTGACCAACAGCCGTGGCGGCGTCGTACCCGCGTGGTTGATGAGCCACCCCAAGACACCTGACCGCATCGCCGCCATCGAAAGGAACGAGGCGCGCTGGAACGGCATCAAGGGATAGGGCGCGCCGCCCCTAGCGCGGCCCGGCCAGTCTTTTGCCCAGGCGGGGCAGATGCGCCTTTTTCATCAGCCGCCGGATGTCCCAGGCCTCGCCGGACAGGCGCTCGGCCTCGCGGCGCACGGCTTCGGCGGCACGGGCCACGGCCTGCGGGTGATCGTCATGCAGCGCCATCAGGAACTGGTCGGCATCCAGCCGCTCCAGCCCTTCCTCGGACAGGATGTTGCGCGGAAAATCCCGTGCGTTCAGCGTCACGATCAGATCGGCATGCCCGGCGATCGCGGCGGCCAGAACATGGGTATCGGCCGGATCGGGCAGCCACAGCCGCGCCTCGAGCGAGGGGGGATGGCTGACCTCGGCCCCCGGCCAGCGGGCACGCAGCATGGCCACTTCGCCGCGCGCCTGCGCCTCGGCCCCCGGCCCCAGCTTGATCGCGGCGCGCGCCCATTCTTCAAGGATGCGCGCCGACCACAGCGGCTGATACAGCCCTTCGGCCGCAACCCCCAGAAGCACCTCGCGCATCACCGTGGGGTAAAGCACGCAAGCGTCCAGCAGCACCTTCATAGGCGGAAGAACAGCGCCTTGAGGTACCCGCTTTCCGCAAGCTGCGGCAGAAGCGGGTGATCGGGCCCGGCAAAGCCCGTGTGGATCTGCTGCCCCTGCCGCCCCGCGCGACCGATGCCGCGCACACAGGCGTTGTGGAACTTGTCCAGCTCGGCCGCATGCGAACAGGAACACAAGACCAGGTAGCCGCCTTCGGCCACCAGCGACGCACCCAGGCGCGCCACGCGCTCATAGGCGCGCAAGCCCGCCTCAAGCGCCTGTTTCGAGGGCGCAAAGGCCGGCGGATCGCAGACCACCACGTCGAATTGCGCGCCCTCTGCCGCCAGGGCCGTCATCACGTCGAAGGCGTCGCCCTTGCGGGTATCGAACCTTGCCGCCACGCCGGTGGCCTCGGCCCCGTCGCGCGCCAGGGCCAGCGCCGGATCGGACCCGTCGACGGCCAGCGCATGATCTGCCCCCGCCGCCAGCGCCGCCAGGGCAAAGCCGCCCACATGGGAAAACACGTCCAGCACCCGCGCGCCCCTGGACAGCCGCGCGGTGAAGGCATGGTTCGGGCGCTGGTCAAAGAACAGCCCCGTCTTCTGCCCGCCGGTCAGATCGGCCATGTAGGTGGCACCGTTCATCGGCACCGGCACGGGCGCCGCGGGCGCCTGCCCCACCAGAACACCGCCCACATCATCCAGCCCTTCCAGGCTGCGCGCCCGGCCAGAGGCGCTTTTGATCACGCAGGTCACGCCCGTCACCGCCACAAGCGCCGCCACCAGGTCATCCAGCATCAGCTCGGCCCAGGCCGCGTTGGGCTGGATCACCGCCGTGTCACCGAACCGGTCGATGATCACGCCGGGCAAGCCATCGGCCTCGGCATGGACCAAACGGTAGAAAGGCTGATCATGCAATCGCGTCCGCAGCGCCAGCGCGCGGGTCAGCCGCACCTCGAGCCAGGCACGATCCACCACCGCGGCGGGATCGCGGTCCATCACGCGGGCGATGATGCGGGAATTGGGGTTCACCGTCACAAGGGCCAGCGGTGCGCGTTCCGCATCCTCCAGCACGGCAAGGCTGCCGGGCGTCAACCCGCGCGAGCGCCGGTCGGTGACCAGCTCGTTGTCATAGACCCAGGGAAAACCATGGCGAATGGCGCGCGGCTGGGCCTTGGGGCGCAGGCGCACGATCGGATATGCGGGGGGATGAGAGGGCGGTGTCATTCCGCCCTCTTACGCCTGTTTCACAATGCTGGAAAGGTCAGATCGGCTTGCCGGTTTCCAGGCCTGCCACCAGCTGCGTGATGCCGCGGCGGTCAGCCATGCTGCCGGGCTGTTCCAGTTCCGAACGGAACACATTGGCCAGATGGCGCGTGACGCGCAGCTTCTGGGTCAGGCCCATGCGCTCGGCCTCGATGGCGCGGTCGCCGCCGTATTCGCGCAGATCCGCGCGGATCTCGCGGGTGGGGGCCAGCGCCACACCGGTCTTGGGATCACGCAGGGTCAGATCGAACCGGATCGAATGCACGCCACCCACGGAATAGCGTGTCTTTTCGGTCAGCGAATGAAAGCGCTTCAGCGTGATCTCGACCACGGCGGGCGTGCTGCCCTTGTGACCGTGCTGCGCGATCGCCATGCTGTCGGACAGGATGGCCTCGATCTGGGCATGGCGGTCGCCAAAGGCATCGCCGCGCCAGACGATGTCGCCTGCGGGGTAATAGCTGTTGGCCTCGGAGACCCGCAGGCTGCGCGGAACATTGATGCGCAGATCGACTACCTTGATCGACGGAAGCGCCTGAACCGCATCGGCCCCCTTCAGCGCCTCTTCGGGTGTTGCGTTGCGCGTGGACAGGTCATAGTTGCCGCAGGCTGAAAGGCCCAAGGCAAGCATCAAGGCAAATGCCGTGCGAAAAACTGTCATACTCGACCTCCTGTGGGGAAAATAGTTTCCCGGAACTGTCGAAAGATATGCAGGAGCAATAAGGCCAAACCGGGGCAAATTTTCCCTGATTTCAAGACGATTTTTCTGCAAGATCCGCGCTTTGTGGCCGGATCGGGGCGATTTCCACTCGCGGATGCGCGGTTTTTTCAGCGACCGCCGCAAGCTTGCGCCCCCCGCAGATGGCCGGATCGCCGGCGCGATCTGCCGATCCGCTTGCGCCGTTACCGCTAACGGCCTATAGCGGGATTATCATTCGGACAGGGCAGGACCGACCAGGGGGGGATTGTGATGTCATTGCACGATCAGGTGGCACGTGTCACGGATCGGATCGAGGAACGCAGCCGCGACAGCAGGGCGCGCTACATGGATCTGATGCGCCGTGCCGCGGCGGAAGGTCCGCGCCGTGCCCATCTGAGCTGTTCGAACCAGGCGCATGCCTATGCCGCAATGGGCCAGGATCAGGCGACCATGGCCACGACGCCCGCCCCCAATATCGGCATCGTGACCGCCTATAATGACATGCTGTCAGCCCATCAGCCCTTCGAACGCTTTCCCGATCTGATCCGCCAGGCCGCGCGCCGCGTGGGCGCCACCGCGCAGGTCGCGGGTGGGGTGCCCGCGATGTGCGACGGGGTCACCCAGGGCCAGACGGGGATGGAGCTTTCGCTCTTCTCGCGCGACGTGATCGCGCTGGCGGCCGGTGTGGCGCTGTCGCACAACACGTTCGACGCGGCGCTTTACCTCGGCGTCTGTGACAAGATCGTGCCGGGCCTCGTGATCGCCGCCGCCACCTTCGGCCATATTCCGGGGGTGTTCCTGCCGGCGGGGCCGATGACATCGGGCCTGCCCA
Source organism: Seohaeicola sp. (assembly GCF_048006315.1). Lineage (GTDB taxonomy): Bacteria > Pseudomonadota > Alphaproteobacteria > Rhodobacterales > Rhodobacteraceae > Seohaeicola. Next base: position 3,987,943 of record NZ_CP180350.1, on the reverse strand, counting down.
ATGATCAAAAGGCACGCGTGCGCCAGCAATTCGCCGCCGGGCAGATCGACCGCGCGGCCCTGATGGCGGCCGAGATGGCATCCTATCACGGGCCGGGCACCTGTACGTTCTACGGCACCGCCAATACAAACCAGATGCTGATGGAATTCATGGGGCTGCACCTGCCCGGCACCTCCTTCGTCAATCCCGGCACCCCGCTGCGCGAGGCGCTGACCGTGGCGGGCACGGAACGTGCGGCCGGGATCACGGCGCTGGGGAATGCCTATACCCCGGTCTGCGAGGTGCTGGACGCGCGCGCCTTCGTCAACGGGATCGTGGGGCTGATGGCGACGGGGGGCTCGACCAACCTGGTGCTGCACCTGCCCGCCATGGCCCGCGCGGCGGGTGTGCTGCTCGAGTTGCAGGATTTCCACGACCTGTCGCAGGTGACGCCGCTGCTGGCCAAGGTCTATCCCAACGGCCTGGCCGATGTGAACCATTTCCACGCCGCGGGCGGTCTGGGCTACACGATCGGGCAGCTGCTCGAGGCGGGGCTGCTGCATCCCGACACGATGACCGTGGCCGGCAAGGGGCTGGAGCGCTACACGCAAGAGCCGAAACTGACCGAAGCGGGCCTAACCTGGGAACCCGGCGCGCGCGACAGCCAGAACACACGCATCCTGCGTCCGGTGTCCGATCCTTTCGACGCGACGGGCGGTCTGCGCCAGTTGACCGGCAACCTGGGCACCGGCGTGATCAAGACCTCGGCCGTGGCCCCCGAGCGGCACGTGATCGAGGCCCCGGCCCGCGTCTTCGAAACCCAGGAGGCCGTGAAAGAGGCGTTCAAGGCGGGTGAATTCACCACCGACACGGTGGTGGTGGTGCGGTTTCAGGGCCCCCAGGCCAATGGCATGCCGGAACTGCACGCGCTGACGCCCGTGCTGGCCGTGTTGCAGGATCGCGGGCTCAAGGTGGCGCTGGTCACCGACGGGCGCATGTCGGGCGCCTCCGGCAAGGTGCCTGCCGCGATCCACATCAGCCCCGAGGCGGCAGCGGGCGGCGCGCTTGCGCGGTTGCGCGACGGCGACCTGATCCGCCTGGACGCGACCACCGGGCAGATCGAAGCCCTGGTGTCCGATCTCGACGCCCGCACCCCCGCCACCCCGGATCTGACCGGCAATGGAACAGGCGTGGGGCGCGAGCTTTTCGCCATGTTCCGCGCCAATGTGGGCCCCGCCGCCACCGGCGCCGCCGTGGTGGTCTGAGATGCGCACAGGTCCCCGTTTCTTCTTGCTGCAAATATCCATGTCCCGGCGCCTGCCCGGGGAACGGCCCTCTGTGACGGAGCACCGCCCATGACACCGCATCACGCCTCGGAGGCGACACTCGCCCTGTGCCACATGGCCCCCGTGATCCCGGTCCTCGTGATCCATGACCCGGCCCATGCCCGCCCGCTGGCGCAGGCGCTTGTGGCGGGCGGCCTGCCGGTGCTCGAGGTGACGCTGCGCACCCCCGCCGCACTCGAGGTGATCGCCGAGATGGGCCATGTCGCGGGTGCGGTGGTCGGTGCGGGCACTGTGCTGTCCCCGGCGGATGTGCGCGCCGTCAAGGCGGCAGGTGCCGGTTTCGCGGTCTCGCCGGGGGCCACGGACCGCCTGCTGGCGGCCTGCGAGGACAGCGCCCTGCCGCTGCTGCCCGGTGCCGCCACCGCGACCGAGGCGATGGCCCTGCTGGAACGCGGCTACACGACACAAAAGTTCTTTCCCGCAGAGGTCGCGGGCGGGGCCGCCGCCCTGCGCGCCCTGTCATCGCCCCTGCCGCAGATCACCTTCTGCCCGACCGGCGGCATCGGTCCGGGGAATGCGGCGGATTACCTCGGCCTGCCGAATGTGGTCTGCGTCGGCGGCAGTTGGGTCGCCCCATCGGGGATGATCGCAAGCGGCGACTGGGCGGGCATCACCGCCCTTGCGCGCGCGGCGGCCACCCTGCCCCGCGGCACCTGACGCGCCGCGCCCAGGGCGCAGCACCTGTCCCCTGCCCCCTCTTGTCTGCCGGTTCAGTCGCGCGGGCGCGACCGCCAGCCGCCGCGCCGTCCGGTGCGGGACATGGCCTGCAACCCCTCACGCATCACCTGTGTCATCGGGTGATCCGGTGCCTGCGAGTCATGGCGTTCGACCAGCACCGCCAGCACCGTGCGGCTGTCGGACCCGTCCGGCAGGCTCAGCGCCCAGTCCAGAAAGATCGTGCGGCACTCGCCGGGCGTGATCCCCTCGATCCGGTAGGCCTCGGCGACCAGACCCTTGGGGTCCTCGGGCGTGCCCTTCTTCATGCCGCATCCTCCGGGCTCTGGCCCAGGGCTGCGGAAATCACCGCATCCGCCCGGGCCGCCACCTCGATCAGGGCCGCCTCCAACCCTTCAAGGGTCTCATGGCCCGTTTCGCGCAAAAGCATCCTGCATCCCCCCTCGCCGATCCGCGCGGGATCGAGCGGCCTGTCGCTCAGCAATTTCGAGACCAATTGCACTTGCCAGAACAGCAGATAAGCCTCGGTCAGCGCTGCGCCAGCGGCGTCATCCAACCATCCGCAAGCGACACAGCCCGCCAGACCCTGCCCGACATCGCGGGACCTGCTGTGCGCCAGCAGGTTGCCGGCCTGCGCCATCAGCTCCACATCCTGCAACCGGCCCGGTCCCAGCTTGGCGTCCCATGGCCCCTCGGGGGCCTTGGCCGCCGCGATCCGGGCGCGCATGGTGGCCACCTCTTCGATGATCCTGTCGCGCGGGTGGCCACGCTCCAGCACGGCGGCGCGCACCGCCTCGACATCCGCGGCCAGACCCGTCTCGCCCGCCACGGGGCGCGCGCGGGTCAGGGCAAGGTGTTCCCAGATCCAGGCCTCGGTCATCTGGTAGTCGCGGAAACTTGTCAGGCTGGTCGCCACCGGCCCCTGCGTGCCCGAAGGGCGCAGGCGCATGTCGACCTCGTATAGCTTGCCTTCGGCCATGGGCGCGGTCAGCGCAGTGACCATCGCCTGGGTCAGACGCGCGTAATAGGGCCGTGCCGCCAGCGGGCGGCGGCCATCCGACATCTCGACCCCGTCGGCATCATAGATGACGATCAGGTCCAGATCCGAGGTCGCGTTCAGCCGCCCGGCCCCAAGCGATCCCATGCCCAGCACCATCGCCCCCCTGCCCGGCGGCGCGCCATGCTTGGCGGCGAACTGCGCCACGACCACAGGCCAGAGCGCGCGCAGCACCGCCTCGGCCAGGTCCGCATATTGCGGGCCGACCGCCTGCGCCTCGATCAGGCCGCGCAGGTGATGCACGCCGATACGGAAATGCCATTCCTTGGCCCAGCGGCGCGCGGCATCCAGCTTGCGCTCGTAATCGGCCTCGCTGTCCAGAAGGGCCGACAACTCTTGCGACAGGGCGGCGATCCCCGGCCAGGGCGCAAAGAAGCCCCCCGATCACCGCATCGAACACGCCGGAATGGCGCGACAGATGCTGCGCCAGCGCAGGCGATGTGCCGACGATATCGACCAGCAGGTCGATCAGGTGGGGATTGGCCTCGAACAGCGAGAAAAGCTGCACACCGGCGGGCAGGCCCGCCAGAAATCCGTCAAAGGCCAGCAGCGCCTCGTCCGGTTTGGCCGCACCGGCCAGCCGCGACAGTATTTCGGGACGCAGGCGCTGGAAGATCTCGACCGCGCGGGCGGATCTGAGCGCGGGATAACTGCGCCAGCGGCTTGTGACTTCCGTATCGAAGCTTTCGGCCTCGAGGGCGGGCGGTTCGGGTGCGGCCACGATACCGCTTCCGGCAAAGAAGCCTTCCGTAAGCTCATGCACCTCACTGATGCGCGCCTTCAGATCGGTCTCGAGCGTGGCCTGTTCCATGCCCATGAACGCGGCCAGCCGGGCAAAGCCCTCGTCGTTGCGCGGCAGGCTGTGGGTCTGCGCGTCATTGATCATCTGCAGCCGGTGTTCGACCTCGCGGTGGGCACGGTAATGCCGCGTCAGGGTTTCGGCCACCGTGTCGGGCACCCAGCCCTTGCGCGCCAGCACCGCCAGCCCTTCGACGGTGCCGCGCACCCGCAATTCGGGATCGCGCCCGCCCGCGATGATCTGCCGGGTCTGGGTGAAGAACTCGATCTCGCGGATGCCGCCCCTGCCCAGCTTCATGTTGTGATCGGCCAGAACGACCGGCCCGCCCAGCCCCTTGTGGGCGCGAATGCGCAGGCGCATGTCATGGGCATCCTGGATGGCGGCAAAGTCCAGATGCTTGCGCCACACGAAAGGCCGCAGTGTCTTCAGAAACGCTTCGCCCGCCGCAAGATCGCCCGCCGAGGGTCGCGCCTTGATATAGGCCGCGCGTTCCCAGGTGCGCCCGAGGCTTTCGTAATAGCGCTCGGCCGCTTCCATCGCCATGCAGACAGGTGTCACAGCGGGATCGGGGCGCAGCCGCAGATCGGTGCGAAAGACATAGCCCTGCGCGGTATTGTCGTTCAGCATCGCCGCCATCCGGCGCGTGGCCCGGATCAGCGAGGCGCGCGCCTCGTGATAGTCGTCGGGCGCAAAGCGGCTTTCGTCGAAAAGGCAGATCAGGTCGATATCCGAGGAATAGTTCAGCTCGAACGCGCCCATCTTGCCCATGGCCAGCGCCACCATGCCGCCGCCCGTTTCGGCATCATCCTCGGTGGCACCGGGCAGCTTGCCGCGCCGGATCTCTGCGCCGATGGCGGCGCGCAGCGCCAGTTGGCAGGCCAGATCGGCAAAACGCGTCAGCGCGCCTGTCACCTCCTCCAGCGGCCAGGCACCCGACAGATCGGCCAGCGCCGTCAGCAGCGCCACGCGCCGCTTGCCCTGCCTGAGGGCATCGGCCAGCGCATCGGGGGCGATCTGCGCCAGATCGTGATGCAGCGCGGCCAGCGCGCCCTCAGGATCGTTCAGCGCGGGCAGGATCCAATCCGCCTCTTTCTCGATCAGCGATTTCAGATAGGGGCTGCAGCCCCCGGTCCCTTCGATCAGCAGGGCGATATCGCCTTGGGCCGCGGGGATGGTGGCGCGCGCTTCGGCGCCCCGTTCCGGGTCAAAGGGCTGTGGCAGGCGGGTCAGGCGGGATGCAATCGACATGCCCGCACCTTGATCGCAAGCCTCGGGGCTGGTCAATGGCGCTTGGCAGTCGGATAGTGGCGCAAAGGACATGTCTGACAGGGAGGCTCCGCATGAGCAAAAGCATGGCCCGCGTGCGCCGCGCGCTGGAAGAGGCAGGTTTGAGCGCCGACATCCATGAACTGGGCGAGGCGCGCACCGCCGCACAGGCCGCCGCAGTTGCAGGGTGTGACATCGACCAGATCGTCAAGTCGATCATCCTTGCAGGGCAGGACAGCGGCCAGGCCTGGCTGTTCCTGACCGCCGGCGGCAATCAGGTGGATACCGCCCGCGCCAGCGCCCTGGCGGGCGAGGCGCTTGGCAAGGCCGATGCCGCATTGATCCGGGCGCAGACGGGCTTTGCCATCGGCGGGGTCGCACCCGTCGGCCACCTGACCCCGATCCGTGCCTTTCTGGACCCGCGGCTGATGGAATTCGGCATTGTCTGGGCCGCGGCAGGCACGCCGCATCACATTTTTCCCATCGCCCCCGCCGTGCTGCACCGCCTGACCGGCGCGCAACTGGCTGATTTCCCGTCCTGATTTGGGTAATGTAAATTTCTTTCACATTACCCCTTGCAATGCGCAGGGGCGCTTCCGATCTTGGGTATGTGAAAGGAATTTACATCAACCCGAAAACGGAGAGCCCCATGAATACCGCACTGCATTATTCCGCCCCCCGCACCCAGCCGATGGGCTGGCTGTCCCGCGCCGAAGCCTGGCTTGACGCCAAGGGCAAAGGCGCCTGGATCGCAGCCATGGTGCTGGGGTTCATCTTTTTCTGGCCGGTTGGCCTGGCCATTCTGGCGTATATGATCTGGAGCAAGCGCATGTTTGGAAAATCCTGCCGTACCCGTTCGATGACCCGTCATGGCATCTCGGCCATGTCCTCGTCGGGCAATACCGCCTTTGACAACTACAAGGCCGACACCCTGCGTCGTCTGGAGGAAGAGCAGCACAACTTCGAAAGCTTCCTGCAGCGTCTGCGCGAAGCCCGCGACAAGGCCGAGTTCGACGAGTTCATGGCCGACCGCGCCCGCGCCGCCGCCACCCCGCGCAAGGCGGAAGACGCGGCCGATCAGGACAGCGACAAGGCCTGAGCCTGACCGACACACGCACCGCCGCAGGCCCCGCGCCTGCGGCCTTCACATCCCCCTTGCCTTGCGAGCCATGCATGACCTACCAGCCCCTGCATCTGCCCGATCCCGTGACACAGCCCGAATTCTATGCCGATGTGCCGATGAAGCGGCTGCTGGCCTGGCTGGTCGATACAGTGCTGATCGCACTGATCTGCCTGCTGATCCTGCCCTTCACGGCCTTCACGGGGCTGTTCTTCTTTCCGCTGCTGATGCTGATGGTCGGCTTTGCCTACAGGGTCATCACCATCGCCAACCGCTCGGCCACATGGGGGATGCGCCTGATGGCGATCGAATTCCGCACCGCGCAGGGCGAAAGGTTCGGCCTGGGGCTTGCCACCCTGCATACGCTGGGCACATCGTTTTCCTTCGCGCTGCCGGTGTTGCAGGTAATTTCCGTGGTACTGATGATGACCACGGCCCGTGGTCAGGGCCTGACCGATCACCTTCTGGGCAGCGTCGCCCTGAACCGCGCGGCAGCCACCTGACCGGCCTTTCGCGGCCCCGGGATATCCCCGACACGTCGCGCGCAGCATGGCAACGCGCGCGACGTTAACGTGGTCTTTATTCAACTCTTGGCGGATGGAGACTTCGTTGCTATCGTCCCGCTACAGCCGGACCAAGGGATATCATGCGTCACACCCTGCCTATAGCGCCACAATTCTACGTGACGGCCCCGCAGCCCTGCCCCTACCTCGATGGGCGGATGGAGCGCAAGCTGTTCACGGCACTTCAGGGCGAAGGTGCCGAACGGCTGAACGACAGCCTGTCCAAGCAGGGATTCCGCCGGTCGCAGAACGTGCTTTATCGCCCGTCCTGCTCGGATTGCGCGGCCTGCCTGTCCGCCCGGATCCGGGTGGCCGATTTCCTGCCCTCGCGCAGCCAGAAGCGGACGATCAAACGCAACGCCACGCTGGAGCGCCGCGCCACCAGCCCCTGGGCGACCGAGGATCAGTATGACCTGTTCCGCCGCTATCTGGACAGCCGTCATGCCGATGGCGGCATGGCCGACATGGATGTGTTCGAATTCGCCGCCATGATCGAGGAAACGCCGATCCGCACCCGCGTGATCGAATACCATGACACGCGCTCGCGCGATCTGGCGGCGGTCTGCCTGACCGACGTTCTGGATGACGGGGTCAGCATGGTCTATTCCTTCTACCAGCCCGACCGGCCCGGCGACAGCTTGGGCACCTATATCATCCTGGATCATATCCGCATCGCGCGCGAAGCCGGCCTTCCCTACGTCTACCTTGGCTACTGGGTCCCCGGCAGCCCCAAGATGGGATACAAGGCAAAATTCTCGGGCCTTGAACTCTATGTCGGCGGCAACTGGCAGAAGATGCGCGATCCGGCCGATTATTCGGCAGAGATGCATCCGCTGTCGACCGATCCGATCGCCGAACAGGTCGCCAATATCTCGCTTCCCGGCTCGGTTCCCGCCCGCTCCTGATCCCACTGGCTTGACCGCACTCGGTCGGATGCCGCGCCCCTTGTGGCTGCGGCATCGGTCATTTTGGCCGCATTCAGGGCCTCATAATTCTTTTCCTGACGTTTCAAGGCCCCAAAACGTAATAAAGATACAAAATAATTCACCCCCGCGACATTAAATTCACCCGATTGACGGTTGACGCTGCCCTGCAGCACTCATAATGTCCCGCCACGCACGAAGGAGCCGATGGCAATGACACCGCTAGTGATCATCGTAAGGAAATGGCGCATGGGCCGGTAACGGACACCCTCAAGGTACCCCATGCGCCCCCGACAAAATCGGGGGCTTTTTTATGCGAATGGATGACGTCGACAACGGAGCAAAGCACATGACACGTCAGATGACCGGAGCGAGAATGGTGGTTCAGGCCCTCAAGGATCAGGGTGTGGACGTCGTATTCGGGTATCCCGGCGGCGCGGTGCTGCCGATTTACGACGAGATCTTCCAGCAGAACGAGATTCAGCACATCCTGGTGCGCCACGAACAGGGCGCGGTTCACGCAGCCGAAGGCTATGCCCGCGCGACGGGCAAGCCCGGCGTGGTTCTGGTGACCTCGGGCCCCGGTGCCACCAACGCGGTGACCGGCCTGACGGACGCGCTGATGGACAGTATCCCGATCGTGGTGCTGACCGGCCAGGTGCCGACCTTCATGATCGGCAACGATGCCTTCCAGGAAGCCGATACCGTGGGCATCACGCGCCCCTGCACCAAGCACAACTGGCTGGTCAAGGACACCGAGAAGCTGTCCGCCACCCTGCACGAGGCATTTCACGTCGCAACCGCCGGCCGTCCCGGCCCGGTGCTGGTCGACATTCCCAAGGACGTGCAATTCGCATCCGGCACCTACCAGGCGCCGCAGAAAGGCGGCAGCCGCCGCTATCAGCCGCAGGTCAAGGGCGATCTGGAAGCGATTACCGAACTGGTGGCCGCACTTGAGACCGCCAAGCGCCCGATCTTCTATACCGGCGGCGGCGTGATCAACTCGGGCCCCGGCGCAAGCCAGCTGCTGCGCGAACTGGTCGAGGGGACCGGCTTTCCCATCACATCGACCCTGATGGGCCTGGGCGCCTATCCCGCATCGGGCACGCATTGGCTGGGCATGCTGGGCATGCACGGTCTTTACGAGGCGAACATGGCCATGCACGGCTGCGACCTGATGATCAACATCGGCGCACGCTTCGATGACCGCATCACCGGGCGCGTCGATGCCTTCAGCCCCAATTCCAAGAAGGTGCATATCGACATCGACCCCTCGTCGATCAACAAGGTGATCCGTGTCGACATCCCGATCGTGGGCGATGTGGCCCATGTTCTGGAAGACATGCTGAAGATCTGGAAGGCGCGTGGCCGCAAGACCAACAAGGAAGGTCTGGCCAAATGGTGGAGCCAGATCAACGAATGGCGCAAGGTGGACTGCCTGAAGTTCGAACAGAAGGGCAAGGTCATCAAGCCGCAATACGCCCTCAAGCGCCTGGAAGAGCTGACCAAGGGGCATGATCGCTACATCTGCACCGAAGTGGGCCAGCACCAGATGTGGGCTGCCCAATACCTGAACTTCGAGGATCCGAACCGCTGGATGACCTCGGGCGGTCTGGGCACGATGGGCTATGGCTTCCCGGCGTCGATCGGTGTGCAGATGGCGCACCCGGACGCGCTGGTGATCAACGTGGCCGGTGAGGCGTCCTGGCTGATGAACATGCAGGAAATGGGCACGGCGATGCAGTTCAACCTGCCCGTCAAGCAATTCATCCTGAACAACGAACGCCTGGGCATGGTGCGCCAGTGGCAGGAACTGCTGCATGGCGAGCGCTATTCGCACAGCTGGTCCGAATCCCTACCCGATTTCGTCAAGCTGGCCGAGGCCTTCGGCTGCAAGGGGATCCTGTGCAAGGATGCCGACGACCTGGACGATGCGATCATGGAGATGATCAATTACGACGGGCCGGTGATCTTCGACTGCCTGGTGGAAAAGCACGAGAACTGCTTCCCCATGATCCCATCGGGCGAGCCGCACAACAAGATGCTGCTGGGCGAGGCCAGCACCAAGGATGCCATCGGATCGAAAGGCGCCGTGATGGTCTGATCGTTCCCCGGAACATCGGACCCCTGCCCCTGACGTCATCAAAGGACCAAGACCATGTCTGCACTACAGATCAAGAAGGGCTCGACCAAGCATTCGGCCTATAACCTGCGGCCCAACTTCTCGGATGTAGAAGAACGCCACACCCTGGCGGTGATTGTCGATAACGAGGCGGGCGTTCTGGCCCGCGTGATCGGGCTGTTTTCCGGGCGCGGCTACAACATCGAAAGCCTGACCGTGGCCGAGATCGACCATGCCGGACACCTCAGCCGCATCACCATCGTGACCACCGGCACGCCGCAGGTGATCGAACAGATCAAGGCGCAGCTGGGCCGGATCGTGCCCGTCCACGAGGTGCATGACCTGACGGTCGAAGGTGCCTCGGTCGAGCGTGAGCTGGCGCTGTTCAAGGTCGAAGGCACCGGCGACAAGCGGGTCGAGGCGCTGCGTCTGGCCGATATCTTCCGCGCCAATGTGGTGGACAGCACCCTGTCGAGCTTTGTGTTCGAAATCACCGGCGCGCCCGAAAAGATCGACGCCTTCGCCGAACTGATGCGGCCCCTGGGCCTGCTGGAAGTGGCGCGCACCGGTGTCGCCGCCCTGTCGCGCGGCGGCGCGGCCTGACAAGATCAACCATTAACGAAAAGGCGCGTGGGCACAGGGCCTTGCGCGCCTTTTTTCATGCAGTCTGGGTCACCAGCCGGTAAAGATGCCAGGTCGCATGCCCCAGCAGCGGCAGCACCAGGAACAGCCCCAGAAAGCCCGGCAGCATCGCCGCGAAAGTCAGCCCCGCGATCAGCGCGGCCCAGGCCAGCATCGGCACGGGATTGGCCAGCACGAACTGGAAACTGGTGATCATGGCGGTCACGAAATCCACCTCGCGCTCAAGGAGCAGTGGCAGGGCGATCACCGTGATCATGTAGAGAAGCATCGCGAAAATGCCGCCCACCACCGTGCCCACGGCCAGCATCGCCATGCCATTCGGCGTCAGGAACACCCCGTAAGAGCTTGATATATTGGTCATCGTGGACAGGCCCAGGAACAGGGCAAAGATCATATGCGCCAGGAAGAACCAGAACAGGAAGACCATGATGATGATCGCGCAAATCGAGGGCAGTTGCCGTCGCGATTGCCGCCAGACCACGCTGAGGATCTCGGACATGATCAGCGGGCGGCCCTGTTCGATCCGGCGGCTGACATCGTAAAGCCCCACGGCGGCGAAAGGGCCGACCAGCGGAAAGCCCACGGCGGCAAAGACCAGCCAATAGGTCTTGCCCGTGGCCCATGTGATAGCCGCCAGAACAAGCCCCAGCGCCACGTAGACCGAGGCGAAGAACAGACCGTAAAGCGGCGCGCGGCGCATGTCCGACCAGCCACGCCTGAGCGCCTCGGTCAGCGTTGCAAAGCTGACCGCCCCGATATCGGGCAGTCCTTCCTTGGGCGTATCCGGCATGGTCCCTCCCCGTCACATTCCGGTATCTGCGGATGAGACCCGCAAATGCCGCGAAAAGCAAGCCTCAGGACAGCGCGGGGGGTCTTTGGTTCGGCCAGTCGGTGGCGCGGTGCCAGGCCTGCGCCAGTTGCAAAAGCCCCGCATCGTCGCCGTGGCGGCCGAAAATCTGCATCCCCATGGGCAGGCCCGCGCCGGGACCACCCGCCGCGCCAAAGCCTGCAGGCACGCAGACGGCGGGCAGACCGATCAGGCTGACGGGGATCACGACCTCCATCCAGCGGTGATAGGTGTCCATCGGCTGACCTGCGATATCCTTGGGCCAGTCCCATTCCACCGGGAAGGGCCATAGCTGCGCCGAGGGCAGCACAAGCGCGTCATATGTGTCGAACAATTCGGCGGCCTTGGCATACCAGCGCGAGCGGGTCAGGCTGGCACGGTGGATCTGCAACGGGCTCAGCGACAGACCTGTCTCGATTTCCCAGATCGCCTCGGGTTTCAGAAGCTTGCGCTTGACCGGATCGGAATAGCTCGCATCAAGTCGGCCGAGATTGGCAAAGGCGCGCAGGGCCACCCAGCTGTCCCAGATCTCGGAGGCGCTGAACGGCGCATCGACCGCCTCGACGATACAGCCCATGTCGCTGAAACCCGTCAAAGCCCCCTCGATCAGCGGCAGGATCCCCGGCTCCATCGGATAGGCCCCGCCCCAACTGCCCAGCCAGCCGATGCGGCGGCCTTTCACATCGGCGTCGATCCCGTCCAGATAGCCCTGTTTCGGCAGGCCGAAGGGCACGCGGGGGTTGGGGCCGGCCTGCACTTCAAGCAGAGCGGCCATGTCGCGCGGGCTGCGCCCCATCGGCCCCAGCGTGGCCAGCGGATGCAGGAAGGTATCGCCCACCGGATCAGCAGGGATACGGCCCCAGCTGGGGCGCATCCCGTAGACATTGCACCAGCCGGCAGGGTTGCGCAGCGATCCCATCATGTCGGACCCGTCGGTCACGGACAGCATGCGCGCCGCCAGCGCCGCCGCCGCCCCGCCGGAGGACCCGCCCACCGTGCGCCCGCTGTCATAGGGGTTGTATGTCGCGCCATGCACCGGGTTGAAGGTGTGACTGCCCAGCCCGAATTCGGGCGTGTTGGTCTTGCCGATGAAAAGCCCGCCCGCGCTGCGCATCCGGGCGACCATCCCGCAATCGGCAACGGGAACATTCCCGGCAAAGGCCGGCGATCCCATCGAGGTCGGCAACCCCGCCACATCGGCCAGGTCCTTGACCGCCAGCGGGATCCCATGCAGCCAGCCCTTGCGCGGGGCGTCGTCGGCGGCGCGCGCCTCGGCCAGCAGGGTATCGGCGTCGCGCAGGCTGACCACGGCATTTACGCCCGGATTGACCCGTCCGATCTGATCCAGCGTCGCCTGCATCAGCTCGACCGCGCTGATCTGGCGCGTCTCCAGCATCGACGACAGCTCCAGCGCGTCGCGATTTATCAGATCGTCCATCGGAAACCCTCCCTGCCCCTCTGCAGATCAGTTTCGACAGATAACTTGTGAAGGATCAAGCGGTATTCAGCCCTCGGCCTGCGCCTCGGCGCGGCTCTTGCCCGAGACATCCATCGCCAGCGTCGCGGCCATCAGCCCGTCCAGATCACCGTCCAGCACGCCTGCGGTATCCGAGGTCTCGTAGCCGGTGCGCAGATCCTTGACCATCTGGTAGGGCTGCAGGACGTAGGACCGTATCTGGTTGCCCCATCCGGCCTCGCCCTTGGCGGCATGCGCCTCGTTGATGGCGGCGTTGCGCTTGTCCAGCTCCAGCTGGTAGAGGCGCGATTTCAGCGCCTTCATGGCGATGTCGCGGTTCTGGTGCTGGGACTTTTCGGAACTGGTCACGACGATCCCCGTGGGAATATGCGTGATCCGCACCGCCGAATCGGTGGTGTTCACATGCTGCCCGCCCGCGCCAGACGACCGGTAGGTGTCGATGCGGATGTCATTGGGGGCAACTTCGATTTCGATGTTGTCATCCACGACCGGATAGACCCAGACCGACGAGAACGAGGTATGCCGCCGCGCCGCGCTGTCATAGGGGCTGATGCGGACAAGGCGGTGCACACCCGATTCCGATTTCAGCCAGCCATAGGCATTGTGACCCGAGATCTTGTAGGTGACCGATTTGATCCCCGCCTCTTCGCCCGGGCTTTGGGACTGCATCTCGACCTTGTAGCCCTTGCTTTCGGCCCAGCGGACATACATCCGCGCCAGGATGCTGGCCCAGTCGCAGCTTTCGGTGCCGCCCGCACCCGCGTTGATTTCCAGAAACGAGTTGTTCCCGTCCGCCTCGCCATCCAGCAGCGCTTCCAGCTCCTTCTCGGCGGCCTTGGCCCTGAGCGCCTTCAGCGCGGCCTCGGCATCGCGGACGACCTCGGCATCGTCCTCCATCTCGCCCAGTTCGATCAGGTCGATATTGTCCTGCAATTCCTGCGCGATCCCCTTGACCGTGTCGATCGCATCGACAAGGTTCTGACGGTCCCGCATCAGCGCCTGCGCCTTTTCGGGATCGTCCCAGAGGGTCGGATCCTCGACACGGGCGTTGAATTCCTCAAGCCGATGGGGGGCCATCTCCCAATCCATGCGCTGGCGCAGCAGCTCCAGCGATTTCTGGATCTCGGCAATCGTGTTCTGAACCTCGGCGCGCATGGGTCTTCCTGCTGGATGGATCACGTGGATAAGCGGATCGGATGATCACCCCGCCTGATAGACCAGCCATCGCGCCGGGGCAAGCGTGGGGCCCGGATCGGGCCGCTGTAAACGCTAGTAGAGGCCGCCCGATGACACGGTGCCGAAATCGGCCTTCGGCCCGACGGTGGCGGTCTGCCCGGTCGATGTGGTCACCTGCCGACCAACGCGGGCCTGCGCTTCCTGCACCAGGGGCAGGTTCGATCCCATGGCGAAACCACCATCGAACATCACGCCAAACACAGGCTCTTCACCATCGCGGAAATATTCCGCCACGACGAAATCGCCGGTGGCATCGTCCGGCAGGGGCGCACCGGTGAAACGGTCGATCTTGATGAAACGCCCGCCCGGCGGAACGATGAAGGGGCCGCCACCATATTTCTTGGTCGCTTCCTGCATGAATTCCTGAAACACCGGGCCGCACATCCCCCCGCCCGAGGCGCCACGGCCCAGCGGGCGCGGCTGATCGTAACCGATATAGCAGCCCGCCACGATATTGCTGGTAAAGCCCACGAACCACACATCCTTGGCATCGTTCGTCGTGCCGGTCTTGCCCGCGACAGGCACGCTGAGACCCACGGTCCGCGCGGCGGTGCCGCGTTCGACCACACCCGTCATCATCGACGTCAGCTGATAGGCCGTGATCGCGTTCATCACCCGCTCGCGGTTGGTGTCGATCCGGGGGGCCTGCCCTTGCGGGATGCCGGGCACCAGGCAATCGACGCAGTTGCGCTGATCATGGCGATAGATCGTGCGCCCGAAACGGTCCTGCACCCGGTCCACAAGGGTCGGCAGCACCCGTTCGCCGCCATTGGCGAACATCGCATAGGCGGCGACCATCTGGAACAGGGTGGTTTCCTCGGACCCAAGCGAGTTTGCCAGGAACCGGCCCATGTTGTCATAGACGCCGAATTTCTCGGCATAGTCGGCGACGATGTCCATCCCCACTTCCTGCGCAAGGCGGATGGTCATCAGGTTGCGCGACTGTTCGATGCCTGTCCGCAGCGGCGTGGGGCCGTAATACTGGTTCGAGGAGTTGCGCGGACGCCAGAGGCCCTGCGGCGTGTTGATCTCGATCGGGGCATCGACGACGATCGTCGCCGGGCTGTAACCGCTGTCCAGTGCTGCGGCATAGACAAAGGGCTTGAAGCTCGAGCCGGGCTGACGGCGCGCCTGGGTGGCGCGGTTGAACACCAAATCCTGGTAGCTGAAGCCGCCCTGCATGGCGATCACGCGGCCCGTGTTGACGTCCATCGCCATGAAACCGCCCTGCACCTCGGGCACCTGGCGCAGGCTCCAGCGCACGAAACTGCCGTCGCTGTCGGATGTGATGGCGCGCACCAGCACGATATCACCCACCTCCAGCAGGTCGGAAGGCACCTGCGCGCGGCGCGCCAGCTTGCCATCGGGCAAGAGCTTGCGCGCCCAGGTCACGTCGTTCGCCGTGATCACATGGGTATCGCCCGGCTGATCCTCGATCCCCAGACGGGCCTCGTTGCCCGACAGTTCCAGCACTACGGCGGGATACCATCGCCCGTTCAGGTCGATGTCGCGCGGCACCTCGATCTTTTCCAGCGCGGTCCACCACTCGGCCATCTCTTCGGGCGGCAGCTTGCGCCCGGTGCCACGCCAGACCCCGCCTTCACGGTCATAGGTTTCCAGCGCCCGGCGCAGCGCGCGGGCGGCATCGACCTGCATGTCGGGGTCGATCGTGGCGCGCACGGTCATGCCGCCGGAAAAGAATTCATCCTCGCCGAAATCGACCGACAGCTGACGCCGGATCTCGTCGGTGAAATAGTCGCGCGGCGGCAGGGCCGCGCGGAACGTCTCGAAGTCACCCGCCTGCACCGAGCGCAGCGGCATCGCCACCTCGGCCTGATAGACCGCTTCGGTCAGATATCCGTTCTCGAACATCTCGCGCAGCACGAAATTGCGCCGCGCCAGCAGGCGGTCGGCCCGCCGGACCGGATGATAATCCGACGGCGCCTTGGGCAATGACGCAAGGAATGCGGCCTCATGCGGGGCCAGGTCGCGCAGGGGCTTGTTGAAATAGGTCAGCGCCGCGGCTGTCACGCCATAGGAGTTCTGGCCAAGGAAAATCTCGTTCAGATAAAGCTCGAGGATGCGTTCCTTGCTCAGCGTCTCTTCAAGGCGCGTGGCAAGGATGATTTCCTTGATCTTGCGCTCGGCGGCGCGTTCGCCCCCCAGAAGGAAGTTCTTCATCACCTGCTGCGTGATGGTGGAGGCGCCACGCACATCCTTCCCGCGCGAGGCGACAGCGTCATAGACCGCCGCCGCGATGCCGCGCGCGTCATAGCCCTTGTGGATGTAGAAATTCTTGTCCTCGGCCGAGATGAAGGCCTGCTTGATCAGGTCGGGAATCTCGGCGGCCGGGGTGAACAGGCGGCGTTCCTTGGCGAATTCGTCGATGATCCGCCCCTCGGCCGAATAGATGCGGCTGATGGTGGGGGGCGTGTATTGCGCCAGGCTTTCATGGCTGGGCAGGTCGCGGCCGTAGATATAGAAAACCGCACCGATGCTGACCGCCACGGCGAAGATGCCGAGCGTCACGAAGGTGAATACCCCGCCAAGGGTGGAAAGGATAAATCTGATCACACGGCGCCTCTGAACATGTCGCCCCACTCTATACCCGTCCACCGCGACAGGGTCAAAACAAGAACCCGCGACGACTGGCGGCGATCCGCCCGCCATCCCAGGGTCTATTGCCGCACCAGATCCGACAGGATCGCATCCTCGGCCACCCAGAGGGTCAGCCCCTCGCGGATCGCCTCGGCCATCCGCAGCCGCCATGCCGGATCGCGCAGGTTCTTCAGGTCGCGCGGGCTGGACAGGAACCCCACCTCCAGCAGGATCGACGGGATATCGGCCGCCTTGAGCACCGAAAAGGCCGCGCGCCGCACCGGGCGGCTGTTGAGGGGCAATTCCGCCCCGCCTATCCCCGCAACCAGCGCCAGCGCCAGCCGTTCGGCGCGGGGTTGCGTTTCCTGCCGGGCCAGGTCCATCAGGATGCCCGCCACCTGATCGTCCTGCCCTGTCAGGTCGATGCCGGCCAGCAGGTCATCGCGGTCATGCCGTTCCGCCAGCGTGGCCGAAGCCGCATCCGAGGCGCTGTCGGACAACAGATGCACCGTCGCGCCATGGGCCTGCCCCTCGGACAGTGCATCCGCATGCAACGAGATGAAGACCTGCCCCCCCATCGCATGGGCCAGCGCCACCCGCCGGTCCAGCGAGACGAAACTGTCATCCGTACGCGTCAGCACCACCTCGAAATTGCCGTCGCGCACCAGCACGTCCTGCAATTCCCGTGCGAAGGTCAGCATCAGTTCCTTCTCGGACAGCCCGTCGCGTTCCGCGCCCGGATCGATGCCGCCATGGCCGGGGTCCAGCACCACGACCAGCGGCCCCTCGCCCACGCGTGGCCGCGCGGTACGGTCGACGGGTTCCGGCGCAGGCAGATCGAAGGCCGGATCATGCGGCGCGCCCGACAGGGCCGCGAACTCTTCCGCACTTGCCGCGCGCAGCACGATGCGCAGCCGCGCCGCGCCGCTATCGGGCAGGATCCGCAACCCCGCCTGATCCAGCACAAGGGGCCTTGCCAGATCCAGCACCATCCGCGACCAGCCGGGCCGTACCGCGCCGAACCGCAGGCCGCCAATCGCCTCGGCCTGCCCCAGCGCCTCTGGCGTGATCCCCTGCCAGTCCACTTCGCGGAAATCCAGCACAAGGCGGCGCGGCACATCGCCCGCAGCCTCCAGCGTATAGGCGCGGTAGGGCACGCCCTGCGACAGCGCCAGATCCAGCGTCACGCGGTCCTCGGCCTGGGTCAGGCGGCTCTGGGCCGCATCTACACGCGCCAGCGCGTTGAAATCGGCGGATTGGGCCTGCGCCACGGCGGCCAGCCCCATCGCCCATAGCAGCGCAACCGCTGCAATCACCTTCACTATTCTGCTCATCCATCGCCTCTGGCCAGTTCATCCGGCTCTGCCGGCAGACTATCAGATTTGCCGTATATCGGAAGACCGCTTTGGCACCAGTGAGGCCGGTGTCAGTTCAGGCATCCCAGCGATCCGGCCTGCGCGGTCAGAAACGCCAGCACGGCGGCACGGCTGTCACGATGGTTCAGCACGAAATGATCGGGGGCGGCATGGATCAGCGGGGCCGGCCGCCCTGCCCCCGCCAGCCGCGTGACGATGGATCGAACCATGATGTCCGATGGCCAGACCCGATCATCCGGCGCATAGGCCAGAAACAAGGGCGCCACGATCCGGTCGACCGGGATCGCGGCTGCGGCAACGGCAGTCTCGTCCTCAAGCGCCCGCATGTGCATCTCGCGGTAGCCGGACAGGCCCAGCACGCCGCGCAGGGTCGCGGGATTCAGGACAGGATAGGGCACGAAGGGCAAGGGCACATCGCCGCGTCGCCATGACGACTGACGGCGCGGGGAAATCCGGCTGGACTGGAACACCACATGCGCGGGCACCAATGCCGCCACAGCCGTCAGGCGCGGATTATCGGCCGCCAGCAACAGCGCCAGTTCGCCCCCTTTGGATGCACCAAGCACAAACAGACAGCGCGCATCCACGACCGGGTCTGTCGCCAGCGCGGCGATCAGATCGTCGAACGGGTCCAGTGCGATCCGGTCCAGGTGCCGCGGCGTTCCGGGCGCACCGAAATAGGCCACCCTGACCACGTGAAACCCGGATGCGCGCAGGCTGACCGTCATCGGATGGCCTGCCCCGAACCGCCCCCCTTCGGACCCGCCCAACATGATCACCGCAGGGGCGCGCTGCGGCATCGGGTCCACTTCGACAGCTATTGCATCCGCCGGCAAGGCCGGGGACCGGTCGGCAACGGCAAGGCCCGCAAACAGGGCAAACACAAGAACGAAGGCTGACTTCAAAGATGACCCTTCCCCTGCATGAACCGTTCCAGCCGGGCCAGCCCCTCGATGATATCCGCCGTGGCGCGCGCGTAGGAAAACCGCAGCGTCCCGCCCCCGCGCACGGGGTCGAAATCCAGCCCCGGCGTTACGGCCACGCCCGCCTTTTCAAGAATTTCCGCAGCAAAGGCGCGGCTGTCATCGGTCAGGTGGCTGACATCGGCATAGACGTAGAAGGCCCCGTCCGGCGGCGCGATCCGGTCAAATCCGGCCTTTGGCAGACCCTCCAGCATCAGGCGGCGGTTCTCGCGGTAGATATCCATGTTGGCCTGCAATTCATCATCGCAATCCATCGCCGCCAGTGCGGCGATCTGGCTGGCATGGGGCGGGCAGATGAACATGTTCTGCGCGATCCGTTCGATCACCCGCACATGGTCGGGCGGCACCACCATCCAGCCCACGCGCCAGCCCGTCATGCTGAAATACTTGGAGAACGAGTTGATCACATAGACGTCGTCGCTGATCTCAAGCGCGGTCACGGCTTTCGCCTCGTATTCGATGCCGTGATAGATCTCGTCGCTGATGAAGGCGGCACCTGCCCCATGGGCGGCATGGATCAGCGCCGACAGCGCGTCGCGGTCCAGCATCGTGCCGGTGGGATTCGCGGGCGAGGCCACCATCAGCCCGGCCAGGTCCATCCCTGCGAAATCGGCGGCAACCGGCTGGAACCGGTTTTCGGCCGACGTGGGCAGATCGACCGGCTGCAGCCCCAGCGCGCGCAGGATCTGGCGGTAACTGGGATAGCCCGGTGCGCCGATGCCGACCTTGTCGCCACTGTCGAACAAGGCCGTGAAGGCCAGGATGAAGCCCGCCGACGACCCCGAGGTGACAACCACCCGCGCGGGATCCAGATCGATGCCGTACCATTGCCCGTAAAGCTGCGCGATGCGGGCCCGCAGGGCCGGCAGCCCCAGCGCCACGGTATATCCCAGCGCATCGGTCTGCATGGCCCGCGCCAGCGCATCCCGCGCCCCTTGCGGCGCGGGCGTTCCCGGCTGGCCGACCTCCATGTGGATGATGTGGCGGCCTGCGGCCTCGGCGGCGCGCGCCGCCTCCATCACATCCATCACAATGAAGGGATCGACCGCCCCGCGCCTTGAGTTTCGCATCGCTTCTTTCCTATGCTGCCCGTTGAGGCGGCAATTCACAGGGAAATGGCGGGCAGGTCAATGCAGAGGCGCGAACGGCAGCTTGGACATCTGATCGCGACGGCGGTGATCTGGCTGGCGATGACCCTGCAGGCCGGGGCCGCGACGCTGATCCGCGATGCCGATATCGAACATGCCCTGTC
The DNA here is from genome assembly GCF_048006315.1 of Seohaeicola sp. Lineage (GTDB taxonomy): Bacteria > Pseudomonadota > Alphaproteobacteria > Rhodobacterales > Rhodobacteraceae > Seohaeicola. The sequence goes on along the minus strand of NZ_CP180350.1, from coordinate 3,967,682 downwards.
CGAACTGGCGCGCCCCGTGCTGCAGGCGGCGGGGCTGTCGCCCAATTCCGTGCGGGTGCTGGTCATCCAGGACGATACGCTGAACGCCTTCATCGTCGACAACAATCACATCTTCATCCATTCGGGCCTTCTGTTGCGTATGAAGACCGCCGCGATGCTGCAATCGGTTATCGCCCATGAGGCCGCCCATATCGCCAACGGTCACATGGCGCGGCGGGCGCAGAACCTGCAGCGGGCCAATACCATCTCGGGGCTGGGCGTGGCCCTTGCCGCCGCCGCGGCCGCCGCCTCGGGCCGGGGCGATGCGGCGGCGGGGCTGGGGCTTGGCGTCAGCGGGTCGGCGCAGCGCATCTTCATGTCCCATACAAGGGCCGAGGAAAGCGCCGCCGACAGCAACGGGTTGCGCTACATGGAGCGGGCGGGCCTTGATCCGCAGGGTTTTTCCGACGTGCTGAGCATATTTCGCGGGCAAGAGGTTCTGTCACAGGGCCGTCAGGACCCCTACGCCCGCACCCATCCGCTGTCGCGTGATCGTCTGCGCGCGGTCGAGGCCTATATCCAGGCGCGGCGCGGCGAGGTGCGCAGCGATCCCGATGCCGCCTACTGGTTCGCGCGCATCAACGGCAAGCTGTCGGCCTTCCTGCGCGCGCCGCGCTGGACACTGGACCGTCTGGATCAAAGCGGCACCGCCGATATCGCCCTGATGCGCGAGGCCGTGGCATGGCACCGCACGCCAGACCCCGCCCGCGCCATCGCCGCCGCCGACCGTCTGGTGGCCATGCGGCCAAGCGATCCTTTCGTGCATGACCTGCGCGGCCAGATCCTGCTGGAAAGCCGGCAGTTCCAGGCCGCCGTTGCCGCCTATCGGCAGGCCGCCACTCTGGCCCCGCGCAATGCGCTGATCCAGGCAGGCTATGGCCGCGCGCTGCTGGCCGCCGGACAGCCCAAGGCCGCGCTGGACCCGCTGAGCGCGTCGCGCGACCGGGATTTCCGCAATGCCGCGATGCTGCGCGACCTGGCCGTGGCCTATGCCAGGACCGGCCAGGAAGGAATGGCCGCGCTGGTAACGGCGGAACGCTTTGCCCTGCAAGGCCGCCTGCCCGATGCGCTGATCCACGCCAATCGGGCCACGGGCCTTTTGCCACGGGGATCAGCCCCTTTCAATCGCGCGCAGGATGTGGTCTTTGCCGCCGAAGCCGCCGCCAAACAACGGAGATGATTTTCATGACGCACCCTTTTCGCGCTGCAACCTTCGGGGCGGCTGTCGCTTTCCTGGCCCTGACCGCCCCGGCGCAAGCCTTTGACATCACCAACATGTCCGACCCCGAGCGCAGCGCCCTGCGTGACGAGATCCGCGCCTATCTGCTGGACAATCCCGAAGTCATCATGGAGGCGGTCGCCATCCTCGAACAGCGCCAGGCCCAGGCACAGGCCATGGGCGACGTCGAAATGGTCCGCGCCAATAGCGATGCGCTGCTGAATGACGGGCATTCCTGGGTGGGTGGCAATCCCGATGGTGATATCACCCTGATAGAATTCACCGACTACCGCTGCGGTTTCTGCCGCCGCGCCCATCCCGAGGTGGAGCAACTGCTGGAATCCGACGGCAATATCCGCTTCATCCTCAAGGAATTCCCGATCCTGGGCGAAGAGTCGGTGCTGTCCTCGCGTTTTGCCATCGCGGTCAAGCAGATCGCGGGCGACGACGCCTACAAGGCGGCGCATGACATGCTGATCGGCTACCGGGGCAACATCACCCCCGAGGCGCTGGAACGCATGGCAGGCGAGCTGGATCTGGACGCAGGCGCGGTCATGGCGCGCATGACCAGCGACGAGGTCACGCAGGTGATCGCGGCCAATCACGCATTGGCGGGCCGTCTGCAGATCAGCGGTACGCCCACCTTCGTGCTGGAGGATCAGCTGCTGCGCGGCTACATGCCCCTTGCCGACATGCAGCGCCTTGTCGCCGAAGCCCGCAAGGACTGAGGCGGGACAGGCCGACATGACCGGGCACGCCTTCCGGGCAAGCGCGGCGGCCATCGCCGCGTGCCTGTCGGTCGCGCTGCAAGCCCGCGCCGATACCCCGGCATTCACCCCGCAGGACCGTGCCGCCCTTGGGGCCGAAATCCGCAGGCTTTTGCTTGATGAACCCGAACTGGTTACGCGCGCCCTCACGCCACCATCGGCCTATGAGCAGGCGGTCTCGGACGATATCGCGCGGCTGGACCGGCTGGCACCGCGCCTTTTCGATCCCGCGCATGAGGGCTTCGGACCGGCCACGGCCGAAAGGCGTATCGCCCTTTTCACCGCAGAGGATTGCGCCGATTGCGACCGCGCGGCGGCGGACCTGCGCACCATGGCGGAAACCCATGACCTGCGCGTGACCCTGTTCCGGCTGTCAGAGCAGGATGCCGCGGCCCTTGCCGCAGAGCTGGAACTGACGGACCTGCCCGCCTATGTCCTGCCGCGGATGATGCTGCAGGGCCATATCCCGCCGGTTGTGCTTGAACGCTACCTGACCCGCTAACCGCGCTATTCGGCGGCTTCGGACGCGGCCTCGGCCTTCTTCTCGGCCTCGATCGCCTCGGCGCGTTTTTCGACCTGTTCGACGATATGTTCGATCATGCCGTCATTGCCCAGCTTGTGGCTTTGCTTGCCCGCCAGATAGACCATGCCGGACCCTGCCCCGCCACCGGTGAAACCGACATCGGTCATCAGCGCCTCGCCTGGCCCGTTGACCACGCAGCCGATGATCGACAGGCTCATGGGCGTCTTGATGTGTTCCAGCCGCTTTTCAAGGATCTCGACGGTCTTGATCACGTCAAACCCTTGCCGCGCGCAGGACGGGCACGAGATGATGTTGACGCCGCGATGGCGCAGGCCCAGCGACTTGAGGATCTCGAACCCGACCTTGACCTCCTGCACCGGATCGGCGGACAGGGACACGCGGATCGTGTCGCCGATGCCCATCCACAGCAGGTTGCCCAGACCGATGGCGGACTTGATCGTGCCGGACACGAAACCGCCCGCCTCGGTGATGCCCAGATGGATCGGCGCATCCGTTGCCTCGGCCAGTTGCTGATAGGCGGCGGCTGCCATGAACACGTCCGAGGCCTTCACGCTGATCTTGAACTCGTGAAAATCGTTGTCCTGCAGGATCCTGATGTGATCCATGCCGGATTCCACCATCGCATCGGGGCAAGGCTCGCCGTATTTGTCCAGCAGGTGCTTTTCCAGCGACCCCGCGTTCACACCGATCCGGATCGAACAGTTGTTGTCACGCGCGGCCTTGATCACCTCGCGCACGCGGGCGGCATCACCGATGTTGCCGGGATTGATCCGCAGGCAGGCGGCCCCTGCCTCGGCGGCCTCGATCCCGCGTTTGTAGTGGAAATGGATATCCGCCACGATCGGCACATCGACCTCGCGCACGATCTGGCGCAGCGCGCGCGAGCTGTCCTGATCCGGCACGGACACGCGCACGATGTCGGCCCCTGCTTCGGCCGCCGCATTGATCTGCGCCACGGTTGCCGCCACATCGGTGGTCAGCGTGTTGGTCATCGTCTGCACCGAGATCGGCGCATCGCCCCCCACGGCCACACGCCCCACATGGATCTGGCGGCTTTTGCGGCGATAGATATTGCGCCAGGGGCGGATGTGATTGAGAGACATGGAATTTCCTGTTCACGCGCGGCGCATCATCGCCTGTTGGCGTGATCATACCGCGCGACAGGCTGCGCCGCAATCGTCCCACAGCGCCAATCGGTGCGGATCAGTCGGTGACGGTCACGGCCTGCTGGGCCTCGGCCACGGTGCGGGCCAGATCCACATCGGTCTGAAGGTCCGCAACCTCGTAGGTCGCGGTTACATGATCAACCGACAGTTCGACATTCGAGGTCACCGTGCCACGCGGGCCGACCGGGCCGTAATGCTGACCGTTCACCGCGAAATAGACCGAACCGGATTCGCCTACCCGCAGCAGCGCGGGATCTTCCGTCGGCGGCACGGCATAGCGGTCGCCCGCCTCCATGATCCCTTCGAAGATCACCGTTCCATCGGCGGCGTTCACACGAACCCATGCGGACCGCACGGCCACCATCTCGACCCCAGGGGCCGGATCGGCAACGACCTGCGGCATCTGCGGGCCGAACGGCAGGGGCGCGCTGGCATCGGGCTCGATCGCGGCAAGGCTGCGCTCGTTCGGGGCGCGATCCGCGAAGGCGCCCACCGTCGAAGGGTCGATCGTTGCGATCGGTGCGTCGCGGGCGACCAGCACCGGCACATCAAGCGCCTGCGGGCGGTACATCCGCGACAGCGCGTCATTGCGCGCGGCCACGCTGTCGGCGGCGGCGAAACTGTCGGTGCCCGTGCCGGCGCGCGGGGCTGCGGGTGCCGCCTGAAGCGGATCAAGATCGCTCAGCACATCGGGGGTATTCTCGACCGGGGCGAAGGTCACGCGCTGCACCTCGTTCAGCACCGACCAGCCGCCATAGCCGATCGTGCCGATCAGCATCAGCAGGACCAGCGTCGATCCCACGGCGCGCGGTTCGATCTGGCTGAAAAATGCATCCTTGGCCGGGGCGAAGGGCGTCGTCGGCGCCGCGAAAGGATCGCGCACGCTGGGCGCCTGCCGGGCCACGGGCGCCTTGCGCGCCGAGGATGCCGCCTCCGACATGCCATGTGCCGTGGAAAAGCCGCTTTCGGCGCAGAAGGCCGCAAAGGCCTGATCGGGGTCCATGTTCAGGTAGCGCGCGTAAGAGCGCACGTAGCCCGCGATGAAACCGGGGGTGTCAAAGGCAGAGGGATCGCAATTCTCGATCGCCGCGATATAGGCGGCACGGATCCGCAATTCGCGCTGCACATCCAGAAGCGATTTGCCCATCGTTGCGCGCTCGCCGCGCATCAGGTCACCCAGACGCAGATCGTAATCGTCGAAGCCCTTCGGCTCGACAACCTTTTCCTCGACCTTTCGGGTGAATCTGCGCCCGATCATGCCCGCTGCCCCGTTGCTTGAGGTTTCAGACTCGCACCATCCCCGATTCGAGTCTCACTCTTTCTTGAGCTAACGGTAACACAGCACAAGCACATTTACACTCTATCGATAATCAGGCGCTCATTTCGGCGCGATTCAGCGCACAGTGCGACCACAACGCGTCCATGGCGTGCACAAGGCGGTCCATCTCCTTGGGTCCATGCACCGGCGAGGGCGTGAAGCGCAGCCTTTCGGTGCCGCGCGGCACGGTCGGGAAGTTGATCGGCTGGACATAGATGCCGTAGCCGTCCAGCAGCATGTCCGACAGCTTCTTGGTATGCACCGGGTCGCCCACGATCACCGGCACGATATGGCTGCCATGGTCGATGATCGGCAGCCCCAGCCCCTTGAGCCGGGTCTTGAGGATCTTCGCCTGCGTCTGGTGCTGCTCGCGCAGGGCATGATCGCGCTTGAGATGCGCCACCGACGCCGCGGCCCCCGCCGCGATCGCGGGCGGCAGCGAGGTGGTGAAGATGAAGCCCGGCGCGTAGGAGCGGATCGCGTCGCACATCTTGGCCGAGGCCGCGATATAGCCGCCCATCACGCCGTAGGCCTTGGCCAGCGTGCCGTTGATGATGTCCAGCCGGTGCATCAGCCGGTCGCGTTCCGCCACCCCGGCGCCGCGCGGGCCGTACATGCCCACGGCATGGACCTCGTCGATATAGGTCAGCGCGCCGAATTCGTCGGCCAGATCGCAGATCGCCTCGATCGGGCCGAAATCGCCATCCATCGAATAGACCGATTCGAAGGCGATCAGCTTGGGCGCTTTCGGATCGTCGGCGGCCAGCAGCTCGCGCAGATGGGCCACGTCATTGTGGCGGAAGATGCGCTTGGCCCCACCGTTGCGGCGCACGCCCTCGATCATCGAGGCATGGTTCAGCGCATCCGAATAGATGATCAGGCCGGGGAACAGCTTGGGCAGCGTGCTCAGCGTGGCATCATTGGCGATATAGGCCGAGGTGAACAGCAGCGCCGCTTCCTTGCCATGCAGGTCGGCCAGTTCCTTTTCCAGCCGCTTGTGCCAGACCGTCGTGCCCGAGATGTTGCGCGTGCCGCCCGATCCCGCACCGGTCGCATCCAGCGCCTCGTGCATCGCGGCCAGAACCGCCGGGTGCTGCCCCATGCCCAGGTAATCATTGCCGCACCAAACGGTGATCGGCGCCTCCGTTCCATCGGGCTTGCGCCACACGGCATGCGGAAAATGCCCGCGCTGACGCTCGATATCGATGAAGGTGCGGTAACGGCCTTCCTTGTGCAGGTTGTTGATCGCCTGATCCAGCTGGGCTGAATAATCCACCGGCATCCCCCTTCTTTCGTCTTGACCCGCCAGGGCGGGACGGCCCCGAGGCCCATATAGCCAATTTGGAATGGATATAGTTTCAGACCATTCCATGCAACAGGTTACAAATTGCCGCTGCCGCGCCGCTTTGATCTGCATCAAGGGGATAGCACCTTCAACGCTGCTTTCCAGTGCCCGTGGGACCATGGGCGCAAAGGGTCGCACCTGGTCTCTGGACAGCGGGATCAGGCCTGCTACGGTCTGCGGCAAATGCCCCGCACCGGGCGCAAGACTGCACGGAAAGGACCCCTATGCCGCTGAAAGACGTACTTGCCCGCATCGACGCGGACCTGCCGGCCGCGACCGATCGTTTGCTGGACCTGCTGCGCGTCCCCTCGATCTCGACCGACCCGGCCTTCAAGGCCGATTGCCAGACCGCGGCCGAATGGCTGGTCAGCGATCTGGCCAGCATGGGAATCACCGCCAGCGTCCGGCCCACGCCGGGCCATCCGATGGTGGTGGGCCATGTCGATGGTCCCGAAAACAGCCCGCATGTTCTGTTCTACGGCCACTACGACGTGCAGCCTGTCGATCCGCTGTCGCTGTGGCATTCGGATCCGTTTGATCCACGCGTCGAGGATACGCCCAAGGGCAAGGTGATCCGCGGGCGCGGGGCGGCCGATGACAAGGGCCAGCTGATGACCTTCCTCGAGGCCTGCCGCGCCTGGAAGGCCGTGAACGGCAGCCTGCCCTGCCGCATCACCTTCCTGTTCGAGGGCGAGGAGGAATCAGGCTCTCCGTCCCTCATCCCCTTCCTGCGCGACAATGCCGACGAGCTGCGTGCGGATGTGGCGCTGATCTGCGACACCGGCATGTTCCAGGACACCTCGCCCGCGATCATCACCATGCTGCGCGGCATGGCGCGCGAGGAATTCACCATCCACGCCGCCACGCGCGATCTGCATTCGGGCATGTATGGCGGCCCCGCGATCAACCCGATCCGCGTGCTGACCCGCATCCTGGGCGGTCTGCATGACGATCATGGCCATGTCACCGTGCCGGGTTTCTATGAAGGCGTCCCCGAACTGCCCGACGCGATCCGCGCGCAGTGGCAGAACCTGGCCTTCGATCACGCGACCTTCCTGGGCGATGTGGGCCTGTCGCAGCCCGCGGGCGAGGATGACCGCACCCCGCTGGAAATGATCTGGTCGCGCCCGACGGCGGAGATCAACGGCATATGGGGCGGCTATACCGGCGAGGGGTTCAAGACCGTGCTACCGGCCGAGGCCCATGCCAAGATCAGCTTCCGCCTGGTCGGCCAGCAGGATCCCGACGCGATCAGCCGCAATTTCCGCGACTGGGTGACGGCACAACTACCGCCCGATTGCCGCGTGGAATGGAAGGAACTGGGCGGCGCTGCCGCAAGCCAGATGCAGATCGACCATCCCTTGTTCGAACAGACCCGCCACGCCCTGACCGAGGAATGGGGCACGCCCGCCTCTTATGTCGGCTGCGGCGGCTCGATCCCGATCGCAGGTTATTTCCAGTCGATCCTGGGCATGGAATCGATCCTTGCGGGTTTTGGTCGCGACGATGACCAGATCCATTCCCCGAACGAGAAATACGACATGGAATGTTTCCACAAGGGCATCCGCAGCTGGGCGCGGGTTCTGGATAAACTGTCATGATATCAGGTTTTTCCGAAGCGATCTTCAACAACGACGGCGTCGATGTGGCCTATGGTGCGGGCGGCGACGGCGCGCCGCTTGTGCTGCTGCACGGCTTTCCCCAGACACGGGCCATGTGGGCGCATATTGCGCCCGCGCTGGCGCAAGGGCGGCGCGTGATCTGCCCCGACCTGCGTGGCTATGGCAAATCCGGCAAGCCAGTCGATGTGGCCGATTACAGCTTTCGCGCCATGGGCGGCGACATCCTGGCGCTGATGGATCATCTGGGCCATGACCGGTTCGACCTTGTGGGGCACGACCGGGGCGCGCGCACCGCGCACCGGATCGCGCTGGATGCGCCCGAGCGGGTGAACAGCCTGACGGTGATGGATATCATCCCCACCCACATGCTGCTGACGCAACTTTCATACCAGGTTGCAAAAGCCTATTATCACTGGTTTTTCCTGGCACAGCCCGAACCCTTTCCCGAAACCATGATCGGGGCGGACCCGGATTTCTACTACCATTCCTGCCTGCTGGGATGGGGCGGTGCCACGCTGGAGGATTTCGATCCCGCGCAGCTGGCCGCCTATCGCGCATCATGGCGTGACCCCGACACGATCCGGGGCATGTGCAACGATTACCGCGCCGCGATCCAATACGATCTGGCGCTGGACGGGGCGGACCTTGACCGCCGCGTGACCTGCCCGACACTGGTCCTTTACGGGGCCGACGGAGCCATGGCGCGGGCCTATGACGTGCCGGCCACCTGGGCCGACCGCTGCACCGACCTGCGGACAGGCACCGTGCCGGGCGGGCATTTCTTCCCGGACACCGCGCCGCAAGACACATTGGCCGCGCTGCGCGCCTTTCTGGACCGGGGCTGACCCGGTTCAGACCACGCCGACGAACCGTTCCGGCAAGATGAACTGCTGCTTGTAATCCGGCCTGTCGAAACAATAAAATCCCGTATCGCCACGCGGGCGAAAGCTGCGGCGCATCTTGCGGCGATAGGGGGTCATGTCGAAACCCTCGACCATGTCCAGACCGGCGAACGCCTCGAAGACCGCGCGATCCTCGCCGCGCGCCTCGGCGAACCAGTGCCGTCCGATGGCGGTGTCCTTCACATCGCCGCCCACCTCGGCCGTGGTGGCATTGCGGCGGTCCATCACCTCGGCATAGGCCGAGAAATCGCAGAATTTCAGATGCAGCAGATAGAGCTCATCCGGCGCATGCAGCTTGGCATACTGGGTGTAATGCCCGCCCCGCGCGATCTTGGTCCCGGTCGAGACGATGCAGGGTTTGGAATAATGCGGCGCCACGCGTACATGGCGTCGCGGACCGATGATCCGGTCGGTGACCGGATCGGGCTCCTGGTCGATGCGGTGGATCACTTCCAGCCCAAGCGGGGTTATCACCTGTTTTTCGGGCGTTACGGCAAGGTATTCAAGCAGATTTTGCCCCTTGGCGGGATCAATCACCACCAGTTCATCGACATCCCCGACGATCACATGGCTGTAATAGGATTTCAGCCCCGCCACCAGATTGTTCAGAAGCCGCCAGCGCTTCATGTCGAAATTCTTGTGAGGATCGCCCGGTATCCCGATGATATTGCAGCCTTTCGCCAGATCGTTGACGATATCGCCGCGCCCGTGATTGACCACGTAGCAATTCTCGCGCCCGAACAGGCCGCCATAGTGGCGCAACCACGCATTCAGAAAGAACGCATCATCCCGCACCATGGTCACGGCTGCCGCAACTGTCTGCATCACTGAACCTCACCTGCACTTGCCCATGCCTTGTTTAGCCTGTTTGCTAAGCCGTGAGAATCGTTAAAAAGCAACTGGACCGTAACCCGTGGCAGGAAAGACCGACATGATCCCGGCCGATTTCGCCACGACCGGCCTGCATGTCCGCGGCAATGGAACGCGCCCCACCCGTTTTCAGGTTCTGGGCGAACGCAGTTCGGGCACCAACTACGTCAAGCGCCTGCTGGGCAAGAACACCGCGCTGAAACCGACCGAGGCGCTGGGATGGAAACACGCCCATAGCCACGCAAGGCCGGTGCCCGAGGACCTGGCCCTGATCTGCGTGGTGCGCCATGCGGTGCCCTGGATGCTGTCGATGCACGCGAAACCCTGGCACTGCACGCCCGCCATGCAGGCGCTGGAGTTTCCCGCCTTCATCCGCGCGCCGTGGGACACGATCTTTGACCGCTCGCGCTATTTCAACGTGCCCACCCGCGTGATCGGCCGCCCGCTCAAGCCGGATCTGAATCCCGCCACCGGCGCGCCCTATCCCGACCTGATCGCGCTGCGTCAGGGCAAGCTGCGCAGCCTGCTGGCCCGTGGCGATACCGGGTGCACCTTCGTCCTGCTGCGCATGGAAGAGGCCGTGGCCCGCCCCGGCGAGGTCTTGCAGGCGATCTGCGCAGGGCTGGACGTGGCACCGCCCAGGACGCCGCTGCGCCGCGTGGTCAACCGTCTGGGCGCAAAGTTCCTGCCCGCCATCCCCGACAGGCCCGCCACCCCAAAGACCCTGCCCCCCGAGGATCTGGAATGGTTGCGTAACCGCCTGGATCTGCAGCAGGAAGCGGCCCTTGGATACAGCTACGACTGACGTAGGCCGCGCCAGCCCTTCAGCAGCGCCAGCAGCCAGGGCAGCGCATGCCAGAGCATGTCGAAGATATCGATGGGACGCGCCAGATCACCGGCCATCAGCATCTTGAGCTTTTCCCACAGATGCGGTTCGGGCACGAAGGGCGCCAGCCCCAGCGTCAGGCACAGCACGGCCACGATGGGCCAGCTGATCTTGTCAAGAAATGCCATGACGCAACCTGCGAAACGAAAGAAAATGGCGCGGTTGACGGGGCTCGAACCCGCGACCCCCGGCGTGACAGGCCGGTACTCTAACCAACTGAGCTACAACCGCGCATTGCGCTTCGGGATCAAGGGACAGCGATGGCGCGGTTGACGGGGCTCGAACCCGCGACCCCCGGCGTGACAGGCCGGTACTCTAACCAACTGAGCTACAACCGCTCGCTATCCGCAAGGTCTCCCAAGCGTGAGAGGCTACTTATGCGGTCCATCCCGCCCCGTCAACAACGATTTACCCAAAAAGCGACAGCCCGCGGAACGGCACGGATCACCGTTCCGGAAGGGGGATATGTTCCGCATCGTCACCCGGCGGCAGGCGGAAGCGGCCATGCGCCCAGTCACCTTCGCGCCACGCCTCCTTGGCGGCCTCGATGCGTTCCTTCGACGAGGCCACGAAGTTCCACCAGATATAGCGGGGCCCCTCCAGCGTCTCGCCGCCCAGCAGCAGCAGGCGCGCCCCCTGCGGCCCGGCCTTGACACTGATCCGGTCACCGGGGCGAAACACCATCATCCGGCCCGCATCAAAGCTTTGGCCTGCCACTTCGACCTGCCCCTGCAGCACATAGACGCCCCGATCCTCGTGATTGTCCGGCAAGGGAATCGCCGCACCGGGCTGCAGCACGGCATCGGCATAGAACATCTCGGACGGGGTCTTGATCGGCGCGCGCGCGCCCCAGGCATCGCCAAGGATCAGGCGCAGGCTTTTGCCTTCGCCCTCAAGCAGGGGCAGCGCCGCCTGCGGTGCATGCGCGAACCCCGCCGCGCCATCCTCGGCCCCCTTGGGCAGAGCCACCCATGTCTGGATCCCCAGCAGGCTGTGCGGGGCGCTGCGGATCTCGCCATCCGTGCGCTCGGAATGGGTGATGCCATCGCCCGCCACCATCCAGTTGACAGCCCCCGGCGTGATCCATTGATCGGTGCCAAGGCTGTCGCGGTGATGGATCTGGCCTTTCATCAGATAGGTGACTGTCGCCAGCCCGATATGGGGATGCGGGCGCACGTCGATCCCCTGCCCGGTCACGAATTCCGCGGGCCCCATCTGATCGAAGAAGATGAAAGGCCCCACCATCCGGCGGCGCGGCGCAGGCAGGGCGCGGCGCACCTCGAACCCGCCAAGATCGCGGGCGCGCGGCACGATCACGGTCTGGATGGCGTCAACGTCATCACCGGTCGGGCAATGGGGATCAAGGGCGGGGTTCCAGCTCATGTTCGGCCTCTTTCGCAAGGGATCAACGATGGCCAGAGGTTAAGCATTTGCATGAACGCACGATACACCCACAATCGGGCATATTGTGTGCAAATTCTCACATACTCGCGGCGCGCGATTTATCCGCTTGAGGCAGCGCTTCGGCGGTTTCGGCATTCATCAGACCGGCCACCCGCTCCAGTGCGGCCATGAGCATCAACTGTTCCCAATCTGGCAGACGTTCGAAACGGTCGCTGAAAGCGGCGTAAAGCGGGTTGGGCGCATTCGCCAGCAGCCTGCGCCCTTCTTCGGTCGCGGTCACGCGGATCAACCGGCGGTCCTGCACGCTGCGGCGGCGGGTCACAAGCCCCCGCGCCTCGAGCTTGTCGATCAGAGATGTGATCGTGGCCTGGCTGACGCCGGACCGGCGGGCGATTTCCTTGGGGGTCGTCCGGTCGTCTTCGGCGACGATTTCCAAGACGATCATCTGCGCCAGCGTCAGGCCCGTCCGCCGCGCCAGCGCGCGCGCATTCGTGTCCGTGACATGCATGATGCGGCGCAAGGTGATGAGGGCGGATTCGGAACGGCTGGTCATGTCGATACCCCAAGTGGACGGCGCGCCATTCTGGACGGAACCCTGCGCAGCTTCAAGGATATCGTTTGACTGACGAAGCATAATGCTTCCCCCTTTATATTCGGTTATCGAAGTATTTTTCCATGCGTCACGCAGAGATGCAGCGCCTTCAGGCACTATATATAGGTTATTAGGCCGAAAAATGCAAATCAGGCGCCTATTTGCCTAGGGGGTTGCATTTTGATCATCAAAGCTTATGTTTCGGTCATCGAATGAAATAGCGACATGAGGGACTGATGTCTGACACCGCAAATACGCTCAAGGCCCGAAGGCCGAACGTCCGACTGCGCAAACCGACCGTCGAAGACGGGTCGGATGTCTGGGCGCTGATCAGCACCTGCAAGCCGCTTGACGAGAATTCGATGTATTTCAACCTGATCCAGTGCGACCACTTCGCCGACACCTGCATCCTTGCGGAACGCGAAGGCCGGATCGTCGGCTGGATCTCGGGCCATATCCCGCCCGAAAAGCCGGAAACGCTTTTTGTCTGGCAGGTCGCCGTCAGCGCCGAGGCGCGCGGACTGGGCCTTGCAGGACGCATGTTGCGCGCCCTGTTCGACCGTCCCGAACTGGCCGATGTCACGCGGATCGAAACCACGATCACGCGCGACAACAAACCCTCCTGGGGCCTGTTCCGCGCCTTTGCGCGCAAGCGCGGCGGCACCCTGACCCATGCCCCCCATTTCGAACGCGGCACCCATTTCGACGGCGCGCATGCCACCGAATACCTTGTCGAAATCGACTTTTCCGAGGCCGCGAAGACCACGCTGCAGGACGCCGCACGCGCGGCATCCGATGCGGCACAAGGCCAGGACAGCGCGCGCCAGCAGGCCGCCTGACCCCCCATTCCCAATCCGAAAGGCTACATCATGACACGCACCGACCACGCCGGTGTCTCCGGCATCTATACCCGTCGCGAATCCGAAGCCCGCAGCTATTGCCGCAGCTTCCCCACCGAATTCGTCAAGGCGTCCAACGCCACGATGACGGATGCATCGGGCCGCGACTACATCGACTTTCTGGCGGGCTGTTCCTCGCTGAACTACGGACATAATGACCCGGACATGAAGGATGCGCTGATCGCCCATATCGCGGCGGACGGCGTGACCCATGGCCTGGACATGCATACCAACGCCAAGACCGCCTTTCTGGAAACCTTCGAAGAGGTGATCCTGAAGCCGCGCGGCATGGATCACAAGATCATGATGACCGGCCCCACCGGCACCAACGCGGTCGAGGCCGCGATGAAGCTGGCCCGCAAGGTCACGGGGCGCCACAATATCGTGGCCTTCACCAACGGCTTTCACGGCATGACGCTGGGCGCGCTTGGCGCCACCGGCAACGCGGGCAAGCGCGGCGGTGCGGGCATGCCGATCCCCGGCGTGACCCACCTGCCCTATGAAGGCGCCTTCGGCCCCGGCGTCGATACGCTGGCACAGATCGAGATGATGCTGGACAACCCCTCCTCCGGCATGGACGCGCCAGCCGCCTTCCTGCTGGAACCCGTGCAGGGCGAAGGCGGTCTGAACGCCGCATCCGCCAAATGGATCAAGGGCATCGCAGCCCTGGCCAAGCGTCATGGCGCGCTGCTGATCCTGGATGACATCCAGGCGGGCATCGGCCGCACAGGCACGTTCTTTTCCTTCGAAGAGATGGGTGTCGTCCCCGACATGATCCCGCTGGCGAAGTCGCTGTCGGGCATGGGCCTGCCCTTCGCGGCCCTGCTGATCCGGCCCGAATTCGACATCTGGAAGCCGGCCGAGCACAACGGCACCTTCCGGGGCAACAACCACGCCTTCGTCACGGCGCGTGTCGCGCTGAAGAAATTCTGGTCGGACGACAGGTTCCAGACCGAGATCGCGGAAAAGGCCAAGGTGCTGAACCAGCGCCTTGCCGATATCGCCGCTTCGGTGCCCGGCGCAACCCTGAAGGGGCGCGGCATGATGCAGGGTGTCGATGTGACCTCGGGCGAGCTGGCCGGTGCGATCTGCGCCGACTGTTTCGATCAGGGCCTGATCATCGAGACCTCGGGCGCCCATGACGAGGTGGTCAAGGTACTGGCCCCGCTGACCATTCCGATGGCGCAGCTCAAGGCCGGTCTCGATATCCTCGAGGCCGCGACACGCGCCCGGACCGCCCCCCATAGCCACAGCCAGAAGATTGCAGCGGAGTAAGCAGACATGATCGTTCGTGATTTCAATATCGAGAAGAAGACAGATCGCCGGGTGGCGGATCAGAAATGGGAATCCGTGCGCCTGCTGCTGGCCGATGACGGAATGGGCTTTTCCTTCCACATCACCACCATTCAGGCCGGTAGTGAGCATACGTTCCACTACAAGAACCATTTCGAGAGCGTTTATTGCATCTCTGGCGAGGGCGAGATCGAGGATCTGGCCACCGGCAAGGTCCATCAGATCACGCCCGGCGTGATGTATGCGCTGAACCTGCATGACAAGCACACGCTGCGCGCGCGCCGCGAACTTGTGCTGGCCTGCTGCTTCAACCCGCCGGTCACCGGCAAGGAAGTGCACCGCGCCGACGGCTCCTACGCGCTGGCCGACTGATCCACCCGATCCATCCAGACACATGACCCAACACGAAAGGGCGACCGGCCGACATGACGCCGGCGCGATTCCCACATGACACATACCGTTGAAAAGATCGGCGGCACCTGCATGAGCCGCGCCCCCGAACTGCTGGACAGCCTTTATCTGCGCGATGATCCCTATGGGCGCATCTTCGTGGTCTCGGCCTTCGGCGGGATCACCAATGCGCTGCTGGAGCACAAGAAATCGGGCCAGTCCGGTGTCTATGCCCTGTTTGCCGATGCCGACAACGACGAAGGCTGGTCCGAGGCGCTGACCGCGACCGGTGCCGAGATGATGCGCGTGCATGGCGGGATCCTGGACGATATCGGCGACCGCCAGCGCGCGGATGCCTTCGTGCGCGACCGGATCGAGGGCGCGCGCGCCTGCATGATCGACCTGCAGCGCCTGTGCTCTTACGGGCATTTCCGGATCAACGCCCATCTGCTGACCCTGCGCGAACTGTTGTCGGGCCTGGGCGAGGCGCATTCCGCCTTTGTCACCACGATGCTTTTGAACCGCCACGGGGTGAATGCGCGCTTCGTCGACCTGACAGGCTGGCGCGACGATAGCCAGCCCAGCCTTGAACAGCGCCTGGAACAGGGGCTGGACGGGCTGGACCTGGCCTCGGATCTGCCGATCGTGACGGGCTATGCCCAATGTTCCGAAGGTCTGATGCGCGAATACGATCGCGGCTATACCGAGGTGGTCTTTGCCCATCTGGCCGCGCGCACCGGCGCCGCCGAGGCGATCATCCACAAGGAATTCCACCTCTCCAGCGCCGATCCCAAGCTGGTGGGGCTGGACGCCGTGCGCAAGATCGGGCGCACCTCCTATGACGTGGCCGATCAGCTGTCGAACCTGGGGATGGAGGCGATCCACCCCAATGCCGCCAAGATCCTGCGCCAGGCCGATGTGCCGCTGCGCGTCAAACATGCGTTCGAACCCGAGGATCCCGGCACCTTCATCGGCCCCGATGGCGGCACGCCGGGCCGGGTCGAGATGGTCACGGGCCTGGGCGTCTATGCATTCGAACTGTTCGAGCCGGACATGGTGGGCGCGAAAGGCTATGACGCGGCCATTCTGGATGCGCTGACGCGGCATGACATCTGGATCGTCTCCAAGACCTCGAACGCCAATTGCATCACCCATTGGCTGGACGGATCGCTGAAATCCATCCGTCGGGCGGAACGCGATCTGGCCAAGCGCTTCCCCACGGCCGAGATCACGACCCGCAACCTCGCGCTGGTCTCGGTCATCGGCAGCGACCTGTCCAGCCTGGGCGTGATGCGGCGTGCGCTGAATGCGCTGGATGCGGCGGATATC
Source organism: Seohaeicola sp. (assembly GCF_048006315.1). Classification (GTDB taxonomy): domain Bacteria; phylum Pseudomonadota; class Alphaproteobacteria; order Rhodobacterales; family Rhodobacteraceae; genus Seohaeicola. Next base: position 3,951,097 of record NZ_CP180350.1, on the reverse strand, counting down.
CACCCCATCGCGATGCAGCAAGGCACCCGCCGGGTCGAGATGCAGGTGATGATCGACAAGTCGCAGATGGCGCAGACGATCAAGGTGCTGCACAAGGCGCTGATCGAGGATGCGCAGCAGTTTGATACCGCCACCGTCCAGCAGGCGATGGCCGCTGGGTGACAGGCATCACACCCTCTGATCGACAGGGCGCGCGCCACGCAGGTGCGCGCCTTATCCTTTTGAAAACACCGCCATCTGGCTGGCGCCGCCCAGATCGGGATGCGCGCCCGCGATATCGCTGATCCGCACCGCGTAACCGGTCCGGTCCATGACGCCCCCGGCCCAGTCGCGAAACTGCGCCCTTGTCCATTCGAACCGGTGATCGGGCCTGCGGAACCGTGTCCTTGGCACCCCCAGCAGATCGTTGAATTCGGCATTGGGCGTGGTCACGATCACCCCGGCCGGGCGCATCACGCCGAACAGCGCCTGTTCCAGCGCGGGCAGTTGCGCGGGGGCCAGATGCTCGATCGTTTCCACAAGGCAGGCGCAATCGAACCCGGCAAGCTCGGGATGCGGCGCGGTCATCGACCCCTCGCGCGCCTCGGCCCGCGCACCGCGCGGATGGCGCGCCAGCCTCGCGCGGCAAAGCTCCAGCGCGACCCTGTCCAGATCAAGCCCCACGATCTGCGCGATGTCCGGCTGATCCAGCAGGGGCAGCATCAGGTCACCCGACCCGCAGCCCAGGTCCAGCACCCGCCTGGCCCCCATGGCCTGCAACGCGCCCGTCACCGCGTCCAGCCGTGCCTGATGCCACCAGTTGCTCATGGCTTGCGCCGGATCGTCATCCGATATCCCCTGCCCGGATCCCTGCCCGTGTCTTAGCAGAGAGTTTGGCACTGGACAGCCCCCAGCCCTTCGCCGATCATATTCAAAATTCGGAGGATATTGCATGACACCCGCCCAGATGATCCGGCGACTTGCCCCGGCGATCGCCCTGATCTGCATGATGCCGCCCGTGCAGGCCCTTGCCGATGTGCTGACCGTGCAGCCCGTGACCCAAGACATCTGGGCGCTGGTCGGCCCCAAGGAACAGCGCGACGCGGACAATCTGGCCAACAACGCCACCTTCGGGCTGATCGTGACCCCGGCAGGCGCGGTGCTGGTCGATCCGGGCGGTTCCTGGAAGGGTGCCGCAATGCTCCATGACACCATCCGCACGATCACGGATCAACCGGTGACCCATGTGATCAATACCGGCGGGCAGGATCACCGCTGGCTGGGCAATGGCTATTGGCAGGCGCAGGGCGCGCAGGTGATCGCCTCGGATGAGGCCGTCGCGGACCAGGCCGCCCGCGCCTCGATGCAGATGAGCGGGCTGGCCCAATTGCTGGGCGACGGGCTGGACGGGACCGAACCGGCCTTTGCCGATATCACCTTCGCGACCGATCACAGCCTTGAGCTTGGCGGGCTGCGGATCGAGATCATGCACCGTGGTCAGGCCCATACGCCCGGCGACAGCTATGTCTGGATCCCCGCCCGCCAGACCGTGTTGACCGGCGATATCGTCTATACCGAACGCCTTCTGGGCAACGGGCCGCAATCCAATGTCAAAAGCTGGATCGCCGTCTTCGAAGAGATGGCCCGCCTTGCCCCCCGGCACCTTGTGCCCGGTCACGGGGCCGCGACCACGCTGGAACAGGCCACGCGCGACACCCATGACTACCTAGTGAACCTGCGCCAGCAGATCGGCGCCCTGATCGAGGCCGGCGGCACCATCATCGAGGCCCCCGGCATCGACCAGTCAGCCTTTGCCTATCTGGAACAGTTCGACGCCTTGGCCGGACGCAATGCGCAGGCCGCCTATGAGCAGATGGAATGGGAATGACCCCGCGCAAAGACACTTGAAGCGGCCCCGAATCTCACCTAGCTTTCCCTTGCAAACCGTTGGGGTGCCCGTCCGGGGCTGAGAGGCGCAAAGCCAACCCATCGAACCTGATCCGGGTCATACCGGCGGAGGGAACGGTGCCATCATTGGGCTTTTCGCGCCCCTGATCCGTCTCCTTGCAGCCGCTGATCCCCCAGACGCAAGGAAGACCGGGCATGGCCCCCATCGCATTGACCATAGCAGGCTCCGACAGCGGGGGCGGCGCAGGCATTCAGGCCGATCTCAAGACATTCTCGGCCCTCGGCGTCTATGGGGCCAGCGTGATCACCGCGCTGACCGCGCAGAACACCCGCGCTGTCACGCGTGTCGAACCCGCCAGCCCCGCGATGATCGCCGCCCAGATCGCGGCGGTCTTTGACGATCTGGACATTCGCGCGGTCAAGCTGGGCATGCTGGGCGCAGGCGATGCGATCCGCACGGTCGCGGCGGGCCTTCGGGCGCGCACCGTGCCCATTGTCCTTGACCCGGTGATGATCGCGAAATCCGGCGATGCGCTGCTGCCGGATGAGGCGGTAGGCACCCTGCGAACCGATCTGCTGCCCATAGCCACGCTGCTGACCCCGAACCTGCCCGAGGCCGCCCGTCTGCTCGACTGCGCCCCCGCGCAAGACGAGGCCGCGATGCAGGACCAGGGCCGCGCCCTGCTGGCGCTTGGCGCGACGGCCGTGCTGATGAAGGGCGGGCACGGCGCGGGCGATATCTGCACCGACCTGCTGATCACGGCAGACGGCACCCTGCGCCTGACCGCGCCCCGGCGGGCGACGCGCAACACCCACGGCACCGGATGCACCCTGTCCGCGGCTGTCGCCGCCGGGCTGGCGCAGGGCATGGGGCTGGCCGCCGCTGTGACCCGCGCCCATGGCTATCTGCAAGGCGCGATTGCCGCCGCCGACACGCTGCGCATCGGCCATGGCCATGGCCCCGTGCATCATTTCCACGCGGTCTGGTCGCATGGCTGATGTCACCATCATCGGCGCGGGGGTCGCGGGCCTCTGGGCGGCCCATGCGCTGTCGCAGCGCGGCATCACCCCGCGCCTGATCGACCGCCACGGCGCCCCCGGCGCGCATGGCTGTTCCTGGTGGGCGGGCGGCATGCTTGCGCCCTTCTGCGAAGGCGCCACATCCGAACCCGCCGTGATCGCCCATGGACAGCGCGCCGCGTCAGACTGGGCCGGGGTGACCGAGGTGACGCAAAACGGCTCTCTCGTCGTCGCACTGGCCCGCGACCGGGCCGAACTGGACCGGTTCGCCCGCCGCACGTCAGGCCATGACCGGATCGGCGGCGCGGCGCTGGCCGATCTGGAACCCGACCTTGCAACGGCCGGGCGCGAGGCGCTGCTCTTCGGGACCGAAGCGCATCTGTCCCCGCGCCGCGCACTGGCCGATCTGGTCGCCGCGCTGGCGGTGAAAGGCATCACCATCGAACAGGCGGAGGCCACGCCCGACGACATCCCCGGCACCGTGATCGACTGTCGTGGACTTGCCGCCAACCTGCCCGGACTGCGCGGCGTGCGCGGCGAGATGGTGATGCTGCGCACACCCGATGTGACGCTGGCGCGCCCGGTGCGCCTGCTGCATCCGCGCCATCCGCTTTACATCGTGCCGCGCGGCGATGGTGTCTTCATGCTGGGCGCGACCCAGATCGAAAGCGCCGCCCCCGGCCCCGTGACCGCCCGCGCCCTGCTGGAACTGCTGTCAGCCGCCTATGCGCTGCACCCGGCCTTTGCCGAGGCGCAGGTGATCGAGACCGGCGCGGATCTGCGCCCCGCCTTTGCCGATCACGTCCCCCGCGTGATCCGCCGGGGCCGGGTGCTGCATCTGAACGGCCTTTTCCGCCACGGCTATCTGATGGCCCCGGCACTGGCGCGGCAGGCGGCGGACTACCTGGAAACCGGCACGAAAGGAGACCTGTTCCATGAGGATTGAGGTAAACGGTGAAGCGCGCGACATCGCCGCCACCACCCTGGCGGATGCGCTGGCGGAACTGGGCTGGGGTGGCGCGAAGGTCGCGACCGCCCTGAACGGTGCGTTCGTTCCCGCCACGGCCCGCGCCGCGCAGCCCCTGCGCGACGGCGACCGGATCGAAGTCCTTGCCCCGATGCAGGGGGGCTGAGATGCGCGATTTCTATGGCGTGACGCTGGACAGCCCCCTGATGCTGGGCACGGCGCAATACCCGTCCCCCGCCGTGATGGAGGCCGCGTTCCGCGCCTCTGGCGCATCCGTCGCCACGGTGTCGCTGCGCCGCGAAACCGGGGGCGGTCAGGCCTTCTGGCAGATCATCAAGGGGCTGGGCCTGCATGTGCTGCCCAATACCGCAGGCTGCTATTCCGCGCGCGAGGCGGTCACCACCGCCCGCATGGCCCGCGAGGTCTTCGAGACGAACTGGATCAAGCTTGAGGTGATCGGCCATGCCGACACGCTGCAACCCGATCCTTTCGGCCTGCTGGAGGCAGCCGAGACCCTGGCCGCCGAAGGTTTCCAGGTGTTTCCCTACACCACCGAGGACCAGGTGCTGGCGCAACGCCTTGTCGATGCGGGATGCCGCGTGCTGATGCCATGGGGCGCGCCCATCGGGTCCGGCCTGGGGCTGAACAACCGTTACGGGCTGCGCATGCTGCGCGCGGCCTTCCCGGACATTCCCATGGTCGTGGATGCCGGGCTTGGCCTGCCCAGCCATGCCGCCGATGCGATGGAAATGGGCTTTGACGCGGTTCTTCTGAACACCGCCGTGGCGCAGGCCGACGATCCCGTGGCAATGGCAACAGCCTTCGGTCTGGCAGCGCGCGCGGGCCGGATGGCCCATGGCGCAGGCCCCATGGCCCCACGCGACATGGCCGTGCCCTCCACCCCCGTCATCGGAAAGGCCTGGCTATGACGCTGCCCCGTTTCTACCCGATCTTCGACAGCGCGTCATGGCTGGAACGCGCCCTGCCGCTGGGCGTGAAACTGGTGCAACTGCGCCTCAAGGACATGGAGGATGCGGCCTTGCGCGCCGAGATCCGCAAGGGTCTGGCGCTTGTGCGCCGGCATGGCGCGGCACTGGTGATCAATGACCACTGGCAGATCGCCATCGACGCGGGCGCGGACTGGCTGCACCTCGGGCAAGAGGATCTTGATACCGCCGACATCCCCGCGATCCGCCGCGCGGGGTTGAAGCTGGGCCTGTCCACCCATGACCATGCCGAACTGGACCGCGCCTTGGCGCTGTCCCCGGATTATGTCGCCCTCGGGCCGGTTTACCCGACTATCCTCAAGCAGATGAAATGGCACCAGCAGGGGCTTGAACGCGTGACCGAATGGAAGCGCCTTGTCGGCAAGGTCCCCCTCTGCGCCATCGGGGGCCTGACCCCCGAGCGTGGCCGCGCCTGCCTTGCGGCCGGGGCCGATACCGTCGCCGCCGTGACCGACATCACCCTCAACCCCGCCCCCGAGGCGCGGATGCGCGACTGGCTGGAGGCATGCGGATGAGCCGCTATGCGCGCCAGGCGATCCTGCCGCAGGTCGGCGCGGAAGGTCAGGCGCGGCTGAGCGCGGCCCATGTGCTTGTGGTGGGCGCGGGGGGCTTGGGCGTGCCCGTGCTGCAATACCTGACGGGCGCGGGTGTGGGCCGCATCACGCTGGTCGATGGTGACCGCATCGCCACCCATAACCTGCACCGCCAACCGCTTTACCGGATGGACCAGGTGGGCCGCTTCAAGGCCGAGGCAGCGACCGAGGCGCTGGCCGCCCTGAACCCCGAGGTCACGGTCGAACCTGTCACCACATGGCTGGACCCGGCCAATGCCCCCGTGCTGGTCGCAAGGGCCGATCTGGTCATGGACTGCGCCGATACATTCGCGGCCAGCCTGACCCTGTCGGATGCCTGCATGGCGGCGGGCAAGCCGCTGATCGCGGCCTCGGCCCTTGCCATGTCGGGCTATGCGGCCGGTTTCTGCGGCGGCGCACCAAGCCTGCGCGCCCTCTTCCCAGACCTGCCCGAACGGGGTGCCACCTGCGACACGGCAGGGGTGATGGGGCCGGTTGTGGCCACCATCGGCGCCGTGCAGGCACAGATGGCCCTGTCGGCCCTGCTGGGTCTGCAACCCGCACCACTGGGGCAACTGATCAGCTTTGATGCCGCGCAATGGCGCTTTGGCGGCTTCCGCTTCGACGCGGCCGCCGAACCCGCCCATGTCCTGCCCTTTGTCGCGCCATCCCAGATCGGCCCCGCCGATCTGGTGATCGACCTGCGCACCGAGGAACCCGCCCCCTTCCGCAAGGATGCCCTGCACCTGTCGCCCGATCAAATGCACGGCCAGCCCCTGCCCCCGGAAGGATCGCGCGTGATCCTGGCCTGCCGCACCGGGCTGCGCGCCCATCACGCAGGATGCGCCCTGCAATCCCGCTGGACAGGCCAGATCGCTCTGCTGGCCGTCCCCCCGACAGATCAATAACCCCGAAAGGCCTAGACCCATGAAAACCCCATGTGCCGCCCTCGCCCTCTGCCTGACGCTCGCTTTGCCGGCACAGGCACAGGACAAACTGACCCTGATGCTAGACTGGTTCGTGAACCCCGATCACGGCCCGATCATCCTGGCGCAGGAAAACGGATATTTCACGCAAGCGGGCCTCGAGGTCGAGATCGTGACCCCCGCCGATCCCAACGATCCGCCGCGCATGGTCGCCGCAGGGCGTGTCGATCTGGCGGTGTCCTACCAGCCGCAACTGCACCTCAGCCGCCACGCGGGCCTGCCGCTTGTGCGCGTCGGCACGCTGGTGGAAACCCCGCTGACCTGCCTTGTGGTGCTGGCCGATGGTCCGGTGCAATCCATCCCCGATCTGAAGGGCCGCAAGGTGGGCTTTGCCGTCGCCGGCGTACAGGAGGTGATGCTGAACGCGATGCTGGCCCATCATGGCCTTGCCCCCGGCGATGTCGAGCAGATCAACATCGGCTGGTCGATCAGCCCCGCGCTGATGTCGGGACAGGTCGATGCGGTGATCGGCGCCTTCCGCAACTTCGAGCTCAATCAACTGACGCTGGAAGGCAAGACAGGGCGCTGTTTCTACCCCGAGGCCGAGGGCATCCCCAGCTATGACGAGCTGATCTACGTGGCCGACCCCGCCCGCATGGACGCAGGCGTGATCGCGCGCTTCCTGCAGGCCACCGAACGCGCGGCGCTGGATATCGTGAACGATCCCGACACCGCCTGGCAGATCTTCCGCGACACCGACACGGCGCTGGATACCGACCTGAACCGACTGGCCTGGGCCGACACATGGCCGCGCTTTGCCATGCGCCCCGCCGCGCTGGACCTCGGCCGCTATCAGCGCCTCGAGGCGTTCCTGGCCGCATCCGGCGCGACGAAGGGCGGCATTCCCGCCGCCGATCTGGCCGTGGATGTCAGCGGAACGACCGAGTGACGGCCCCCGCCCTGCATCTGACCGGCGATCTGTGTCTGGGCGGGCGGCGGCTCTGCCCCGGTCTGGACCTGCACTGCGCCGCCGGGACCTGGACGGTGCTTCTGGGCCCCTCCGGTGTGGGAAAATCCAGCCTCGCAAGGCTGATCGCGGGCCTGCCCTGCCCCGCGCATCTGACGGGCGGCATTGCCGCTGACGACGGCATGTCCCTGGCCGGGCGCGTCACGCTGATGGCCCAGACCGATCAGCTTTTGCCCTGGGCCGATGCGCTGGCGAATGTCACCCTTGGCGCAAGGCTCCGCGGGGACCGGCCCGATCCCGACCGCGCGCTGGCCCTGCTCGGGCGGGTCGGGCTGGAAGGCCATGCAGACCGCCGCCCCGCCACCCTCTCGGGCGGGCAACGCCAGCGGCTGGCCCTTGCCCGCACCCTGATGGAGGATCGCCCCATCGTCGTGCTGGACGAGCCCTTCTCGGCCCTTGATGCGGCAACCCGCGCCACCATGCAGGACCTTGCCGCCGAGGTTCTGCAAGGTTGCACCGTCATCCTGATCACCCATGACCCGCTGGAGGCGGCACGCCTTGGAACCGGGGCATGGCTGCTGGACCCGACGGGCGCAACACCGCTTGGCCTGCCCGCGACACAGGCACCCCGCCCGCTGTCCGACCCCGCCACCCTTGCCGCACAGGCAGATCTCTATCGTCGCCTGATGACCCCGGATCACGCCGCATGACGCGCCTTCTTCCCGGATTGGCCGCGCTTGTCTTCGGGCTGACCCTCTGGCAGGTCGTGGTCTGGGCGACGGGTGTTCCGCATTTCATTCTGCCCGGCCCGATGCGCGTGGCGTCGGCCCTGCGCGACAACGCCGCCCTGTTGGGCGCACAGGCTGGCGTGACCCTTGCAAATCTGGCCATGGGGCTGACGGCAGGTATCGCACTTGGCATGGCCTCGGCGCTCAACCTCGCCATGTCACCGGCGGCCCGGCTGCTGCTGCGCCCGCTTATGGTCTTTGCGCAGGCCGTGCCCGTCTTCGCCCTGGCCCCGATCATCACCCTTTGGCTGGGCTATGGCGCGCCGTCCAAGGTCGTGATGGTGGCGCTGGTCACCTATTTCCCGGTGACATCGGCCTTTTTCGACGGGTTGATGCGCCTGCCGCCCGATCTGGACGACCTGGCCCGCCAGATGCAGGCGCGCCCGCTGCGCCGCTTGCTGCTGCTGCAACTGCCCCATGCCCTGCCCGCGCTGGGATCGGGGTTGCGGCTGGCGGCGGTGCAGGCCCCCTTCGCGGTGATCATCGCGGAATGGGTCGGCGCGTCGAAAGGGCTGGGCCATCTGATGCTGCTGTCGAATGGCCGCGCCCAAACCGACCTGATGTTTGCCGCCCTGATCCTGCTGGCCGCGATCAGCCTTTGCCTGTTCCTGGCGGCCGACCGGCTGGCCCGGCACTGGGACCGCTGATCAGCGCAACAGCCTGATCCTGATAGGGAATTCTTGATAAAGGCAAAGCGTGGTGGGTGATGAGAGACTCGAACTCCCGACATCTTCGGTGTAAACGAAGCGCTCTACCAACTGAGCTAATCACCCCTGCGGCCTGATTAGCCAAAGCCGACATCCCGCGCAAGACCGGATCGGCACAGTTCGCGCCTGTCGGATCACAAAACCATCGGCGCAACAGAAAGCCCCGCACGACACCGCGGCGGGGCTGTCAGACGACCATCTAGAGGAAGGATGGTGGGTGATAAGAGATTCGAACTCCTGACATCTTCGATGTGAACGAAGCGCTCTACCACTGAGCTAATCACCCGGTCCGAGGGCTTTTAAACTCAGTCGTCGTCCTCTGCAAGAGCCTCTTTGTCCGCTTTTTCGGCCCCGCCATTCTGGCGCAGCTTGCAGATCATGACCTGCCCGCCATTGGTCTGCTTGACGCGCGTCACCTTCAGCCGCCCAAGGGGCTGAAGGTTCAACTCGCGCGAGTTGGCCAGCGACTTGCCAAGGACTGCCAGCATGGCGTCGACGACCTGCCGTGCATCCTTCTTCTTGACGCCCGAACGTTTGACAACCGCATCGACCAGTTCGCGTTTCTTCATCTCCGGCCCCTGCACTGCCGGAGTTGACGATTGCACCAGCTTGGGGGTCGCGGCGACCGCGTCGCTGACCGGTGGCAGCCCCTCCAGTGCCGCGGGCTTGGCCGGGGCTGTGGTTTCAGCGGCGGTATTTGTTTCCACATCAGAAACAACTGCTGGCGCTTTGGGTGGTTCCACCTTGGGGCGCGGCGCCGGCTTCGTGGCCGTGGCCCGTGTCACGGGCTTGGCGGCGGCTTTCGGTTTTGCAGCAGGCTTGGGCTTTGCGGTCGAAACCTTAGGTTTCGCCGTCTTTGGTTTGCTTGTCACCTTTTTGACCACCTTCTCAGAACCGCTCACCAGCACCACTCCTTTTGGCATGAATCTGTTTCACTACAGGAAACGCATATCGCAGTCCGCATGACAAGGCATGAAAAATCGGCGGCCCCGCAACAGGACCGCCGATCAGGATCTTGCGACACACCGTCAGGCAACACGGCCCTGACGGATGGGCACCATCAATGGGCGATGGCGCTGCTTGAGGGTTCGGACTTGGACACCGCCGCGGCCGCGGCTGCCTCCTCGGCTTCCTCGTCCCATTCGATCGGCTCGGGCTCGCGCACAAGCGCTAGCTTGAGAACCTCGGACACGTGGCTGACCGGGATGATCTCCAGCCCTTCCTTCACATTGTCCGGAATCTCGGCCAGGTCCTTCTCGTTCTCGGTCGGGATCAGCACCGTCTTGATGCCACCACGCAGGGCCGCCAGCAGCTTTTCCTTGAGGCCCCCGATCGGCATCGCATTGCCGCGCAACGACACCTCGCCCGTCATGGCGATGTCCTTGCGGACGGGGATCTGCGTCAGCACCGACACGATCGAGGTGACCATCGCCAGACCCGCGCTTGGCCCGTCCTTGGGGGTTGCCCCGTCCGGGACGTGCACATGGATGTCGATCTTGTCGAACTTCGTGGGCTTGACCCCGATCTTCGGGCTGATCGACCGCACGTAGGAGCTGGCCGCGTCGATGCTTTCCTTCATCACATCGCCCAGCTTGCCCGTGGTCTTCATGCGGCCCTTGCCCGGCAGGCGCAGCGCCTCGATCGACAGAAGGTCACCACCCACCGAGGTCCAGGCCAGCCCGGTGACAACACCGATCTGGTCCTCTGCCTCGGCCAGACCATAGCGGAACTTCTTGACGCCCAGAAAGGTATCCAGGTTGTCCTCGTCCACCACGACCTTGGTCGCTTCCTTCTTGACGATCATCGTCACGGCCTTGCGGGCCAGTTTCGCGATCTCGCGCTCCAGGTTCCGCACGCCCGCTTCGCGGGTATAGCGGCGGATCATCTCGTTCAGCGCGCCATCGGTGATCACGAATTCACCCTTGCGCAGACCATGGTCCTTGATCTTCTTCGAGATCAGGTGGTGCCGCGCGATCTCGCGCTTCTCGTCCTCGGTATAGCCGGCCAGCGAAATGATCTCCATCCGGTCCAGAAGGGGACCGGGCATGTTGTAGGAGTTCGCCGTGGTCAGGAACATCACGTTTGACAGGTCATATTCGACCTCAAGGTAGTGATCCACGAAAGTGGCGTTCTGTTCCGGGTCCAGCACCTCGAGCATGGCGGATGCCGGATCGCCCCGGAAATCCTGGCCCATCTTGTCTATCTCATCCAGCAGGATCAGCGGGTTCGTGGTCTTGGCCTTCTTCAGCGCCTGGATGATCTTGCCGGGCATGGAGCCGATATAGGTGCGGCGGTGGCCCCGGATCTCGGATTCGTCACGCACCCCGCCCAGCGAAATACGGATGAATTCGCGCCCCGTGGCGCGCGCCACGGATTTGCCAAGACTGGTCTTGCCCACGCCCGGAGGGCCGACAAGGCACATGATCGGGCCTTTCAGCTTCTGGCTGCGCTGCTGCACCGCCAGATATTCGACGATGCGTTCCTTGACCTTTTCCAGACCATAGTGATCGGCATCCAGAACCTCCTGCGCCTTGTGCAGGTCCTTCTTGACGCGGCTTTTCAGGCCCCATGGCAGGCCAAGCATCCAGTCCAGGTAGTTGCGCACCACCGTGGCCTCGGCCGACATCGGCGACATGGTCTTGAGCTTCTTCAGCTCGGCCTCGGCCTTGTCGCGGGCTTCCTTGCTCAGCTTCGTGCCCTTGATGCGCTCTTCCAGCTCGGCCAGCTCATTGCCGCCGTCCTCGCCGTCGCCCAGCTCCTTCTGAATGGCCTTCATCTGCTCATTCAGGTAGTATTCGCGCTGGGTGCGCTCCATCTGGCTTTTGACGCGGGTCTTGATCTTCTTCTCGACCTGCAGCACGGACATCTCGCCCTGCATGAGGCCGTAAACCTTCTCAAGCCGCTCGCTCACGCTGAGGGTTTCCAGAAGGTTCTGTTTCTGGCCCACGTCGATGCCCAGGTGGCCGGCCACCAGATCCGCCAGCTTGGCGGGGTCGGTGGTTTCCGACACGGCGACCAGCGCCTCTTCGGGGATGTTCTTCTTGATCTTGGCGTAGCGCTCGAATTCGGCCGTCACCGTGCGCAACAGCGCCTCGATCGTGGCGGCATCGCCCGATGTCTCGGTCAGGTATTCGGCGCGCGCCTCGAAAAAGCGGTCATTGGTCAGGTATTCGGTGATGCGCACCCGCGCCTGCCCCTCGACCAGCACCTTGACGGTGCCATCGGGCAGCTTCAGCAGTTGCAGCACATTCGCCAGCACACCGGTGCCGTAGATCCCGTCGGATGCCGGATCGTCGATCGAAGGGTCGATCTGGCTGGACAGCAGGATCTGCTTGTCATCGGCCATCACCTCTTCCAGCGCGCGGACGGATTTCTCGCGGCCGACGAAAAGCGGCACGATCATGTGCGGGAACACAACGATATCGCGCAGCGGCAGAACGGGATAGGAGGGGTTCAGGGGTTCTTGCATGCTCGGTCCTTTGTTCGGCAGACGTCGCGATCCCGACAATCGGCAACCGGGGCGTCTCCATTCACCTGTCGTTAATCTGGGGCGCGGATGCCCCAGTTTCAAGCGTCGTCCCGTGACGCCTGCGTGCAGAATGCCCCTCTGCCTCGTTCAGGGCAAGGCGCGAAATGCGCCCGATTTGATCAATGACGCGCGCACCTGCCCTCAGCCGGCCCTGCCGCGCGCACAGAAACACGACACCTCGACCGACAGATCGGATCGCGCCTGCGCCAGATCCAGCCGCTGCCGGATCAGACGGGCCTCGGGCGTGGCGCCGGCGCCGCGCGCCGTCAGGCAATCCATCAGCCCGCGCAGCGCCCAGATGTTGTCGGGGTGGATCTGCGCCCGCGTCAGCTTGCCCCCAAGCCCCAGGTCCTCGCGGTAAACCGCCTCGGCCTCGGCCAACCGCCCCTGTTCCAGCAGCAGTGCCCCCAGCGCGTGGCGCGTCGGCTGCATCCAGCCCCATGGCTCGTCATAGGGCAGGTTGTCATCGGCCGCGACCGAGGCGCGCAAATGCGCGAAGGCCGCCTCGTAATCGCCGCAGCGATAGGCAATCTCGCCCGACAGCATCTCTTCGGCGATGGCGAACAGGTCCTGGCAGCGGTTGTTGTGCAAAAGCCGCGTCTCGGGCACCCGCGCGCGCGCCGCGCGGAACAGCGCCTGTTCGGCACGGGCCAGGTCCACCTGGCCCAATGCGGCATGGGCCACGCCCTTGGCATAATGGATCATCGCCGTCAGGTTCGCGTAGAGCACCGGATCCTCCGGCAGATCCTGCGCGATGATCTCCTCCCACTTGCCGAAGCGCACGTAGACATGCTGCTTCACGGCCAGGTAGCTTTCGAAGAAATCGGCCATCGGCGGCGAGGCGATGCGCAGGAAATCCGCGGGCATCGTCGCGATCAGTTCTTCGGCGGCGGCCAATGCGGGCTGGTACTGCCCCATGAACATCGCGCCATAGACGGCAAAATGGTAGCTGTGCACGCGGTAGCCGGTGTAGAAATTCATCACACCCTCGCGATCCAGGTATTTGCGATCCGCCGCGATGGCCGCCTGGTTCCAGTGCAGCGCGTCATGGTAATTGCCGCACAGCACGTCGATATGCGTGGGCATGTGCACAAGGTGGCCCGCGTCAGGCACAAGGGTGCGCAGAACATCTGCCGCCGGCAGCGCCTTTTCCGGGAAAGGCGACATTTCCATCAGATGCACGTAAAGGTGCAGGATACCCGGATGCGCCATCGCGCCGGGCAGATCGCGCATCGCCCCTTCCAGAATGGCGCGCACCTCGGGCGTGCCGGCCTTCGGCGCGGGCTGGCCTGTCGCCAGATCCCACATCTGCCAGGGGGTCAGATCCATGATCGCCTCGGCAGTGACCGACAGGATATCCGGATCACGGGGATGGGCCAGATGCGCCGCGCGCATCGCATCGGCAAAGGCCCGGTCCCAGGGGCGCATGTCGGGGATGGGATCGGCCTGCGGATAGCGCGCGGCCAGCGCGCGGATCAACGCCTGTTCGGGCGGGCTGACATGATCGACAAGCGCAAGTGCCGCCTGTGTCGCGGCATGGGCGCGGCCAAGGGCTGCCGCCTTGCCCGCCGCGTCGTAAAGCACCCAGGGCATGTTGTAATTCGGCCCCATCGCATAGGCGATGCCCCACTGTGCCATGGAGCAGCCCGGATCGGCATCAAGCGCGCGCGTGAAACAGACCACCGCTTCGGCATGGTTGAACCCGAAGACCCAGTTCAGACCACGGTCAAACCAGCGCTGCGCCTCGGCAGAGGCCGTGGTCACGACGCGGGAATAGGCCCCCAGATCATAGCCATATTCCATCACTTGCCCCCTTCGCGCCCGCTGAACCCTTGGATGGATATTTAAGGCAAGAAGAAACCGAATGTTAAGGTTAATCGCCCATGGTCGCCTTGCGGTACAGGCGGGGACGCCGATGATCGTGCAAGGAGAAGCCCCTTCCGCACCCGCCGCCGGCCCCTCTGCCGACCGGCCCCGTGTGGAAGGGTCACTTCACCTGAAGCTTCTTCTTGCCCCAAATATCCATTCCGACCGTGCCGCCGGGATCAGAGGGGGGGAATGTCGCCCTCGGCCCGCTGCGCGTGGAAATCGGCCTCGAATGCGGCAAAGCGGCCCGCCGCGATGGCGTCGCGCATGCCTTGCATCAATTCCTGGTAGTAATGCAGGTTGTGCCAGGTCAGCAGCATCCCCGAGATCATCTCGCCCGCGCGGAAGACATGGTGCAGATAGGCCCGGCTGTAGCCACGGCAGGCGGGACAGCCACAAGCCTCGTCCAGCGGGCGCGGATCGTCCTGGTGGCGGGCATTCTTGATGTTGACCACGCCATGACGGGTGAAGGCCTGCCCGGTGCGGCCCGAGCGCGACGGCAGCACGCAATCCATCATGTCGATGCCGCGCTTGACTGCGCCCACGATGTCTTCGGGCTTGCCCACGCCCATCAGGTAGCGCGGCTTGTCCTGTGGAAGCATATCGGGCGCGTAGTCGAGCACGCCGAACATCGCCTCCTGCCCCTCGCCCACGGCAAGGCCGCCTACGGCATAGCCATCGAAACCGATGGCGCACAGCGCCTCGGCGCTTTCCGCGCGCAGCTCCTGCGTGACGCCGCCCTGCTGGATGCCGAACAGCGCATGCCCCGGCCGGTCCCCGAAGGCATCGCGCGATCGCTGCGCCCAACGCATCGACAGGCGCATGGATTTCGCGACCTCCACATCGGTGGCGGGCAGTGCCGGGCATTCGTCGAAACACATCACGATGTCGCTGCCCAGCAGGCGCTGGATCTCCATGCTGCGCTCGGGGCTGAGGTGGTGACGCGAACCGTCGATATGGGATTTGAACGTCACCCCCTCCTCCGTCAGCTTGCGCAGGGCGGCCAGGCTCATGACCTGGAAACCGCCGCTGTCGGTCAGGATCGGCTTGTCCCAGTTCATGAAACGGTGCAACCCGCCCAGCCGGTCGATCCGCTCGGCCGTGGGGCGCAGCATCAGGTGATAGGTGTTGCCCAGCAGGATATCGGCGCCGGTGGCGGCCACGCTTTCGGGCATCATGCCCTTGACCGTCGCCGCCGTGCCGACAGGCATGAAGGCCGGTGTGCGGATCGTCCCGCGCGGTGTCGTGATGGCGCCGGTACGCGCCTTTCCGTCGGTGGCGTGCAGGTCGAAGCCGAAGGCGGCGGAGCTGTGTGTCATCGGAAAGCCTTTTGCTGTTGCCCCCCTATCCGACAGATCGCGCGAAAAGCCAAGGGATCAGCGTGGAACAAGCCGGACACTGGCCGCCGGCACTGGACGAATCCGCCCCCTATCCTTATATGTTCAGTCAGGAAATCCGCAGGACAGCCCCCAGGACAAAGAATGACCCAGAATGCCGAGCCGCTTGAAGGCACCCCGTTGATCGCCCCCTCAAGCACCGATCACCCGCTTTACGAACAGGTCGTCGAGGCCTGCCGCTCGGTCTATGATCCGGAAATACCGGTGAATATCTACGATCTGGGGCTGGTCTACACCATCGACATCAATCCCGAGAACGAGGTGCGGGTGATCATGTCGCTGACCGCCCCCGGCTGCCCCGTGGCGGGCGAGATGCCGGGTTGGGTGGCCGATGCGATCGAGCCGCTGCCCGGCGTCAAGCATGTGGATGTGGAACTGACCTGGGAGCCCCAGTGGGGCATGGACATGATGAGCGACGAGGCCCGGCTGGAGCTGGGCTTCATGTGATCCGGCCCGCGCGGCCGACAAAACGCTGAGAGGCACGGACGATGTTCGCCATACCCGGAAAACAGGCTGTCACCATGACCGAGGCCGCCGCGCGCCAGATCGCGCGCCTGATGCAGAAGGATGGCCATAAGGGCCTGCGCATCGGCGTCAAGAAAGGCGGCTGCGCCGGCATGGAATACACGATGGAATATGCCGCCGAGATCGCCCCGATGGACGAGGTGGTGGAACAGGACGGCGCGCGCGTCATGATCGCGCCGATGGCGCAGATGTTCCTGTTCGGCACGCAGATCGACTATCAGACATCGCTGCTGGAATCGGGGTTCAAGTTCAACAACCCCAATGTCGAGGATGCCTGCGGATGCGGCAAATCGATCAAGTTCAAGGATGTCGAGGAACTGAGCGCCGCGCGCGGCGGCAAGTGATCGCATCTCCCATGCCCTTGCGTCTGGAAAACGCCGTCCCCTCTCTGTAAGGAGGGGCGGATACAGGCGGAGGGCGGACAATGCGGCGCAAACTGGCAGCAGGCAATTGGAAGATGAACGGGATGCTGGCCGATCTGGACCAGCTTGACCGCATCGCGGCGGCCTGCCCTACCCCTGCGGTCGATCTGCTGATCTGCCTGCCCGCAACCCTGATCCATCCGGCGGCCCACCGTACCGGGCAACGCAGCCTGATGATCGGGGCGCAGGATTGCCACATGGCGCCCTCGGGTGCCCATACCGGTGATCTGGCCGCAACCCAACTGGCCGATGCCGGCGCGGGCGCGGTGATCATTGGTCATTCCGAACGCCGCGCCGATCACCATGAGGACAGCACCACGGTGCGCGCCAAGGCCGAAGCCGCGATGGCGGCAGGGCTGATCGCCGTGATCTGCTTGGGCGAGACCCTGGCCGAACGGGATGCAGGCACGACGCTCGAGGTGATCGGCGCGCAACTTGACGCCTCGGTGCCCGACAGTGCCACAGGCGATACGACCGTGATCGCCTATGAACCGGTCTGGGCCATCGGCACGGGCCGCATCGCCACCACCGACCAGATTGCCGAGGTGCATGGCTTCCTGCGCGCGCGGTTGTGCGCCCGTTTCGGGGCGGCGAGCGGCGGCGCGATCCGGCTGCTCTATGGCGGCTCGGTCAAGGCCGACAATGCCGCGCAGATATTCGCCGTCGCGGATGTGGACGGCGCACTTGTGGGCGGGGCCAGCCTGACGGCGGATGATTTCTGCCCCATCGTCGCGGCCCTGGAGGCCAGCGGGACATACTGACAACGCACCGCTTCCGAATGAAAAACGGCGCGGGGTTGCCCCCGCGCCGCCAGTTTTTCCTGTCCCCGGCGCGCTAGCGCACCAGTATCTCGGGGCCCATCATCAGCGTGGGCAACCATGTCGAGATGATCGGAACATAGGTGATCAGGATCAGGAAGACGAAGAGCACGGCCAGGAAGGGCAGTGCCGCGCGCACGACGCGCATCATCGGCATGCCAGCAACACCGGAAGTCACGAAGAGGTTCAGACCCACCGGCGGCGTGATCATCCCGATTTCCATGTTCACCACCATGATGATGCCCAGGTGGATCGGGTCGATCCCCAGTTCCATCGCGATCGGGAAGACCAGCGGCGCCACGATCACGATCAGGCCCGAGGGTTCCATGAACTGTCCGCCGATCAGCAGGATGACGTTCACGATCACAAGGAACATGACCGGGCCGAAACCTGCCGCCAGCATGGCACCCGCGATCTGCTGCGGGATCTGCTCGTCCGTCAGGACGTGCTTCAGGATCAGCGCATTGGCGATGATGAACATCAGCGTGACGGTCAGCTTGCCTGCCTCGAACAGGGTATTGCGGATGTCACGGTGAAAGAAGGCCGTGACCAGCGCGATGGGCCTGTCCAGCAGGGTCAGGTTGCGCTCGCCCTCGGGGCGCGCAAGCGGCCCCATGTCGCGATAGACGAAACAGGCGATCAGGAAGGCATAGACCGCCGCGACAGCCGCCGCTTCGGTGGGTGTGAAGATGCCGCCGTAGATGCCGCCCAGGATGATGACGATCAGCATCAGGCCCCAGCCCGCATCGCGGCCCGAGGACCACACCTCGCCCCAGCCCAGCCACTCGCCCTTGGGCAGGTTGCGCACGCGGGCCATGACATAGATCGTGGTCATCAGCATGAAACCGGCCAGAAGGCCCGGAATGACGCCCGCAAGGAACATCCGCCCCACCGACACATCCGTGGCCGAGGCATAGACCACCATCACGATGGAGGGCGGGATCAGGATGCCCAGCGTGCCGGCGACCGCGATCACGCCGGCCGCGAAATCGCGTGTGTAGCCGACCTGCCGCATGCCCGCGATCACGATCGTGCCGATCGCCACCACGGTGGCGGGGCTGGACCCCGAAAGGGCTGCGAACATCATGCAGGCAAAGACGCCCGCGATGGCCAGACCGCCCGGCAGATGCCCCACCAGCGCGATGGAGAAGCGGATGATCCGCCGCGCCACGCCGCCTGTGGACATGAAGCTTGAGGCCAGCACGAAGAAGGGGATCGCCAGCAGCGTGTAATGCCCCGCCATCCCGTTGTAGAGCGATGCCGCCACGGCCGCCAGCGACGTATCGCTGAGCGCCAGCATGAACAGGATCGAGGACAGGCCCAGCGACACGGCGATCGGAACGCCGATCAGCATCAGGCCGATGACCATCGCGAAAAGGATAAAGACGTCCATGGGTTACACCTCTTCGCGGCGGTTTTTGGCGATTTCGTCCAGCGCGTCCTCGACCTCGTGGCTGACGATCATGCTGTGCTGTTCGCCCTTCACGATGCGGATCGTCACCTGGATGATGCGGAACAGCATCAGCGCGGCGGCGATCGGCAGGATCATGTAGGGGATCATGCGCGGCATCTTGGAATAGGCCTCGCCCTGGTTGATCGCATCCTCCAGCCAGCGCAGCCATTCAAGCATCGGGACCTGATCGGTCTCGAAGAAGGCGCGGTCGCGGGTATTGGCGTCGAACCCGGTGGGGAACCAGTGCCCGGTGGTCTGCTGCAAGCCGGCAAACGGCGCCCAGTAATCCCAGGCCCCCTTGGCGATCAGCAGCGCATAGGCGAGGCAGCAGGCGGCCGACAGCAGCGCAAGCAGATAACGCGTGCGCGGCGAAACGACCGAGATGATGGCGTCCACGCCCAGGTTCGCCGTCACCTTGAACGCATAGGCGACGCCGAACAGCACCAGCCAGGCGAACAGGACCAGAACGACCTCAAGGCCCCAGATCACCATCGAATTGAAGACATAGCGCATGATGACGTTGACGAAGGTCAGCAGCGTCATCAGCCCGAGCATCACGGCGATCGCCGTCTCCTCGAACTCGTGCACGACCTTTCCCAGCATGCTGCGCGGCTCGTATCGGCCAGGCCCAGACATCGGCAGTCCCCCCAATGAATGTGAACTTGTGTTCCGAAACGGAACGATGGGGTGCGCCGGTCATGGCGCACCCCCTGTGATCCGGTCGGATCAGTTGTTGAAGGCCTGTGCCGCCGCGATGTTCTCGGCGCCGACTTCGGCTTCGAACTGCGCCCAGACGGGCTTCATGGCTTCGACCCATGCCGCGCGCTGCTCGGGTGTCAGCTCGACGATCTTGCCGCCGGCATCCAGGATCGACTGGCGTGCCGCGCGGTCGACTTCCAGAACGGCCGCGTTGCGCGAGGTGGTCACCTCGTCAAGGATCGTCGCCAGCTGGTCACGCACGTCGGCGTCCAGCGATTCCCACCAGTCGACGCTGGTCACGACCATGTAGTCGATGATGCCGTGGTTGGTTTCGGTGATACCGTCCTGCACTTCGAAGAACTTTTGGCCATAGATGTTGGACCAGCTGTTTTCCTGACCGTCGACAACGCCGGTCTGCAGCGCGCCGTAAACTTCGGCGAAGGCCATCGGCTGTGCGGTGGCGCCCAGCGCGTTCATCTGTGCGACCAGCACGTCGGAGGGCTGCACGCGGAACTTCAGGCCTTTTGCATCCTCGGGCGAGATCAGCGGCTTGTTGGCCGAGAACTGCTTCATCCCGTTGTGCCAGAAGCCCAGGCCCAGAACGCCACGGCGGGTCATCGACTGCAGCATCTCCTGGCCGGTGCCCGATGCCTGGAACGCGTCAACGGCTGCAATGTCCTTGAACATGAAGGGCAGGTCGAACAGGCGGAACTGCTTGGTGATCGGCTCGAACAGCGACAGCGAGGGGGCAGCGAACTGGACGTCACCCTGCAGCATCGCCTCAAGCACCTTCTCGTCGGTGTAGAGGGTCGAGTTCGGGAACACTTCCATGCAGGCCTTGCCGTTCATCTCGGTGTTCACGCGCTCGGCGAACAGGGTGGCGGCGATGCCCTTTGGGTGCTTGTCCGAGTTGGTCACATGGCTGAACTTGATGACGATTTCGCCCGGATCGCAGGCTGCGGCGGCGGCGCCGGCGGTCACGGTGAGGGCCAGTGCCATTGCGGCGGATGTCAGGAATTTCATAGGTCTCTCCTCCCAGAATTGAGACGTTGCATGACTTGCCCCTGCAAGGGGCGCTGCGGTGCAAACACTGACCGCGATCACGCAAGTCTCAAGCAAATGTGCGCATTTCTCAGGCAGATCGAGAAAACCCAAGAATGGCAACGACTTGCCCCTGCGCACAGCGCATGGCCGGGTTGCGCCTGCTGCAACCTGTGCGGAAAACCGCACAGGTTCGGGCAGCATATTGCGGGAATCCGCACAACCTGCAGCGAATCAGCAAGCCGAATCAACGCGGCGAATCCCCCCGGACGGCGTCGGATGCCCCCGGCGCATCGGCGCTCAGCGGAAATCCTCGGGCCGCAGACCATAGCGCGTCAGCTTGTCGTAAAGCGTCTTGCGCGGCAGTTTCAGCTCGCGCGCGGCCTCGGCCGCGCGGCCCGCATGACGCCGCAGCGCCGCCACCAGGATCGAGCGTTCGACCTGCGCCATCTGCTCGGCCAGACCGCGGCCGGGCTCCTGCCCGGCCACGCCATCGCCCCCTTCCCCGACGCCAAGCCCCAGGGCAAAGCGCATCGCCGCCGACATCAGCGCGCGGGCATTTCCGGGCCAGTCACGCGCCATCAGCGCGCCGATCACCTCGGGGCCGACAGGCGGCGGGGTCAGCCCCGCCTGTTCGCTGGCCTGCGCAACATAGTGACGGAACAGCACCGGAATATCCTCGGTCCGCTCGGCCAGGGCGGGGATCCGCACAGGCATCACATCCAGCCGGTAATAGAGATCCGGGTTCATCCGCCCTTCGGCCACCTGCGCCGCAAGATCACCGCTGCTGCCCGCGATCAGCCGCAGATCCTGATCGGTTTCCAACTGCTCCAGCAGGGCGAATTGCGCCTCGGCGGGCATCGCGCCCAATTCGTCCAGGAACAGGCTGCCGCCCTTGGCGCTATCCATCGCCGCGGCCACCCCCGCCGCGTCCAGACCCGCGGCAGGCACCTTGACGAAAGGCCCCTTGGCCATGGCCGAACACAGGTGAATGACCTCGGCCACCTTGGAAATGCCGCTGCCGGGCGGGCCGCTGACCAGAACCTCGGCGCGGGTGCGGGCCACGGCGCGCACCCTGTCGCGCAGCGCGCGCGCCAAGGGCGATGTGCCGAACAGCAACCGCGCCGCCGGATCGCCTGCTTCCAGCTGGGCCTTCAGGCGGCGGTTCTCCAGCACCAGCGCACGGGTTTTCAGGGCGCGCTCGACCTCGGCCAGAAGATCGGCCGCCGCGCAGGGCTTTTCCAGAAATCCGAAGGCGCCCTGCCCCATCGCGCGCACGGCCATGGGGATGTCCCCCTCGCCGGTCAGCAGGATCACCGGCAGGTCGGGGTCCAGCTTGCGGGTATGGTCCAGCAGGAAGAAGCCGTCGCGCCCCGGCATGCGGATGTCGGACAGGATCACCCCTTCGAACCCTTCCGAGATATGATCCTTCGCCTCGATGAAACTGCCGGTGCAGCGCGGGGCCAGGTCCGCCAGTTCCAGCGTCTGGGCCAGTGCCTCGCGCACGGCGGCGTCATCATCGACGATCAGCACCTGCCGGATCATTCCGCAGCCTCCGGGGCGGCCATGTCCGGGCCTGTGGCGGGGGTCAGTTCCACCGTGAAGATGGCGCCGCCCTCGGGCCGGTTGCGTCCGCGGATCGCCCCACCAAAGCTTTGCACCAACCCGTAAGAGATCGACAGCCCCAGCCCCATGCCCTCGGCCGCCCCCACCGCCTTTGTGGTGTAGAACGGATCGAAGATTTTTTCCGGCTCTTCGATGCCGGGGCCGGTATCGGCCACCTCCAGCAACACCCGGTCGTCATGACGGCGCAACGAGATCGCGATGCGCCGCACAGGCAACCCCGCCATCGCATCGGCCGCATTCCCGATCAGGTTGACCAGAACCTGGCCCAGCCGCACCTCGCCCCCGATCACATGGATCGGCGCAGGCGGCTGCCACCGGACCTCGACACCGTCGCGGGCCAGCCGGGATTCGGACAGTTCCAGCGCGGCATTGACCACCGCCACCAGATCGACCTGCCCCATCGGCTCGCGTTCCTGCCGGGCAAAGGCGCGCAGGTTGCGGATGATGCGCCCCATCCGATGCGCCAGATCACCGATGCGGCGCAGGTTCTGGGCGGCCACATCGGGCTTGCCGCGTTCCAGCAGGGCAGCGCCATTCTCGGCATATTGGCGGATTGCCATTAAGGGCTGGTTCAATTCGTGGCTGATGCCCGCGCTCATCTGGCCCAGCGCCGACAGCTTGCCCGCCTGCACAAGGTCGTCCTGCGCCTTCTTCAGCGCGGCCTCGGCGGCGATACGTTCGCTGACCTCGCGGCGCAGTGCTGCATTGGCGCCCGACAGCTCGCGCGTGCGCTCGGCCACGCGGCCTTCCAGCCGCGCATTGGCCAGGGCCAGCGTGCGCCGCCGCTCGGTCGCCAGGAACAGCAGCGCGCCGAATGCCAGGCACACGGCCGCCACAAGCCCCGCCTGCAGGGTAGCCAGCCGGCGCGCGGGTTCGACATCGACCAGCGCCTCGGCGCGCATGCCGATCACCGGCAGATCGCGCGACAGATGCAGCGCACGGGCCGGGATATAGGGGCTCCAGCTTTCGTGCCAGACCACGTGATCGCCCTGCAGCGTGAAGGAAAATTCACCCGCCGTCCCCGCAGGCGGCGACAGGCCCACCTGCCCCGGTGCCCGCGTCCAGAGCAACAGTTCGGACCGGTTGGTGATGAAGACCAGTCCGGTGTCATCGGTGAAGAACACGGTGGGGCGCGCGCCGCGCCATTCGGCCTCGACCAGGCCGATATCGGCCAGCACCATCACCGCGCCCTGCACCCGGCCATCCGGGCCAAAGAGGGGCGCCGCAAAAGTGTAGCTGCGTTGCCCGCCAATCGGGTTGATGCCGTGACCTTCGCCCAATGCGCCGGTCATCGCACGCTGGAAGTAGGTGCTGCCCGCAAGGGCCGGATCGGCCAGCCCCTTGGCGCTGGCCAGCACCCGGCCCTGCCGGTCGGCCAGCTGGATATCCATCGCCCCGGTCTTGTCGGCGGTCGCCACCAGAACCGAGGCCACCGCCGCCCCCTCACCCGAGGCCACGGCCTGCGCCAGCGCCGGATGCGCGGCCATGATCACCGCAAGTTGCTGGTAAAGCTGCAATTGCCCCGTCAGCCGGTCCGAGGCCAGCAGCAGGTCAGCCTCGCCGCGCTGCGCGGCCTGGTCCAGTGCCTGGCGGTAGCCCGTGCGCCAGACCCCTGCCGCAAAGGTCGCGACGGCCAGCAGGAACAGGGCAAAGATCGCAAGGCGGCGGGCGGTATCGGGTTTCATCGGGACAATCTAGCCGCTCCGGCCTTGCCTTGACCAGAGGGCTCGGGCATCCCTTGGCGCATGTATCGCTGGCACCAATCCCCCACCGATCCCGGCTTCGTGCAGGATCCCTATCCGGCTTATGCCCGCGTACGCAGCAAAGGCGGCCCCCTGGTCTGGTGGGAGGATTACGGCATCCCCTGCGCACTCGGCCATGGCGCGGTCAACATGATCCTGCGCGATCGCCGCTTCGGCCGCGAAATCCCCGCCGAACTGGCCAGCCCCGCGCCCGCGCATCTTGCGGCCTTCTACGCCATCGAGGATCATTCGATGCTGGAACTGGAGCCGCCCCGCCACAAGCGGCTGCGCGGCCTCGTGCTGCGGGCCTTCACCTCGGGCCAGGTCGCGGCACTGGCGCCGGACCTCGCAAGGCTGGCCCATGGGTTGATCAACGCCTTCCCGCGCGGCGCGCCCTTCGATCTGCTGCCCGCCTATGCGCAGGCGATCCCGGTCATCACCATCGCCCGGCTGCTGGGCGTGCCCGAAGACCGCGCCCCCGATCTGCTGGCCTGGTCGCACGCCATGGTCGGCATGTACCAGGCCCGCCGCACCCGCGCGATGGAAGAGGCCGCCAATGCCGCCGCCGCCGCCTTCAGCGACTTTCTCTCCGATCACATCAGCCAGCGGCGCCACAGACCCGGCGATGACCTGATCACCCATCTGATCGCGGCCGAACAGGACGGCGCGCGCCTGTCCACGCCCGAGATGATCTCGACCTGCATCCTGCTGCTGAACGCGGGCCATGAGGCCACGGTCCATGCCATCGGCAACGCCACCCGCCTGCTGCTGTCCACGCCCGATCCGCGCGCGCATCTGACACCCAACCGCATCGGCGCCACGGTCGAGGAACTGCTGCGTCTGGATCCGCCGCTGCACATGTTCACCCGCTACGCCTACGAAGAAATGACAGTCCACGGCCATGTCTTCCGCCGCGGCGACCGCGTGGGCGTGCTTCTGGGCGCCGCCAACCGCGATCCCGGCGTCTGGCAGGATCCTGACCGGTTCGATCCGGCCCGTCCCGGCACGCCGCACATGGGTTTCGGCGCGGGGCTGCATTTCTGCCTCGGCGCGCCGCTGGCCCGGCTCGAGATGCAGATCGCCCTTGGCGTCCTGTTCCAGCGCTGCCCGGACCTGCGGCTGGCCGCGCCGGCGCGCTTCGCCGACAGCTACCATTTCCACGGGCTGGAGGCGCTGATGGTCGAAACCTGATCCCGGTTTCTTCTTGCCTCAAATATCCATCCAACCCCGCCGCCCGCGCCGCGTCACGCAGGCAGGCAGGCGCGTCAGATCGGCAGCGCGGTGGTGGACTTGATCTCCTCCATCGACAGAAGGGCCGTCACGTTATGGACCTTCACCTCGGAAATCAGCGCCTGGTAGAAGGCGTCATAGGCACGCGCATTCTTGACCCGCACCTTCAGGATATAGTCGATATCACCAGCCAGGCGATGCGCCTCCTGCACCTCGGGGCGGCTTTGCAGCGCCTTCAGGAACGCCGCCTGCCAGGCCGCCTCATGTTCCGAAGTGCGGATCAGCACGAAGAAACAGGCCTCGAATCCCAGCGCCTCGGCATCAAGGATCACGGTCTGCGGCCCCATGATTCCCGCCTCGCGCATCTTGCGGATCCGGTTCCATACGGGTGTCTTCGAAGACCCCACCTGCTTGGCGATCTCGTCCAGCGACTGTCCTGCATCGCGCTGCAACTCTGCCAGAATTTTCCTGTCCGTGGCATCCAATCGGATCGACATTTCCTTTGACTCCGTTCAAGTGGAATTTCATCACACCATTCCGATTTGACAGAAACAATATTCCTTATCTGCCGGGGATACTGGCGCTTTCATGGGAATATTTCCTATATTGTCGCAAAGGTCAAACCGAAAGCGGACTGCTTCGGATCCCGCGTCAAGGAGAGGTCAATGCCCCGTTTCACACCCAAGGTCGTCACCGCGAATGCGCTGATCGAAGGCGACGTGATCTATCTTGCCGCCGATGACAGCTGGACCCGCAGCCTGTCGCAGGCCGAGGTGATCGAGGACGAGGCCATCGCCCAGTTGCGCCTGCTTGACGCACAGCGCCAGCCCCATCGCGTGGTGGGCGCCTACCTCGCCGATGTGATCCCCGGCGCGCACGGCCCCCAGCCCGCGCATTTCCGCGAGGATTTCCGCCGCAAGGGACCGTCCAACTACGCCCACGGCAAGCAGGAGGATGCCGCGCATGTATGAGTATTCCGAATTCGACCGCGCCTTTCTGGCCGAACGCAACGCCCAGTTCCGCGCGCAGGTCGCCCGCCGCATCGACGGATCGCTGACCGAGGATGAATTCAAGCCGCTGCGCCTGATGAACGGGCTCTATCTTCAGCTGCATGCCTATATGCTGCGGGTCGCCATTCCCTATGGCACGCTGAACAGCGCCCAGATGCGGCAGTTGGCCGTGCTGGCGGAAAAATGGGACAAGGGCTACGGCCATTTCACCACCCGCCAGAACATCCAGTACAACTGGCCCAAACTGTCCGATGTGCCCGACATGCTGGACGCCCTGGCCGAGGTGGGGCTGCACGCCATCCAGACCAGCGGCAACACGATCCGCAACGTGACCGCCGACCATTTCGCGGGTGCTGCGGCGGACGAGCTGGCCGATCCGCGTCCCGTGGCCGAGCTGATCCGGCAATGGTCCACGGATCACCCCGAATTCCAGTTCCTGCCGCGCAAGTTCAAGATCGCCGTGACCGGCAGCCCCAATGACCGCGCCGTGACCCGCGCCCATGACATCGGGCTGCGCATGGTGGAACGGGATGGCGAGACGGGTTTCGAGGTGATCGTGGGCGGTGGCCTTGGCCGCACCCCGATGATCGGACAGGTGATCCGGCCTTTCCTGCCGCGCGGCGACCTTCTGCCCTATCTCGAGGCGATCGTCAGCGTCTACAACCTGCTGGGACGGCGCGACAACAAGTACAAGGCGCGCATCAAGATCACCGTGCACGAGAACGGGATCGACACCATCCGCGATCTGGTCGAGGAACGGTTCGCCACCCTGCGCACCGCGTTCAACGGTGCAGATCAGGCGCTTCTGGCGCAGATCGAGCCGCAATTCGCCCCGCCCGCCTTTGCCGCGCGCGACACGCATCCCTTCGACATCGCCTATCAGAACGATCCCGTGTTCCGGTCATGGGCCGATACGAACCTTGCGGCGCACCGGCGCGCCGATCATGCCATCGTGTCCATCAGCCTCAAGGCGCATGGCGCGACACCGGGCGATGCCACCGCAGGCCAGATGCGCCTGATGGCCGATCTGGCGGCGAAATATGCCTATGACGAGCTGCGCATCAGCCATGAGCAGAACGTGATCCTGCCCCATGTGGCGCGCGCCGATCTGCCTGCCCTCCATGCGGCGTTGAAGGCCGCAGGTCTGGGCACCGCCAATATCGGGCTGATCAGCGACATCATCGCCTGCCCCGGCATGGATTACTGCGCGCTGGCCACGGCCCGGTCGATCCCCATCGCGCAAGAGATCGCAACCCATTTCGAGGCGCTGAAGCTGGAGCATGACATCGGCCCCCTGAAGATCAAGATCTCGGGCTGCATCAACGCCTGCGGCCATCACCATGTCGGCCATATCGGCATCCTTGGTCTGGACCGCGCGGGCGTGGAAAACTACCAGATCACGCTGGGCGGCGACGGCACCGAGGATGCGGTGATCGGCGAACGCGCGGGCCCGGGCTTTGCCGCCGAGGATCTGCTGCCGGCCATCGAACGGTTGATCCGCGCCTATCTGGCGCTGCGCGAGGAGGCGTCGGAAACCTTCCTGCAGGCCTATCGCCGGCTGGGTGTGGCCCCGTTCAAGGCGGCACTCTACCCCGAGGCGCGCGACCGCCATGCCGCTTGAGGCCCCCCTTGCCCCGGTCGCGGTGCGCGCAGACGATCTGAACGCGCGCTACCGCCACCATGCGGCCAGCGCGGTGCTGCGCCATGCCCTGTCCGATGCACAGGTCGGCCGCATCGCACTGGTCAGCTCGTTCGGGGCGGAAAGCGTCGTGCTGCTGCATATGCTGGCGATGATCGACCGCACGGTGCCGGTCCTCTTCATCGACACGCAGATGCTGTTTGCCGAAACGCTGGACTACCAGCGGCAGGTGGCCGCACGGCTGGACCTGACCGATCTGCGCATCATCCACGCGCAGCCGGTCGCGGTGGCCGCCAAGGACCCTGACGGGCAGTTGCACCGCACCGATCCCGATGGCTGCTGCGCGCTGCGCAAGACAGAACCGCTGGAACGCGCGCTGGACGGGTTCGACGCATGGATCACGGGGCGCAAACGGTTCCAGGCCTCGACCCGTGCCGCGCTCGAGTTTTTCGAGGCAGATACCGACGGGCGGCTCAAGGTCAATCCGCTGGCCCATTGGGACAAGGCGGATGTGCAGGATTACATGATCAACAACCGCCTGCCCCGGCATCCGCTGGTGGCGCGGGGCTATCCCTCGATCGGCTGCGCCCCCTGCACATCGCCCGTCAAACCGGGCGAGGACGAGCGCGCAGGCCGCTGGCGGGGCGCCGCCAAGGAAGAATGCGGCATTCATTTCGTGAATGGCAAGATGGTCAGGACAGGAGCAGGACAATGACATCGAACAGCACCGTCATCGTGCGCGACAGCGGCTTTGCGGCCGAGGATTGGCCGCATCCCTTCACCCCGCTGGCCGAGGTCACGCCGGACACGCTGGCGCTGGACCTGCCCGCCGAGGCCGATCCCGACACCCTGACCCTGGACGCGTTGCAGATCATCCGCATTCCCTTTGCCAGCTTTGCCGATGGGCGCGGCTTTACCCTGGCGCGTCGGCTGCGGCTGCGCGGCTATGCGGGGCGGCTGCGCGCGGCGGGCCATGTGATCGCGGATCAATACGCGATGGCGCGGCGGGCAGGCTTCGACGAGGTGGAAATCCCCGCAGCCCTGGCCGCCCGCCAACCCGAGGCGCAATGGCTGGCCCGTGCCGACTGGCGCGCGCATGACTACCAGGCGCGTCTGCGCGGGTAATCCCGCGCTTTCATCTGACATGGATCAAAGATAGACAAAGGATGCCGGTTTACTTCCGGCATGATGCATATGACCGAAAGCCTGACCGTGACCGAGATTTCCGTTCCCAAAGTGCCCACCCTGCCCGATGCCCAGACGGTGACATCCGTGACCCATTGGACGGACCGGCTGTTTTCCTTCCGCGTGACGCGCCCGCAAAGCCTGCGGTTCCGGTCGGGGGAATTCGTGATGATCGGCCTGATGGGCGAGAATGGCAAACCCTTGCTGCGCGCCTATTCCATCGCCTCGCCCAGCTGGGACGAGGAGCTGGAGTTCTATTCGATCAAGGTCCAGGACGGGCCGCTGACATCGAAACTGCAGCATATCGAACCGGGCGATCAGATCATCCTGCGGCCCAAGCCCGTGGGCACGCTGGTGCTGGACGCGCTTTTGCCCGGCAAGCGGCTGTGGTTCTTCGCCACCGGCACGGGCCTTGCGCCCTTCGCCAGCCTGATGCGCGACCCCGAGACATACGAGCGGTATGACGAGGTGATCATGATGCACACCTGCCGCGACGTGGCCGAACTGGAATACGGCCGTCAGCTGGTCGAAAGCCTGCCCGAGGATCCGCTGATCGGGGAATTCGTGGCCGGAAAGCTGCGCTACTATCCCACCACCACGCGCGAGGACAGCGCGCAGATGGGCCGGATCACCGACAACCTGACCAGCGGCAAGGTCTTCGCCGATCTGGGCATTGCGCCGATCAACCCCGAGACGGATCGCGGCATGGTCTGCGGATCGCTGGATTTCAACACCGACATGAAAACGGTTCTGGAAGGGTTCGGCCTGCGCGAGGGGGCAAATTCGGACCCTGCCGAATACGTGGTGGAAAAGGCCTTCGTCGGCTGATCGACCCCGCATCACAGAAAAAAGGCCGCGTCCGGGCATACCGGCGCGGCCTTCGCCATTCACGCGGGGCCGGTCAAAGGCCCAGGGCGCCCCTGGTCTGGTCCAGCGCCAGCCGCAGCAAGTCGGGATTACCCTGCGCCTGCTCAAGCGCGGTCGTCAGCAGCGTCTTGCGCAGATCACCCAGGTCCGAGGCCGCGATGATCGCCGCCGCGCGATCCTGATCAAAGCCCTCGACACTCAGCACCGCCTCGACATCCGCCTCGGTCATGCCGGCCTTGGCGGCGATTGACGCAAGTGCCGCGGCGGATGCCTCGGGGCTGGCCGGATTGGCGCCCGTGGCGGTGTTCAGCGCCTCGCGCGCGGCATCGGCCACGGCCTGCGCGGCCGTGTCTGCGGCTGTCGTGGCCTCGTCCACCGCGCGATTGACGGCGGTCGCGGCCTCCTCGGCGATGTCGCGCGCGGCCTCTGTGGCCTGCTGCGCGGCATCCTGCGTCGCCTCGCGCGCCTGCTCGACGGTTTCCTCTGCTGTCGGTGCAGCCGTTTCGGCAGGTGCAGGCGCGGGTTCCGGCGCGGCAGGGGCCGGTACCTCGGGCGGCGCGGCGGGCGTCGCGGTATCCACCGCGGGAATGTCCGTGGTCCTGTCGGGCAGGGTCATGTAGATGGCAGCACCCGCAACCAGGGCCGCCACGGCGGTCAACACGGTCTTGTTCATGGCTGTCTTCCTTTCTCTGTGGATGGCGCACCCCGCGTGCCGGGACGCGCCCCTGCCCTCCAGATGAGAAGCCTGCACAGCCATCACAACCCCGGCCCGGATTTGTCGGCAGGGATCAGCCGATTTGACGCTTGAAGAAAGCTTCGCCCAAGGTTAGGTTGCGGCGCGAAATATGCCAACAAATGAAGGAACAATACCATAGCCCGCAGACCGCATAACGCGCCCCCGCAGCGCGAAACAGGCCCCCGCATCAACGAACGCATCCGCGCCCCCGAAATCCGGCTGATCGGCGCAGATGGCGAGAACGTCGGCGTCGTCACGCCCGAGCGGGCCCTTGTGATGGCCGAGGAAGCGGGCCTTGACCTGGTCGAGATCTCTCCCAATGCCGTGCCGCCGGTCTGCAAGATCATGGATTTCGGCAAATACAAGTACGAGACGCAGAAGCGCGAGTTCGAAGCGCGCAAGAAGCAGAAGATCATCGAGATCAAGGAAATCAAGTTCCGCCCGAACACCGACAAGCATGACTACGAGGTCAAGATGCGCTCGGTCTTCAAGTTCCTCGATGAAGGCGACAAGGTGAAGATCACCCTGCGTTTCCGCGGCCGCGAGATGGCGCACCAGAACCTGGGCCGCGAATTGCTGGAGCGGGTCGCGGAGGACACCAAGGAAGTGGGCCGCGTCGAGAACTTCCCCAAGATGGAAGGCCGCCAGATGATCATGCTGATCGGACCGCTGCCGAAGTAATCCGGCCTATGTGGCTGATTGAACCGCCCCCGTCCGCGCGACGCCGGGGCGGTTTTTTATTGGGCTGAAGGCCTGTCCCATGATGGGACATTTTTCAGATTACGGGATTTCAACGGGTTACGCGGGCGCGTTCATGAGTTGGTCATGAAGATTGAGCGCTTGGCAAGGGTATGGGGCCGTGCCGAAAGGGGACAGCGACGATAGAAGCCGTGCGCACCAGTCAGGCATGAGAGGTCAAAAGAGCCCAAAGACCTTCTGCGCGCTGGCATTGTTCAGCAATTCAATGGCCGCGTAAGCATCGTCGTGGTCCGTGTCGCGCGTTTGAACGTCATGACCGGAAGGGGGAAAGCCTTGCCATCGACGACCATGGCCCCGCGCCCTGTGTCGAGCGTCACTGTTGCAGGCAACCCCGCGCCGATGTCGATTTCCAAACTCAGCGAGGTTCCCCACATGAAATCCGTATACCGGTTTTCGGAACTCTTTCGGGGCTGGCGCGGCTTGCCATCAAGCCTGATCCGAATGTCCGACGCGTCGAAGTCAATCGACTTGCGGCTTCTTGTGGACCAGCCCGTGAACATCACCTCGAGCACATCGTCTTTTGGCAGGACGCTGACCCTGACCTCTTCCGGTTTAGTGCGCCAGGCGGGAACGGGAAGACCAGGGTCATCCAGATTGAATTGGTAGTAGGACCAGGCGACACCCGTGCAGCCGCCGCCCGTGCCTTTCTCGGCACCCGGGCCCTGCGCCTCGTAGACGACGGTAGTGGTTTGCGAAGGAACAGGAACGCATCCGGTTGCCAGAAGAGCGATAACAAGGGCCATCACGATTTTCGTTTTCATCGCTCCCCCATCGGTTTGATCCGCGCAAACGCAGGATGCCTGCAGGCCCTGCGGTAATTCAGCCGCTACGGCCCGTTCATGCCAGAAACAGCATAGGCGAAAACACCATTGCCGGTGTTGAGAGAGATCAAGAAACGCCCCCGGCGTAGCGAGGAGCGTTGAAATCCGTAAAAGCAAACGCCCCCACGGTTTTCCGCAGGGGCGTTTCCTAATACATCACACCCGGGTCAGGCCGCCGCAGCGACCGCCCGCTTGGTCATCACGCCGACCAGATGGGCGCGGTATTCCTTGGAGCCGTGCAGGTCGCCGATCATGCCATCCGCAGGGACGGTCAGGCCGTTGATCGCGTCGGCCGAGAAATTGGCGCTCAGCGCCTCTTCGGCCTCGGTCCAGCGGAACACGCCTTCTTCGGACGCGCCGGTGACCGCCACGCGCACACCGTCCGCGTATTTGGCCACGAACACGCCCACCAGCGCAAAGCGCGACGCGGGTTGTTCGAACTTCTGGTAGCTGGCCTTTTCCGGCACCGGAAAGCGCACTTCGGTGATGATCTCGCCCTCGTGCAGGGCCGTGGTGAACATCCCCTGGAAGTAGTCATCGGCCGCGATCTGGCGCGTGTTGGTCACAACCGTCGCCCCCGACCCCAGAACCGCCGAAGGGTAGCAGGCGGAAGGGTCGTTGTTGGCAAGGCTGCCGCCGATGGTGCCACGGTTGCGCACCGCCGGATCGCCGATATGGCTGGCAAGGCCCGCCAGCGCCGGGTAATGCGCCGCCACCTCGGCTGCCACCACCGCATGGGGGGTTGCCCCCCCGATGCAGATGGCCCCGTCATCGGCCTTGCACACGCCCTGCATCTCGGGGATGCCGGTCAGGCTGACCAGGGTTTCAGGGCTGGCAAGGCGCTGCTTCATGGTGGGCAGAAGGGTCTGCCCCCCGCCCAGCGCCTGCGCGCCTTCATGGCCCAGGGCCGCCGCCGCATCCGCGATCGTCTTGGGACGAACAAAATCGAAATTGTACATGGCGTCTTCTCCTCAGGCGTTCATCGCGGCCCACACCCGATTGGGCGAGAGCGGCATGTCGATATGGGTCACGTTGGTCTTGCCCGCCGAATGCAGCGCGTCGATCACGGCATTCACGACAGCGGGGGGCGATCCGATGGCCCCGGCCTCGCCGCAGCCCTTCACGCCCAACGGGTTGTGCGTGCAGGGCGTGACGCAGGAATGATCCACCGTGTAGAACGGCACATCCGAGGCGCGCGGCATGGCGTAATCCATGTAGGAGCCGGTCAGAAGCTGCCCGTTGTCGTCATAGACGGCCCCTTCCAGCAGCGCCTGGCCGATGCCCTGGCCAATCCCGCCATGCACCTGCCCCGACACGATCATCGGGTTGATGATATTGCCGAAATCATCCGCCGCGCTGAAGCGTTCGATGGTCACGCGGCCAGTGTCGGGATCCACCTCGACCTCGCAGCAATAGGCGCCCGAGGGGTAGGTGAAGTTCGACGGATCGTAGAAGGCTGTCTCCTCGAGCCCCGGTTCGATATCTTCCAGCGGGTAGTTGTGCGGCACATAGGCCGCCAGGGTCACATCACCCCATGCCACGGATTTGTCGGTGCCGGCGACATGGAACTTGCCGTCCTTCACCTCGATATCCGCGTCCGAGGCTTCCATCAGGTGGGCCGCGATCTTCTTGGCCTTGTTGATGATCTTCTCGGTCGCGCGGACCATGGCGCTGCCACCCACGGCCAGCGAACGCGAGCCATAGGTGCCCATGCCCATCGGACCCTTGGCGGTGTCGCCATGGACGATTTCGATCATGCTTTCGTCGATGCCCAGCATTTCCGCGATCACCTGCGGGAAGGCGGTTTCATGCCCCTGCCCGTGGCTGTGGCTGCCGGTCATCACGCTGATCGAGCCGGTGGCGTTCACCCGCACGGTCGCGCTTTCGTAAAGCCCGGCGCGCGCGCCAAGCTGACCCACCAGGTTCGAGGGCGCGATGCCGCAGGCCTCGATATAGCAGTTGATGCCCAGGCCGCGCAGCTTGCCCTTGGCCTCGGAGGCCTTGCGCCGCGCCTCGAAGCCGGACAGATCGGCGATCTGTTCCAGCTTGTCCATCGTGGCCACGTAATCGCCGGTGTCATATTCCACGGCCACAGGCGTGGCATAGGGGAATTGCGTGATGAAGTTCTGACGGCGCAGCTTGATCGGGTCCACGCCGAGTTCGCGCGCGGCCTTGTCGATCACGCGTTCCAGCTGATAGGTAGCCTCGGGGCGGCCCGCGCCGCGATAGGCATCAACCGGCACGGTGTTGGTGAACACGGCCTTGACGTTCACGTAGATCAGCGGCGTGCGGTAGTTGCCCGCCATCAGCGTGCCATGCAGCCATGTCGGCACCGAGGGCGCGAAGGTGGACAGGTAAGCCCCCATGTTCGCATAGGTTTCGGTGCGGATCGCGGTGAAGTTGTTGTCCTTGTCCAGCGCCAGTTCGATCTTGGTCACGTGGTCGCGGCCATGGGCGTCGGACATGAAGGCCTCGGACCGGGTCGAGGTCCATTTGACCGGGCGCTTCAGCTGGCGCGCGGCGAAGGTGCAGAAGGCCTCTTCGGCGTAGTGGAAGATCTTGGTGCCGAAACCGCCGCCCACATCGGGGGCCACGACGCGCAGCTTGTGCTCGGGGATGCCCAGCACGAAGGCGCCCATCAGAAGGCGGATCACATGCGGGTTCTGCGAGGTGGTGTAGAGCGTCGATTTATCGGTCGAGCGGTTGTAATCGCCCACCGCCACGCGCGGCTCCATCGGGTTGGCGACAAGGCGGTTGTTGACCAGTTCCAGCGTGGTCACATGCGCCGCGTTCTTGAAGGCCTCATCGGTGGCGGCCTTGTTTTCCTCGACGAAGCCCCAATCGTAGCAGAGGTTCGAGGTCAGATCGTCATGCACCTTCGGCGCGCCATCCTGAACGGCGGCCTTCATGTCGATGACGGCGGGCAGTTCCTCGATATCCAGCACGATCGCCTCGGCGGCATCGCGGGCCTGTTCGTAGGTATCCGCCACGATGGCGGCGATGGGATCGCCCACATGGCGCACCTTGCCCTGCGCCAGAACCGGGTGGCCGGGTTCCTGCATCGGCTGGCCGTGCTTGTCGGTGACCTGCCAGCCGCAGGGCAGACCGCCCACGCCGGCGAAATCATCGCCGGTGAAGATCCGCACCACGCCGGGCATGGCGGCCGCATCGGTGGTATCGACCTTGTTCAGCCGCCCATGCGCCACGTCCGAGCGCAGGAAATGCACGTAAAGCTGACCATAAAGGTTGATGTCGTCGGTGTAATTGCCGGTTCCCGTCAGAAACCGCAGATCCTCGCGCCGCTTCGGGCTGGCGCCAATTCCATGATCCTTGGGCATGGTGTTCCTCTCCCTGAGTGGAAGACGCCCCCCTCCTCGGGGGCTGTGCCTTCCGTTATCCTAGGTAATGCGAAGACAGCGCCGCC
The DNA here is from genome assembly GCF_048006315.1 of Seohaeicola sp. Classification (GTDB taxonomy): domain Bacteria; phylum Pseudomonadota; class Alphaproteobacteria; order Rhodobacterales; family Rhodobacteraceae; genus Seohaeicola. The sequence goes on along the minus strand of NZ_CP180350.1, from coordinate 3,915,467 downwards.
GGGGCGCATCCCTCGATATTATTCGGCCGCGATCTTGCTCACGTCCTGGCCTGCTGCGGCCATGATCGCCTTGACGATGTTGTGATAGCCGGTGCAGCGGCAGATATTGCCTTCCAGGTAGGCGCGGATTTCGGTTTCGGTCGGATTGGGGTTCTCGGCCAGCAGGGCCGATGCGGACATCACCATGCCGGGCGTGCAAAAGCCGCACTGCAGGCCGTGGTGATCCTGAAACGCCTGCTGCACGGTGTTCAGCGATCCGTCGGCATTTGCCATGCCTTCGATGGTGCGGACCTCGGCGCCCTCGGCCTCGGCTGCAAGCATGGTGCAGGCCTTCACGGCCTTTCCGTTCACATGCACGACGCAGGCCCCGCATTGCGAAGTGTCGCAGCCCACATGCGTGCCCGTCAGGTGCAGATTTTCGCGCAAGAATTGTACCAGTAGTGTACGGCCTTCCACGTCTCCCGACGCGGCCTTGCCATTCACGGTCATCGAGACCTGTGCCATGACGCTCCTCCCAGAGTTTGTTTTTTGTCTTTCACATCGACAGTCTAAGCATGGCCTCGGCCATATGAGAAGCACGAATTTCTCCGCCCCTCGCAAGGATGTGACTTGCTATCGTTTTGACAGGCGGGGGCTGGGGCCTCAGCTGTCCGGCATGGCGGCCGCACCCGCCTGGCGCCCTGCGCGCGGCATCGGGCGCGAGGGGATTTCCTTGAGCAATCCGCCGATTCCCATGCCCGCGATGTCCTGCGCGCTGACCGCAAGGCCACAGGCCAGCCGCGACAGCACCCAATCGGCCCCGTTCAGCGCGGGCGAGCGGGCGCAGCCCGGCAGACCCAGCACCGGCCGTGCCCCCAAGCGGCCCAGGAACAGCAGGTTGCCGGGATCGACCGGCATCCCGAAACGGTCCACCTGCCCCCCCGCCTGCCTAAGCGCCGAAGGCCCCACGTCGTCGATATCCGAGGTGGCCGATCCCGTCAGGATCAGCACCATGTCGCTCTTTGTCGCCGCGATGGCCTGCGCCAGATCCCCGGTGCGGTGCGGCACCGTCACGACCTTGTCCAGAGCCATGCCCAGCGCCGTCAGCCGCGCGGCAATGGCGGCACGCCCCTTGTCGGGGCCCGTGGCCTCTGTGCTGTCCAGCCCGCCACCGATCTCGGTCACGATCAGCGTGGCCCCGCGCAACACGGGCCGCGCCAGCCGGATCGTGCCCGCCCCCGCCCCCCGCGCCAGCGCGCAGGCCTGTTCCAGATCCGCCCCCGCCACACCATAGGAGATGATCTTGACCGTCGCGACCATGCCGCCCTGCGTCATCTGGTGAAAGGCGGGCACGGTTGCCAGCGTGATCATCGGATCAACCGCGTTCAGCGCGGTCAGCGCGGGCACGTCCAGCAGCGCGACACCCGGCCCTTCGGCGATCAGGTTGACGCGACCCGTAAAAGGCGCGGTCAGGCGCAGACCGGCCCGCGCCGGATCGGGCACCAGTGCCGCGGCAAGGGCCGCGGCGGCGGCATCCTCATGCACATCGCCGGCATCCAGCCGCGCGACGATCACCCGGTCATGACCCGCCGCCGCCAGCGCCACCACATGCCCCGCGTCCAGCGTCACACCCTTGCGCAGACGCTTGCCGCCCAGATCGACGGAATGCGCCAGGATCGCGCCTGTGGCCTGCGCCAGGGGAACGGGGCCGAATTTCATCCCCGCCTCAGCACCTGGGTGCATTCCGCCAGGATCGACAGCGCGATCTCGACCGGTCCCGCCGCCCCGATGTCCAGCCCCACGGGACCGTGGATGCGCGCGATCCGGTCGGGCGCGATGCCCTTGGCCGCAAGGCGTTCCACCCGCGACGCATGTGTCCGTTTCGACCCCAGCGCCCCGATATAGAACACGTCCGAGGCCATGGCGGCCTCGATCGCGGGATCGTCCAGCTTGGGATCATGGGTCAGCAGCACCAGTGCCGTGCGCGGATCCAGGCCCAGCGCGGCGATGGCGTCATCGGGCCAGTCGTTCAGGATCGTCTCGCCGGGAAAGCGCGCCTGGCTGCCGAAGGCATCGCGCGGGTCCACGATCACCGGATCATAGCCCAGGATCCGCGCCATCGGCACCAGTGCCTGCGCGATATGCACCGCCCCCACCACGATCATCCTAAGCGGCGGGTTGTGGATGGCCACGAACACGCGGCCTTCCTCCTCGAAACCCGAACGATCCATGCGGAAGCGTTCGGGATAGCCATCCGTGGTCAGGTGCCGCGCGCCGCTGTCCAGATCGGCCAGGTAAGCCACCGCGCGCCGTGCGGCACGCGCGGCCACCAGGGCCGCCAGCAGATCCTCGGTCAGCTCTGCCCCCACGGGTTCCACAAGTACGCGGATCGTGCCGCCACAGGCCAGGCCCACGGCAAAGGCGTCGCCATCGCTCACGCCATATTCCAGCAGGCGCGCGCGCCCCTCCTCCAGCGCCTCAAGCGCCTCGGTCACCACCGCGCCCTCGACGCAACCGCCCGAAACCGATCCCTCGATCTCGCCGCGTCCCGAGATGACAAGCTGGCTGCCCACACGGCGCGGGGCCGAGCCCCAGGTTTCCACCACCGTGGCCAGCACGGCGCCGCGCCCGTCGCGGTGCCAGTCCAGCGCGATCTCGGGGATGCGGTCATATCTGTCGGTCATGGGTCTTGTCCTCCCTTCAGGGCGCGCGCGCGGCGCAAGTCAGCCGTCGCGCATGGCGGCCATCAGCCGCGTCTTCTCGCCCGCATCATCCTGCTTTGATATGGCCGCCGCAAGCGCCTCGAGGCTGTCGATGGAATGGCCCGCGCGGAAACTGTCCACATGGGGCAGCATGGCGGCGATCCCGCGCGCCTTGGGCGCAAAGCCGTCCCAGCGCAAGAGCGGGTTCAACCAGATCAGCCGGCGCGAGGACAGGTGCAGCCGTTCCATCTCGCGGCCCAGGTCGGCGGCGCTGTCGCGGTCCAGCCCGTCGGTGATCAGAAGGACCACCGCCCCCTGCCCCATGACGCGCCGCGACCAGTCGCGGTTGAACGCATGCAGGCAGGACCCGATCCGCGTGCCGCCTTCCCAGTCCTGCGCCTCGGCCCCTGCCGCCTTCAACGCCTGGTCCACGTCGCGCGTGGCCAGGTGACGGGTGATGTTGGTCAGCCGCGTGCCGAAGGTGAAGGCATGCACCTTCGCCCAGCCCGCGCCCTTCTCGTTGGCCACCGCATGCAGGAAATGCAGGACCATCCGGCTGTACTGGCTCATCGACCCGGAAATGTCGCACAGCACCACCAGGTTCGGCCAGCGTGGGCGGGGCGCCTTCAAGGCCAGCGCCTGCATCTCGCCGCCGCGCCGCATCGAGGCGCGCATGGTGCGCCGCCAGTCGATCCGGTGGCCGGTCAGGCTGGGCTGGCCGCGCCGCGAGGGGATGGGTTTGACGGGCAGGCTCATCCGCGCCAGCATCCGCTTGGCGGCGGCGATCTCGGCGGTGCTCATCTGTTCGAAATCGAGGGTCTTGAGGCGTTCCTCGGCAGAGATGGTCATCGAGGCGTCAACCTCGATCATCGTCTCCTCCTCGCGGGGGTTTTCCTGCTCTACCGGTCGGTTGGCCCCGTCCAGCAGCGCCTCGGCCGCGCGCTTTTCGGCGGCCTGGGCCGTGCGTTCCTCCTGCACGCCCCGAATGGCGGGCAGCATCATCGACATCATGTGTTCCAGGTAACGCGGATCGCGCCAGTACAGCCGGAAGATCTGCGAAAACACGGCGCGATGTTCGGGCCGGTTCACGAAACAGGCATGCAGCACCCAGAAGAAATCGCGCTTGTCGGTAAAGCCCGCCGCCTGCACCGCGCGGATGGCGTCGATCACGCGGCCGGTGCCGATGGGAAGGCCCGCCTTGCGCAGGGCGCGGGCGAAATGGGTGATGTTCTCGGCCAGCCGGGGATTGTCGGGCAACTCGAGGGGGATGTATTCGGCCACGCCCTACCCCTGTTTCTTCTTGCGGCAAATATCCTCGGGGGGGTGCGGGGGGTGGAAAGCTCCCCGCTGCGACACGGACCGCATCACGCGGGCTCCAGCGATGCGCGGGCCTCGTCCAGCAGGCGTTTCGCCTCGCTGCCCTGCAGCTTGGCGATGTCGTCCTGGTACTTCAGGATCGCACCCAGCGTGTCGGCGATCACCTCGGGGCTGAGGCTGATGACATCCAGCGCCAGCAGGCATTTGGCCCAGTCGATGGTTTCGGCCACGCCCGGTTTCTTGAACAGATCCTCGGTGCGCAGCCGTTGCACGAAGGCCACCACCTCGCGGCTCAGCGCCTCTGACGCCTCTGGCGCGCGGGCCTTCAGGATTTCGATCTCGCGCTCGAAAGCCGGGTAATCCACCCATTGATAGAGGCAGCGGCGTTTCAGCGCGTCATGCACCTCGCGGGTCCGGTTCGAGGTCAGGATCACGATGGGCGGCTCGGGCGCATGGATCGTGCCCAGTTCAGGGATGGTGACCTGGAAATCCGACAGCGCCTCCAGCAGGAAAGCCTCGAAGGGTTCGTCGGTCCGGTCCAGCTCGTCGATCAGCAGCACGGGCGCGCCGCCCGCCTGGGGCCGCATCGCCTGCAGCAGGGGCCGTTCGATCAGGTAATCCTGCGTGAAGAGTTCCGATTTCAGCGCGTCCCGGTCCGCCCCTCCCGTTGCCTCGGCGGTGCGGATCGCGATCATCTGCTCGGCGAAGTTCCATTCATAGACAGCGCTTGCCGCATCCAGCCCCTCGTAGCACTGCAGCCGGATAAGGCGGCGGCCCAATGCTGCGGCGATGGCCTTGGCGATCTCGGTCTTGCCGGTGCCGGCCTCGCCTTCCAGGAACAGCGGACGCCCCAGTTTCAACGACAGGAACGTGACCGTGGCCAGGGCCCGGCCGCAGACATAATCCTGTCCGGCCAGCAGGCTCTGCACCTCGTCGATGGATTGCGGCAGCGGCATATGTGGTCCTCCCTTTGGCCCGAACCCTGCAACTGGTCCCGGTCGCCGTCAAGGCAAGACGACGTAACGGCAATGACCAAAGGTTGGGGAAACTTTATCGAAAGATTGACGGATTCCGCCGGACCTGCGATGGTTTTGCGAAAGAATAACCTGTCACAACGGCGGGGCATCGGGCGGGACCAACCCGTCCAGGGCAGAAGACGGGCAACGGTGTCATGAGTGAACGGGACAAGGCCCCGCAGGCGGGCCTGCAATTGCAACGGCAGGCGGGCCAGCACAAGGGCGGCCCATCGGGCCTGCGCATCACGGCGGTGACCTGCGTCAAGAACGAAGGTCCCTTCCTGCTGGAATGGATCGCCTTCAACCGCGTGATCGGCGTGACCGATTTCCTGTTCTATTCCAACGATTGCAGCGATGGCACGGATCGTCTGCTGGACGCGCTGGCCGCGCGCGGCCTGCTGCGCCATCTGCCCAACCCCGCCGAGGGGCGCAATTACCAGATGGAGGCGTTGAAACACGCCACCACCCAGGACATCGTGACCGGGGCCGACTGGGTCTGGATCGCGGATGTTGACGAATTCCTGAACATCCACGCCGGCGATCACACGATCCCGGCACTGATCGAAGCCTGCTGCGATCCGCAGGCGATCAGCATCAGCTTCCAGTTCTTCGCCAATGCAGGCATCGACGCCTTCGACGACCGCCCCGTGATCGCGCAATTCACGCGCAGCCATAACCCCGACATCTGGTGCGGCGAAACCGCGATCGAGGTCAAATCACTGATCAGGCGGGATTTTCCGCTGCATTATTACGGCGCGCACCGCCCCTTCTTCAAGGCCAAGCTGCCGCCCCGCAAGCATCCGCGCTGGACCGATGGCGGCGGGCGCGCGGTGCCGCACAAGTTCCTTGTGGCCGCCAATCCGCGCCGCATCCGCAAGTTTCCGGCCATGGGCGCGCGGGTGCATGCCACGCTGAACCATTATGCGCTGCGCAGCCTCGACAGCTACCTGGTCAAGAACGACCGGGGCGATGTGAACCGCGAAAACCGCGCCTTCGATGACACCTACTGGCGCGAACGCAACGATCCCGCGATCGAGGATGCCAGCATCCACCGCTACCTTCCCGCGCTGGAGGCCGAATTGGCGCGTCTGCGCGCCGACCCCGAAATCGACGCGCTGCATCTTGACTGCGTGGCCCTGCACCGCGCGCGCCGCGATGCCCTGCTGGCGCAGCCCGCCTACCGGGACATGCAGGCGCAGTTGCGCGCCGCCTCGACCCTGCCCCCGCAGGAGGAGGCGCTCTTGCGCGAACTGGGCCTGTGGGAGGATGCCGCATGAGCCTGACGCCCCCCCGCACCCGCATCGTCAACCTTGGCCTGCCCAAGACCGGCACGACGACACTGGCCCATGCCCTCAAGCTGACGGGGCTGAAAGTGGCCGATTTCCGCATCAGGCGGCGACAGACCACGGATACCGACCTGCATGGCGCCTATGTGGCGCGGCGGTTCTATGACGGCTATTTCAACACGGGCGATCCCTTGTCGGGGCTGGACGATTTCGACGCCTTCACCGAGATCAGCAGCCTGCGCGCGGGTCAATCGCTCTGGCCGCAGATGGATTGGGGCCTGATCCAGGCCATCCGCACCCATCACCCCGGCGTGCGTTTTCTGGCCAGCTGGCGCGAACCGCGCGCCCTGTCGGACAGCATGTTGCGCTGGTCCGATCTGGGGACCGAGCGTCTGCCGGGCAGCGACATTCCCGGCCTGCCGCGTGGCTTTGGCGGCACCACCGCCGAACGCATCCGCTGGATCGAGGGGCATTACGCCCATCTTGACGCGCTGTTTCAGGGCGATCCGGCCTTCCTGCGCTATGATCTGTCCGATCCCGCGGCGCCTGCGCGCATCGGCGCCCATATCGGGCGACGCCTGACATGGTGGGGCCGGGCCAATCGCAATCCCCACCCGGCCCGGAGCACCGAGGGACAGGCCGCATGACCGTCATTCATCTGCATATCGGCCTGGATGGGCAGGCAACCGCGCGCCTGCAGGCGGTGATGGCCGACAAGCGTGAACAGATGCTGTCCAAGGGCATCCTGTTCCCCCGCGCCGCCGGTGCGCGCAACCACACGCGCCTCTTCATGGCGGTCACCGACCCCGATCATGTCGATGCGCTGCGCTTCAATCGCGGCCATGCCGACCCTGTCAGACAGGCCGCCCTGCGCGCCGAACTGGCCACGATGCTGGCCCGCGACATCGCCACGCATCAGCCCCGCGCGGTGATCCTGTCGGCCAGTCACCTGGGCCAGTCGCTGGCCCGCCGGTCCGAACTGGAACGCCTGCGCGATCTGCTGGCGCCGCTGGGTGACGAAATCCGCCTGCATGCCCATGTCGATGCCCCCGCCCGGATGCTGGCGCGGCACTATGCGGCGCAGGTGATGGAAGGGCGCAGCCGCCCCCTGACGCTGGAACAAGGTCTGGACGCGGGGCAATGGTGGGATGCGGCGCTGGCCGAAGCCCCCGTGATCGACCCCGAAAAGGGCAATTTCTTCGAGGCGCAGACCCCGCCCTTCTGGCTGGACCTGCCGTGGCTTGTGCAACACTGGGAGGGTGTTTTCGGCGCAGGCAGCCTGACCTTGCGGCGCAGCGATGCGCCCGAAATCCACGGCGAGGACGCGACGGAAGAGATCCGCGCGACCTTCGATATCGAAGAGACATTGGGGCGGGCGGCACCCGCCAAGCCGGCTGGACAACCGGCCGCGGCCTGGGTCGCCCGTGCGCGCCAGCTGAATGCGCTGCTGCACCGCTTGCAGGATGTGACCGGCCAGATCGTGCCGCGCGCGCTGTGGCAGAAGCTGATTTAAGAAATCAAGGTCGACGGTGACCCCATTGATCCCGCAACACTTTCCGGGATCGCGGCACCGCTTGAGGCAGGTCTGAAAGGGCTGACGGACAACCAGCCCGCGCTGGCGGGTCTGCTGCCTGACCAGCCGAAGGCGCGCAAGACCAAGGCGGGGGCCAGGACCGCCGCCCCCCTGCCCGAGGCCGATCCCGGCATGGGCTTCCGGGCCAGCCAGTACCTTCTGGCGTTTCGCGCCCGGATCGACCGGGCGCAGCGCCTTGCCACAAGAGAAGCGCGCGAGGCTGCGGGCAAGGATCAGCCCCCCGCCCCGATCGCCGCCGCGCCGACGGTCGACCGGACAGCGCCAGCCCCGTCACCGTCAACGTCACCGTCACCGACCCCGGCCGCGCCGCAACAAGCGACAACGCGGGGCAAGACGCCGCCCGCCACGCTCAGCGACATTGCCGCGCGGATCATGCCGCCGCTGGCGGTCGAGAATTTCCACAAGCTGCACGCCTCGCCCTTCCGGCCGCATAACCGCCTCGGCATGGTCAACGAGGAAGAATTGGCCGGCGCCTATGCGCCGCGTGCGCTGCGCGACCTGCCGCCGGGATCGACGGGCCGCGTGATCGTGGGCTGCATGAAGAACGAAGCCCCCTATATCGCCGAGTGGATCGCCTATCACCGCGCCATCGGGGTCGACAATTTCCTGATCTACACCAACGACTGCACCGACGGCACCAGTGAGATCCTTGACCGGATGCAGCAGATGGGCCTTCTGCAGCATCGCAACAACGACGGCTGGAAGGGCAATTCGCCCCAGCAATCCGCGCTGAACAAGGCGCTGAAGGAACCGCTGATCCGCGATGCGGACTGGATCATCCATATTGACGTGGACGAGTTCATCAACGTGCGCTGCGGCAATGGCACGCTGGACGATTTCTTTGACCGCGTGCCGGATGCCACCAATGTCGCGATGACATGGCGGCTGTTCGGCCATGGCGGCGTCACCGGCCTGTCGGACGGGTTCGTGATCGACCAGTTCGAATGGTGCGCCCCACGTTTCTGCCCAAAGCCGCACACGGTCTGGGGTTTCAAGACCATGTTCCGCAACATGGGCGCCTATGCCAAGCTGAGCTGCCACCGCCCCAACAAGCTGCGCGACGATCTGCGCGAGCAGGTGCGCTGGGTCAACGGATCGGGCCAGGACATGACGCGCGAGGCGGCCGAAAAGGGTTGGCGCAACTCGGTCAAGTCGATCGGCTACGACCTTTTGCAACTGAACCATTATGCATTGCGATCCGCCGAAAGCTTTCTGATCAAGCGCCAGCGGGGTCGCGCGCTGCATGTGGACCGCTCCATCGGGCTGAACTACTGGATCCGCATGGATTGGTGCGATGTGCGCGACATCACGATCAAGCGCAATACGCCCCGGATGCGGGCGGAATTCGACGCGATGATGCGCGACGACACCCTGCGCGCCCTGCATGAGCAGGGGCTGGACTGGCACCGCGCCAAGGCCGCCGAATTGCAGGCCATGCCCGAGTTTCAGGACCTGTTCCAGCAGGCGCTGGAGGTCAAGCTGACCGCGCAGGAACGCGTGGCCTATGCGCTGGCGCTGGACATGGAAAGCTGATGCGCGCGCTGGCCATCCTGACACAGCGCAACGAAGGGGCTTTCCTGCTGGACTGGCTGGCCCATCACCGCGCCGTCGGCTTCACGGATTTCCTGGTGCTGTCCAACGATTGCCAGGATGGATCGGACCGGATGCTGGACCGGCTGGCCGAGATGGGCAAGCTGGCGCATGAACACAACCCGCCCCCATATGACAAGGCGGGCATCCAGTTCTCAGGCCTCAAGCGGGCGGCGGATCATCCGCTGCTGCGGCAGGCGGATTGGATCCTGCCGCTGGATATCGACGAATTCGTCAATATCCATGTGGGCGACCGCAGCCTTTCGGCGCTGCTGACCGCCCTGCCCGAGGCAAGCGCGATCACCCTGACATGGCGTCTTTTCGGCAACGCGGGTGTGGTGGCCTACAAGGATGAACCGGTGACTGCGCAATTCACCCGCGCCGCCCCTGCTGTGATCCACTGGCCCTGGCGCGCGGCGATGTTCAAGACGCTTTATCGCAACGATGGCACCTATGGAAAACCCGGCATCCACCGCCCCCGCGCGCCCGCGCCGGGCCGGGTGGAGACTGCGCGCTGGTTCGATGGCGAGGGGCGCGAACTGCCCGCGCGCTATCGCCGGGAGGGGTTGTTTTCGCCCTTCGGGCGGCCGAACCACGCGCTTGTCCAGCTGAACCATTACCCGCTGGGTGCGATGCAAAGCTATGTGTTGAAGGCCGACAGGGGCCGCGCGGTTCATGCCGGCGACCGTCTTGGCCTTGATTACTGGGTCGAGCGCAATTTCTGCACCGATGAGGACCGGTCGATCCTGGCGCTGGCCCCCCGGATGCGGGCCGAGCTTGACCGGCTGATGGCCGATCCGGTGCTGGCCGGGCTGCACCGGGATGCCGTGGCCTGGCGGCACGCCCGTTTCGCGGCGCTGATGCAGGACGAGGAGATGCGCGCCCTGATGGGTCGGCTGCTGATGGCACCACCATCGCGTGCATTGAGCGCCGCCGAGGCCGCCCCCCTGCTGGCCCATGCGATGGCCGCGATGGCCGCCCGCGCGCAGGGCTGAGACCCACAGCCAGAGGCATGGACGGGCTTATGCCCTGCAATGGCCTTGAAGTGGTTTCAATTCTCCCAAATTTCGCCCAAAATGACCGCTATTCCAGATTGCAAAGATACCTGTCACACAAGACAGGCCAATGAGGACGTGCAGTCATGCCCGAAGCCGAAATCCTGCCGAACCGGTCGCTATCCGGGTTGAAAAAGCGTGAATGGATCACGCAACTCTCTGCTATTGCAGAGGAATTCGGCAGCTTTGAAGACCTGGGCGGACGACACTTCGCCACCCGCATCGACGGGGACGAGACGCTTCTGGTCAGTTTCGAGACCGTGCAGGGCATCCAGCTGCATTCCGATATCGGCCAGCCCCTGGGCTGGGACATGGTGCGCGACAAGGGATGGTCGCATCTGTGCCTCGTCAGCGACGGCGATACATGGTTCCGCGATCCGCAGGTCTATGCCCTGTTCGACCGGCTGACCGACGAAGGGTATTTCGAGGAATACGAGCGCGTCATATTCTACGGCGCGGGCCCCTGCGGCTATGCGGCTGCGGCCTTTTCGGTGGCCTCGCCCGGCGCGATCGTTCTGGCAGTGCAGCCGCAGGCCACGCTGGATCCGCGCGTAACCGAATGGGACAACCGCTTTGCCCATATGCGCCGCACCAGTTTCACCGACCGTTACGGCTATGCGCCCGACATGATGGATGCGGCGCATCAGGGATATGTGCTCTATGATCCGGCCGAGGATCTGGATGCGATGCATGCGGCGCTGTTCACCCGCCCCAATGTCACCAAGCTGCGCCTGCGCTACATGGGCGACGCGCTGCAGGGCGACCTGGTCGAGATGGAGATGCTTGCCCCGCTGCTGACACTGGCCGCCGAGGGCAGTCTGACCGGTGCGGCCTTCGCGCGCCTCGCCCGCGCCCGGCGCGAACACCCGGCCTATCTGCGCGGCCTTCTGGGCCATCTGGACGCGCATCACCGCCCCTATCTCGCGCTGCTGCTGTGCCGCAACGTGGTCGAGCGGATGCATGCACCCCGAATCCGCCGCCGACTGGACGGTCTGGAAAAGGCGGCCGCCGCCGGAGAATTCACCCCGCCCCCGCAGTCGCGTAACGGCAATGGCGGTGCGGCGGCGCAAAAGGCCTGAAAAGCGGCAGCACCCCGCGCTTTTTGCCAACCGCACCACTAGCCCCCTGCGCGCGTATTGTGTAAGCGACGGGCATGAGCACCTCGATCACGATCCGCCGCCCCGACGACTGGCACCTGCATCTGCGCGATGGCGCGATGCTGCGCGCGGTCCTTCCCGAAACCGCCCGCCACTTTGCGCGCGCGATCATCATGCCGAACCTCGTGCCCCCCGTGGTCACCGGAGCGCAGGCCGCAGCCTATCGCGATCGGATCATGGCCGCCCTGCCTGACGGCATGCGCTTTGACCCGCTGATGACCCTCTACCTGACCGAGGATACGGACCCCGATGACGTGGCAGCAAGCCATGCCAGCGGTCTGGTGCGCGCGGTCAAGCTGTATCCCGCCGGCGCGACCACCAATTCGGCTTCGGGCGTCAAGAATTTCGATCATGTCCGCGCCGTGCTGGAGCGGATGGCCGAGATCGGCCTGCCGCTGTGCGTGCATGGCGAGGTGACGGATCACGAGGTGGACATCTTCGACCGCGAGGCCGTGTTCATCGACCGCGTGCTGGACCCGATCCGCCGCGCCACGCCCGGCCTGCGCGTGGTGATGGAACATATCACCACCTCGGACGGGGTGGATTACGTGAAATCCGCGCCCGCCGATCTGGGCGCCACGATCACCACGCATCACCTGATCATCAACCGCAACCATATCCTGGTGGGCGGGATCAAGCCGCATTACTACTGCCTGCCCGTGGCCAAGCGCGAAAGCCATCGCCTGGCGCTGCGCGCCGCCGCCACCTCGGGCGATGCGCGGTTCTTTCTGGGGACCGACTCGGCCCCGCATGTGGATGCGCTGAAGGAACATGCCTGCGGCTGCGCGGGCTGTTTCACCGCGACCAACACGATGTCAATCCTGGCCCATGTCTTCGAGGACGAAGGCGCGCTGGACCGGCTGGAGGGTTTCACCTCGATCAACGGGCCGACCTATTACCGGCTGCCCGTGAACGAGGACCGGGTCACCCTGACCAAGGGCGCGGCCCCCGTCACCTATCCGGCCAAGATAGACGGCGGCGACGGGCCGGTCACGGTCTTCGATCCCGGCTTCCCGCTTTACTGGCAGGTCGCCCCGTAACCCATCCTTTCCGATCAGAAGGACACGCTCATGATCCCCTCCTCCTACCCTTCCGCGCAGGAAATGGCGCGCCTGACCGCGCGGATGCTGCTGGAAATCAAGGCCGTGCATTTCAATTCGGACGAGCCTTTCATCTTCGCAAGCGGCCTGCCCTCACCCGTCTATATCGATTGCCGCAAGCTGATCTCCTATCCGCGCATCCGGTCGACGCTGATGGATTTCCTGACGGTGACGGTCATGCGCAATGCGGGCTTCGAGGCTTTCGACAATATCGCGGGCGGCGAGACGGCGGGCATTCCCTTTGCCGCGCTGGTGGCCGAACGCATGGCCCTGCCCATGACCTATGTGCGCAAGAAGCCCAAGGGCTACGGCCGCAACGCGCGGATCGAGGGCGCGATGACCGAAGGCCAGCGCGTGCTGCTGGTCGAGGACCTGACGACCGACGGCGGCTCCAAGCTCAGCTTCGTGGACGCGATTCGCGAAACCGGCGCCTCCTGCGGGCACACGGCGGTGATCTTCTACTACGGGATCTTCCCGCAGACCGAAAAGGTGCTGGCCGATCACGGTGTAGCGCTGCACTACCTGTGCACCTGGTGGGACGTTCTGGCCGAGGCGCGCGCCTCGGGCGCCTTCGACGAGGCCACGATGTCGGAAGTCGAATCCTTCCTGACCGCACCGGACGCCTGGCGCGAGGCAAGGGCCGGAAAATAGCCCGCAAACCGGGCATGGCGGGTAGCGGGAAACCGCCACCCGCGACCGCGCGGCCCATGATCTGCCCATCACGGCGATCAACATGTTGACCAACACACCCGGCAGGCCGCATGATGCGGTGTGGTGAAGGGCCAGTTCGGGGATATGCACAAGCTATCCCCAGAAACATACAATTTGCCCTCGGCCCCCGCGCTTTCTATGACACTGGCCTGGGATGACAGGGACGAGCATGACCACGATAACCGCATTCAACCCGACGGGCACCGTTGTCCAGGACCCCGACACGATGCCCCATTCGATCGAGGCCGAACAGCAATTGCTGGGCGCGATCCTGACCAACAACGATGTCTATGACCGTGTCGCGCAGATCATCGGGGCGCAGCATTTCTTCGATCCCGTGCATGCGCGTATCTTCGAGGTGGCCGCGGCGCGCATTGCCAAGAACAACCTGGCCTCGCCAGTCACGCTCAAGGCGTTTTTCGACGGCGACGCCGGCCTGGAGGAACTGGGCGGACCCGCCTATCTGGTGCGCCTGGCGGGGGCGGCGATCTCGGCCTACGCGGTGCGCGACTATGCGCAGATGATCTATGACCTGGCGATCCGGCGCGAGCTGATCGGGCTGGGGCGCGACATCGTGGCCAAGGCCGCCAAGGTCGATATCGCCTCCGAGCCGCGCGAGCAGATCGTCGAGGCGGAACAGGCGCTCTACAAGCTCAGCGAGCAGGGCAAGGCGGATTCAGGTTTCGTGTCCTTCCTGCGGGCCGTGACCGATGCGGTGAACGTGGCCAATGCCGCCTATCAGCGCGAAGGCGGGCTGGCGGGCATCTCGACCGGTCTGATCGACATGGACAAGAAGCTGGGCGGGCTGCACAAGTCGGACCTTCTGATCCTGGCCGGCCGGCCCTCGATGGGCAAGACGTCGCTGGCCACCAACATCGCCTTCAACGTCGCCAAGGCCTACAAGCGCGGCATCCTGCCCGACGGCAACGAAGGCACGATGGAAGGCGGCGTCGTGGGCTTCTACAGCCTGGAAATGAGCGCCGAACAGCTGGCCGCACGTATCCTGTCGGAAGCCGCCGAAGTGCCCAGCGAACAGATCCGGCGCGGCGACATGACGGAAGGCGAATTCCGCCGCTTCGTGGAGGCCGCCAAATCGCTGGAGGCCTGCCCGCTCTACATCGACGACACACCCGCCCTTCCGATCAGCCAGCTGGCCGCGCGCGCGCGGCGCCTGAAGCGGACCCACGGGCTGGACCTGCTGATCATCGACTACCTGCAGCTGGTGCGCGGCGCCGGCAAATCCGAGAACCGGGTCAACGAGATCAGCGAGATCACGATGGGCCTCAAGGCCATCGCCAAGGAATTGAACATCCCCGTCATCGCGCTGTCGCAGCTCAGCCGCCAGGTCGAAAACCGCGAAGACAAGCGCCCGCAGCTCAGCGATCTGCGCGAATCCGGTTCGATCGAACAGGATGCCGACGTGGTGATGTTCGTGTTCCGCGAGGAATATTACAAGGAACGCGAAAAACCGGGCGATCACGAACTGGAAAAGATGGCCACCTGGCAGGCCGAGATGGAACGCCTGCACGGCAAGGCCGAGGTGGTCATCGGCAAGCAGCGCCACGGCCCCATCGGCACCGTGGAACTGAGCTTCGAGGGGCGCTTCACCCGCTTCGGCAACCTGGTCAAGCCCTGGCAGCAGGGCAGCGGCGGCGAGGACGTGGGTTTCTGACGTGGTCAGGGGGGCTGTCTGCCCCCCGTCCCTGCGGGACTCCCCCCGAGGATATTTCAGGCAAGAAGAAACGCGCCGCACCTTGCCTGCTTCTTCTTGCCCAAAATATCCATCCGCAGCCCGTGCCGCGCGCGCGGGGGCCGATTTGGCCTTGACCTTGGAACCGGGCATGCCACAACGGCCCCATGACAGCAGCGAGTTTGACCATTGATCTTGATGCGCTGACCGCCAACTGGCGGGCGCTTGATGCAGCCTCGGGGGCTGGTGTCGAAACCGCCGCCGTGATCAAGGCGGGCGCCTATGGCCTGGGCGCGGGACGCGTGGGGCGTGCGCTGGCGCGGGCGGGCGCGCGGCGCTTTTTCGTGGCCGTGACCGAGGAAGCCGCCGAATTGCGCGAAGCCCTCGGGCCGGGGCCCGAGATCAATGTCTTTTCAGGTCACATGGCGGGCGACACCGACCGCATCCATGACCTGCATCTGACGCCGATGATCAATTCCATCGACCAGATGCTGCGCCATGTCGAGGCGCTGCCGGGCCATCCTTTCGGGGTGCAGCTGGACAGCGGCATGAACCGGCTGGGGATGGAACCCGCCGAATGGGCCGCGTTGCGCGATATCGCGCTGGAGCAGAACATCACCCTGCTCATGTCGCACCTGGCCTGCGCGGACGAGCCCGATCATCCGATGAACGCTTCGCAGCTGGCCAGCTTCCGCGCGATGACCGAGGGGCTGGACGTGCCGCGTTCGCTGTCGGCCACGGGCGGCATCCTGCTGGGGCCCGCCTATCATTTCGACCTGACGCGCCCCGGTATCGGCCTTTATGGCGGCGCGCCCTTCGCGCAAGCGCAGCCCGTGGCGCATGTCAGCCTGCCCGTGATCCAGACCCGCGTGGTCGAAGCCGGCGAGACCGTGGGCTATGGCAATGCCTGGACCGCGACAGCGCCGATCCGCCTGGCCACCGTTGCCGCCGGCTATGCCGATGGCATCCACCGCGCGCTGTCACGGGGGCTGCATCTTTACGCGGGCGACACGCCCTGCCCGGTACGGGGCCGCGTCTCGATGGATCTGATCACGGTGGACATCACACATCTGCCCGAGGTGCCCGCGGCGCTGGACCTGCTGAACCACGTGCAGACCGTCGACACGCTGGCCGATCTGGCCGGCACCATCGGCTACGAGATCCTGACCTCGCTGGGGCGGCGCTATCAGCGGCGCTATGCCGGCGCATGAGGCTGCTTGCTCCCATTGGACGGCTGGGGCGGGCGACCCTGGCGCTTCTGGCCGCGATCGGGCGCCTGGCCATCTTCACCGCGCAGACCATCAGCCACCTGGTGCGCCCGCCCTTCTATCCGCGTGAATTCGGCCATGCCCTGCTGCAGATCGGCTATTTCTCCTTGCCCGTGGTCGGTCTGACGGCGCTGTTTACCGGCGGCGCGCTGGCCTTGCAGATCTATGCGGGCGGGTCGCGCTTTTCGGCCGAGGCCGTGGTGCCGCAGATCGTGGCCATCGGCATGGTGCGCGAACTGGGCCCCGTTCTGGTGGGGCTGATGATCGCGGCGCGGGTGACGTCCAGCATCGCAGCGGAAATTGCCACGATGAAGGTGACCGAACAGATCGACGCGCTGGTGACCCTGTCCACCCATCCGATGAAGTACCTGACCCTGCCCCGCGTGCTGGCGGCAACGCTGGTGATGCCGCTGCTGGTAGGCGTGGGCGACGTGATCGGGATCTACGGCGGTTTTCTTGTCGGCACCGAAAGGCTGGGCTTCAACGCCACCACCTACCTGACGAACACAGCCGATTTCCTGGAACTGCGCGATATCGTCTCGTCCCTGGCCAAGGGGGCGGTCTTCGGCTTCATCGCGGCACTGATGGGCTGCTATTACGGGATGAATTCCGCGCGCGGCGCGATGGGCGTGGGCCGGGCGACCAAGGGATCGGTCGTGGCCGCCGCGATCCTGATCCTGGCTGCGAATTTCATCCTGACGGAGGCGTTTTTCTCGGCATGATCCGGTTGACTGATGTGCAAAAGGCGTTCGGGTCCAATCGCGTGTTGCGCGGTGTGAACCTGCATGTGCCCAAGGGCACATCGATGGTGATCATCGGCGGATCGGGCACGGGCAAATCGGTCGCCCTGAAATGCGTGCTGGGTCTGGTGACGCCTGATGCCGGGTTGATCGAGGTGGATGGCAAGGACGTGCGCAGCGGCGACCGCGATGCCTTTCTGGCGCGGTTCGGGATGCTGTTCCAGGGCGGCGCGCTGTTCGATTCCCTGCCCGTCTGGCAGAACGTGGCGTTCCGGCTGATGCGCGGCGCGCTCAAGCGGCCCAAGGCCGAGGCCCGCGAGATCGCCATCGAAAAGCTGCGGCGCGTGGGCCTGAAACCCGATGTGGCCGACAAGCTGCCGGCCGAGTTGTCGGGCGGCATGCAAAAGCGCGTGGGCCTGGCGCGTGCCATCGCGGCCGAGCCCGAGATCATCTTTTTCGACGAACCCACGACCGGGCTGGACCCGATCATGGCCGGTGTCATCAACGAGCTGATCCGCGAGATCGTGACCGAGATGGGCGCAACCGCCATGACCATCACCCATGACATGTCATCGGTGCGCGCCATCGCCGACAATGTGGCCATGCTGCATGAGGGCGTGATCAAATGGACCGGCCCGGTGGCGCAGATGGATGCCTCGGGTGATCCTTACGTGGATCAATTCATCCACGGTCGCGCAGAGGGGCCCATCGAGGCGGTGCGATGAGCGCGCTCTTCGAGCCAAGCCCGATCCTTCTGGCCTTTCTGGCCCTCAAGACAACCTTCTATCTGCCGGCCCTGCTGATCCTCGCGCTGCTGCGCCTGCTGGCGGCGTCGGGTGCGGCGCGGCTGGCCGCGCTGCTGGCCCTGCTGGTGGCGCTGGCCGGTATCGCCGCGCGCTTTGCCCCGCCGCTTCTGGGGCTGACGGGTGGCGGGGTGGCGCAGGCGGCCCATGCGCTGGCCAATGCCGCCGGCGGCATGGCGCTGCCCTTGCTGGCAAGCGCGCTGATGCTGGCCTCGGGCGTTGTGACAGGGGCGCGCTGGCGCTGGATCGACCTGCTGCATCTGCTGCTGCTGACCGGCCTGTGCGGTCTGTGGCTGGCCAGCGCGTGACGCGGCGCGGCGGATGGCGCTTGACCATCGGGCCGGGACTGGTCTGACTGGCCCCATGCACATGACCTTGCGGATCGCCAACCTGTCACTGCTACTGCTTTACCCGGTGGCCTGGGTGGCGCCTTTGCTGCATGCGCAGGTGCTGCCCTTTTTCGGGGGGCGCGACATCTCGGTCATCTCGGGGTTGCGGACGTTGTGGGCCGAGGACGTGTTTCTGGCCATCGTCGTGGCGATCTTCGCGCTTGCAGCGCCGATCCTCAAGACGCTGGGCATCGCGCTGATCCAGGCGGGCAGACTGCCCCGGCGGCTGGTGCCGGCGACCACGCTGATGGGCCGCCTTGCCATGGCAGACATCTTTCTGGTCGCGCTTTACATCGTGCTGGCCAAAGGCGCGGGCGTGGGCCGGCTTGAGGTTTGCTGGGGGCTTTACCTTTTTACCGGCTGCGTGCTGGCCTCGCTGATCATTTCGCAGCTTGAAGCGAAACACTGATCCCGAAGCGCGCCATCTGTTTCCATAATGGAAACAATGCCTGCGCCAGTCTCCTGCCGAACCCCGGTTAACGGGGGAAAACAGAGATTCCGCTTTGGGATTGCTGACAGATCAGTCTACCGTGGTCTGGTTAACGAGTTCGGTGTTTCTGGGGGAAACATGCTGTCTTCTGTTCGGTCCGTGACCCGGTCAGCCCAGGTCATTCTTCAAACCATGTCCTTCGGTCTTGTCCTGATATCGGCAATCGGTCTTTGCATCCTGACCCTCGGGGCAGCAGTGGGCCTTTTGCCCTGGCTTGGTTTCGCGGTGCAGATCGGCGACCGCATCCACGAGAATGCAGGCCAGATCGTCCAGATCGCAGGCACGGTGTTCTGCGTGATGCTGGCGGGCTTTCTGCCCACGCATGCGCGGATCATGGCGCTGGAGACATCGCACCGGCATTTTTCCCTTGGGATGCAGGATGTGACGCAGGCCTATCTTCACGCCCATGCGGCGGACCGTGCAGGCATTTTCCAGCTGAGTTCCGAATTCGATTCCATGCGCGAAAGGCTGGCCTACATGCGCCGGCACCCTGATCTGGCCGACCTGGAGCCCGATCTTCTGGAACTGGCCGCGCAGATGTCGCATGTCAGCCGCGCGCTGGCCGACACCTATTCGGATGCCAACGTGGGCCGCGCCAAGACATTCCTGCGCCAGCGCCAGCAAGAGATCGCCCGCTTCAAGGGGCGGCTGGTCAAGGCCAAGGCCATCACGAAAGAGCTGCGCCACTGGATGCAGCAGATCGAACAGGAAGAGGCCGGCGCCGCCGCGCAACTGTCGCGCCTGCGGTCGGAACTGGCCGACCTGATGCCCGAAGCCCTTGGCCTGGAAAACCGCGCCCAGATGCGCCGCCGCCAGGCGCAAAGGCCCGTAACCGAAGGCGCGCCCGCCAACCTGGCAAGCGCGGCCGAGTAGAAGCGCCCATCTTCGTCCCCTGCCCCCGCATTGAGGGTTTGACCGCCCCGCGCGGCTGAGGCATCACTGGCGCATGGCAAAATCCAACAGTTTCTCGTGCAACGCCTGCGGTGCATCCTTCAACAAGTGGTCCGGGCGCTGCGACGCCTGCGGGGCCTGGAACACCATCGTGGAAGAGGCGCCGCTGTCGGCGGGACCGGCCTCGAAATCGCTGGGGGCCAGGCGGGGCGCGCCGATCAGGCTGACCGACCTTGCCACGGAAGAGGCACCACCGCCGCGCACCAATTCGGGCATATCCGAACTGGATCGGGTGCTGGGTGGCGGGCTGGTCCCGTCCAGCGCCATTCTGGTGGGTGGCGATCCGGGCATCGGCAAATCCACGCTGCTGTTGCAGGCCGCCGCGCGCTTTGCGCAGGCGGGCCTCAAGACGATCTATGTCTCGGGCGAAGAAGCCTCGGCGCAGGTGCGCATGCGTGCGCAGCGGCTGGGGCTGGCGGATGCGCCGGTGCAACTGGCGGCCGCCACCAACCTGCGCGACATCCTGACCACGCTCGAGGCCGAAAAGCCGCAACTGGCCGTGATCGATTCGATCCAGACCATGTGGGCCGACAATGTCGAAAGCGCGCCGGGATCGGTCAGCCAGGTGCGCGCCGCCGCACATGAGCTGACGACCTTTGCCAAGACGCGCAACATGTCGGTGATCCTGGTGGGCCATGTCACCAAGGATGGCCAGATCGCGGGTCCCCGCGTGGTGGAACACATGGTGGATACCGTGCTCTATTTCGAGGGCGAGCGCGGCCACCAGTTCCGCATCCTGCGCGCGGTCAAGAACCGCTTTGGCCCCGCCGACGAGATTGGCGTCTTCGAGATGACGGGCGGGGGTCTGGCAGAGGTCATGAACCCCTCGGCGCTGTTTCTGTCCGAACGCGGCCAGCCCAGCCCCGGATCGGTGGTCTTTGCGGGTGTCGAGGGCACGCGCCCCCTGCTGGTGGAATTCCAGGCGCTGGTCGCCCCCTCGCCGCATTCGCAGCCGCGCCGGTCCGTGGTGGGCTGGGACGGCGGGCGTCTTGCGATGATCCTGGCCGTGCTGGAAGCGCGCTGCGGCATTCCGTTCACGGGGCTGGATGTCTATCTGAACGTGGCGGGCGGCATGAAGGTGACCGAACCCGCTGCGGATCTGGCTGTCGCCGCGGCCCTGCTGAGTGCGCGGGAAGACGCCGCCTTGCCCGCGGAAACGGTGATTTTCGGTGAAATCAGCCTGTCGGGTGCGCTGCGCCCGGTCAGTCAGACTGAAAACAGGTTGAAAGAGGCGCAAAAACTTGGTTTCACAGCAGCCATCGCGCCGGCGGGCGGCAAGCCCGGCGCGGACAGTGGTTTGACGTTGACCCGCATGGGCGATCTGACGGCCTTTGTAGGTGAAGTATTCGGCGCCGGTTAAGCGTCGCAGGGCAAGGAACGGGACGACATGGAAGGCTTTACCATCATCGACGGCGTGGTCGCCGCGGTCATCGTGGTCTCGGCGCTGCTGGCCTATAGCCGCGGCTTCGTGCGCGAGGCGCTGGCGATCGTCGGCTGGATCGTGGCCGCTTTCCTGGCCTTCATGTTCGCCCCGCAGGTGCAGCCGCTGGTCAAGGAAATCCCGGTTGTGGGCGCGATGATCGCCGACAGTTGCGAATTGTCCATCATCGCAGCCTTCGGCGCGGTCTTTGCGCTGGCGCTGGTCGTCACATCCCTGTTCACACCGCTGTTTTCCAGCCTTGTGCAACGGTCCGTTCTTGGCGGGCTGGACCAGGGTGCGGGGTTCCTGTTCGGCGTGTTGCGCGGCATCCTTCTGGTGGCGGTCGCATTCTTTGCCTATGAAACCGTGGTCTCTGCGCAAGAAATCGCGATGATCGACGACAGCCGGTCGGCGCGCGTCTTTGCCAATCTGACCGGCCAGATCGGCGAGCGGAACCCCGATCAGGCGCTGGGATGGATCGCGCAGCAGTATGAAACCCTGGTGGGCGTCTGCGAAACACCGCGATAAGACCCTTCGCTTTGGCGGCTTGTGGGCCGATCCCGGACATGTGATCCTTTTGCCAGTGTGATCCTTTCGTGACACTGCCGCGCGGACCCCTTATGAGAGGGCTGTGCCAAGCCCTACGGATTCGGAGCCTGCCTTGTCCAAACAGATGCCTCCCGCCCATCCCTTCGATTTCGATGCCTACGGCAACGATGACGATGACAAGCTTCGCGAAGAATGCGGTGTCTTCGGCGTGTTGGGTGTCACCGATGCGGCCAATTTCGTAGCCCTCGGCCTGCATGCCCTGCAGCACCGCGGACAGGAAGCGGGCGGAATCGTCTGCCACCATCCCGAACACGGCTTCAACTCGGCCCACCGCTTTGGCTATGTTCGCGACAGCTTCACCTCGCAGACGCTGATGCAGACCCTGCCCGGCCCCCTGGCCATCGGGCATGTGCGCTATTCCACCGCCGGATCGAAAGGCGCCGTCATCCGCGATGTGCAGCCCTTCTTCGGCGAGTTTTCCGTGGGCGGCGCCGCGATCGCCCACAACGGCAACATCACCAATGCAGACGCCCTGCGCCGCGAGCTGATCGAGCGCGGCTCGATCTTCCAGTCCAGCAGCGACAGCGAATGCATCATTCACCTGATGGCGCGGTCCCTGCAGCGCAATATCGCCGAACGCATGGAAGACGCGCTGCGCCGCGTGGAAGGCGCGTTTTCCGTCGTCGCCATGACCCGCACCAAGCTGATCGGTGTGCGCGACCCGCTGGGCGTGCGCCCGCTGGTGCTGGGCCGGATCGGCGATGGCTGGGTGCTGTCGTCGGAAACCTGCGCGCTGGACATCATCGGCGCGGAATTCATCCGCGAGATCGAACCGGGCGAAATGGTCGTGATCGACCAGAAGAACGGGCTGGAAAGC
Source organism: Seohaeicola sp. (assembly GCF_048006315.1). Classification (GTDB taxonomy): domain Bacteria; phylum Pseudomonadota; class Alphaproteobacteria; order Rhodobacterales; family Rhodobacteraceae; genus Seohaeicola. The sequence goes on along the minus strand of NZ_CP180350.1, from coordinate 3,892,783 downwards.
CGCTTTCCCTTCCGCAAGCAATCCCCCCGCTTCTGCATCTTCGAACATGTCTATTTCTCGCGCCCCGACAGCATCATCGGCGGGCGCTCGGTCTATGAAACCCGCCGTCAGATCGGTGTGGAACTGGCCCGCGAAGCGCCGCAGGATGCGGACCTTGTCTGCCCGGTGCCCGACAGCGGCACGCCCGCGGCGATCGGTTTCGCCCATGAAAGCGGCATTCCCTACGGCATGGGCATCATCCGCAACCAGTACATGGGCCGGACCTTCATCGAACCGACCGAAAGCATCCGCAACATGGGCGTGCGGCTGAAGCTGAACGTCAACCGCGCCCTGATCCGCGGCAAGCGTGTGATCCTTGTGGACGATTCCGTCGTGCGCGGCACCACCAGCCGCAAGATCAAGGAAATGATCCTGGACGCCGGCGCCAAGGAGGTGCATTTCCGCATCGCCTCCCCGCCGACATCTTGGCCCTGCTTCTACGGGGTGGACACGCCGCAGCGCGACAAGCTGCTGGCCGCCACCATGACCGAAGAGGAAATGCGCGACTACCTGGCGGTGGACAGCCTGAAATTCATCTCGCTTGACGGGCTTTACCGCGCTGCCGGCGAGGCGCAGGGCCGCAATGCGAAATGCCCGCAATATTGCGATGCCTGCTTCTCGGGGGAATATCCGGTGGCACCATCGGACATGATCGAAAAGGGCTTCCAGCTGAAGGCCGCCGAATAGGCGGCCCAAGGCCCCCTGCCTCTTGGCCGACGCAAGGCCCCCGGACAATCCGCCGCAGCCGCTGCGCGCAAAGCCGCGCCGATCATCGCGACAGACCGGCAAGCCATCGCCCATGCCCCGCGCATGGGCACGCCTGCCCTTTTCCTGCCCGCGCACCCATGCCACATCGCCCGCCTGACAAGACCCTGAACAAGGCGCGACACAGGCATGAGCACCACGGACGACACCACCCCGACCACCCCCAAGACCCAGGCCGCAGCCACGCTGGAGGATCTGCTGCCGCTGGACGGAATCACGCTTCTGGGCACGGTCGTGGCGGGCGAGGCATCGCGCGCGCTGATCCGCGCGGGCACTGGCAGGATCAGCCAGATCCGCCCCGGCGACCGGATCGGACAGGCCACGCTGGTGGGCATCGAACCGGGCCTGATCCATCTGACCCGCAACGGCGAGGCACAGCGCCTGGCCATGCCGTGACCGGGCGAATCCGGCGCGACAGAACGCGCGGCACGGGCATGCCCTCTTGACCTTGGGCGCGCGCTCGCCCACACCCGGCCCGACCGCATCCCGCAAGGAGAGCTGACATGTCCGACAAGATCGCCCTCATCACCGGTGCCTCGCGCGGACTGGGCGCCGCCCTGGCCGAATCCCTGGCCGGCACCCATCACGTCGTGGCGGTGGCCCGCACGACAGGCGCGCTGGAAGAACTCGACGACCGCATCAAGGCGGCGGGTGGCCAGGCGACCCTGGCGCCGATGGATATCACCAAGCCCGACGCCATGGCGCAGCTGTGCCGGTCGATCCATGACCGCTGGGGCAAGATCGACCTCTGGGCGCATACGGCGGTGCATGCCGCCCCCCTGTCGCCCGCAAATACCATCGACGCGCGCGACTGGGACAAATCCGTGGCCTGCAACGTCACCGCCACGGGCCAGCTGATCCCCTATGTCGCGCCGCTGCTGGGCGAGGCGGGAACCGCCCTGTTCTTTGACGATCCGCGCGCCGGGCAGAAATTCTTCGGCGCTTACGGTGCCACCAAGGCGGCACAGGTGGCGCTTGCGCAAAGCTGGGCGGCTGAGGCCCAAAAGACCGGCCCGCGCGTGCATGTGCTGACCCCTGCCCCCATGGCAACCGCCACAAGGGCGCGCTTTTTCCCCGGTGAGGATCGCACACCGCTGGCCCATCCCCGTGACGAGGCTGCGCGCCTTCTGGCAAGCCTGGCCTGATCGCGGGCGGGCCCCGAACCTGTGACCATGTCCGGAACCCTTGGGCATGAGAGTTGAGAAAAGTTGACTGGTTAATGTTGTATGAGTGCGAAAATGAACAAGAAACCCGAATGTTTTCTGTGGGTTGACGCGACCTATCTTCGTGAGACGGCACAAACGATCGGCTGGCATCTGCATGCCTGCCTGTTCGAGCTGACGATGCATACGGCCGAAACGAACGGCACGATCGGCTTTGATCAGGCGGTCGAGATGCTGGCCCGCGCGCTTGAAACAGATCGGGCCAGCGCGCGGCGCGCGATCCTGGATCTTCTGGACCGGGGGCAGCTGTCGCGCGAAGGTGACCTGCTGACGCTGACCGCCTTCGGGACAAGCATCGTGCCCGACTATGCGGATTGGGAACCCAGCCTCAGCGCCTGACCCTGCGCGGGCTTTCCTGCCCTGCCTTCTTGCCCCTGACGTCCCGCTCCTCTACACCATGAAAAAAGGGCGGAACGGGGCAGGCATGCGCATTCTCATTACCAATGACGACGGGATCAACGCGCCGGGTCTGGCCGTGCTGGAAGGCATCGCCGCCGAGCTTGCGGGCCCCGATGGCGAAGTCTGGGTCGTGGCCCCGGCCTTCGAGCAATCGGGCGTGGCCCATTGCATCAGCTATACCCATCCGATGATGATCGCCAAGCTGGGCGAGCGCCGCTTTGCCGCCGAAGGCAGCCCGGCCGATTGCGTGCTGGCGGGCATTCATGACGTGATGGTCGATGCGCGGCCTGACCTGGTGCTGTCTGGCGTGAACCGGGGCAACAACTCGGCCGAGAACGCGCTTTATTCCGGCACGCTGGGCGGGGCGATGGAAGCCGCGCTGCAACGCATTCCGGCGATGGCGCTGTCGCAATACCTGGGCCCGTCGAATTTCGCCGCCCCCGATCCGTTCGAGGCCGCAGCCGTTCATGGCCCTGCGCTGATCCGCAAGCTTCTGGCGGCGACACCCGCGCCAGAGGACGACACGGATTACCGCGTCTTCTACAACATCAACTTCCCTCCGGTTCTGGCCGAGGGGGTGCGCGGCGTACGCGTGGCCCCGCAGGGGTTCCGCCGGAATACCCGGTTTTCGGTCGAACCGCACCTCTCGCCCTCGGGGCGGCGTTTCCTGTGGATCAAGGGGGGCGAACAGCATGTGCCCACCCTGCCCGGCACCGATGCCGCCGTGAACCTCGATGGCTATATCTCGGTCACGCCGATGCGCGCGGACCTGACCGCGCATGACCTTCTGGATCAGCTGAAAGGCATCGAATGAACGACACGGCGGAACGCAAGATGCAGTTCCTCTATGCCCTGCGCTCCAAGGGAGTGACGGACAGCCGTGTGTTGACCGCCATGGAAAGGATCGACCGCGGCCCCTTCATCCGCGGCCTCTTTGCCGAACGCGCTTATGAAGACATGCCGCTGCCCATCGCCTGCGGACAGACGATCAGCCAGCCTTCGGTGGTCGGCCTGATGACCCAGGCGCTGCAGGTCAGCCCGCGCGACACCGTGCTGGAGGTGGGCACTGGATCGGGCTACCAGGCCGCGATCCTGTCGCAGCTGGCCCGGCGCGTCTATACGGTCGACCGGCACCGCCGCCTGGTGCAAGAGGCGCGCACCCTGTTCGAGGCGATGCAACTGACCAATATCACCGCCTTTACCGCCGACGGCAGCCATGGCCTGCCGGATCAGGCGCCCTTTGATCGCATCCTCGTGACCGCCGCCGCCGAGGACCCGCCCGGCCCCCTCTTGGCCCAGTTGAAAATCGGGGGTATCATGGTGCTGCCGGTCGGTCAGTCCGACACGGTGCAGAGCCTGATCCGCGTGACCCGTCACGAGGGGGGCTTTGATTACGACGAATTGCGCCCCGTCCGCTTCGTGCCTCTGGTCGAGGGGCTGGGACGCGACTGAACAGGCAGGCCAGCGACGGAACAGACAGGACACCGGCGCGGGACTGACACAGGATACGGGACACCGCCCCAGGGGACCTGGGGACCGCGATGCAAAAGCAAAGCCCCGGCACAAGGGGCAGGACAGAGGAAATCGAGATGCCCCAGACCAGCCGCCGTGACCGTCATGCCTTGCCCGCAGGCCAGTTCCTGCGCCGTGTGATCCTGACCGGAACCGCCCTCGGGCTTCTGGCCGCCTGCGACAGGCCGCTGGACTTCGACCTGCGCGGCAATTTCGGCAATACGCTCGACACCGCCGAAGCCTCGCGACAGCCGGTGGCCAATCGCCCCGCGCCCGATGCGCGCGGCGTCATCTCCTACCCGAATTACCAGGTGGCCGTGGCCCGCCAGGGCGATACCGTCACGGACCTTGCAAACCGTGTCGGCGTCAGCCCGGACGAACTGGCCCGTTTCAACGGCTTGCGCCCCGCCGATCCGCTGCGCCCCGAAGAGATCGTGGCCCTGCCGCGCCGGGTGGCCGAACCCTCGGCCGCCACCGGCGGTTTCGGCACGATCCAGCCGCCCGGCACCGATATCACCGCCCTTGCCAGCAGCGCGATCGACCGCTCTGGCGGATCCACGGTCAGCACCACGACCCTGCCGCCCGCGTCAGGCACGCCGGCAGCAGCCGCGCCCGCAGCACGGCCTGCCGCCACTGCTTCCGCCGCCGCCCCCCAGGTCGGGATCGAACCCACGCGCCACAAGGTCGTGCGCGGGGAAACCGCCTTTACCGTCTCGCGGCTCTACAATGTCTCGGTCCGTTCGCTGGCAGAATGGAACGGGCTAGGCCCGGATTACACCATCCGCGAAGGCCAGTATCTGCTGATCCCGGTCCCTGATGCCGAAGCGCCGGCGCGCAGCGCGGCTGTCGTGTCGGCCCCCGGTGCAGGCTCTCCCACACCGGTGCCCCCGTCCTCGGCCACACCCCTGCCCGCCGAAACGCCCCGCCCCGTGGCAGCCCCCGCACCGGCCACTGTGGCCCCCAACCTGGGCGCCACCCAGACACCCGCCGCGCGCACGGCGCAGCTGGCGACACCCGTGCAGGGCACGGTGATCCGGGACTACCAGAAGGGCAAGAACGAAGGTCTGGACATTCAGGCACCGTCAGGCACGCCCATCGTGGCCGCCGAGGCCGGAACCGTGGCCGCGATCACCGCCAGCGCCGACCAGGTGCCGATCATCGTGATCCGTCACCCCGACAACCTGTTGACGGTCTATGCCAATGTCGAAGGCGCCACGGTCAAAAAGGACGACAAGGTCACTCGCGGCCAGAAGATCGCCCAGATCCGGGCTGGCAGTTCGAACTATCTGCATTTCGAGGTGCGCAAAGGCTTCGACAGCGTCGATCCGACCCCCTACCTCGCACCGCGCTGATCAATCGCGCCGGGGCCGCAGGCGCGGCCTTGGCGCCGCTCAGGCCGATCCGGTCAGGCTGATGCCGTGACGACCCGCAAGATCGGTCACGAACTGCCAGGCCACACGGCCCGAACGTGACCCGCGCGTGGCCTGCCATTCGATGGCTTCCGCGCGCAACTGCTCGTCGGGCAGGTTGATCCCGAAGGCTGCGCAATAGCCCCGGATCATGTCCAGGAACTGATCCTGGTCGCAGGCATGAAAGCCCAGCCACAGACCGAACCGGTCCGAGAGCGAGACTTTCTCCTCCACCGCTTCCGAGGGGTTGATCGCGCTAGAGCGCTCGTTCTCGATCATGTCGCGCGGCATCAGATGCCGCCGGTTGGACGTGGCATAGAACAGCACATTCTCGGGCCGCCCTTCGATCCCGCCATCCAGAACCGCCTTGAGCGATTTGTAATGCTGGTCATCATGGCTGAAGGACAGGTCATCGCAGAACAGCACAAAACGTTCGGGCCTGACCCGCAGCAGGTTCAGCAGACGCGCCACCGAAGGCAGGTCCTCGCGCTGCAGCTCGACCAGTTTCAGGGGCAGGCCCTGCGCCTGAACAGCGGCATGCACCGCCTTGACCAGGCTGGATTTTCCCATGCCGCGCGCGCCCCAGAGAAGGGCATTGTTCGCCGGCAGGCCGCGCGCGAAATGCAGCGTGTTCTCCAGCAGCGTATCGCGGGCGCGATCGACACCGACAAGCAGGTCCAGCGGCACGCGCGACACATGGGGCACGGGCTCCAGCCGGTCAGGCTCGACATGCCAGACATAGGCATCTGCCGCGTCGAAATCGGGGGCCGCTTGCGGTGGCGGGGCCAGCCGCTCCAGCGCGGCGGCGATGCGTTTCAGGGTCTTGCCGCTCACTTGCTCTTGTCCTCGGCCTCTGCGTCGCGCGCCAGATCCTCGTCGAATTCGCGCATCAGGGGATCGTCGAACGCCTCTTCCTCGTCGTCATAATACCCTTCGGCGCGCAGCTTCTCTTCGCGCTGGGTTTCGACACGGCGGACCAGGAAAATGGAAATCTCGTAAAGACCGTAGACCACGACGAACAGGATGATCTGGGTAATCACATCGGGCGGCGTGACCAGTGCCGCAAGGATCAGGATGGCGACAACGGCATATTTGCGCACATTGCCAAGACCTTCGGAACTGACCAGACCGGCCTTGCCCATCAGCGTCAGCAGCACCGGCAACTGAAAGCAAAGCCCGAAGGCCACGATGAACTTGATGGTCAGGCTCAGGTATTCCTGGGCCGAGCCCTGGAAGGCGATACCCGCCACCGCGTTACCCGCCGGCGCCTCATCCCCCAGGATGGAGCCGGGCTGCTGGAAACCCAGGAAGAAATCGAAGGCCAGCGGCGTGACCACGTAGAAGGCAAAGGCCGCACCAAGGAAGAACATGAAGGGCGACGCCAGAAGGAAGGGCAGGAACGCCCCTTTTTCGGACTTGTAAAGGCCGGGCGCCACGAAACGCCACATCTGGTAGGCGATATAGGGGAAGGACAGCATCAGCCCCCCCAGAAGCGAGATCGACACCGCGACAAAGAAACCTTCCTGCAGCCGGATCAGGATCAGGCCGCAATCCGCATGCCCGCGTTCGGCCATTGCCGAACACAAGGGATGGGTCAGGAAGTTGAAGATCGGGTTCCAGACCGTGAAGCAGATGACCATCGCGATGATGAAGGCCACGGCCGAGTGGATCAGGCGCGTGCGCAATTCCGCCAGATGCTCGATCAGCGGCGCGCTGCTGTCTTCGATCTCGTCTTGATTGGTCATGATCTACTCTTGAGACGTCGGATCGGCTGCTTTTGCCTTGCTCCGGGGTTTCGCGGCCGGTTTCGCCGCAGTTGCGGCCTTCGGCTTGGCGCTTGCGGCTTTCGCGGGGCTTGCGGCTTTCGCCGCAGCCGGTTTGGACGCCTCGGATGCCGCCTGTGCGGCCTCGGCGGCCTTGCCTGCGGCCTCGGCCTTGGCCGACGCGGTGCGGGCACTGGTCTGCTCGCGCAGCTTCGCCGCGGCCTCGGCGCGCTCGGCCGCCAGTTTGGCGGTATCCGATCCGGGCTTCCAGGATTTCAGCTCGTCGGTCGCCTCACGGATCTTGTCCAGCCCCATCTTCTTGGGGTCGGCCACGGTCTTGAGGCTCTTGGCGACATCCCGCACGCCGGTCTCATCGGCCGCATCCTCCATCGCCCGGCTGAATTCCCGCGCCATGCCCCGCGCCTTGCCGACGAAGCGCCCCACATTGCGGAACAGCACCGGCAGGTCTTTCGGCCCCACCACGATCAACGCGACGATGCCAATGAGCAGAAGCTCGGTCCAGCCAAGGTCGAACATGGATCAGACCTTGTCTTTCTCTTTCTCGGGGGTGACATCGCGCGCAGCCTCGCCCGTGCCATCCTCCAGTTCCTTGGAACCGTCGCTCACGCCCTTCTTGAAGGCGGTGATCCCCTTGCCGACCTCGCCCATGAGCGAGCTGATCTTGCCGCGCCCGAAAAGCACCAGCACGACCACCGCGATCAGCAGAAGACCCGGAAGTCCGATATTGTTCAGCATAGCATTTCTCCCTAGCTTGGCCCCATCCAGCCTGCGCCGCCGGAACCATCACCGTACACATCTAATGACGAACCGCGCCGGTTGGAAGGACCAAAGCGGCGCTCTCGCAGGGTTTTTGTCCCCCCACCATCATAACGCGGGCCATGTTCCGCCTATTCCGCGCCGCCCGGATTCTTCTTGCCCCAAATATCCCCGCCGGAGGCATCCGCCCTTGCCTCCAGGCGCAATCAGGCCGGATCAGCGCACAGGAAAGACAAAGCAGCGATCCCGCCGGATCATCAGCCACAGCGGTTTGCCCGGCTGGGGCAGAAAGACATTGGGCACCGTCGCCTTGAGGATCGAGCCGTCGTGATCCATGCGGATCTCGACAAGGCTTTCGCTGCCCATGAACCGCGCGCGCATAACCTCGCCGCGCGCCGCGACGCCGTCCTGCACCGTGGGATTGGGCCCGCGCCCACCGCGATCAAGGTCGATCTTGATGTGCTGCGGGCGGATCACGATCTCGACCTCGGCCCCGTCCGGCACGCCGGGGGCCAGGAACTGGCCGAAGGGCGTATCGGTCAATGCGCCGCGAACCGTGCCACGTATCACGTTGATATCGCTGAAAAATGCAACCGCATTCCGATCTTTGGGCGCATTGTAGATATTGTAGGGCGCGCCTTGCTGCACGATCCGTCCCGCGCGCATCAGCGCGATCTCGTCGGCCATGCGCATCGCCTCGTCGGGCTCGTGGGTGACCAGCAGGACGGCGGCATCCTCCTGTTTCAGGATCTCGAGGGTCTGGTCGCGGATATCGTCGCGCAGGCGGTTGTCGAGGCCCGAAAACGGCTCGTCCATCAACATGATCCGCGGACGCGGCGCCAATGCGCGCGCCAGGGCGACGCGCTGCTGCTCGCCCCCCGACAGCGAATGCGGATAGGCGTCGATGAAGCGGCGCAGCCCGACGCGGCCCAGCAACTCCTCGACCCTGGCCCGGCGCGCGTCATGCGGACCGCTCAGCCCGAAGGCCACGTTCTCGGCCACGCTCAGATGTGGAAACAGCGCGAAATCCTGGAACATCAGACCGATCGCACGGCGTTCGGGCGGCACCCGGAACACGGTGTCGCAGATCAATTTGCCGTCCACCCAGATTTCGCCCTGATCCTGCATCTCGACCCCGGCGATCATGCGCAGCGTCGTGGATTTGCCGCAGCCCGACGGTCCCAGCAGGCAGGTCACCTGCCCCGGCATGACCCTGAGCGACACGTCATCCACCACCGCCACCCCGTCGAAATGACGGCGCAGGTTCCGGATTTCGAGCCGCGGCACGGGGGCTGCGGCGCGCGGGGCGGTCTTTGTCGGTGTCTCGGGCAAGCGGCTATTTCCGATCAATACAGTCGGGAAAGGGCATTAGCAGGGGCCGCGCCACGCCGCAAGCCTGCAGCGCATCCATCCCCGTGAAATGGGGGGCTGTCTGCCCCCCACCGTTGAACTGCGTTCAACGCCCCCCGAGGATATTTGCGGCAAGAAGAAGCGGCCGGCCCCGTGCGGGATCAGATCGTGGCGTTCGTCGCACCACCATCCAGCAGGATGTTCTGCCCCACGATGAAGCCCGCATGAACCGAGCAGAGAAAGGCGCAGGCGGCGCCGAATTCCGCGGCCGTCCCGTAGCGGCCCGCAGGGATCGTGGCCGCGCGCCGGGTACGCGCCTCGTCCAGGGTGATTCCCTGCGCCTTGGCCACGCCGCCGTCCAGCGCATCGGCACGGTCGGTGGCATGGATGCCCGGCAGCAGGTTGTTGATGATGACGCCCTTGCCCGCGACCTGGCGCGCGGTGCCCGCGACATAGCCCGTCAACCCGGTGCGGGCGGCATTGCTGAGGCCCAGCTGCGGGATCGGCGCCTTGACCGATTGCGAGGTGATGTTGACGACCCGGCCCCAGCCGCGATCGATCATGCCGGGCATCAGCGCCTTCATCAGCGCGATCGGCGTCAGCATGTTGGAATCCAGCGCGCGAATGAAGTCATCGCGGTCCCAGTCGGACCACAGGCCCGGCGGGGGGCCGCCCGCATTGGTCACCAGGATATCCGCTCCCGATGCGGCCTCGATCACGGCGGTGCGGCCGTTCTCGGTGGTCACATCGGCGGCGACGGTCGCAACCTCGACGCCGAATTCGGTGCGGATCGCCGCGGCGGCCGCCTCAAGCGCCTCGACGCCGCGCGCGTTCATCACCAGGTTCACGCCCGCCTCGGCCAGCGCGCGGGCGCAGCCAAGACCAAGCCCCTTGCTCGATGCGCAGACCAGCGCCGTTTTTCCCTTGATCCCCAGATCCATGTCATTCTCCTTCTGATCACCGTCCGGATCCGCATCCGGCCGACCCTGTGCGCCCTGATTAGCATTGCCCGGCAAGAGATTGCCAGCAAAAGGCCAGAACGTTGACCGCGTGGTGACACATTCCTATCCTAATGGTCCAGAGACCCCGCAACGACAGGCGCAGGCGCCGGTTGCGAGGGCTTCGGGCACCGGCCCGTTTACCCGTATGACGACACTGACCAGTAGATAGCCAACAGATTGCCCGGATCATGACGGAAACACATCAGCCAGCAGCCCTTTCCGAAACCGCTTTCGCGCTGCCCGTGCTGGCCGCGACGGCCTTTCGGGTCGTGGCGGGCGCGAACCTGGGCGATCCGCTGTCCTTTGCCGACGATCTGATCCATGACGACACCTATGAACTGGGGCGCAACGCCGCCACGCGCCGCCTGTTGCTGGTGCCCGAAGGCCCCGGCCGCTTTCGCGTGGCCGCGGATTCGGTGGCGGGACAGCCCGGCGCGCTGGTGCATCTGGACAGCAGCCTGACCTTCATGTCCCCCGATGGCGAGACGGCAGAGGTGCTTGTTCTGGTCGAAGTAGATGCCGCGGGCGACATGACCGAGGTGCATGCCCTGCCTCTGGTCCCCTTGCGCCCCAAGATCCGCTATACGCTGGTCACCATCGACACGCGGAACGTCGTGACGCGCCTGGCCGAGATCGCCTGCGTTTCTTTCGCGCGCGGCACCCATATCACCATGGCTTCGGGCGAACAGCGCCTGATCGAGGACCTGCGCCCCGGCGACCGCGTCCTGACCCGCGACGATGGCCCCCAGGAGATCCGCTGGATCGGTCAGACAACGCTGCGCGCCAGCGGTGAACAGGCCCCCATCGTGATCAAGGCGGGTACGCTGCACAATGCCAATGACCTTCTGGTCAGCCCCGATCACCGGCTTTTCATCTATCAGCGCGCCGATATCCTGGGCGCGGGCCGCGCCGAGGTGCTGGTGCGCGCGCGCCACCTGGTCAACGGTGTCACCGTCTATTCCCAGGAAGGCGGATTTATCGATTATTTCCAGATCCTGTTCGACCGGCACCAGATCATCTATGCCGAAGGGATCGCTGCCGAGACCCTGCTGCTGGACAAGCGCACGCAGCCCGCCCTGCCCGCCGACCTGGCCGAGTCGCTGGCGCAAAAGCTGGGGGGCGGTCATTCCGGCGGGATCGAGGGTTTCGAAGTGTCCAAGAAGATGCTGGACCTGCCCGATGCAGCCGAGGCACTGCGCCGCGCCTCGTTGGGCTGAAACGCACCCGATTTCCTTGCCTTTGCGCGCGCGCCTGCCTAAAGCTGCGCTCATGTTGGACACCGCCTCGAACCGCCCCGCCCTGCCGCCCGAAATCGCCCGTCGCCGGACCTTTGCGATCATCTCGCATCCCGACGCCGGCAAGACGACGCTGACCGAAAAGTTCCTGCTGTTCGGCGGCGCGATCCAGATGGCCGGCCAGGTGCGCGCCAAGGGTGAGGCGCGGCGGACGCGATCGGACTTCATGCAGATGGAAAAGGACCGTGGCATCTCGGTCTCGGCCTCGGCGATGTCCTTCGATTTCAAGACCTTCCGCTTCAACCTGGTGGACACGCCCGGCCACAGCGACTTTTCCGAGGATACCTATCGCACGCTGACGGCGGTGGATGCGGCCGTCATGGTGATCGACGGGGCCAAGGGTGTGGAAAGCCAGACCCGCAAGCTGTTCGAGGTCTGCCGCCTGCGCGATCTGCCGATCCTGACCTTCTGCAACAAGATGGACCGCGAAAGCCGCGATACATTCGACATCATCGACGAAATCCAGGAAAACCTGGCCATCGACGTGACGCCGGCCAGTTGGCCCATCGGCACAGGGCGCGATTTCATCGGCTGCTATGACATGCTGCGCGACCGGCTGGAACTGATGGACCGCGCCGACCGCAACGTGGTGGCGGAATTGATCGAGATCAACGGGCTGGACGATCCGCGCCTGGCCGATCACGTGCCCGCCGCGCTGCTGGCGACCCTGCGCGAAGAGATCGAGATGGCGCGCGAGCTGCTGCCCGCGCTGGACATCAAGGCGGTGCAGGACGGCAGCATGACGCCGATCTGGTTCGGCTCTGCCATCAATTCCTTCGGTGTGAAGGAGCTGATGGAAGGCATCGGCACCCTGGGCCCCGAGCCGCAGCCCCAGCGCGCCGAGCCGCGCATGATCCTGCCCGAGGAAACAAAGGTGTCCGGCTTTGTCTTCAAGGTTCAGGCGAACATGGATCCCAAGCATCGCGACCGGGTGGCTTTCGTGCGGCTGGCCTCGGGGCATTTCATTCGCGGCATGAAACTGACCCATGTGCGCAGCAAGAAGCCGATGACGATCACCAACCCGGTGATGTTCCTGGCCTCGGACCGCGAACTGGCGGAAGAGGCCTGGGCCGGCGACATCATCGGCATCCCGAACCACGGCCAGCTGCGCATCGGCGACACGCTGACCGAAGGCGAGGCGCTGCGCGTCACGGGCATTCCGTCCTTTGCGCCGGAACTGCTGCAGACCTGCCGCGCGGGCGACCCGATGAAGGCCAAGCACCTGGAAAAGGCGCTGATGCAATTCGCCGAGGAAGGGGCCGCCAAGGTCTTCAAGCCCGCCTTCGGGTCGGGCTTCATCGTGGGCGTCGTGGGAGCCCTGCAATTCGAGGTGCTGGCCAGCCGGATCGAGCTGGAATACGGGCTTCCCGTGCGTTTCGAGCAGTCGCAGTTCACATCCGCCCGCTGGGTGAGCGGCAGCCGCCAAGCCGTTGAAAAATTTGTGAATGTCAACAAGCAGCACATCGCGCATGACCATGATGGCGACATCGTCTACCTGACGCGGCTGCAATGGGACATTGACCGGATCGAACGCGACTACCCGGATGTGAAACTGACCGCGACCAAGGAAATGATGGTCTGATGGCGCAGGGGGGCGGCATGGCATGGCAGCCAAGCCGCAGCGCGTGACAATCTGCGCCGCGTGACCCTTGGCGGGCTTGCGCGGCGCGCGAGGGCTGACCATTCTCTGCCCCATGAGTGATGCCAGTGCCCCCACCTATCCCGGCGGTTTCGCCGCCATCCTGACCCAGATGGAGGGGCGGCGCGATCCTTTCACCTATGAGGATGGCGAGGGCCTGCCGCCGCTGGATGTCGATCTGGCCGCGCTCAAGCAGGCACGGGTCGATGGGCGCGCCCTTGAGGTTGACGGGTCGAAATCCACCTATGCCCGCAAGCTGCGCGAACTGAGCGATGAATTCGACGGGATGCCCGCACTGCTGCTGCTGCATGGGCTGCTGGTCGCCCATCTGCGCCGCCGCACCGCCCCCGACCATGCCGCCCCCCTGTTCCTGCGCCTCTGGGCCGAGGAATTGGACTGGTTGATGCAACGGCTGGATGCCCGGTGGCTGGTGTCGGCGGCCACCACCTTCGGCGATCATGGCGCGACCGAGACGCAGCGCCGTCTGGGCCAGTCCCTGAGCGTGATGTTCGGGATGATGAAGCTTTACGAAACCGAGCGTATCCATTCCGGCGCGGATCCCGCGCAACCTTTCGAATGGTCAAGGCGCAAGGTTCCGCCGCTGGCCATGCAGATGGACGCCTATGCGCTTGGTGCGGGGGGGCTGGATGTGAACATGCTGGGCCGGCTCTGGCAGGATGCGGGCAGCGATGCGGTGATCGCCCCGCTGGCACGACGCCTGCTGGACCTGCTGATCGCGGATGACCGCACCATCTTCCGGCGGCTGCGGATGATGCGCCAGCAACGCGAAAAGGCGCAGAAGGCCGAAGGGATTCGCCCCAAGCGCGGCCATGCCGCCCCATCTGCCCACATACCCGTGCCCGCGAAGGTCGTGGCGCGCGACCCTGCAACCCTGCGCTGGGGCACGGTGTCGCTGATAAAGGCGCCACTGCCGCGCATCGCCGCTTTCGCCGCGCATCACCTCGAGATGGGCGCGCACCGTCTGCACATCCATCTGGACGATCCCCACCCCGAGGCGGCGGCCTTTCTGTCGCGCCATCCCGCCATCGAGGTGACGATTTGCGACGCCGCATGGTGGGCCGGTCAGAAAAAGCCGCGCATGAAGGCGCATCAGCTGCGACAGGCCTGGGTGGCGACGCAGACCTATCACCGCACCGATCTGGATTTCCTGGCCCATGTCGATGTGGATGAATTCATCCTGGCCGACGCCCCCCTGTCACCGGCACTGGCCGCATTGCCCGCCGATATCGCCGCGGTGCATCTGCCGCCCGCGGAATTGCTGGCCGGCACGACGGACCGCTTCAAGCTGACGCCGCGCCATGCCGGGCAGGAAAAGGCGGTGCTCGAGGATATCTATCCCAATTTCGGGGGCCATCTGCGTGGCGGCTTCATCAGCCACCGCGAGGGCAAGATGATCGCGCGCTGCGGCATTCCGGGTGTACGCTTCGGGCTGCATGCACTGCTGCTGAACGGGCATCCCGCCAGCAATCGCATGACCCTGCCCGACGTGATCCTCGGCCACGCCCATGCGCCCGACTGGGAGACGTTCCAGAGCCATCTGGCCTTTCGCATGACCCAAGGCTCCTATCGCAAGACCGATGAAGAGGTCCTTGGCCTGCGCGACATCCTGGACCTGCTGCACGAGGAAGACGGCGAAGAGGGGCTGCGCAGCTTTTTCACAGAGGTGTGCGAAGGCAATGACCGGCTGACCCGCGCGCTGGAGGCGCATGGCATGCTGGTGCGCGCGCCGCTTGAACCTGACCGCAAGATGATGCGTATTTTTGGCGCAATACCAAAGGTTTGATTGCCATGCCTCATGCAGATCAGCAGCCCCGATGGGGGATCGTGTCAACCATCAAGGCCCCGGTAGAGGCGATCCTTGCCTTCGCGGCGCATCACCTTGATCTGGGGGCCCATCGCCTGTTTCTCTATCTCGACGATGACAATCAGGCGGCATTCCGCATCCTCAAGGCCCATCCCAGGATCAGGCCCCTGCTGACCGATGACGCCTACTGGCAATCGCTGGGCATGAAGCGGCGGGCCAAGCACCAGTCGCGCCAGTTCGAGAACGCCCGCCACGCCTATGGCCGCGCCTCTGATCTGGATTGGCTGGCCCATATCGACGTGGATGAATTCCTGCAGCCCACCCGCCCGCTGGGCGCACAACTGGCCGAGCTGCCGCAGGATTGCCTGTGCGGGCGCATCCGCCCGGTCGAGGCGCTGGCCCCGCATGAACCGGGTCAGCCCCTTTTCGCAAAGGCCTTTGCGCTGGACCGCGCCACCCGCAACCGGCAGACCGAGGCGCTGTATCCGGACTACGGCGCCCATCTGAACGGCGGCTTCCTGAGCCATGTGGCCGGCAAGATGATCTATCGCACGGGCATTCTCGACCTGAAGGTGAACATCCACAACATCACCGTGGCCGAGGTGCAGAATCCCGGCCAGCGGGAACTGGCCGACACCACGCTGCTGCATTGTCACGCAAAGACATGGGAAGATTTCATCGCCGCCTTCCATTACCGGCTGGACAAGGGCAGCTACCGCTCCGAACTCAAGCCCAACCGCCCCGCTGATCAGGGTGGTCTGACCCTGCACGAGCTGTTCGGCCACCTGCATGCGACCGAGGGCGAGGCCGGCCTGCGCCGCTTCTACGACAGGGTCTGCAGCGCCACACCGGCGCATCTGGCGGCGCTTGAGGCACAGGGCCTGCTGCGCCGCCCCCTTCTGGATCTGCCCGGCGCGATGAGCCGTCATTTCCCGCAGGGCTGACAGGGGCATGCCAAAGGGTGCGATCCCTGCTCTCATTGACCGCAGGTGCGCTTTGCGCTATGGCCTGCGCGGGGATCGCATATGTGGATAACCACGGGGCCAGAGGGGCCCGACCCCCATCAGACGCAACGGGCCGTGACGTGTCCGTTATCAACGGATACACATGACAAAATTCTCTGATCTCAAACTCGACCCCAAGGTCCTCAAGGCGATTGAGGACGCGGGGTATGAAACCCCTACCCCCATTCAGGCCGGCGCCATTCCGCCCGCCCTGGAAGGCCGCGACGTTCTGGGCATCGCCCAGACCGGCACCGGCAAGACCGCCAGCTTCACGCTGCCGATGATCACGCTGCTGGCCAAGGGCCGCGCGCGCGCGCGGATGCCGCGCAGCCTGGTGCTGTGCCCCACGCGCGAACTGGCCGCCCAGGTGGCCGAGAACTTCGATACCTACACCAAGTATCACAAGCTGACCAAGGCGCTGCTGATCGGTGGCGTGTCCTTCAAGGAACAGGAACAGCTGATCGACCGTGGTGTGGACGTGCTGATCGCGACGCCGGGCCGCCTGCTGGATCATTTCGAGCGTGGCAAGCTGCTGCTGACGGGTGTGCAGATCATGGTCGTCGATGAGGCCGACCGGATGCTGGACATGGGCTTCATCCCCGATATCGAGCGGATTTTCAGCCTGACCCCCTTCACCCGCCAGACCCTGTTCTTCAGCGCCACCATGGCGCCCGAGATCGAGCGGATCACCAATACCTTCCTGTCCGCCCCCGAGCGGATCGAAGTGGCGCGCCAGGCCAGCGCCTCGACCACGATCACGCAGGGCGTGGTCATGTTCAAGGCCAGCCGCAAGGACAAGGAAGCCAGCGAAAAGCGCCAGCTTCTGCGCACGCTGATCGATGCCGAAGGCGAGAAGTGCAAGAACGCGATCATCTTCTGCAACCGCAAGACCGATGTGGATATCGTCGCGAAATCGCTGAAGAAATACGGCTATGACGCGGCCCCGATCCATGGCGATCTGGAACAGTCGCAGCGTATGCGCACGCTGGATGGCTTCCGTGACGGCACGCTGCGCTTTCTGGTCGCCTCGGACGTGGCGGCGCGTGGCCTGGACATTCCGAACGTGAGCCATGTGTTCAACTTCGACGTGCCCAGCCATGCCGAAGACTATGTGCACCGCATCGGGCGCACCGGGCGCGCCGGGCGCACCGGCACCGCGATCATGATCTGCACCGGGCGCGACGACAAGAATTTCGCCGATGTCGAACGCCTGATCCAGACCGAGATCCCGCGCCTGGATAATCCGCTGCAAGGCGTGATCCTGCCCGACAGCGAAGACGAGGCCGAAGGCGAAACGCGGCAATCGTCCTCGCGCAGCCGCTCGCGCGGCGGGCGCGGTCGTTCGGGCGACAAGCCGGCCCCCAAGGACAAGCCGGAAGAGGCGAAGGCCGACGCCCCCCGCGAGGACAAGCCGCGTGAAGACCGGCCCCGCGACGAACGGCCCCGTGATGACCGTCCGCGTGATGACCGTCCGCGTGAAGACAAACCGCGCGAAGACCGTCCGCGCGACGCAAAGCCCCGCGAGGAGCGCGCGCGCGACAACAAACCGCGCGAGGATCGTGGCGCTGAAGGACGCTCGGACGAGCGGCGCGACCGGTCGCGTGGTGGTCAGGGGCGCGATTCCGGTCGCGACAATGGTCCCAAGGTTGTGGGCATGGGCGATCACCTGCCCAGCTTCATCGCGCTGAGCTTTGACGAGCGGCGCACCGGCTGATCAATCCGCCAGATCGAGACAAGAAAGACCCGCACCGATCCAACGGTGCGGGTTTTTCTTTGGCGATCTGGCCCAAATGGGGGAAAGACCGGCAAGCCCATGATCGCCATGGCAAAACCTGCGCCCGAGATCCGAACCCGGAACGGCAGGGCTTTGCATCACTGCTGCTGCCGGGGCGGCTGTATCCGGTGCAGGCGATGATGCAGGCCGAGCGCGAGGCGTTTTTCAGGCAGGTCTTCGCCCGCGTCACAGGGTGAACGCGGGCGAAAGGTTTGTCAGGCGCTCAGGCGGCTGATGACCACCGTCACCTCGGGCTTCTTGCCGATCTCGTCCAGTGCTGTCTGGCGGACGATCTTCTTCAGCTGCTGTTCCAGCTTGTCGTCATCGGCCAGCGTCGCCTCGGAGGCGCGGTTAATGAACTGGTCCAGATCCGCCTCCAGCACCTCGACCAGGGGCGCGCGCGACCGCCCGGTCTGGGCCAGACCCATGATCTCGCACCAAGGCTCGCCCAGGGGCTCGTTCTCGTCATCAAGGATCAGGGTCACGGTGACATGCCCGTTCAGCGCCATGCGGATACGGTCGCGCACCACACCATCCAGCGCGCCCACCTGCGCGGAACCGTCCAGATAGGTGCGGCCCGTTTCCACATATCCGGCCACGGCGGGTTCATTGCCGCCAAGGTTCACGATCATCCCGTTCGAGGCCAGGATCGACTGAAAGCGGTTGCCCTTTGCGATCTTGACCATCTCGCGCAGGTGGCGGTGTTCGCCATGCATCGGGACCACGATCTGCGGCTTGACCAGTTTCTGGATGAATTCGATGTCCGGCCGGTTGGCATGGCCCGAGACGTGATACTTGCCGTTGCTGTCATCCACCACGTCCACGCCCATTTCGCTGAACTGGTTGATGATGCGGATGACGCCCTTTTCATTGCCCGGAATCGTCTTGGACGAGAACAGGAACATGTCCCCTTCCTTCAGCACGACACCCTGGTACTTGCCATTGGCCAGCTGCGCGCTGGCGGCGCGGCGTTCGCCCTGGCTGCCGGTGACGATCAGCATGACATTGTCGCGCGGCATCGCCATGGCGTCCTCGGGGCTGACCACCTTGGGGAAGGAGGACAGAACCCCGGTTTCCACCGAGGCTTCGATCATCCGGCGCATGGCGCGCCCCATCAGGCAGATGGATCGGCCCGCCGCCACGCCCGCCTCGGCCAGTGTCTTGACCCGCGCCACGTTGCTGGCAAAGGTCGTGGCCACCACCATGCCCTTCTGCGCCGCGATCAGATCGGTGATCGCAGGGCCCAGCGTGGCCTCGGACCGGCCTTCATGCTGGTTGAACACGTTGGTGCTGTCGCAGATCAACGCCTTGACCCCACCGGCCGACACCTCGGCCCAGAGGTCGGGGTCAAAGGGCTCGCCCACAAGCGGTGTGCGGTCCAGCTTGAAATCGCCGGTATGGATCACGCGGCCTTCGGGCGTGTCGATCACCAGCGCCGAGGTTTCGGGGATCGAGTGGGACATCGGCAGGAAACCCACGGTGAACGGTCCTGCCGTCACGGTTTCGGGCCATTTCGACACTGTTTTGACCACCTTGTCGGAATAGCCGTATTCGGCCAGCTTGCCCCGCGCGATATTCGAGGTGAAGGCGCGGGCATAGACCTTCGGCTCGCCCAGCCGCTCGAACAGGTGGCCGATGGCGCCGACGTGATCCTCGTGGGCATGGGTGATGAACACCGCCTCGATCCGGGTCTTGCGCTCTTCCAGCCATGCGATATCGGGCAGGATCAGGTCCACACCCGGCGTGCCGTCCATATCGGGAAAGGCCACCCCGACGTCGACGACGATCAGCCGTTCGTCATCGGGCGCCCCGTATCCGTAGACATAGCAGTTCATCCCGATTTCCCCGGCGCCGCCGAGGGGGAGATAGATCAATCGCTTGCTGCTCATATGTTGCCTTGGTCCTTGTTATATTTGTGAATGACCGTGAGGCCATGAATGGTCAGGTCGTCTTCGATCCTGTCAAAAAGCACTTCCGAGGCGCCGAACAACGCGGCCAGCCCCCCTGTGCCGATCACGCGCATGTCGCGGTCGCGTTCCGCCTTGATCCTTGTGCAGATTTCCTTGACCAGGCCGACATAGCCCCAGAAAATCCCGGCCTGCATGCAGGCCACGGTATTGGTGCCGATCACGCCCTGCGGCTTGGTGATGTCCACATGCGGCAGGGCTGCGGCAGCCATGTGCAACGCCTCGAGGCTGAGGTTCACGCCGGGCGCGATCACGCCCCCCACATAGGCCCCGTCATCATCGACCACGTCGAAGGTCGTCGCGGTGCCGAAATCGACCACGATCAGGTTGCCGCCGTGCCTGTCATAGGCCCCTGCCGAATTGACCAGACGGTCCGGCCCCACGGTTGTCCCCTGATCCACCCGCGGCGCGCGTGGCAACATGCATTCCGGTTTACCCACCACCAGCGGGCGGCAGTTGAAATAGCGATCCGCCAGAACCCGCAGGTTGAACACCACGCGCGGCACCGTGGACGAGATGATGACCGCGTTGATGTCCATCGGGATCTTGTGATGGTTCAGCAGCGCACTCAGCCAGACGTAATACTGATCCGCCGTCCGCTGATGCTCGGTCGAGGTGCGCAGCGTGCAGAGGAACCGCTCACCATCCCAGATCGAGAAAACGGTATTGGTGTTGCCACAGTCGATGGCCAGAAGCATGTCTGCAATCCTCAGAAGAATACGTCGGCCGCAGCAATGCGGCGCGGGCCTTGCGGCGTTGATAGGACAAGTTGCCCCTGCTCGTCCACCGCGTCGAACCGGCCGGTCACCTCTTCGCCGGGAAGGCGCGCCGTGATCACCTCGCCAAGGCGTGCGGCACGGTCCAGCCAGGCGGTGCGGATGGGCGCAAAGCCATAAGTGGCCATCTGCGCCTCATGACGGGCATAGGCCGGGGCGAGAACATCCAGGAACTCTGCGGGGGTGACGGATGCGCCGATTTCCGACAGCAGCGACACGGGGCGCACCGCCCCGGCCTCGACCTGGTCGGCCCCCGGCGCCTGCGCCAGGTTCACGCCGATCCCGATCGACAACGCATCGCCGCGCGGCCCGATGGTTTCCAGCAGGATCCCCGCCACCTTGCCCCCGTTCAGAAGCACGTCATTGGGCCATTTCAGCGCGAACTGGCCCGCACGCCCCGTAACGGCGGCGCAGGCGTCATGCAGCGCCAACGAGGCCACGAAGGACCGCAGCGCCGCGGTTGCGGGCGCGATAGGCCCCGGCAGGACAAGGGTTGCTGCGAAATTGCCCGCAGGATGGCGCCATTCGCGCCCCCTGCGCCCGCGCGCGGCGGTCTGGTGCAGCGCCAGGATCCATGTGGGACCGCGCAGGTCGGCAAAACGCCGCGCGGCCTCGTTCAGGGTGCTGTCAACCTCAGCCAGCACGATGCGGGCCGTGCCATCCGGCCAGCCCGCAGACTGCGCGTCAGTTGACAAGCGTGGCCGCAGCGGCGGCCGCCGCGCCTTCGATCCCGAACAGGTTGACCACACCGAACAGCATCGCCGCCGCCGAAGCCATCAGGAAGGCCCAGAGCACCGGGGATTTGCCGCCGTCCAGTTCCTCGCCCTCATCGCCGAAATACATGTAGAAGACGATCCGCAGGTAATAGAAGGCCCCGATCACCGAGGCGATCACACCGGCAATCGCCAGCCAGGCCAGGCCCGCGTCATAGGCGGCGCGCAGCACGTAGAACTTGCCGAAGAAGCCGACCAGCGGCGGCACGCCCGCAAGGCTGAACAGCAGGATCAGCATGGCCAGCGCCCGGCCCGGCTCGCGCTTGGCATACATGTTCAGCGCGGCGATATCGGTGACGGGCTGGCCGTCCTTTTCCATCGACAGGATGAAGGCGAAGGTGCCCACGTTCATCGTCACGTAGATCGCCATGTAGACCAGCATCGCCTGCACGCCGAACACGGTGCCTGCCGCAAGGCCCATCAGGGCATAGCCCATATGCGCAATCGACGAGAATGCCATCAGGCGCTTGATGTTGCGCTGCCCGATCGCGGCAATCGCGCCCAGGAACATCGACAGCACCGACAGAAGCGCCAGGATCTGCTGCCAATCGGCGGTGGCCCCGCCGAAGGCATCATGCAGCACGCGGGCAAAAAGGGCCATCGCGGCCATCTTGGGGGCTGTCGCGAAGAAGGCGGTGACCGGCGTGGGCGAGCCTTCATAGACGTCCGGCGTCCACATGTGGAAGGGCACGGCCGAGACCTTGAAGGCAAGGCCCGACATCACGAAGACAAGGCCGAACAGCAGGCCAAGCGACATCTGCCCCTCGCCCGCCGCGGCGATGATGCCGGAAAACAGCGTCGTGCCCGCATAGCCATAGACCAGCGACGCACCATAAAGCAGCAGCCCCGAGGACAGCGCGCCAAGGATGAAATACTTCAGACCCGCCTCGGTCGATTTCAGGCTGTCACGGCGCAGCGAGGCGATCACGTAAAGCGCCAGCGACTGCAACTCGAGGCCCATGTAAAGCGCCATCAGGTCGCCCGCGCTGACCATCACCATCATGCCCACGACACTCAGCGTGACCAGAACGGGATATTCGAACCGCAGCAGACCGCGCCGCTCCATGTAGTCCTGGCTCATCAGCAGCACGGCGGCGGCGGACAGCAGGATGGTGACCTTGGCGAAACGGGCAAAGGCGTCATCGTGGAACATGCCGCCGAAGGCCACGTTGGTCCCCTCGCCGTTCAGCCCGATCCATGCCGCCACCAGCACGAAGGCGCCGGCGGTCGTCCATGTCAGCAGCGGGGCCACCTTGTCCTTGCCGGTGTAAACCCCGAAGAGAAGCGCCGCCATCGCATAGAGCGACAGCAGGATTTCCGGCAGGATAATGGTCAGATCAGCCTGGATCATCTCTCAGCGCTCCGTTCAGTTCTGGGCCAGCATGCGAAGGGTGGTCCCCTCGACACGGGCAAGGTCATATTCGGCAATCAGCGCCTCGACCGAGGGGCCGATGATATCGGTCACAAGCGACGGATAGACGCCCAAGAGCAGGGTCATCACCACCAGCGGCGCAAAGATCGCCTTTTCGCGGCGGGTCATGTCGCTGATCGTGCGCAGGCTTTCCTTGATCAGGTCGCCCAGCACCACGCGGCGATAAAGCCACAGCGCATAGGCCGCCGACAGGATCACGCCCGAACAGGCCACCAGCGCCACCCAGGTGTTGACCTGGAAGATGCCGACCAACGTCAGGAATTCACCCACGAAACCCGAGGTGCCCGGCAGGCCGACGTTGGCCATGGTGAAGAACATGAAGATCAGCGCATAGGCGGGCATCCGGTTCACGAGGCCGCCATAGGCGTCGATGTCGCGGGTGTGCATGCGGTCATAGATCACGCCCACGCAGAGGAACAGCGCCCCCGAGATGAAGCCGTGGCTGATCATCTGGAAGATCGCGCCGTCGATCCCCTGCTGGTTCGCGGCAAAGATGCCCATGGTCACGTAACCCATGTGCGCCACGGAGGAATAGGCGATCAGCTTCTTCATGTCCTCCTGCACCAGCGCGACCAGGGAGGTGTAGACGATGGCGATGGCCGACATCCACAGGACCAGCGGCGTCATCACCTCGGACCCCACAGGGAACATCGGCAGGCTGAAGCGCAAAAAGCCGTAGCCGCCCATCTTCAGAAGGATCGCCGCCAGAACCACCGAACCCGCCGTCGGGGCCTGAACGTGTGCGTCGGGCAGCCAGGTATGGACGGGCCACATCGGCATCTTGACGGCAAAGCTGGCAAAGAAGGCCAGGAACAGCAGCGTCTGCAGGCCACCCACCACATGGATGCCCAGGATGTTGAAGCTTTCCGACCCGAAGGTATGGCGCATCAGCGACGGAATGTCGGTGGTGCCGGCATCCGAATACATCGCCACCATCGCCACCAGCATCAAGACCGAGCCAAGGAAGGTATAGAGGAAGAACTTGAAGCTGGCATAGATCCGCGCCTTGCCGCCCCAGATGCCGATGATCAGGAACATCGGGATCAGGCCCGCCTCGAAGAAGAGGTAGAACAGCACCAGGTCCAGCGCCATGAACACGCCCAGCATCAGCGTTTCCAGCAGCAGGAAGGCGACCATGTATTCCTTGACGCGGGTGTTCACATCCCAGGAGGCGGCGATCACCAGCGGCATCATGAAGGTGGTCAGCATCACGAACAGGATGCTGATCCCGTCGACGCCCATCTTGTAGGTCAGCCCCATGATCCAGGTCCGTTCTTCCACGAACTGAAAGCCGGTGTTGGCGGGGTCGAACTGGAACAGGATGAACAGCGACACAAGGAAGGTGACGGATGTCGCGATCAGCGCCAGCCATTTGGCATTGCGATTGGCCGCCTCGTCCGCGCCGCGCAGGAACACGATCAGGATCAGGGCCGCCAGCGCCGGAATGAAGGTGACGATGGAAAGAAGGTTATCCATTATTCCGCCCCTCCGGTGAGCGTCATCCATGTGATCAGGACCACGATCCCGACCACCATCGCAAAGGCATAGGTGAAGATGTATCCCGACTGGGCGCGGCCTGCGAAACGGGTCAACATCGGGATCACGCCCATCGCCATGCCGTTGATCGAGCCGTCGATCAGATCGCCATCGCCGCGCTTCCAGAAGAAGGCCCCGATGACCCGCGCGGGGCGCACGAAGATCGCGTCGTAGATTTCATCGAAATACCACTTGTTCAGCAGGAACAGGTAAAGCGGGCGCTGCACCTCGGCCAGCTTGCGCGGCAGTTCGGGGTTCACGATGTAGAACCAGAAGGCCGTCAGGAAGCCGATGATCATGACCACGAAGGGGCTGAACTTGACCCATTTCGGCACCTCATGCGCATCGTTCAGCACGGTGTTGCCGGGGGCCTGGTGAATGGCCCCCTCGCCCGGCGCGCCGGTGAAGACATAGTGATGCGCGCCCTCGGCCTTGGCCGCGCCATGGCTGTCGTCCTTGGGGGCTGCGTGATCCTCTGCCTTGGCCTCGCCATGGCCCGCGTCCGCGCCATGGGCGCCCGCCTCGGCATAGGGCACGCCGAAGAACTTGCCCACCGTGTCGGTGTGACCGAAGAAGCTGTTGTACCACACCACGCCCGAGAAGACCGCACCCAGCGCCAGTACACCCAGCGGGATCAGCATGACCTTGGGGCTTTCATGGGCATGATCATGGGTGTGCTTGTCGCCCCGCGCCTCGCCGTAGAAGGTCAGGAACATCAGGCGCCAGCTGTAGAAACTGGTGAAGAGCGCCGCGATGACCAGCATCCAGTAGGCATAACCGCCCGCCGTCGCCGCATAGGCGCTTTCGACCACCGCATCCTTCGAGAAGAAGCCCGCAAAGCCGATATAGGTCATCGGAATGCCCACGCCGGTGATGGCCAGCGTGCCGATCATCATCGCCCAGAAGGTATAGGGGATCTTCTTGCGCAGCGCGCCGTAGTTGCGCATGTCCTGCTCGTGATGCATCGCATGGATCACGGAACCCGCGCCAAGGAACAGCATCGCCTTGAAGAAGGCATGGGTGAAGAGGTGGAACATCGCCACCGAATAGACGCCCACGCCGGCCGCCACGAACATGTAGCCCAGCTGCGAACAGGTCGAATAGGCGATCACGCGCTTGATGTCGTTCTGCACAAGGCCGACGGTCGCCGCGAAGAAGGCGGTGGTCGCGCCCACGAAGGTCACGAACATCATCGCCTCGGGCGCGTATTCCATGATCGGCGACATGCGGCAGACCAGGAAGACGCCTGCGGTCACCATGGTTGCGGCGTGGATCAGCGCCGACACGGGCGTCGGGCCTTCCATCGCGTCGGGCAGCCATGTGTGCAGGAAAAGCTGCGCCGATTTGCCCATCGCGCCGATGAACAGCAGGAAGGCGATCAGGTTGGCCGCGTTCCATTCGGTCCACAGGAAGGTCAGCTGCGTCTCGGCCAGCTGCGGCCCCATGGTGAAGATATCGTCGAAGCGGATCGAATCCGTCAGGTAGAACAGCGCGAAAATGCCCAGCAGAAAGCCGAAGTCGCCCACCCGGTTGACCACGAAAGCCTTGATCGCGGCCGCATTGGCCGAAGGCTTGCGGTAGTAGAACCCGATCAGCAGGTAGGATGCGACCCCCACCCCTTCCCAGCCGAAGAACATCTGCAGCAGGTTGTCCGCCGTCACCAGCATCAGCATGGCGAAGGTGAAGAAGGACAGGTAGGCAAAGAAGCGCGGCTTGTAGCTTTCCGTGTCCTTCCACTGCGGATCGTGATCCATGTAGCCGAAGGAATAAAGGTGCACGAGGGCCGACACGGTGGTGATCACGATCAGCATGATCGCGGTCAGGCGGTCCAGACGGATCGCCCAGTCGGTGCTCAGGCTGCCGCTTTCGACCCAGCGCAGGATCTCGATCTGCGTGGTCACGCCGTCGAAGGTCAGGAACACGATCCAGGACAGGATCGCCGCCAGGAACAGCAGGCCCGTGGTGACCCACATGGCCGCCGTCTCGCCGATGATGCGCCAGCCGAAACCCGCGATCAGGGCCCCGATCAGGGGCGCGAAAAGGATGATCGTTGCCATGGTGTCAGCCCTTCATCACGTTGGCATCTTCCACCGCGATCGTGCCGCGGTTACGGAAGAAACACACAAGGATCGCAAGTCCGATCGCCGCCTCGGCCGCGGCCACCGTCAGCACGAAGAGGGTGAAGACCTGCCCGACCAGATCGCCCAGGAAACTCGAGAAGGCGACAAGGTTGATATTCACCGACAGCAGGATCAGTTCGATCGACATCAGCAGGATGATCACGTTCTTCCGGTTCAGGAAGAGACCAAAGATCCCTATGACGAACAGCGCCGCCGCCACCGTCAGGTAATGTTCCAAGCCAATCATGTCGTCCCTCGGTTCTTCATGTGCCCGGACCTTGCGCCCGGGTTGTGGTGTCCTGCCCCCGCAGGGGGCGCAGGGGTCAGGCCCTTACAGGCCCTGCCCCGGTTTCACGTCCTTCAGTTCCATCGCCTTGGCCGGATCGCGCCACATCTGCGCCAGAACGTCCTGGCGCTTGATGTCCTTGCGATGGCGCAGGGTCAGGACGATCGCGCCGATCATGGCGACCAGCAGGATCAGACCCGACAGCTGGAACAGCAGGAAATACTTGTCATAGAGCAGCAGACCCAGGGCGGCGGTGTTGGTCACATCCGTGGGGATCACCGCATCGCGCGCCGCCATCGCCCCGTCCGAGGACTGCCAGACACCGAAGGCCAGCGACAGCTGCATCAGAAGCACGACGCCGATCAGCAGCGCCAGCGGCATGTAGCGCGCCATCTCGGCCTTGAGTTCGGCGAAATCCACATCCAGCATCATCACGACGAACAGGAACAGAACCGCGACCGCGCCCACGTAGACGATGACCAGCAGCATCGCCACGAATTCCGCACCCAGCAGCACGAACAGACCCGCCGCCGACAGGAAGGTCAGGATCAGCCAGAGCACCGAATGCACCGGGTTGCGGCTGATCACGGTGAACAGCCCCCCCGCCAGCGCGCAGAGCGCGAAAAGATAGAAGGCAAAGGCGATCATGGTCATGACTTGTCATCCTCCGTCTCGTCCATGACCTGCCGCGCCAATTCCATCGCGCGGGTCATGGAGGGGATACCGGCGAACATCGACATCTGGGCGATGGTCTCGGCGATTTCATCCTTGGTGGCGCCAGCCTCAAGCGCGTGGCGCACGGTCTGACGCAGGGCGGTGTCGCTTTGCGCGCCCTGCATGGTCAGCCCGGCCAGCGTGAGCAGCAGCCGTGTCTTGGCGTCCA
This sequence comes from Seohaeicola sp., assembly GCF_048006315.1. Classification (GTDB taxonomy): domain Bacteria; phylum Pseudomonadota; class Alphaproteobacteria; order Rhodobacterales; family Rhodobacteraceae; genus Seohaeicola. The sequence continues at coordinate 3,865,235 of NZ_CP180350.1, read as the reverse complement.
GCCCGTCCTTGCTGATGCCCTTGCCGAACCACATTTCCATGGCTTCCTTGGGCATGGTCGGCCACATCTTCTCGAACCCCTTGGGGTCAAAGGAACTCAGCGCCGGGTTCATGGCTTTCACCATTTCCTGGGCTTGGGCCATCATCAGCTCGAATGGGGTTTTGGGATCGGTCATCTGTAGGGCGCATCCAGTTCGAGGTTGCGGGCAATCTCGGCCTCCCAGCGGTCGCCGTTCTCCAGAAGCTTGGCCTTGTCGTAGAACAGCTCCTCGCGGGTTTCGGTGGCGAATTCGAAATTCGGCCCCTCGACGATGGCATCCACAGGGCAGGCTTCCTGGCAGAAACCGCAGTAGATGCATTTGGTCATGTCGATGTCATAGCGCGTGGTGCGGCGGCTGCCGTCGGCGCGCGGCTCGGCGTCGATGGTGATCGCCTGCGCGGGGCACACGGCCTCGCAGAGCTTGCAGGCGATGCAGCGTTCTTCGCCGTTGGGATAGCGGCGCAGCGCATGTTCACCCCGGAAACGGGGGGACAGCGGGCCCTTCTCATGCGGGTAGTTCAGCGTCGCCTTGGGCGCGAAGAAATACTTCAGCCCCAGTTTGAAGCCTTTGGCGAAGTCCGACAGCAGGAAGTAACCCGCCGCGCGTCCGTAATCGATCTGTGCCATGTCAGCCCCCAATCGCCCAGCGGGCATAGGCCCCGCCGAAAAGTTCGAATTTCGCAAGGAATGCCACGATGACCACCCAGGCCAGGGACATGGGCAGGAACACTTTCCAGCCGATCCGCATCAGCTGATCGTAGCGGTAGCGCGGCGTGATCGCCTTCACCATCGCGAAGATGAAGAAGAAGAAGGCCATCTTGCCGACCATCCACAGCGGCCCGTCCGGCAGGCCGGGGATCGGCGACAGCCAGCCACCGAAGAACAGCAGGCTCATCAGTGCGCACATCAGGAAGATGGCGATATATTCACCCGCCATGAACAGCAGGAAGGGGGTCGAGGAATATTCGACCTGGTAGCCCGCCACCAGTTCGGATTCCGCTTCCGGCAGATCGAAGGGCGGACGGTTCGTTTCCGCCAGCGCCGAGATGAAGAACAGGAACACCATCGGGAAATGCGGCAGCCAGTACCAGCTGAAGAAGCCGTAATCGCCATCCTGCGCGCGCACGATGTCGCTGAAGTTCATCGATCCGGTCGAGATGATGATCCCGATGATGATCAGGCCGATCGACACCTCGTACGAGATCATCTGTGCGGCCGAACGCAGCGAGCCGAGGAACGGGTATTTCGAGTTCGACGCCCAGCCCCCCATGATCACGCCGTAAACCTCGAGCGAGGAGACCGCGAAGACATAAAGGATGGCCACGTTGATATCCGACAGCACCCAGCCTTCGTTGAAGGGGATCACCGCCCAGGCGATCATCGCCAGCACGAAACTGGTCAGCGGCGCCAGCATGAAGACGGTCTTGTCGGCACCCGCCGGCACGACCACTTCCTTCACCACGTATTTCAGCGCATCGGCCACCGTCTGCAGCAGGCCGAAAACCCCCACCACGTTCGGCCCGCGCCGCATCTGGACCGCGGCCCAGATCTTGCGGTCGCCATAGACCAGGAACAGAAGGCTGATCATCACGAAGGCCACCACCGCAAGCGATTGCGCCACCAGAAGAACTGCGATCCCAAGCGGGGTTGTAAAGAAGTCAGCCATTGGTCCTCACACCGTCGGTATTCCGTTTTCCGCGCAATGCGCCACAACGACTTCGGCGTCGATGGTCTGCATGCCGCGGGGCAGCTGAGCCGAGATGGTGTAAACCGCATCCCCGCGCCAAAGGCCACCCTGTTCCGTCACATTCGTTCGCAAATGCCGCGCAAATCCGTAGTCGCGGATCAGCGCATATTGCGCAGCCGCGCATTCGGCATAGGCGCCCACATCGTCATTGTCGCGCGCACCGCGCATCGCCACCTGGAACCGCACCAGATCCCCCTCGAGCAGGCGTGTTTCCACGCCCTCGTAGACGGGCGCGAAACGCGTGACCTCAGGGGCTGCATCCGTGCAGCCTGCCAGAAGGCCCGCGCCCATCAGCGCAAGCGGGGATATGACCGCAGGCGCTTTCATCACTCGGCCGCCATCGCCTTTTGCTGCCGCGCCTTTGCACCAGCGCTGAGTTCGGCCATCAGCTGGCTGGCCCGCGCGATCGGGTTCGTCAGGTAGAAATCCGCAATCGCGTTGCGGAAATCGGCCTTGCCGAGGGGCGCTGCCGCCAGAGGCGTCCAGCCGTTGTCGGCCAGTTCATCGACCTCGCCGAGATGCGGATGTGCGGCCACGATTGCGCCGCGCAGCTGCGCCAGGCTGTCGAAAGGCAGCGTCGCGCCCATTTGCGCCGACAACGCCCGCAGGATCGCCCAGTTTTCCTTGGCCTCGCCCGGTGCAAAGCCCGCGCGCAGCGCCAGCTGTGGCCGGCCTTCGGTGTTCACGAACAGCCCGTTTTCTTCCGTATAGGCGGCACCCGGCAGGATGATGTCGGCGCGGTGCGCGCCACGGTCGCCGTGGCTGCCCTGGTAGATCACGAAAGCGCCCGGTGCGATTTCGACCTCGTCGGCGCCCAGGTTGTAGATCACCTCGGCCCCGTCGATGGCGGCGGGCATGCCGCCTGCCGTCACGGCCCCCACATCCATCGCGCCAACGCGGCCCGCCGCCGTGTGAAGCACCAGCATCCGGCCCGACAGCGCCATGCAGGCAGCCAGAACAGCCTCACCATCGGCCTCGCGCAGGGCGCCCTGGCCGACGATCACGATGGCACCCTCGGGCACCTTGACCCCGGCCAGCGCGGCACGGTCCGTGCCCAGATGCGTATAGGGATAGGTCAGATCGACCGCCTGACCGATCACGGCCACATTGGCCCCGCGTGTCCAGGCCTTTCGGATGCGCGCGTTCAGCACCGGCGCCTCATCGCGCGGGTTCGACCCCACGATCAGGATATCGGTTGCGGTATCCAGATCCTCGATGGCGACATTGCCCACATAGGCGGAACGGTTGTCCACCGGCAGGCGCGCCCCGTCGGTGCGGCATTCCACATGACCGCCCTGCCCCTCGATCAGCGCTTTCAGGGCAAAGGCCGCCTCGACCGGCACCAGATCACCGACCAGACCGGCCAGCTTCTTGCCCTTCATCGCGGCGGCCGCGGCGCGCAGCGCCTCGTCCCAGCCCGCTTTGCGCAGTTTGCCGTTCTCGCGGATATAGGGCGTGTCCAGACGCTGGCGGCGCAGCCCGTCCCAGACAAAGCGTGTCTTGTCGGAAATCCATTCCTCGTTCACGCCGTCATGGTTGCGCGGCAGGAAACGCATCACTTCGCGCCCCTTGGTATCCACGCGGATGTTGGACCCCAGCGCATCCATCACGTCGATGGATTCCGTCTTGGTCAGCTCCCAGGGGCGTGCGGTGAAAGCATAGGGCTTGGACACCAGCGCGCCGACCGGGCACAGGTCGATGATGTTGCCCTGCAGGTTGCTGTCCAGCGTCTCGCCCAGGTACGAGGTGATCTCGCTATCCTCGCCGCGCCCGGTCTGGCCCATCTGGGTGATCCCCGCCACCTCGGTGGTGAAGCGCACGCAGCGCGTGCAGGAAATGCAGCGCGTCATATGGGTTTCGACAAGCGGGCCCAGGTTCAGATCCTCGGCCGCGCGCTTGGGTTCGCGGTAACGGCTGAAATCGACGCCGTAAGCCATCGCCTGATCCTGCAGGTCGCATTCGCCACCCTGATCGCAGATCGGGCAATCCAGCGGATGGTTGATCAGCAGGAATTCCATCACGCCTTCGCGCGCTTTCTTGACCATCGGGCTGTTGGTCTTGACCACGGGCGGCTGGCCTTCCGGGCCGGGGCGCAGATCGCGCACCTGCATCGCGCAGGACGCGGCGGGCTTGGGCGGGCCGCCCACGACCTCGACAAGACACATGCGGCAGTTGCCCGCGATGGACAGCCGCTCGTGATAGCAGAAGCGCGGCACTTCGACCCCGGCCTGTTCGCAGGCCTGGATCAGGGTCAGCGCGCCCTCCACTTCGACTTCTTGCCCGTCGATGATGATCTTGCGTAGGTCAGCCATAGGATCTCACTTCAGTCTCAGGAAGGCGCCGATCTGGCTGCCCTTCGCGATTTCCGCCTGACCCAGCTTGCACAGGTCGGCGTCTTTTCTCGGGTTCAGACCCTGGGCGCGGACATAGGCTTCGCCGCGCGCGCGCATCCGCGCCTTTTCGGCATCGCTGTCCACGTAGGTCTTGATCTCGGAGGTCGAATAGCCAAGCGCCTGCGCCCGGCTGCGGATGCTCCAGAGGTAGTTCAGCCCGCGCATGGTGCGCGGTTCGATCGAGGGGCAGCGGTCGCTGATCTCGATGGCCAGCGCCACCCAGAGCATGCTGTCGTCGATCTCGGGCAGATCGCGCAGGTCGGGCTTGCCCGCCGCCATCGCGGGCAGCGCCAGAACCAGCGCCACGGCGCCTGCGGTCAGTGTCTTGGTGCCGAAACGGGTCATCTGCATGTCACATCTCCTTCCATGCCGGAAGGGTGGCGGGCCGCACATGGCCCCCACCCGATCCGGCAGAGATCGGGCCTGTCGGCGCTGCAATGCAATAACAGCCCCCCCAACGCCCCGATATGACGCAAGAAGGCTTCATGCCGCGCAACGCCCCGTCAGGACCAGCGCATCATCATCGAACACCAGCGCCGCATCCGGGCTGTCGGGTCCGACCTGCCAGATCGTCGTGGAATTGCCGAAATAGGTGATGCAATGTTTCGTCGCCTCGAAGCGGCCCGCCTCGCGCGCACCGGCAAGCGATTTGCCGGGTTGCTGCACGCGCACTACGAAATCGGCCGGCGCCGCCTTGTCAAAGGCCACCGAGGCGCGGAACACCTGCCCGTCAAAAAGCTGCTTGTTCCGGCCGGTCAGCCGGTCCGAGATGCCCGACACGGTCGAACATCCCGTCAGCGCCACAGCCGCGCCGAGGGCCAGAAGGGACAACCGCATCGCCATCACTCCGCCGCCACGGCGCTGACGCGACCGGTACGCTTGTGCTTGATGCGATCCTCGATCTCGTCGCGGAAATGCCGGATCAGGCCCTGGATCGGCCAGGCCGCCGCATCGCCAAGCGCACAGATCGTGTGACCTTCGACCTGCTTGGTGACGTCAAGCAGCATGTCGATTTCCTCGACTTCCGCCTCGCCCTTCACCAGACGGTCCATCACGCGCATCATCCAGCCGGTGCCTTCGCGGCAGGGCGTGCACTGGCCGCAGCTTTCGTGCTTGTAGAACTTGGACAGACGCCAGATCGCCTTGATCACGTCGGTCGAGTTGTCCATCACGATCACCGCCGCCGTGCCAAGGCCCGAACGCTGTTCACGCAGGTAGTCGAAATCCATGATCGCTTCGCGCATCGCGGCACCGGGGATCATCGGCACGGAGGATCCGCCGGGGATCACCGCCTTGAGGTTGTCCCAGCCGCCGCGAATGCCGCCGCAATGGGTCTCGATCAGCTCCTCGAAGGTGATCGACATCGCCTCTTCCACCACGCAGGGGTTGTTCACATGGCCCGAGATCGCGAACAGCTTGGTGCCCGCGTTGTTCGGACGGCCAAAGCCCGCGAACCATTCCGGGCCACGCCGCAGGATGGTGGGTACCACGGCGATGGATTCCACGTTGTTCACCGTGGTGGGGCAACCGTAAAGCCCCGCACCCGCCGGGAACGGCGGCTTCATGCGCGGCATCCCCTTCTTGCCCTCAAGGCTTTCCAGAAGGGCGGTTTCCTCGCCGCAGATATAGGCGCCGGCACCATGGTGCAGGTATATGTCGAAATCCCAGCCCGACTTGCAGGCATTCTTGCCGACCAGACCGGCCTCGTAGGCTTCGTCAATGGCGGCTTGCAGGGCCTCTTTTTCGCGGATGTATTCGCCGCGAATGTAGATGTAGCAGGCATGCGCGTTCATCGCGAAGGATGCGATCAGGCAACCCTCGATCAGGGTATGCGGATCATGGCGCATGATCTCACGGTCCTTGCAGGTGCCCGGCTCGGATTCGTCCGCGTTCACCACCAGGTAGGCCGGGCGGCCATCGCTTTCCTTGGGCATGAACGACCATTTGAGGCCGGTGGGAAAACCCGCGCCGCCACGACCGCGCAGCCCGGATGCCTTCATCTGCGCGATGATCCAGTCGCGCCCGTTCTTGAGGATGTTCGCCGTGCCATCCCAATGACCACGCGCCATCGCCCCTTTCAGCGTGCGGTCATGCATGCCGTAGAGGTTGGTGAAAATGCGGTCCTGATCCTTCAGCATCACGCCTATCCCTTGTCATTCTGGCGCAGCCGCCAGATTTGGTAAATCATCCACAGGGCCCAGACGAACCCCGCCAGGGCCATCAGATCGAACAGGGCACGGGTGCGGTTGGTCAGTCCGAACTGACCACCCAGCAGGTTTGCCAGGATCCAGAACACGCCTGTGCCCGCGATCACGATCGCGACCATGCGTCCCTTGCGCGCCAGTTCCGTGTCCCGTTCCCGTGTCATGCCCTATCCGTTCCTGCGCTGCCCACCTCAGTAGACATCGCCGTCCTCGACCCGTTTCGAGAATTCAGTCTCGCCGCCACTGGCCAGGATCTTTGCCTGATCCACCCAGTTGTCGCGGCTGGCGCGGCCCTTGAAACCGCTCAGGTTCTCATCCACCCAGGCCAGTTCCGCCGCGGTCCAGCCCGCGATCTGATCGAAATGGTAGAACCCCATCTCGTTCAGCATCTTTTCCAGCTTGGGCCCCACACCCTTGATTTCCTTGAGGTTGTCGGCCTTGCCACCGCGCGCGGCCGTCAGGGTGGCAGGTTTTGCGCCTTCGGCCGGTGCAGCCTGATCCGTCTCGGCCCCGCCATAGGTCCATTCGCCCTTGCGCGCGGCAAGTTCGCTTTCGCCCTCCAGCAAGGTTCCCGACTTGACCACGGCGGCAGGCGACGCCGGTGCGGCGGGGGCTGCTGCAGGGGCTGCGGCGGGCGCGGCGACAGGTGCGGAAGCGGGTGCTGCTGCGGCCGGCGCGGGGGTCGAGGTTTCTTCAGCCTCTTTCAGCCCGGCCTGCACACTGCCCAAGGGTGGCAAGGGCTTGCACAGAATCCAGGACAACAGGCCGCCCAACACGACGAAGACCACGGCCGCGCCAAATACGGCCTGGATGAATCCCCAGTCGCCAAGCGCCATCAGCATCACAAAGGCCACAAAGCCCGCAGCAGCGCCCATCGCCCAGCACGCGATCTGGCAACTGCTTTTCTTCATCGGCTCACCCATCATTCCAACTCCTTGTTGCTATCCGGTTGGTCCTGTCTCAGACCTCGCCCTTCTTAGCACGGTTGGAGAATTCAGTCTCGCCCCCATCGGCCAGGATCGCCGCCTGCGCGACCCAGTCGTCACGGGTCACGCGGCCCTTGAAGCCTTCAAGGTTCTGATCGACCCATGTGACCTCTTCCGAGGACCACTTGGCGATCTGGTCGAAATGGTAAAAGCCCATGCTGTGCAGCAGCGCTTCCAGCTTGGGGCCGACGCCCTTGATCAGCTTCAGATCATCGGCCCCGGCCTTGCGCGGCGCCTTCATGGTCTTGGGCTTCGTCCCCTCGCCCGCGGCGGCGGCCGGGGTGGCCGCGGCCTTGGTGGCGGGCTTGGCGATCTTTTCGGCAGCGTCCGGCGCGGGCGCCTTGGGCGCGGCCTTGGCCTTGGGCGCGGCGGCTTTCGGCGCGGCTTTGCCTTGCCCCGATTTGCCCTGCCCCGATTTACCCTGCCAAGGCGCGGTCAGCGGCACTTCGGTCCCGTCGATCCGCTTGACCGTATCGCCGATATCCACGGCCAGCTGGACCGAGGCGTTGTACTGCGTCTTGCCGCTGTCCATGTCCTTGAGGCTGCTCAGACCCGACAGCGGTTCCGAGGCATAGCGCCCGTTCTGCGGGCCCGGCACCGGCACCTTGCCTGCGGCCAGTTCGTCGATAATCTCGCCCAGCCGCTTGGCGGTCAGATCCTCGTAATAGTCCTTGCCGATCTGGGCCATCGGCGCATTCGCGCAGGACCCAAGGCATTCCACCTCTTCCCAGCTGAACTTGCCATCGGCGCTCAGCGCATGGGGCTTGTCGGCGATCTTTTCGCGGCAGACGGCCACCAGGTCCTCGGCGCCGCAGATCATGCAGGTCGTGGTGCCGCAGATCTGGATATGTGCCACGGTTCCAACGGGTTGCAGCTGGAACATGAAGTAGAAGGACGCCACTTCCAGCGCCCGCATATAGGCCAGACCCAGCATACCGGCGACATATTCGATCGCGGGCCGCGTCAGCCAGCCCTCCTGCTCCTGTGCGCGCCACAGCAGCGGGATGATCGCGGATGCCTGCCGGCCTTCGGGATATTTGGTGATCTGCGCCTCGGCCCAGGCCTGGTTGGCGGGCGTGAAGGCAAAGCTTGCGGGTTGGTCGTGATAGAGACGGCGAAGCATCAGGCACAGACTCCGGTGGTAAGTTTGATCCCGCCCTCGGGCAGGCTTTCGGCGCGGCGCGCGGCCAGCTGATACTGGGTCAGCCCCAGAAGCTGCTCACGGCTGAGGCCGGTCTGAATCCCGACGGCCAGGTAATCCGGTTCGGTGATCAGCGTACACCCGATGCTTGCGACAGCAGCCTCGTAATTGGCGATGTCCTGGGCGTTGGTGCCGCTTGGCGGGGTCGCGCAGGCCGCAAGCGACAGCGCCGCACCGGCCATCAGGGCGGAGAAACGGAGTTGCGTGATCACCGGTCGATCTCCCCGAACACCACATCCATCGTGCCGATGATGGCGGCCACATCGGCCAGCTGATGCCCTTTGGCCACGTAATCCATGGCCTGCAAATGCAGGAAACCGGGCGCACGCAGCTTGGCGCGGTAAGGACGGTTGGTGCCATCGGCCACAAGGTAGACCCCGAATTCGCCCTTCGGCGCCTCGACACAGGCATAAACCTCGCCTGCGGGCACGTGGAAGCCTTCGGTGTAGAGCTTGAAGTGATGGATCAGCGCCTCCATCGAGGTTTTCATGTCACCCCGCTTGGGCGGCGTGATCTTGCCGCGCGCCATCACGTCACCCTTTTCCACGCGCAGCTTGGCGATCGCCTGGCGGATGATGCTGACCGACTGGCGCATCTCTTCCATCCGCACGAGGTAGCGGTCATAGCAGTCGCCGTTCTTGCCCACGGGGATCTGGAACTCGAACTCGTCATAGCATTCGTAGGGCTGCGCGCGGCGCAGGTCCCAGGCCAGGCCCGATCCGCGCACCATCACGCCGGAAAAGCCGTAGGTCTGGATGTCTTCCTCGGTCACGACGCCGATATCGCAGTTGCGCTGCTTGAAGATGCGGTTCTCGGTCAGCAGACCGTCAATATCCGCCAGCACCTTCGGAAATTCCACCGCCCAGGTGTCGATGTCTTCCAGCAGGTCATCTGGCAGGTCCTGATGCACGCCGCCGGGCCGGAAATAGGCCGCGTGCAGACGCGCGCCGCAGGCCCGCTCGTAGAAGATCATCAGCTTCTCGCGCTCTTCGAAGCCCCAGAGCGGCGGGGTCAGCGCGCCCACGTCCATCGCCTGCGTGGTCACGTTCAACAGATGGTTCAGCACGCGGCCGATTTCCGAATAGAGCACCCGGATCAGGCTTGCGCGGCGCGGCACCTCTACCCCGGTCAGCCTTTCGATGGCCAGGCACCAGGCATGTTCCTGGTTCATCGGGGCCACGTAATCCAGCCGGTCGAAATAGGGCAGGTTCTGCAGGTAGGTCCGGCTTTCCATCAGCTTTTCGGTGCCACGGTGCAGCAGGCCGATATGCGGATCGCAACGCTCCACGATCTCGCCGTCCAGCTCCAGCACCAGGCGCAACACGCCGTGCGCGGCAGGGTGCTGCGGGCCGAAGTTGATGTTGAAGTTGCGGATCTTCTGCTCGCCCGTCTGGGCATCGTTGAATCCCTTGGAGCCGTCCATCACTTCGCCCCCTCTTTCTTCTCGTCACCCGGAAGAATGTATTGCGCCCCTTCCCAGGGGCTCATGAAATCGAACTGGCGGTATTCCTGCACCAGCTTGACGGGTTCGTAGACGACACGCTTCTGCGCCTCGTCATACCGCACCTCGGTATAGCCGGTGGTCGGGAAATCCTTGCGCAGCGGATGACCGCGAAAGCCATAGTCGGTCAGGATGCGGCGCAGGTCGGGATGGCCGGTGAACAGGATGCCGAACATGTCGAACACCTCGCGCTCGAACCAGTTGGCCGAAGGATGCACATTGGTGATCGAATGCACCATTTCATCGGCGCGCACGGCCACGCGCAGGCGGATGCGCTGGTTCCGGTACATCGACAGGAAATGATAGACCACGTCGAAACGCTTTTCGCGGCTGGGATAGTCCACGGCGGTGATGTCCACCAGGCTGGAGAACCGGCAGTTGCGATCCGCTTTCAGGAACTCGACGAAATCCTCGATATTCGAGGGCGCGACATCCACGTTCAGCTCGCCATGGCTGACATCCCAGGACAGCACGCATTGCGGCCGTTTCGCCGCGATATGCTGTCCCAATTCGTTCAACGCGTCACTCATTGTGTCGTTCCTTCTGGGTGCGAAGCGGCGGCCCCTGTCGCGGGGCCGCGCGCATCAGCGCACGATCGTTCCGGTGCGGCGGATCTTGCGCTGCAACTGCATCAAGCCATAGAGCAGCGCCTCGGCGGTGGGGGGGCAGCCCGGCACATAGACATCGACCGGGACGATACGGTCGCAGCCGCGCACGACCGAATAGCTGTAGTGATAATAGCCGCCGCCATTTGCACAGCTTCCCATCGACAGCACGTAACGCGGTTCCGGCATCTGGTCATAGACCTTGCGCAGCGCGGGGGCCATCTTGTTGGTCAGCGTGCCTGCCACGATCATCAGGTCGGACTGGCGCGGGCTGGCGCGCGGGGCGATCCCGAAGCGTTCGGCGTCATAGCGCGGCATCGAGGTATGCATCATCTCGACCGCGCAGCAGGCCAGGCCGAAGGTCATCCAGTGCAGCGAACCCGTGCGCGCCCAGTTGATGATGTCCTCGGTCGAGGTCAGCAGGAAACCCTTGTCCGCCAGTTCGGCATTCAGGGCCTGCGTGGCATGTTCGCGGTCGCCGCCCGCGGTATTGGCGCCAGTCATCACTCCCATTCCAGGGCCCCCTTCTTCCACTCGTATGCAAAGCCCACGGTCAGCACGGCCAGAAACACCATCATCGACCAGAAACCCACCATGCTCACATCCTGGAAGGCCACGGCCCAGGGGAACAGGAAGGCGATTTCAAGATCGAAGATGATGAAGAGGATCGACACCAGGTAGAAACGCACGTCGAACTTCATCCGCGCATCGTCGAAGGCGTTGAAACCGCATTCGTAGGCGCTGACCTTTTCGGGGTCGGGATTGCGCACCGCGATGATGACGGCCGACAGGATCAGGACAAGCCCAAGTCCGATGGCAATGGCCAGAAAGACGAGGATGGGCAGATATTCCCTAAGCATCCCTTCCAAGAGTGGCTCCTTCCGCGCATCGAGGCGCAATCTGCTGGCTACAGGTTTGCGCGCAGGTTTACTCCTGCCCCCGCTCAGGGTCAACCAAGCGACCGTCACATTCGCCGTTTTGAAGGTGTTCGGAAAAAGCTGCGCATACAATGGGATACCAAAAATGGCGACCACTCATGCGTCAATTCGCCAGTATCACGCTGCGAAAGATCGGCTGAATATTCAAGGCATTGGCCGAAAAGATGCCGCAACGCGGCATGACGGGACGCGATTCTTTGCCCGCTTCGCGGCCAGCCCCTACCCCTGCCAGCGTGGTTTGCGCTTGCCAAAGAAGGCTCCGATCCCCTCGGGCGCCTCATCGCCTTCCCAGCAGGCGGTCAACTCGGCGATCGTATGCGCGATGGTGCTCTCGTCGATGACCGGCCCAAGGCGGCGCAACAGCGCCTTGGCGCGGGCCACGGCCTGCGGCGCGCAGTCCAGGTAGGGTGCGACCTCGGCCGCGATGGCTGCATCCAGATCGGCAGCGGGCACCGCACGGGCGAGCAGCCCCAGATCCACAGCCTCGGCCGCATCGAAACGGCGGCCCGACATGAACACCCGCCGCGCCCGCGCCTCGCCCATGCGGGCGCAGACATAGGGGCCGATGGTGGCCGGGATCAGGCCCAGCCGCGTTTCGGTCAGGGCCATCAGCACGCTGTCCGCCCCGATCGCGATATCGCAGACCGAGGCCATGCCCACCCCGCCGCCAAAGGCATTGCCCTGCACCCGGCCGATCAGGGGCTTGGGCAGCGTGTTCAGGGCCTGCAGCATCCAGGCCAGCCTCGCGGCCTCGCGCCCGCGCGTCTGCGCATCCGCCGCCATCTGCTCCTGCATCCAGCCCAGATCGCCGCCAGCGCAAAAGCTGCGCCCCCGCGCCGCCAGCACGACGACGCGCACCGCGTCATCCGCGCCCAGCGCCTGCACTGCCTCGGTCAGCTCTGCGATCATGCGCGCCGACAATGCGTTGTGCTTGTCCTCGCGCGCCAGCCAGAGCGTGGCCACCCCGCGCGCGTCGCGTTCGATCTCGATCGTCTCGTAGGTCATTCCTGCCCCCGCATCGCGCGCGCCATGGCCGCGGCCTTGTCCAGCACCGTGGCATCCAGCCCTGTTTCATGGCCCAGCGCCGTCAACCGCGCGTGTACCGCTTCCGTCGCCACATTGCCCGCGGCACCGGGCGCATAGGGGCAACCGCCCAAGCCACCCACCGCCGCATCGAAGACCCGCAAGCCACGCGCCAATGACACCTCGATATTGTCCAGCGCCCGGCCCGCGGTGTCATGGTAATGCCCGGCCAGCTGCGCCGCCGGCACCGCGTCCAGCACGGCGGCCAGCATGGCGTCGATGCTTTCGGGCCGTCCCTGCCCGATGGTATCGCCCAGGCTGATCTCGTAGCAACCCATCGCCAGAAGCGCCGCCGCCACACGCGCCACCTGTTCCGGCGCGACCGCCCCGTCGTAGGGGCAATCCGTCACGCAGGAGACATAGCCGCGCACGGGCAGGCCAGCCGCGCGCGCCGCCTCTGCCACCGGGGCGAACCGCTCAAGGCTTTCGGCGATGCTGGCGTTGATATTGGCGCGGGAGAACCCTTCCGAGGCCGCGCCGAAGATCGCAACCTCGTCGGCCCCCGCCGCCAGCGCCGCCTCCAGCCCCTTCATGTTGGGCGTCAAGGCCGCATAGCGCACACCGGACGCGCGCCTGATACCTGCCAGTACCGCGCCGCTGTCGGCCATTTGCGGCACCCATTTGGGGCTGACGAAGCTGGCCACCTCGATCCGGCGGAACCCGGCACCACTCAGGCAATCGACCAGCGCGATCTTGTCGGCCACCGGAATGGCGCGCTTTTCATTCTGCAACCCGTCGCGGGGGCCCACCTCGAAAATCTCGACATATCCGCCCATCAGCATGGCCCTTTCATCGTTCCCCGAATGCTCATCCTGCTGCCCCCGCCGCCTGCTCCCAGGCCGGATAGAAGTCTTGGGTATAGATCAGCGCCTCGCCGGGTTGCGGCAGGGCGGCGCGGAAGCCGTCGCGGTCGGTGATCCGGGCCAGCCAGGCCTCAAGCTCGGGAAATCCATCGGTCCTGGCGAAAAGCCGCGCCAGGTAGACCGCCTGCCCCACGGCGATGTCGCAGGCCGAAAAGCCGCTGGTCAGCAGATGATCCCGGTTCTCGACCGGGGTGCTCAGCCGCGCCTCGATGGCGGCGTAGCATTTCAGCACGCGCGCAGCCTCGAGCTTCATGACGATGGGGCTGCGCATCGCGTCATCGTAAAGCAGGATATGCTGCTGGGTCAGGGCCGCCACATGCTGGCTGATGGTTTCGGCAAAATGCAGCCAGACAAGCCAGGCCATGCGGTCGGGATCACCGGGCAGACGGCCCAGCCCCGCATCGGGAAAGCGCTCGCACAGGTATTCCATGATCGCGGCACTTTCGAACATGCGCTCGCCATCGATTTCCAGCGCGGGCACGCGCCCCGCGGGCGAGAGGCTCAGGAAATCCGGCGCGCGCAGGCTTTTGTCGAAGGCGCGCAGCTGCACGGCATGGGGCACGCCCAGTTCCTTGAGCAGCCAGAGCACCCGCATCGAGCGGCTTTGCGGGCAATGGTGCAGCGTGATCATGCGCCCGCCTCCTGCGCGGCCACTGTCTCGGCCTCCAGCCGTACCAGTGCCGCACCGGCTTCGACCTGGGCACCGGCACTCACCAGCACCTCGGCCACCACGCCATCCCGCGCGGCCAGCAGGGCATGCTCCATCTTCATCGCCTCAAGCACGGCAAGCCGGTCGCCCGCCTGCACCGCTTGCCCCGCCTGGGCGAAGACCGCCTTGACCAGCCCCGGCATCGGCGCCTCGATCAGGTTGCCATCCCCCGCCGCCGCCGCATCCCGCGCCAGCGGATCGACGATGCGGAAACCAAGGCCTGCCCCGGCAAAGACCGTCACCAGATCCCCCGTGACGCGCACATCGGGCGCCACTTGCCCCTCCAGATGCCAGCGCCCGCCCTGACGCAGGGCCTGAACCGTATCGGCCCCCAGCATCACGCGCCGCCGGTCGGGGCCATCGCAGGCGACCCGTGCCTCCAGCACATCCCCTTCATGTTCCAGCGTGACCGTCCAGACCAGCGGCGACCAGAGCGCAAAGCCGCCGTGATCCGGGCCATCCGCCAGCAGACCAAGCGCCGCAAGCGCCGCCAGCGCCAGGTCGGCGGGTCGCGCGGCCGGGACCGCCACCAGCGCATCAAGATCGCGCCCGATCAGGCCGGTATCCACATCGCCCGCCGCAAAGCCGGGATGCGCGCAAAGCGCCGACAGAAAGCCGAGGTTGGTGACCGTGCCCGCCACCTGCGTGCCGCCCAGCGCCGCGCGCATCCGCGACAGCGCCACGTCGCGCGTGGGACCATGGGTGATGATCTTGGCGATCATCGGATCGTAGAAGGGGCTGATCGCATCGCCCGTGCGCACGCCGCTGTCGGCACGGCACCCGGCCGGAAAGCCCAAATGCGCCAGCGTGCCGGTGGCAGGCAGGAACCCCTTGGGCACGTCCTCGGCATAAAGCCGCGCCTCGAAGGCATGGCCGCGGATCGACAGATCCTGCTGCCGGGCGGGCAAGGCCTCGCCCGCCGCGACGCGCAACTGCCATTCCACAAGGTCGATCCCGGTGATCGCCTCGGTCACGGGATGTTCCACCTGCAGGCGCGTGTTCATCTCCATGAACCAGAACCCGTCGGGGCGCAGGCCATGGCTGCCATCGACGATGAACTCGATCGTGCCCGCCCCGGCATAGCCGATGGCCTCGGCGGCGCGTACGGCGGCGCGGCCCATGGCCTGGCGCACCTCTTCGGTCATGCCCGGTGCGGGCGCCTCCTCGATCACTTTCTGGTGGCGGCGTTGCAGCGAGCAGTCGCGTTCGAACAGATGCACGGCGCTTGTGCCGTCGCCGAACACCTGCACCTCGATATGGCGCGGTTTTTCGACGTATTTCTCGACCAGCACATCCGCATTGCCGAAGGCGTTCTGCGCCTCGGACCGCGCACTTTGCAGCGCATCGGCGAAATCGGCGGGTTTGGTGACAAGCCGCATCCCCTTGCCCCCGCCGCCTGCCACGGCCTTGATCAGCACCGGGTAGCCGATGGCATCCGCCGCCCCGGCCAGATGCTCGGGGTCCTGGTTGGCGCCGTGATAGCCCGGCACGACGGGCACGCCCGCCTTTTCCATCAACGCCTTGGCCGCATCCTTGAGGCCCATGGCCCGGATCGCATCCGCCGAGGGGCCGATGAACACAAGCCCCGCCGCCACCACCGCATCCACGAAATCGGGATTTTCGGACAGAAAGCCGTAGCCGGGATGGATCGCCTGCGCGCCCGCATCAAGTGCTGCCTGAATGATCCGGTCACCCCGCAGGTAGCTGTCGGCCGGCGCCGCGCCCCCGATATGCACCGCCTTGTCACAGGCCGCCACATGGGCCGCATGCGCATCGGCATCGGAATAGACCGCGACCGTCCGCACCCCCATGGCCCGCGCGGTGCGCGCGACACGGATGGCGATCTCGCCGCGATTGGCAATCAGGATGGTGTCAAACATGGGAACTCCTTTTCGGGTCCTGTGCGGGGTGATGCGGCGCAAGCGAGGGGCCAGCCCCTCGCGCACCCCGGGATATTTCGGGCAAGAAGAAACAGGGCCGGGTCATGCGAAGACCTCGACCACCGTGAAACGCTCGACCAGCATTTCGGCATCCGGCGAGAAGAGCCCGGCACGGGTCAGGTAGGCGCGGTAGCCTGCGCGCCAGTCGTCAATATCGCGGAATTCGCCCTGATCGGCCACCAGATCCTCGGTCATCGCGGAGAAGGGCATGAAGGCCAGATCGACCGTCCGGATCGCAAGAACGGGCACGCCGTCCCAGTCCAGCGCGATATCGGTGCGCCCCGGTTCCGGCAGGGGTTCGGACCGCCGGGCAAAGCCTGCGACCGCGTCACAGGTGACGGTCTTGCGCCCCTGTCGCACCAGATCAAGGATCTGCGCGTTCAGCGCCCGGCTGTCGCCGAAGCGGAAGCTTCCGGCGCCGGGATAGCGGGCGATGGCTTCGGCCTCGGTCATGGTCACATCCGGAACACGCCGAAGCGCGTGTCCTCGATGGGCGCGCAAAGCGCCGCCGACAGCGACAGCGACAGCACCTCGCGCGTGCGGCGCGGATCGATGATCCCGTCATCCCAGAGCCGTGCCGAGGCATAGAGCGGATGCGACTGGCGCTCGAACATCTCGATGGTGGGGCGCTTGAATTCGGCCTCGTCCTCGGCAGACCATGTGCCGCCCGCGCGTTCGATCCCGTCGCGGCGCACGGTGGCCAGCACGCCCGCCGCCTGTTCGCCGCCCATCACGGAAATGCGGGCATTGGGCCATGTCCACAGGAAACGGGGCGAATAGGCGCGCCCGGCCATGCCGTAGTTGCCCGCCCCGAAGGAGCCGCCGACCAGCATGGTGATCTTGGGCACATTGGTCGAGGCCACGGCCGTCACCATCTTGGCGCCGTGCCGCGCGATGCCCTCGTTCTCGTATTTGCGGCCCACCATGAAGCCGGTGATGTTCTGCAGGAACACCAGCGGGATCTTGCGCTGGCTGCACAGTTCCACGAAATGCGCGCCCTTCTGCGCGGCTTCCGAGAAGAGCACGCCGTTATTGGCCACGATCCCCACGGGGCAGCCCTTCACATGGGCAAAGCCCGTGACCAGCGTCTCGCCGAAACGCGGCTTGAACTCGTCGAAGCGGCTGCCGTCGACCAGCCGCGCGATCACCTCGCGGATGTCATAAGGCGTGCGCAGATCGCCGGGCACCACGCCCAGGATCTCTTCGGGATCGTAGGCGGGATCCTCGGGGGTCTGCCATTGCACGGTTGCGGGCTTCGCACGGTTCAGATGGCTGACCGCGCGGCGGGCCAGCGCCAGCGCATGGGCGTCATCCTCGGCCAGGTAGTCAGCCACGCCGGACAGGCGCGTGTGCACATCGCCGCCGCCCAGATCCTCGGCGGTGACCACCTCGCCCGTCGCGGCCTTGACCAGCGGCGGTCCCGCCAGAAAGATCGTGCCCTGATCGCACACGATGATCGTCACATCGGACATGGCGGGCACATAGGCGCCCCCCGCCGTGCAGGACCCCATGACCACGGCGATCTGCGGGATGCCCTTGGCGCTCATCCTGGCCTGGTTGTAGAAGATGCGCCCGAAATGGTCGCGATCGGGGAAAACCTCGTCCTGGTTGGGCAGGTTGGCACCGCCGCTGTCCACGAGGTAGATGCAGGGCAGATGGTTTTCCTCGGCGATTTCCTGCGCGCGCAGGTGTTTCTTGACCGTCATCGGGTAATAGGTGCCGCCCTTCACGGTGGCGTCGTTGCACAGGACCATCACCTCAAGCCCGTGGACCCGGCCGATACCCGCGATCACGCCCGCGCCGGGAGCGGCGCCGTCATACATGTCATGCGCCGCCGTCGCCCCGATCTCGAGAAAGGGCGCGCCGGGATCGAGAAGGTTCGCCACCCGGTCGCGCGGCAGCATCTTGCCCCGTTCCAGATGGCGCGCGCGCGCCTTGTCGCCGCCGCCCGCCGCCGCAGCCTCTGCCGCCTTGGCCACCTGTTCCAGCGCCGCCAGATGCGTGGCACGGTTGGTCTGAAACGCCTCGGATGACGCGATCGCGCGGGATGTCAGTTTCATGTCTCGCTCTCCCTTTCCCGCGTGGCGCGGGCCTTGAGTTCCTTGCGGATCACCTTGCCGGTCACGGTCATCGGCAGGGCATCCAGAAATCCGATCTCGCGCGGATAGGCATGTTTTGCCACCCGCGCCCGGACATGCGCCGCCAATTCGTCCGCCAGCGCATCCGAGGCGGTGAAACCCGGTTTCAGCACCACATAGGCCTTGACCAGTTCGGTGCGCAGCGGGTCGGGCTTGCCGACCACGCCCACGGTGGCGACAGCGGGATGGGTCAGCAGGCCATCCTCGATCTCGGAGGGGCCGATCCGGTAACCCGCGCTGGTGATCACGTCATCCTGGCGCCCCACGAAGCGGATGAACCCGTCTTCGATCACGCCCCGGTCACCGGTCAGCATCCAGTCGCCGCGAAACTTCTCGGATGTAGCGTCAGGCCGGTTCCAGTAGCCCAGCATCATCGAGGCCGCACCGCGCCGCACCGCGATATCACCCTCGCCCGCCGTCTGCTGACCCTGCGCATCGATCACCGCCACGTCAAAGCCCGGCACCGCCTTGCCGATACAGCCGGGGCGCGGCGCAAAAAGCGCGGCACAGCTTGAGGCCACCATGTTGCATTCGGTCTGGCCGTAGAATTCGTTGATCGTCAGGCCAAAGGCCCGCCGCCCCCAGTCCAGCATCTCGGCGCCCAGCGGCTCGCCCCCGCTTGCGACCGAGCGCAGCCCCGGAATGCGGGCATCGGCGGCCTTGAGCATGCGCAGCGCCGTGGGTGGAAAGAACACGTTGCGCACACCGCCCCGTTCGATCACGTCAAGGCAATCGGCCACGCTGAACTTTGCCATCCGCGCCGCCACCACCGGCACGCCCAGCGCCAGCCCCGGCATCAGCACATCGAAAAGCCCCCCGATCCAGGCCCAGTCCGCCGGCGTCCAGAGGCAATCGCCGGGTTGGCCCAGCAGGTCATGGCTGATCTCGACCCCCGGCAGATGCCCGGTCAGGATGCGGTGGCCATGCAGCGCGCCCTTGGGCGCGCCCGTGGTGCCGGAGGTATAGATCAGCACCGCCGGATCCTCGGGTCCGGTATCGGCGGTGTCGAAATGTGCGGCGGGCAGATCGGCATCCTCGGGCACCAGTGTCGCCAGATCGAAGCCGTCCAGCAGCCCCGCCCCCTCGGCGTCGCAGACCACCAGACGCGCGCCCGCATCGGTCAGGCGGGTGCGCAAGGCATCCTGACCGAACAGCTTGAACAGCGGGATCGACACCGCGCCCAGTTTCCAGATCGCCAGATGCGCCGCTGCCGTCCAGCCCGATTGCGAGCGCAGAACGCCCACCCGGTCACCCCGCGAAACGCCCCGCGCCGCCAGACCATGGGCCAGCGCATCAGCCATGCGGCGCAGATCGCCAAAGGTGATATGGCGCGCCGCACCATCGGACAGATCGAGGATCGCAAGGCGCTCGGGCTCCCGCGCGGCCCGGTCGTCACAGGCCTGCGCCGCCATGTTCAATCGCGCGGGCAGGTCCCAGCGAAACCCCGCAACCAGTGCATCAAAGCTTTGGCCCTGTTCCAGCATCGGCTCAGGCCTCCGGCGCAAGGGGGGCCGCGAAGGGACGATCACCCGGACGCCCCACATGCAGCAACCCGCCGCCGCGCCCCACGAAATAAGCGCGCTCCGCCTCACGCCCTTCGGCGCAGATCACCACCAGCCAGACCCGTTCGTCCGTGCCCGGCACCGCGTGGCACATCCGGATCGCATCGGGGGCAAGCCCCTGGTCAGCGACATAGCGGTTGGCATAGGCCATGATCACATCCGTTTCGCTCAACTCCGCCTGCCGCGCCCCGGCCAGATAACCCAGCGTACCCGCCACCGCGGTCAGGACCGCGATGACACCCAGGACGACGGGCGGCAGTTTCATGACATCGCGGCCATCATCTCGCGGCCTACCAGCATGCGCCGGATCTCCGAGGTGCCGGCACCGATTTCCATCAGCTTGGCATCGCGGAAGATCCGCGCCACCGGCGCATCCGCCAGGAACCCCGCCCCGCCCATCGCCTGCACCGCCTGGTGCGAGACCTTCATCGCCTCTTCGCTGGCATAAAGCACGCAGGCGGCGGCATCGGCGCGCGTCACCTCGCCCCGGTCGCAGGCCTTGGCGACTTCGTAGACATAGGCGCGGGCCGAGTTCATGGCCGTGTACATGTCGGCCAGCTTGCCCTGCATCAGCTGGAAATTCCCGATGCTTTGGCCGAACTGGCGGCGCTCGGCCATGTAGGGCATGATCTCGTCCAGGCAGGCGGCCATGATGCCGGTGCCGATGCCCGACAGCACCACGCGCTCGTAATCCAGACCCGACATCAGCACGCGAACGCCGCGCCCTTCTTCGCCAAGGACGTTCTCGAAGGGCACTTCCACATCGTCGAAGATCAATTCGGCGGTGTTGGACCCGCGCATGCCCAGCTTGTCGAAATGCTTGCTGGTGGAAAACCCCTTCATGGTCTTTTCGATCAGGAAGGCGGTGATCCCCTTGGACCCCGCATCCGGGTCGGTCTTGGCATAGACCACCAGCGTATCGGCATCGGGACCATTGGTGATCCAGTACTTGTTCCCGCTCAGCCGGTAGTGATCGTTGCGCTTTTCGGCGCGCAGCTTCATCGAGACCACGTCGCTGCCCGCACCCGGCTCGGACATGGCCAGTGCGCCCACATGCGCGCCACTGACCAGACCGGGCAGATATTTCTGCTTCTGCGCCTCGGTCCCGTTCAGCTTGATCTGGTTGACGCAGAGGTTGGAATGCGCGCCATAAGACAGGCTGACGCTGGCGCTGGCGCGCGCGATTTCCTCGACCGCGATGACATGGGCAAGGTATCCCATCCCCGCGCCGCCGTAAGCCTCGTCCACGGTGATGCCAAGCAGGCCCAGTTCGCCCATCTCGCGCCACAGCTCGGCGGGAAATTCATTGCTGGTGTCGATCTGCCCCGCCATCGGCCTGATGCGTTCCTGTGCCCAGCGGTGCACCATGTCGCGCAGCGCGTTCACATCCTCGCCCAGATCGAATTTCATCGTTGCTGTGAACATCCCTCATCCTCCCCCGGATCGCGCGGCCCGGCATTTATTGAACGCTTGTTCATTAATAGGCATGACAAGCGAGTCGCGTCAACACCCTTGCACGGTCGCCCAACGGACCGCGCCCCTGCTTCACCGATCCGAAAATACGCAAGAGACCTGTTCGGTCGTCACGCCGCCTGGTGAACGGCACTGACCTCGGCGCGGATGATGCGGGCCAGCAGCGCGCAATCCTCGAGGCTGAAGGTCAGCGGCAGGCGCATGTCCAGGATCCCGGCCAGAATCCGGTCGCTTGCCGGCATCGGCGCGCTGGGGGCATAGCGCCAGCTGTCATAGCGGCTGGTGAAACCGGCTGGTTCCGCCGCGCCGAACCACTTCAGCTCGACCCCGCGCGCGGCGCAGCGCGCAACCACATCACGCACCTTGGGGCGGCCCAGTCCAGCAGCAGGAACTGGAAGGACGAGCCGACAAAGGCTTCTTCGTCCGGGCGATCGATCAGGCGCAGGCCGGGGCAGTCGCGCAACCCCGCCTCGACCACGCGGTAGCGGTCGGTCCACGCGGCGCATTGCGCCTCAAGGCGGCGCAGCTGCGGGCGCAGGATCGCCGCGCGCAGGTGATCCATCCGCCCCGAGATATTGGGCGTGTCGTATTTCACCGCTTCGAACACCGCAGGTTCCGGCGCCGCAAGGTGGCGCGGATACAGCATGTAGGATCCCGACAGGATCACCGCACGGGCCATGACCTGGTCATCATTGGTGACAAGAAACCCGCCCTCGCCCGAGTTCATGTGCTTGTAGGTCTGCGTCGAATAACAGCCGATCACCCCGTCGGTGCCCGACAGCCGCCCGCGCCAGCGCGCCCCCATCGTATGGGCGCAATCCTCGATCACGCGCACGCCGTGACGGGTGCAAATCTCCAGCAGCCGGTCCATGTCGCAGATATGCCCACGCATATGGCTGAGCAGCAGGACCGATGCCTGATCCGCCTTGGCCTCAAGATCATCAAGGTCGATGGTCAGCGCCTCGGTCACGCCCACGAAGACCGGCACCGCGCCCACCGCCGCGATCGCGCCTGGCACGGGTGCCAGGGTGAAGGCATTGCTCAGCACCCTGTCACCGGGTCTGACCCCCAGCGCCCGCAGCGCCGTTGTCATCGCATAGCCGCCCGAGGCCACGGCCAGGCAGTATTTCACCCCCATGGCGGCGGCGAATTCCTGCTCCAGCAGCGCAACCTCGCCCGGCTCGTCGCCCTTGACGTTGTAACGGTGCAACCGCCCGCTGCGCATGATGGCGATGGCGGCCTCGATCCCCTCTTCGGGGATCGGCTCCTGCTGGGTGAAGCTGCCGGTGAAGATGTCGCTGCGGTTCTGATCCATGCCCCTGTTGTGGTGCGACAGGGGCCTTTCGTCAATTGCGGCGTTTCATCAATGTCGCAAGCGCCTCTGTGCGATGTCGGCTTTGTCGCGGAAAAACCCCCAAGCCGGACACAGACTGACCGGATGGACCAGACAACAGCCCCCCGCCTCATCCATGACCTGCGCTGGCAGGACCTTCCCGCCGCCGTGCAGGCCCGCCTGCCGCTGGCCCTGCTGGACCTGATCGGGGTCGCGGCGGGTGGCGCGGGCACGCGCCTGAGCCGGATCATCCGCGATCACGCGGCGGCCGAGTTCGGCGGGACGCTGCCGATGCTTTTCGACGGGCGCGGCGCCAGCGCCAGCGGCGTGGCCCTTGCCGCCGGCATGACCATCGACAGCCTTGACGGGCACGACGGGTTCAACCCCTCGAAAGGGCATATCGGTTGCCCGACACTGGCCGCGATCCTGCCCCTTGCCGTCGAGACTGGCGCCAGCGGACAGGACATGCTGACCGCACTGGCGCTGGGGTATGAATTCGGCGCCCGCGCCGCCATGGCCCAGCACGGCACGGTGGCCGATTACCACACATCCGGCAGCTGGGGCGCCGTGACCGCCGCCGCCGTGGCCGCGCGCCTGCTGCGGCTGGATCACGACCAGACCCGCCACGCGCTGGGGATCGCGGAATATCACGGACCGCGCAGCCAGATGATGCGCTGCATCGACCATCCCACCATGGTCAAGGACGGGTCCGGCTGGGGCGCGATGGCGGGCGTATCGGCGGCGCGTCTGGCGGCTGCCGGCTTTACCGGCGCCCCCGCCATCACGGTCGAGGAGGCCCCTGCATACTGGGCCGATATCGGCACCCGCTGGTACACGATGGAGCAGTATTTCAAGCCCTACCCCGTCTGCCGATGGGCCCAGGCCCCGATCGAGGGGGTGCTGGCCCTCCGCCGCGCGCATGATCTGACCGCGGACCAGGTGGACCGGATCGAGGTCACGTCCTTTCACGAGTCGATCCGTCTGGCGACGCGCCGCCCCCAAGGCAGCGATGCCGCGCAGTATTCCACCACTTTCCCCTGCGCCGTGGCGCTGGTGCATGGCACCGTGGCCCCCGCCCATATCGCCGATGACGCGCTGACCGATCCCGAGGTGCTGCGCCTGTCCGATGGCATGGTGCTGCACGAATCCGACCATGCCAACGCCGCCTTCCCGCTGCGGCGCTATGCCCGCGTGGACCTGGTGCTGAAGGACGGGCGCGTTCTGGCGGGCGACTGGATGGAGCCGCGCTGGGATCACACCGCCCCGCCGACCGAGGCCGCGTTGCGCGCCAAGTTTCACGAACTGGCAGGCCCCGCATTGGGCCAGGAACGCGCCCGCACCATCGAAGCCGCCATCGACGCCCTGCCGCAGGGCGATTTCGCCCCGCTGGCCGACCTGATCCGTCAGCCGATCAGCCGCTGAACGGTGCCGGGCAATTCGTCGTAATGCCCGATCAGGGCCTCGGGCTGCAGCGCGGCCACGTCATCGCCCCCCGGCCCGAAGGTGACCAGCACCGAGGGCACGCCCGCAGCACGCGCGGTTTCGCGGTCGGTGACGGTATCACCCACCAAGAGCGACCGGCGCGGATCGCCGCCCGCGCGGCGCACCGCCTCGACGAAGGGCGCGGCGTCGGGTTTGCGCACCGTCAAGGTATCGGCCCCCACAAGCGAGGCGAAGGCCCCGCGCACCCCCAGCCGGGTCATCAGCGTCTCGGCAAGGCCTTCGGGCTTGTTGGTGCAGATCCCCACCGCGTAGCCATCGCGCGACAGCTGCGCCACGGCCTCCATCGCGCCGGGATAGATCACCGTATGCACATCGATGGCCGCGCCGTAAGCCTCCAGCAGCACGGGATAGAAACGGTCGATCTGCACCTCGGGATCGGCATGCCCCATCCGGTCCAGCCCCAGCCGCAGCATCGCGCGACCGCCCCGCAACGCGGTGCCTGCATCGCGCGCCGGATCCAGCAGGGCGCCCGCCCCCATCATGTCGAAACAGGCGTTTGCCGCCGCGATCAGATCGCCGCTCGTATCGGCCAGGGTTCCGTCCAGATCGAAAATTACCGTTCTCATTATTCTGCCCTTTCCGGCGGTCTGCCGCCGATGCCTGTCATATCCCGCAATCAGACGTGAACCGATGCAGCCTTGCGCCCTTGGGCCAACCGGATAAAACGGGCCAACCAAAAGGGCAAAGAGAAACAGCATGAACACAGCACTTGTCATTCTGGCGGCCGGCATGGGCACGCGGATGAATTCGGACCTGCCCAAGGTGCTGCACCCGCTGGCCGGTGCACCGCTTCTGATCCATGCGATGAAGGCAGGCTTTGCACTGGATGCAGCGGCTTGCGTCATTGTCACCGGGCACGGGGCCGAGGCCGTGAAGGCCGCGGCACGGGACTGGGACGAGGCCGCGCAATGCGTGGTGCAGGAACCGCAACTTGGCACCGCCCACGCAGTCGCGCAGGCGGCCCCCGCGCTGGCGGGTTTCGACGGTGACGTGATCGTGCTTTACGGCGACACGCCCCTGATCCGCCCCGAGACGCTGGAAGCGATGCAGGCCGCGCGCGCACAGCATGACATCGTGGTGCTGGGCTTTCATGCCGCCGATCCGGGCCGCTATGGCCGTCTGGTGATGGGCGGCGACCGGCTGGAGCGGATCGTGGAATTCAAGGACGCCACGGATGAGGAACGCGCCATAACCCTCTGCAACAGCGGCGTTATCGCGGCGGATGCCAAGACGCTGTTCGATCTGGTCGCGGCCGTCGGCAATGCCAATGCGGCAGGCGAATACTACCTGACCGACATCATCGCCATCGCCCGCGCGCGCGGTCTGACCGCCACCGCCGTCACCTGCCCCGAGGCGGAAACCATGGGCATCAACACCCGCGCCGAACTGGCGCAGGCCGAGGCCGCCTTTCAGGCCCAGGCCCGCACCCGGGCACTGGAGGACGGTGTGACCCTGATCGCACCCGATACGGTCCATTTCGCCCATGACACGGTGATCGGCCGCGATGCCGTGATCGAACAGAACGTGGTCTTCGGCCCCGGCGTGACCGTGGAAAGCGGCGCGCGGATCAGGGCATTCTCGCATCTGGAAGGCTGCCATGTCAGCCAGCGCGCCATCGTGGGCCCCTATGCCCGGCTGCGCCCCGGCGCGGAACTGTCCGAAGATGTGCATGTCGGCAACTTCGTGGAAATCAAGAATGCCGTGCTGCACGAGGGGGCCAAGGCCAACCACCTGAGCTATATCGGCGATGCGACCATCGGCGCCGGCAGCAATATCGGCGCGGGAACCATCACCTGCAACTACGATGGCGTGATGAAGCATCACACCGAGATCGGGCGCGGCGCCTTCATCGGATCGAACACGATGCTTGTCGCCCCGGTCCGCGTTGGGCACGAAGCCATGACCGGCAGCGGCTCGGTGATCACGGCGGATGTGCCCGATGGCGCGCTGGCCCTGGGCCGCGCCCGGCAAGAGGTCAAACCCGGCATGGCGCTGAAACTCATGGAGATCCTGCGCGCGCGCAAGGCCAAGAAAAACAAGGAAAACAACTGATGTGCGGTATTGTCGGCGTTCTGGGCGATCACGAGGCCGCCCCCCTTCTGGTCGAGGCGCTCAAGCGTCTGGAATATCGCGGCTATGACAGCGCGGGCATCGCGACCGTCAATAACGGCAAGCTTGACCGCCGCCGCGCCGTCGGCAAGCTGGTGAACCTCAGCGACCTTCTGGTGCATGACCCGCTGGCCGGAAAATCCGGCATCGGGCACACCCGCTGGGCGACCCATGGCGCCCCCAGCGTGGTCAATGCCCATCCGCATCAGGCCGGTCCCGTCGCCGTGGTGCATAACGGCATCATCGAGAATTTCCGCGAATTGCGCGCCGAACTGCGCGCGCATGGTCTGGAATTCGTCACCCAGACCGACACCGAAACCGTGGCGCTGCTGACGCAGCATCACATGGCGCAGGGCGCCAGCCCCGTCGAGGCCGCACGCCAGACCATTGCACGCCTGCACGGTGCATTTGCACTGGTGTTCCTGTTCGACGGTGAGGATGATCTTCTGATCGCCGCCCGCAAGGGCAGCCCGCTGGCCATCGGACATGGCGACGGCGAGATGTTTGTCGGATCGGATGCCATCGCCCTGGCCCCGATGACCGACCGCATCACCTATCTGGAAGAGGGCGACATCGCCGTCTTGACCCGCACCAGCCTCGAGATTCGTGATCTGAACGGTGAATTGGCCAACCGTCCGATCAAGACCATCCAGATCGAGGCGGCGCAGGTCGACAAGGCCGGGCACAAGCATTTCATGGCCAAGGAGATCGCCGAACAGCCCCGCGTGATCGGCGAGGCGCTGCGCTTCTACCTCTCGGGCGAGGGCGATACGATCCGCCTGCCGGGGGATGGCATGGATTTCACGACCATCGACCGGCTGTCGATGGTGGCCTGCGGCACCGCCTTCTATGCCTGCATGACCGCGAAATACTGGTTCGAGCAACTGGCAGGCCTGCCCGTGGATGTCGATATCGCCTCGGAATTCCGCTATCGCGAACCGCCGATCCCCGCGCGCACCGTGGCGCTTTTCGTCAGCCAGTCGGGCGAGACCGCGGACACGCTGGCCGCCCTGCGCTTTTGCGCGGACAAGGCCGCGGCGATCGTCTCGGTGATCAACGTGCCGGAAAGCTCGATCGCGCGGGAAAGCGATCTGGCGCTGCCCATCATGGCGGGGGCCGAAATCGGCGTCGCCTCGACCAAGGCCTTTACCTGTCAGTTGACGGTCCTGTTGCTGCTGGCGCTCGAGGCCGCGCATCAGCGGGGCCGCATCAGCAATGACGAACTGTCCGACCACCTCAGCGCCCTGCGCGCACTGCCCGTGGCGCTGAACGCGGCACTGGATCTGAGCGGCAGGATCAAGCAGGCCGCGCGCAAGCTGTCGGAATCGTCCGATGTGCTGTTCCTCGGGCGCGGACTAATGTATCCCCTGGCCCTTGAAGGCGCATTGAAGCTGAAAGAAATCAGCTATATACACGCCGAAGCTTATGCATCAGGCGAACTGAAGCATGGCCCCATCGCCCTGATCGACAAGACCATGCCCGTCGTCGTCATGGCCCCGCGTGACGCATTGTTCGACAAGACGGTGTCGAACATGCAGGAGGTCATGGCCCGTGGCGGCAAGGTCATGCTGATCACCGATGCCGAGGGTGAGGCCGAAGCCTCGGATCAGACCTGGCAGGTGCTGGTGATGCCGCGGATCGACCCCGTGCTGACGCCGATCCTTTACGCCCTGCCAGCACAATTGCTGGCCTATCACACCGCTGTCGCCAAGGGCACCGATGTGGACCAACCCCGCAACCTTGCCAAGTCGGTGACCGTGGAATGACCCTTGATGACGCCTTGGCGCAACTGCGCGCCCTGTCCGATCCCGACCGTGCCAAGGGCCTTGCGGAATACCACAAGGTGCCGCGCGAATATCTGGGCCTGACCACGCCGCAGATCACCGATCTTGCGTCTGCCTGGCGCGAGGGCATGGACATGTCGGACCGCGTGGCCCTGGCCGATGCGCTGTGGCAAACGGATGTGTTCGAGGCGAAGATCGCCGCCGCCAAGCTGCTGACACAGGCCCGGATGAAACCGGATGACGCGGCATGGGACCTGATCGCCGCATGGGTGCCGACCTTCGACAGCTGGGCCATTGCCGATGCTGCCGCCATCGCGGGGCAGAAACGCCTGCTGGCGGATCCTTCACGGATCGAAACGGTGGCCGGATGGACCAAATCCCCCCATCACTGGACGCGCCGCGCCGCGATGGTCTTTACCCTGCCCTGGACCAAGCAGAATCATCCCAAACCCGCCGAGCTGGAGATCCGCCAGCGCGTGCTGGAATGGGCGGCGGCCTATGTGCATGACCCCGAATGGTTCATCCAGAAATCGGTGGCATGGTGGCTGCGCGAACTGTCAAAGCATGACCCGGACCGGGTGCGCTATTTCCTCAAGAACCATGCAAGGCACATGAAGCCCTTCGCCCGGCGCGAAGCATCTAAACTGCTGCCGCCCGAAACACCGCCCCCCCCTGTCGAAGGCTGAGGCCCCGCAGCAGCCCGATCAGTTCGCAAACACCTCGACCTGGGGCAGTGCCGTCAGCGGTGCATCCAGCATGCGCATCGCCGACAGGGACAGGCGGCTGCCCCCCGTGGCGGGGCCACCGATGGGGATCAGGTCCACATTCAGCCGCCGACCGTTCGCCCGGTAAAGCACGCTGCCTCTGGTCGGCGCGCTGACCAGCGGCGTTTCCATCCAGAACCCCGACCGGGCCGGATCCCCCAGCGAGGCGACGGTGACCCCAAGCGATCCTGCAGCGGCCGGCGTCGGCGCTGCGGCGGCCCGCCGTTCCGCGGCTGTCGGGGTGTCCAGATCCTCGGGACGGATCGGCGCCCCTGTCAAGGGCGGGCGCGTCGTGGCCTGCGGCGCGGATGGGGGCGTACCACCCCCCTGGTTCAGCGGAAATTCGGCGCAGCCGGCAACAAGGGCCGACAGGGCGATGACGGGCAATGCAAACTGTTTCATGCCCGCCAATCTAGGACGCGCCACGGGGTCGCGCAATCGCAACAATCCCCCTTGCTCTGACTTCCGCCGATCCTTACTTTCCCCCCATGGACCAGAGCACCGCCCCCACCGCCAAAACACCGCTGGTAGACCCGTTCCAGCGCGCGATCAGCTATCTGCGCGTATCGGTCACGGATCGCTGCGATTTCCGCTGTGTCTACTGCATGTCGGAAAACATGACCTTCCTGCCCAAGGCGCAGCTTCTGACGCTGGAAGAGCTGGACACGATGTGTTCGACCTTCATCGGTCTTGGCGTGGAAAAGCTGCGCATCACCGGGGGCGAGCCGCTGGTGCGCAAGGGAATCATGACCTTTTTCGACGCGATGTCGCGCCACCTGGCCAGCGGCGCCCTGCGCGAGCTGACGCTGACGACCAATGGCAGCCAGCTCGAGAAATTCGCCCCCGACCTGGCAGCGGCGGGCGTGCGGCGGATCAACGTCTCGCTCGATACGCTGGATGACGCCAAGTTTGCCCAGATCACCCGCTGGGGTCGCCTGCCGCAGGTCCTGCGCGGGATCGACGCGGCCCAGAAAGCCGGGCTGCGCGTCAAGATCAACGCCGTGGCCCTCAAGGGTTTCAACGAGGATGAGCTGTTCACCCTTGCCGCCTGGTGCGCCGATCGTGACATGGACCTGACATTCATCGAGGTCATGCCGATGGGCGATATCGGCAACGAGGACCGGCTGGATCAATACTGGCCCCTGCGCGACCTGCGCGCGCGTCTGGCCGAGCGTTTTACCCTGACCGATCTGGCCGAACGGACCGGCGGGCCCGCGCGCTATGTGCGGATCGAGGAGACCGGCCAGAAAATCGGCTTCATCACCCCGCTCACGCATAATTTCTGCGAAAGCTGCAACCGCGTGCGCCTGACCTGCACGGGCGAGCTTTACATGTGCCTGGGCCAGGAAGACATGGCCGACCTGCGCGCGCCGCTGCGCGCCAATCCAGGCGATACAGAGGCGCTGGAACAGGCCATTCGCGCCGCGATCCGCCTGAAACCCAAGGGCCATGACTTCGACTATTCCCGGCAGGTGGTGGATGGCAAGATGTCCCGTCACATGAGCCATACCGGCGGATGATCCTGCCGTGACGGGCGGTGCCGCCCCCCGGTCACGCCCGCGCCTGACGGGCCTGTTGCGCGCCTATCTGGCCGCGACAGCCCTGGCGCCCGGCCTGCTGCGGCGACTGGCGCGCAAGGGCCATGCGAGGCAGGGCGCGGACCCTGCCCGGTTGTCCGAGCGTTTTGGCCAAGCCTCTGCGCCACGCCCCGCGGGGGGGCTGATCTGGATCAACGCGGCCTCGGTGGGCGAAGTCGCGTCAAGCCTTGATCTGGCGCGCGAGCTTGAGGCCGCAACCGGCGCCCGGCTGCTGTTCACGACCACGACCGCGACCGGCGCCGAAACGTTGGCCCGCCGGCTGCCGCAGGCCATCCATCAGTTCCAACCCGTGGACAGCCCTGCCGCCGTACGCGCCTTTCTTGATCACTGGCGGCCCGATCTGGCGCTGTTCCTGGAAAACGACTTGTGGCCACGGCTGGTGATCGACGCCGCGCGGCGCGGCATCCCGAGCGCGGTGATCAATGCCCGTGCCTCGCGCACCCGCGCGCGCGCGCCGCGCGCCATGGCCGCGCTGCTGGGACGGGCCGCGCTGATCAGTACGCAGGATGCGGCCACGGCCGGCCAGATGCGCGCGCTGGGACTGGATCCCGCACGCATTCTGGACACGGGCGATCTGAAGGCAGCGGCCAATCCCCTGCCCGCCGACAGCGCGGCGCTTGAGGCCTTGCGCACCGCCATCGGCGCGCGGCCTGTCTGGCTGGCGGCCTCGACCCATCCGGGCGACGAAAATGCCGTGATCGCGGCGCAACGTTCCGCAAGTCTTGCCCATCCCGATCTGCTGCTGATCCTCGTGCCGCGCCATCCGCAACGCGGGGCCGACCTTGCCGCGCAAATCGCGGCGGCTGGCTTCAGCATCGCCCGGCGCGGCACCGGCGCGCTGCCGGATCCCGAGACGCAGGTCTACCTGGCCGATACGCTGGGCGAGATGGGGCTTTTCTACCGCCTGGCACCCCTTGCCTTTCTGGGCGGATCCTTCGGCCCCGAGGGCGGGCACAACCCCTATGAGCCGGCGGCGCTTGGGGCTGCGGTGCTGCACGGTCCGGGGGTTGCGAATTTCGCGCAGGCCTATGAGGGCATGGGGCTTGCCGGCGCGGCCGCCAAGGTGGCAGATGCCGATGACCTGGGCCGACAGGTGGCCGATCTGATCAACAGCGCAAGGCTGGACCGGATGCGCGCGGCGGCCCGGTCCCTGTCGCGGGATGGCACGCAGGCGCGCCACGATCTGCTGACGCGCCTGCTGCCGCTTCTGCGCAGGGTCTGACGGCACGGGTTGCCCCACGCCGCCTGCCCTTGTGTCAGGCCGCAGGCATCCGGCGTTCCACGATCTCGGCCCACCAGCTGCACCCGACCGGGATCGCCTCGTCGTTGAAGTCGTATTCGGGGTGATGCACCTGCGCGCCCGGCCCGTTGCCCACAAGGATATAGGCACCGGGGCGTTCCTCCAGCATGAAGGCGAAATCCTCGCCCCCCATGACCAGCGGCGCTTCGATCACGTTGCCGCCCACGGACTGGGCCACGTCACGGGCGAAATCGGTCTGCTCCTCGGAATTGACCATCACCGGGTAGCCGCGGTGATAGGCCACCTCGGCCACGCCGCCGTACATCGTGCCGGTGGCCGCCGCGATCTCCTTGATCCGGCGCTCGGCCATGTCGCGGTTCTCGTTGCTCTGGGTGCGGACGGTGCCCTTGATATGCACCTTCTGCGGGATCACGTTGAACGCGGTCGTCGATGTCTCGAACGAGGTGACCGAGACCACGATCTGGCTGACAGGATCGGCGTTGCGGCTGGCGATGGTCTGCAGGGACAGCACCAGTTGCGCGGCCATCACGGTCGTGTCCACGGTTTCCTGCGGGCGCGCGGCATGGCCGCCCTTGCCCTCGAGGAAGATCTCGAACTGGTCGGTCGCGGCAAAGAAGGGGCCCGAGCGGATGGCGAAATGACCAACGGGCAGGTTCGGCATGTTGTGCATCCCGTAAACCTCCTGGATGTTCCAGCGGTCCATCATCCCGTCCTCGCACATCTCGCGCCCGCCAGCACCGCCTTCTTCGGCGGGCTGGAAGATCACCACCACCGTGCCGTCGAAATTGCGCGTCTCGGCCAGGTACTTGGCGGCCCCCAGCAGCATCGCGGTATGCCCGTCATGGCCGCAGGCATGCATCGCGCCGGGTGTCTTCGAGGCATAGGGCAGTCCTGTCGCCTCGAGGATCGGCAGCGCGTCCATGTCCGCGCGCAAGCCGATCACCTTGCCCGATGTGTCGGTCTTGCCCTTGATCACCGCCACGACCCCGGTGCGCCCGATGCCGGTCACCACCTCGTCACAGCCGAATTCCTTCAGCTTGTCGGCCACGATGGCGCTGGTGCGGTGGGTATCATACAGGATTTCAGGGTTTTCGTGCAAATCACGACGCCAGGCGGTGACTTCATCCTGCATTTCTGCAAAGCGGTTCTTGATCGGCATGGTCTTTCCTTCAGGTCTGGTCCGGCTTTGAGGTGACTTTCCGCGCGGTCAGTCCAGCGGCATCCGCTGTTCCGCCAGTGTCGCGAAAAAACTGCTGCCGGCCGGAATGGCGGCATCGTTGAAATCATAGGCCGGGTGGTGGCAGGCGGCGCTGTCGCCATTGCCCAGGAAGATATAGGCGCCGGGGCGTTCTTCCAGCATGAAGGCAAAGTCTTCGGCGGCCATCAGGGGGGCCACGTTGCGATCCACATGGCCCGCCACGGCCTCGGCGGCCAGGGCGGCATATTCGGTCTGATCAGGATGGTTGACCGTGGCCGGATAGCCGGGATCGAACGTCACCTCGGCCTGTGCGCCGTAGGCCGCGGCGGTGTGCACCGCGATCTCGCGCACCCGTTCATGGGACAGCTGGCGCATCGCGGGCGACAGGGCGCGCACGGTGCCGCTCATCCTGACCTCGTGCGCGATCACGTTGGGGGCATTGCTGTCGGTGTTGAACATGCCCACCGTCACCACCATGCTTTCCAGCGGATCGACATTGCGCGCCACGATGCTTTGCAGCGACACCACGATCTGCGCCGCGACCAGCGTGGTGTCCAGCGACAGATGCGGCATGGCCGCATGGCCACCCTTGCCCGTCACCTTGATGTGAAAGATGTCGCCCGAGGCCAGCAGCCCGCCGGGGCGGATGGCGAACTGGCCCACAGGGATGCCGGGCATGTTGTGCAGGCCGTAGACCTCCTGGATGTTCCAGCGGTCCATCATCCCGTCCTCGCACATGGCGCGCCCGCCCGCGCCCCCCTCTTCGGCGGGCTGGAAGATCACCACCACCGTGCCGTCGAAATTGCGCGTCTCGGCCAGGTATTTCGCGGCCCCGAGCAGCATCGCGGTATGCCCGTCATGGCCGCAGGCATGCATCGCGCCGGGGATTTCGGACGCATAATCCAGCCCTGTCACCTCGTGGATGGGCAGCGCGTCCATATCGGCACGCAGTCCGACCACCTTGCCCGCGCTGTCGCGCGTGCCGCGGATCACGCCGACGACGCCGGTGCGGCCGATGCCCGTGACCACCTCGTCACAGCCGAAATCCCGCAGCATCTCCGCGACGAATGCACTGGTGCGATGCGTTTCGTACAGGATCTCGGGATGCGCGTGCAGATTACGACGCCAGGCCGTGATGTCGTCCTGCATCCCCGCGATACGGTTCTTGATCGGCATGAGCCTTTCCTTCCGCTGCGCGACCGGTCCCCGACCGGGGGTCGCGTCAGAGACGGTCCAGCAGGCGACGCATGAAATCATGCCCCGCTTCGAACTGGGCCTTGGTGATGTATTCGTCGGGCTGGTGCGCCTGGGCGATGTCGCCGGGCCCGCAGATCACGGCGGAATAGCCGCGTTCCTGGAACTGCCCTGCTTCGGTGCCATAGCTGACCACATGCCCGCCGTTGTCGCCGGTGATGGCGCGCACCAGTGTTTCGGCCTCGCCCTCATCCTCGGGCTTCAACCCCGGCACCACGAATTTTTCCGAGATATCGATCCGCGCCGCCGGGTGGATCGCCTGCATCTCGGCCTCGACCTCGCGGACGCGGGCCAGGTAGCGGTCGCGCCAGTCGGCCAGGTTTTCACCGGGTACGGCCCGGAAATCCATGCCGAAGCGGCAATCCTTGGCGGTGATGTTATGCGCGGTGCCACCCTGAATGGTGCCCACATGCGCCGTGGTCCAGGGCGGATCGAACATCGCGGCCAGCGGTCCGGGCGTGGCGGCCATGTTCTCGGCATTCACCTGGTTGGCCCAGTCGATCAGCTTGGCGCCGAACATGATCGCGTTGACGCCCGTATGCATGATAGAGGAATGCACCTCGAATCCCACTACATGGGTCATGAAGCCCTGCCCGCCCTTGTGGCCGGTCACGGCCTTCATCATCGAGGGCTCGCCCACGATCACGGTCGAGGCTTTCGGCAGCACCTCGAGCATGCGGTCGATCATCGGCGGCGCACCGGTGCAGCCCACCTCTTCGTCATAGCTCAGCGCCAGTTGCAGCGGCCGCTTGACGCCACGGTGATGCGCCTCGACCAGTGTCCAGATCGCCAGCGCGTCAAAGCCCTTCATGTCGCAGGTGCCGCGCCCGTAGTATTTGCCGTCACGTTCCACCACGGTGAACGGGTCATCCGCCCAGGGCTGGCCATCCACCGGCACCACATCGGTATGGCCCGACAGCACCAGCCCACCGGCCACCTCGGGGCCGACATGGGCAAAGATCGCGGCCTTTTCGTTGTCTTCGTTGTAATGGCGATGCGCGGAGATGCCGTGGCTGTTCAGGTAGTCTTCAACCCAATCGACCAGCGGCAGGTTGCTGTCACGGCTGACCGTGGGAAAGCTGACCAGCTTTTCCATCAGCTGGAAGGGGGTAAGTCTGGTGGTCATGTCGGTCCTTGATCCGGTCTCAGTAGCCGCTGTCCGTGGTCAGCACGAAATGGCCCTTTGACACTTCCTTGTATTCCGAGGGGGCGGGCTGATAGCCGCGCGGGTGAATGGGTGACGGGATAGGCCTGAAGTTCAGGTCCTTCTCGGACTTGCGCTGGCGCGGGTCGGCCACGGGCACGGCCTTCATCAGGGCGCGCGTATAGGGGTGCTGCGGGTCCTCGAATACGGCCTGGCGCGGGCCAAGTTCCACGATCCGGCCAAGGTACATCACGCCCACATCATGGCTGACACGTTCGACCACGGCCATGTCATGGCTGATGAACAGGAACGACAGGCCAAGATCGGCCTGCAACTCCATCATCAGGTTCAGAACCTGCGCCTGCACAGACACGTCCAGCGCCGACACCGCCTCATCCGCGATGATCAGCTTGGGGTTCAGCGCAAGGGCGCGGGCAATCGCGACACGCTGGCGCTGACCACCCGACAATTCATGCGGAAAGCGGCGCATGAAGTTGCGCGGCAGATGCACCCGGTCAAACAGATCCGCCACCTTGTCGGTCAGCGCGCTGCCGCTGTGGGTGCCGAAGTTGCGCAGCGGTTCGGCCACCTGGTCCGACAGCTGCATCTGCGGATTGAGGCTGGCGAACGGGTCCTGAAAGACCATCTGCATGTCTTGACGCGCCCGGCGCAGCGCGGATTGATCCAGCGCCATGATATCGGTGCCGTCCAGGATGATCGAGCCGGACATAGGCTCGACCAGCCGCAGGATGGACCGGCCCGCCGTGGACTTGCCGCAGCCGCTTTCGCCCACCAGCGACAGGGTGCGCCCCTTGTTCAGGGTAAAGGACACATCCTCGACCGCATGCACATTAGCGACCGTGCGGCGCAGCAGCCCGCCGCGCACGGCGAAGCGCGTGACCAGGTTCTTGACCGTCAGCAGCGGTGTCTCGGTGCCGGGGATCGGCACGGCGGCAGGGCCTTCGGCGCCCAGCAGGCGCATCGGTTCCGGCAGCGCCTTGCCCGTCATCTCGCCCAGCCGCGGCACGGCGGACAGCAGCGCCTTGGTATAGTCGTGCTGCGGATTCTCGAAAATCTGTTCGACCGTGCCTTCCTCGACCTTGTTGCCGCGGAACATGACCACGACGCGG
Source organism: Seohaeicola sp. (assembly GCF_048006315.1). Taxonomy (GTDB): domain Bacteria; phylum Pseudomonadota; class Alphaproteobacteria; order Rhodobacterales; family Rhodobacteraceae; genus Seohaeicola. The sequence goes on along the minus strand of NZ_CP180350.1, from coordinate 3,828,775 downwards.
TCGGCCATCTGCGCCACCACGGCCATGTCATGGGTGATGAACATCACAGCCGTGCCGGTCTCGCGCTTCAGCCGGTCGATCAGGGCCAGGATCTCGGCCTGGATGGTCACGTCCAGCGCGGTGGTCGGTTCATCCGCGATCAGCAGGCGCGGCTCGCAGGCCAGCGCCATGGCGATCACCACGCGCTGGCGCATGCCCCCGCTCAGTTCATGGGGATATTGCTGCAGGCGGCGTTCCGGTTCGGGGATGCGCACCTGCTTGAGCAGATCAAGCGCGCGGTCTTCTGCCTCTTTTTTGGTCAGTCCCTTGTGAAGGCGCAAACCTTCGGTCAGCTGCCGCCCCACCGTGAACACCGGATTCAGCGCGGTCATCGGCTCCTGGAAGATCATCCCGATCTCGTTGCCGCGAATCGTGCGCATCAGGTCCTGGTCGGTTTTTCCAAGGTCCACCTGCCCGCCGGTCTTGCGTTCAAACAGCATCCGGCCACCGGCAATCTTGCCGCCGCCGAATTCGACAAGACGCATCAGCGACAGGCTGGACACAGACTTGCCCGAGCCGGATTCCCCAACCACACAGACGGTTTCGCCGGGGTTGATCGAGAATGACACATCCTCGACCCCGACCACGGGACCGTCCTTGGTCTGGAATTCCACGCGCAGGTTCTCAATCCGTGCGATGGGCCGTTCGGTCGGCTGGTCCAGCATGCGCTTCTTCCTGTCTCTGGGCTATGAGCCGTGACGCTACAGATACCCCCGAGAGGCTGTCAAACCCCTTTCGCCTTCCCGCAGGATCGGGGGCGACCCGAGGGCAGTCATGAAAACAGCCGCTTGATTTTTGCCGGCAGGCAGTCTGTGATGGTGGGTACGAGGGGAAGATCGCTAGCGCAAACAGCGCGGTTTCCGAATATCCCCACGCAAAACGTCGTTCCGACGGTCCATGCACAAGCATGCGGCAAGGGGGACGGTTCAAAGAACGAGAGACACCCACGTGTCCAACATGGAGTGAGAAATGACCCTTAAAACAACGCTGCTGGGCGCGGCTGCCCTCGTTGCGCTGGCCCCCGCGGCCTTTGCCGAGCGCGGCGCGGATGGCCATGTCAACATCATCTACTGGCAGGCGCCGTCGATCCTGAACCCCTATCTTTCGGGCGGCACAAAGGATCTCGAATCGTCGTCGATGATCATCGAACCGCTGGGGCGCTATGACGAGAACGGCGCCATGGTACCTTTTCTGGCACAGGAAATTCCGACCCTGGAAAACGGCGGCGTCAGCGCCGACCTCACCTCGATCACGTGGAAACTGAAGCCGGGCCTCGTGTGGTCCGATGGCACGCCGGTCACCGCGAATGACGTCAAGTTCAGCGCGGATTACTGCATGCATCCCGAAGGTGGCTGCGCACAGGCCGCCAAGTTCGATGGCGTGTCCTCGATCGATGTGATCGACGACCTGACCGTCAAGGTGACCTTCACGGAATCGAAGCCCAACCCCTACGGTCCCTTCATGGGCGCGCAGTCCCCGATCATCCAGGCCGCGCAGTTCGCCGACTGCCTTGGCGCCAAGGCGCCCGAGTGCACCGAGGCCAACTTCAACCCGATCGGCACCGGCCCCTTCCGCGTGACCGAGTTCCGTCCCAATGACGTGATCTCGCTGGAAGCCAACCCCAACTACCGCGATCCGGCCAAGCCGGCCTTCGCCACCATGACCTTCAAAGGCGGCGGCGATGCGACGGCGGCAGGTCGCGCGGTTCTGGAAACCGGCGAATTCGACTACGCCTGGAACCTGCAGCTGGCGCCGGAAGTGATCCAGCAGATGGCCAAGGGCGGCAAGGGCACCACCATCGCGGCCTTCGGCTCGCTGGTCGAGCGGATCATGGTCAACATGACCAACCCCTCGGCGTCGCTGCCGGAAGGCGAGCGGTCCACCGCGAAGCATCCGCATCCGTTCCTGACAGATCCGGCTGTCCGCAAGGCGCTGTCCATGGCGATCGACCGCGAACTGCTGGTCGAAATCGGTTACGGCCAGGCGGGTCGCCCGACCTGCAACCTGGTGCCGGCGCCGGCGCTTTACGCGTCCGACAACACCGATTGCCTGGTGCAGGATCTGGCCGGCGCGAACGCGCTGCTGGACGAGGCCGGCTGGGTGCGCGGCGCCGATGGAATCCGCGCCAAGGACGGCGTGCGTCTGTCGCTGCTCTACCAGACCTCGACCAACGCCGTGCGTCAGGACTTCCAGGCGCTGATCAAGCAGTGGTGGGAAGAAATCGGCATCGAAACCGAGCTGCGCAACCTCAGCGCGTCGGTCTTCTTCGGTGGTGATCCCGGCAGCCCGGACACCTTCCAGAAGTTCTATGCCGACGTCGAGATGTATGCCAACAACTTCGATGGCACCGATCCCGAAGCCTACCTGGCGGCACAGACCTGCGACAAGGCACCCCGTCCGGAAACCCAGTGGCAGGGCGAGAACATCACCCGCTTCTGCGATCCGGCCTATGATGCCCTGGTGGCCGAACTGTCGCGCACCGGCGAGCTGGAAAAGCGCGGTGAAATCGCCCGCAAGCTGAACGACATGGTCACCAAGGACGCCAATGTCATCATCCCGCTAGTGGATCGCGGTCGCGTGTCGGCCCACTCCAACACGCTGGGTGGTGTCGTTCTGAACGTCTGGGACAGCGAACTGTGGAACGTTGCCGACTGGCACCGTATCAAGTAAGCAAGCACCTGACATCGCGGCCCCGTTCCCATTGCGCGGAACGGGGCCGTCGATTTTCCGGTAGATCTCACAGCGACCCGCAAAGGCGCCGCCCATGCTGACCTTTACCATCCGGCGACTGGTTCTGGCCGTCCCGACCCTTCTGTTCATCTCACTCGTGATCTTCATGCTGCTCCAGCTGGCGCCGGGTGATCCGATGGCCCAGGTGCCCCTGACGGTGCCGCCAGAGGTCAAGGAAAAGATGCGCGAGGCCCTGGGCCTGGGCGCCCCCGTTCACGTCCAGTTCTTCAAGTGGATCGTGCAGTTCTTCTGGGTAGAGCCGCAGGTCCTGATCGACCATATCTTCGGCACTACCTTTTCCGAGGGTCAGCTGCGCGTGCTGTCCTGGCAGACCCGCAGCCCGGTAATGGACATCGTCGTGCAGCGCCTGCCGCAGACCCTCTGGGTCGTCGGCATGTCCTATGTGCTGGGCGTGCTGATCGCGCTGCCCATCGGGATCTATTCGGCCTACCGGCAGTACTCGGCCTTCGACCAGATCGGCACATTCGTGTCGATGGTGGGCTTTTCCGTGCCGACGTTCTTTACCGGCGTGCTGCTGATCGTGATCTTCTCGGTCAACCTGGGCTGGTTCCCCTCGATCTACGACACCACGCACAAGGTGACGGATTGGGACAGCTTCGTCTTCCAGCTACGCCAGATGATCATGCCCGTCATGGTGCTGGCGCTTTACAACGCCGCCCAGATCAGCCGCTTCATGCGCGCCTCGATGCTGGACAACCTGAACCAGGACTACGTGCGCACCGCGCGGGCCAAGGGCCTGGGCGAAAAGACCGTCGTGCTGGTGCATGTGCTGCGCAACTCGATGATCCCGGTGGTCACCGTGATCGCCCTGGGTGTGCCCCAGGTGTTCGGCGGCGCGATCATCACCGAACAGGTCTTCAAGGTGAACGGCCTCGGCCAGCTTCTGATCACCGCGATCGAGGCCAATGACCTGCCGATGGTGCAGACCCTGACCTTCATCTTCGCGCTGCTGATCGTCATCTTCAACCTGATTGCCGATATCCTTTACGGCATCCTGGACCCGAGGATTCGCTATGACTGAGCTGATCAACCAGCCGGTGCCCTCTGCCCCGCCGCGCAGCCAGTGGCGCGACATCTGGGACCAGTTCAAGACCCATCGCGGCGCGCTGATCGGCGGCATCGTGTTTTTCGTGATCGTGCTGGCGGTTTTCATCGGGCCATGGCTCTGGCCCTATGACCCGACCTTCATCGACATCCGGTCGCGCAACCAGAACCCGTCATGGGCGCATCCCCTGGGCACCGACCAGCTGGGCCGCGACATGCTGGCGCGGATGATGGCGGGCGGGCAGACCTCGGTCTCGGTGGGGATCACCGCGATGCTGCTGGCGCTGTTCCTGGGCAGCCTGATCGGGGTGCTGGCAGGATATTTCAAGCGGCTGGACAACCTGCTGATGCGCACCACCGACCTGTTCCTGGCCCTGCCCCTGCTGCCGCTGCTTCTGGTGATGGTGCTGCTGTTCCGCGAACCGCTGAACGCGGCTTTCGGACCGGAGACCGGCATCTTCATCCTGATCGTGACCGCCATCGGCATCACCAGCTGGATGCCCACCGCGCGGATCGTGCGCGGTGATGTGCTGGCGCTGAAGGAACGCGAATTCGTGCTGGCGGCGCGCTCGATCGGGACCACCAACTTCCGCATGATCACGCGGCATGTGCTGCCCAACGTGATGTCGCCCATCATGGTCTCGGCCACGCTGGGTATCGCCAATGCGATCATCACCGAAAGCGCGCTGTCCTTCCTGGGGCTGGGCTTTCCGCCCGACTTCCCCACATGGGGCCGCCTGCTGTTCGACGCGGTCGACTACATGCAGCAATACCCCGAGCGGGTGCTCTGGCCCGGTCTGGCAATCTCGCTGACGGTGCTGAGCGTCAACTACCTGGGCGATGGTCTGCGCGACGCGCTGGACCCGCGCATCCGGGGACGCTGATCGCCTGACAGGGGCGAAAAAAGAACATGCATACGGCCCGCATCATTGGTGCGGGCCGTTCTGTTTCGCCTGCGCGCACAAGGCGAACGATCTTGCTGCAACAGCGCAAGAAATCAGAAAAATGTTCTGATGTAGAACAGTTTCCCGCATATCGACCCTATTGATTATAAAGTAGAACGCCTGCATCTGGGACAAAATTCCTGTTTGCGGAGAATACCCATGTTCGAATCCTTCGGTTTCGAGTCCCTGACCGCGCCCCAGGCCGCAGTCTATTTCGCCCTCGCCCTCGGGCTGGTCTTCGGTGTTCTGGCGCAGATCACACGTTTCTGTTTCCGCCGCTCGATCCTGGGCGATGATCGCCGGCAGGCCGCAGGCGTCTGGCTGACCGCACTGGCCGTGGCCGTGCTGGGCACGCAGGCTGCAGTTGCGGCCGACTGGATCGGCTTTGCCGATCACCGCTTCATGGCCGCTGACCTGCCGGTGCTGGCCATCGTGGCGGGCGGTCTGATCTTCGGGGCGGGCATGGTCCTGACACGCGGCTGCGTCTCGCGCCTGACGGTGCTGACCGGTTCGGGCAACCTGCGCGCCGCCCTTGTGCTGGTGGTCTTTGCCGTCGTCGCCCATGCCACGCTGAAGGGCGTGCTGGCGCCGGTCCGCACCACGCTGGGATCGGTGACCCTGTCGCTGGACAGCACCGCCCTGCCCGGCAATCCGCTGCTGTGGGCCGGTCTGATCGCCCTCGCGGCCCTGGCCTTTGCCCTGCGTTCGGGCAACCGTGTCGGCACGCTGGTTCTGGCGGCGCTGATCGGGGCGCTGGTGCCTTTGGGCTGGGTCGGTACCGGCTATGTCCTGCTGGACGAGTTCGACCCGATCGCGATGGAAAGCCTGTCCTTCACCTCGGCCGCGGCGGATGCGCTGTTCTTCACGGTCGCCTCCACCTCGATCTCGGCCACCTTCGGTGCCGCACTGATCGGCGCCGTGGCCCTGGGCGCCCTGCTCAGCAGCCTGGCCCGGCGCGAGTTCCAGTGGCAGAGCTTTTCCAGCCCGCGCGAAACCGGCCGTTACATGGCAGGTGCGGCGCTGATGGGTGTGGGTGGCGTGCTGGCGGGTGGCTGCACCGTGGGCGCAGGCCTGTCGGGCATCCCGACCCTGTCCCTTGCGGCGATCCTTGCGATTGCGTCGATTGCGGCTGGCGGTCTGATCGCCAACCGCCTGATCAATGCAGATGCTTCTGCACGCGGCGCACAAGCGCCCAGACCAACAGCATTACCGGCGGAATAAGCACCGCCGTCAATGTGCCCTTGCTGATCTGCATCATCTCGGCAATCGGGTAGACCGCATAAGCCATCAGCGACACCGCGTAGTAGCTGATGGCCACCACCGACAGCCCCTCGACCGTCTTTTGCAGGCGCAGCTGCATGTCGGCGCGGATGTTCATGCTTTCCAGCAGCTTCTGGTTCTGGGCCGAGCGTTCCACATCCACCCGCGTGCGCAGCAATTCACCGGCCCGCATGGCCCGGTCGGCCATGGCCGCCAGCCGCGCCTGCGACGCCTTGACCGTCCGCATCGCGGGATCGTAGCGGCGCATCATGAATTCCGAAAAGGTCTGCCGCCCGTCGAAACGTTCCTCGCGCAGCACCTCGATCCGCTGGTGCACGATCGCCTCATAGGCGGCGGCGGCGCCGAACCGGAAAGACGCGCGCGCCACCTTGTTTTCCAGCATGGCCGACACTTCCAGTAGGCCCGCAAGGGTCTGGTCTGCGGGCTTTTCGTTGCGCGTCATGTCATCCATCAGCTGCGTCAGCTGCGCGTCTATGGCCGCCAGCGTCGATGACATGGATTTCACCTGCGCGAAGGCCAGCATCGACATGGCCTTGTAGGTCTCGATCTCGCAGAGGCGCTGCACCACGCGGCCGATACGGCGCGCCCCGGTATGCGGCGAGACGAAAATGGCAAAGCGCATGTGCCCCGCAGGATCGATGCGGAAATCGCCCGCCACGATGGCGCTGTCGTCCAGCACCCGGCTGACCGCCAGGCTTTCGGGCACGAACCAGTCGTTCAGCTTTTCGATGACGTTCTGCTTCTCGCCCACCTCCTCCATCCGGATAAGAGCCGAGGTCACGCGCACACCGGGCGCATGCGCCAGCCAATCGGCGGGAAACACCTCGAAATCGGCAGGATCGAAGGCGCGGCTGCTCAGGCTTTCGGTGAATGCCGTGTAGGTCACGAATTCGGTGTGGCTTTCCCATTTCAGCATGTGCCGCCCGATCTGGCCGAAGTAATGCGTGGCGCCGGGCTGGGGATGCGCCGCACCGAAGCGGTCCAGCAAGGCCGTCAGATGCGCAAGATCGGCCCCGCGGTCGCGGCTGGCCGCATCCTCCTGCTTCTTGATGGCAAGATAAACCGCGGCACCGGGCGCATCGATCGAGGGAAACGGCCGCGCATGCAGCTCGTTGGCCAGTTCGTAGCGCAGCGGATGATCCTGAATGGGCGACATGGGAAACTCCTGAGTTGCGGCAACTCTATATCCTTGCCCGATGAAGTTAAAGATAAAGTTGTTTTATATCAAAGATTTACGGAACACGATTGTATACGGAGGCGCTTTATCGGGCAAACCCATGTCCTGACAACGAAAAAAGGCGCCCCGGAGGGCGCCTTTCCTGTCTTCGGGTGGTGCCGATGATCAGCTGATCCTGGTCAGCAACTCATCCAGCGATTTCTTGGCATCGCCATAGAACATCCGCGTGTTTTCCTTGTAGAACAACGGGTTCTCGATCCCGGAATAGCCCGTGCCCTGCCCGCGCTTGGACACGAACACCTGCTTGGCCTTCCAGCATTCCAGAACCGGCATGCCGGCGATGGGGCTGTTGGGATCGTCCTGCGCGGCCGGGTTCACGATGTCGTTCGACCCGATCACGATGGCCACATCCGTATCCGGGAAGTCCTCGTTGATCTCGTCCATTTCGAGAACGATATCATAGGGCACCTTGGCCTCGGCCAGAAGCACGTTCATGTGCCCCGGCAGACGGCCCGCAACCGGATGGATCGCGAAACGCACGTTCTTGCCCTTGGCGCGCAGGCGCTTGGTCAGTTCGGACACGCTTTGCTGGGCCTGCGCCACCGCCATCCCGTAGCCGGGGATGATGATGATGCTGTCGGCCTCGTCAAGCGCGGTGGCGACACCTTCGACGTCGATGGCGATCTGCTCGCCCTCGACCTTCATCTGCTCGCCTGCCGGGCCGCCGAAGCCACCCAGGATCACGCTGATGAACGAACGGTTCATCGCCTTGCACATGATATAGGACAGGATCGCACCGGAGGAGCCGACAAGCGCGCCCACCACGATCAGCAGGTCGTTGCCAAGGCTGAAGCCGATGGCCGCCGCCGCCCAGCCGGAATAGCTGTTCAGCATCGACACGACGACGGGCATGTCCGCGCCGCCGATGCCCATGATCAGGTGGTAGCCGATGAACAGCGCCAGAATGGCCAGCAGCACCAGCGTCCAGCTACCTGCGTCGTTCATGTACATGATCGCCAGCAGCAGCGACAGCGCCGCCGCGCCCGCGTTCAGGACATGACCGCCCGGCAGTTTCTTGGCCGAACTGTCGACCTTGCCCGCCAGCTTGCCATAGGCGATGACCGACCCGGTGAAGGTCACGGCACCGATCCAGATGCCAAGCACCAGTTCGACCCGCAGGATCGCGATCTCGACCGAGGTTTTCTTGGCGATCAGCTGACCGAAGGACGACAGCCCCTCGTAGATCTCTTTCGGCAGACCGATGGCGCTGTAGCCGTCCGGCCCGACCGCGCCCATGACCTGACCGGCGCCTTCGTACAGGCCCGCCACGTCATTGATCATCAGGTCCGCGTTGAAGCCCACGAAAACCGCCGCCAGGCCGACCAGCGAATGCATGATCGCCACAAGCTCGGGCATCTGCGTCATCTGCACCCGCGTGGCCAGTTGATAGCCCACGCCGGCACCCAGCGCGATCAGCACCAGCGACGCGCCCCAAAGGCCCTGCCCCGGTCCGATCAGGGTCGCCACGACGGCAATCGCCATGCCGACGATCCCGTACCAGACAGCCCGCTTGGCGCTTTCCTGACCGCTCAGGCCGCCCAGCGACAGGATGAACAGAACAGCCGCGACGGCATAGGCCGCGATGGTGAATCCGAATTCCATGATGCTCGCTCCTTAGGATTTCTGGAACATGGCGAGCATGCGCCGTGTCACGAGGAAGCCGCCCACGATGTTGATCGCGGCCATGAAGATGCCCAGCGCCGCGAGCAGCGTGATCAGGATCGACGACGACCCGATCTGGATCAGCGCACCCAGGATGATGATCGAAGAGATCGCGTTGGTCACGGCCATCAACGGTGTGTGCAGGCTGTGCGCGACGTTCCAGATCACCTGGAAGCCGATGAACACGGACAGCACGAACACGATGAAGTGCTGCATGAAGCTGGCAGGCGCCACAAGGCCCACGGCCAGCAGAAGCACGGCACCGATCGCCAGCAGCGTCACCTGGTTGCGGGTCTGCTGCTTGAAGGCTGCGATTTCCTGCGCGCGCTTTTCCTCGGGCGTCAGCTCCTTGGCCTTTTCCTTGGGCTTCTGCGCCGCGATGGCGGCCACTTTGGGGGGCGGCGGCGGGAAGGTGACATCCTTGTTGAAGGTCACCGTCGCGCCACGGATCACGTCATCCTCCATGTTGTGCACGATCTGGCCGTCCTTTTCGGGGGTCAGGTCGGTCATCATGTGACGGATGTTCGTAGCATAGAGCGTAGAGGATTGCGCGGCCATCCGGCTGGGGAAGTCGGTATAGCCGATGATCGTGACACCGTTGTCGGTCACGATCTTCTCGTCCATCTTCGTCAGCTTGCAGTTGCCGCCACGCTCGGCAGCAAGGTCCACGATCACGGAACCCGGCTTCATCGCCGCAACCATGTCCGGCGTCCACAGCTCGGGCGCCTCGCGGTTGGGGATCAGCGCGGTGGTGATCACGATATCCATGTCGGGGGCCAGTTCGCGGAACTTGGCAAGCTGCGCCTCGCGGAATTCGGGGCTGGAGGGGGCTGCATAGCCACCCGTGGCGGCACCGTCCTGCACGGCCTCGGCGAAATCCAGATAGACGAACTGCGCGCCCATGGATTCGACCTGTTCCGCCACTTCGGGGCGCACGTCGAACGCATAGGTGATGGCACCCAGGCTGGTTGCAGTGCCGATGGCGGCAAGACCTGCCACGCCCGCACCCACGACCAGAACCTTGGCCGGGGGCACCTTGCCCGCTGCCGTGATCTGACCGGTGAAGAAGCGGCCGAAATTGTTGCCCGCCTCGATCACCGCGCGGTAACCCGCGATATTCGCCATCGAGGACAGCGCGTCCATCTTCTGCGCGCGGCTGATGCGCGGCACCATGTCCATGGCGATGACATTGCCGCCCTTGGCGGCGGCCTGCTTCATCAGCGCCTCGTTGGCGACCGGATAGAAGAAGGAGATGAGGGTCTGCCCCTCGTTCATCCGCTTGACTTCAGCCTCTGACGGCGGGCGCACCTTGGCCACCACATCCGCGGCTTTCCACAGGGCGGCAGCGGTCTTGACCACTTCGACGCCCGCATCCTGATAGGCCTTGTCCGAGAAGCCAGCGGCGGCGCCCGCCCCGGCTTCGATCACACAGGTATAGCCCAGTTTCTGCAACTGAAGTGCAAAGTCGGGGGTCATGGCCACACGGGCTTCACCCTCGAATATTTCCTTTGGCGTACCGATTTTCACGTCTCGCGTCCCCCTTTTCGCAGGTCTTTCTCCGATCCTGCCGGACCGGAAACTTGGTTATAGTGCGGCGCAACAATATTTCACAAGAAGATCGGTCCTGCGATGCACTTATTGCGTCGGACTGTCAAATCCATCGACGGGTTTTCTGGCAATAGCGGGCAAAATCGGCCCGGAATTTGCGTCTGAGGCGGTTTTCTTCGGGGATCACGAAGCGCTTTTCCAGTATGCCAAGGAATACCGGCACCAGTGGTAGCGCAAGCACCGCATCAAGCCGCAGAATCAGCCCCGCCAGCACCAGCATGTCCCCCAGGTAGATCGGGTTGCGGCTGCGGCTGAAGATGCCCGACTGCACAAGCCTGTCGGCCTCGCGGTGCGGGATCACCGTTGTGCGCGCGCGGCGCATCTCGTGGAGGGCCAGAACCATCAGGATCAGCCCGCCGCCCACAAGGATGCCACCCGCGAAATCGGCCCACGCGCCACCAAAGCTCAGGCCCAGCGGCAGCCATGTCGCCTGCGCCCATGCCAGCGCGATCATCACGGCCAGCCAGACCGGCGGCAGGTCGATCCATTTCATCATCCGCGCCTCATTCCGGCTTGTAGGCGGCGGTGGCCTGCCAGCCGTCGAACCCCGTCTGCAGGACCAGCACGTTCTCGCGCCCCAGCAACCGCGCGGCAAAGGCGGCCTGCGCCGACAGGCTGCCGGTGTTGCAATAAAGGATGACCATCCCGCTGTCGGGCAATTCATCCAGCCGCCCCGGCACCTCGCGCCATTCGATATGCACCGCCCCCGGAACATGTCCCGCCGCGAATTGCGCGGCATCGCGCGTATCGACGAAAAGCGCCGCCTCGAACACGGTCCGGTCAAGCTGTTCCGGCACGATGATGCCGGAATCATAGGTGGCGAAATCCATGTAGCCGGTGATCGCCTCGGCCAGCGTTTCCTCGGCCTGCGCGGCCAATGGCAGGCCCAGCGCGGCAGACAGGGCCAGGGCCCTCAAGAGATGTGTCATTCGAATTCCATCTCCTCGAAGACGCGGCCCGCGTTCTTGGTGGCCAGTTCCTCGAAGGTGTCCAGATGCCGCCAGCGTTCCTGGTCCACATAGAAGGCGCTGGCAAGATCGCCGCCTGCCTCAAGATGCGCGCCGATCTTGTCGCGCAGGTCCACCAGGTAATCGCGGGTGTAGCGGCGCACCTGCGCAAGGTTCGTGGGATGACCATGGCCGGGGATGATATAGGTCGGGTTCAGGGGTTCCAGCCCCGTCTCCCATGTCTCGATCCAGCACGAGGTGCAGGTATCGGCAAAGATCGGCGGCATGCGCTCGTGAAAGGCGATGTCACCCGCGATCATGATGTTCCACTGCGGTATCCAGACCTGCGTATCACCGGGGCCATGCGCGGGGCCAAGATGCAGCACCTCGAAGGCCACATCGCCCATGGTGAATTCATACCGGTCCTCGAAGGACAGGTTCGGCACGGCCACGCGCGTCCCCTCGGCCCGGTCCTTGTTGTAGCCCTGCATCCCCGCAAGGATGGCACCGCCATGCGCCTCGACCTCGGCGATCGCATCCACATGGGCCAGGATATCCACCCCCAGGTCGGCCCAGTAGGAATTGCCCAGCATGGCATGGCCCTGCCCGTTTTCATTGATCACCAGCTTCACCGGCTGATCGGTGATCGCCTTGATCTCGTCATGCAGCGCCGCAGCCAGCCGTGCCGAGGCGCTGCCGTTGACCACCACGACGCCATCGCCCGTCACCACGAAGGACAGGTTGTTGTTGTGGCCCGCGTTCTCATAGGTGGGCGGGGCCGTCGCGCCGATCGCGGACCAGACATGCGGGATCACCTCGACCGGTTTGTCATAAAGCTCGGACTGCGGATATTTGTCCGCGATATCCTCGCTTGCCATGGCCTGTGCGGCCAGCAACGCCATGACGGCGGCCAAGGGGAAACTGCGTTTCATCGGAACCTCCACTCCTCGGGGCACATGCCCGTTCGCACATCACATTCACAGAAGCGAATGTCATTGTAAAGTGACCTTGCGACGCGGGCCGGTGCGCACCCTTGCCACCGGGCGCAGGGGCGGTAGTCTGGCCCGCAAACAGGGAGGATACCATGATACACGCAGGCAAACACGCGCTTGTCACTGGCGGCGGCACCGGCATTGGCCTTGCCATCGCGCAAGCCCTGGCCGCCGAGGGCGCCCAGGTCACCATCACCGGCCGCCGCGCCGATGTGCTCGAGGCGGCGGCCCGCGCGACACCCGGCCTGCACCCGCTGGTCATGGACGTGATGGACGAGGCGCAGATCGTCGAGGGCATCACCGCCGCCGTCACCGCGCGCGGCCCGATCCAGATCCTGATCGCCAATGCGGGCATCGCCGAGGGCAAGAGCCTGCAGAAAACCGATCTCGACTTCTGGCACCGCATCATGCGCACCAATCTGGACGGCGCCTTCCTGACCATCCGCGAGGCGATGCGCGGCATGCTGGGCACCGACTGGGGCCGGGTGATCGTGGTCTCGTCGCTGGCGGGCCTGCGCGGGCTGAAAGGCGCGGGCGCCTATTCCGCATCGAAACACGGGGTGATCGGGCTGGTGCGGTCCTATTCCGAGGAACACATGGCCGGTCCCATCACCTTCAACGCCCTCTGCCCCGGCTACGTGGAAACCGATATCGTGGTGCTGCAATCGGAATCCATCGCGAAACGCACCGGCATGACCGCCGAACAGGCGCGTCAGGCCATGGCAGACAGCAACCGCCACAAGCGCCTGATCTCGGTCGAAGAGGTGGCGACGGCGGCCCTGTGGCTGTGCCATCCGCTGTCGGGGTCCATCAATGCGCAATGCATCGAAATGGCAGGCGGACAGGTGCGCTGACCCTGCGGTCCGACGGGTTTTCAGTGGACAAACCGGGGCGCAGGGTCTACTTCGACAGCAAATGCTTTAGGCTTAAAATATCCCGGGGGCCCGATGACCGACTTTTCCGCGACCAAGGCGATGTTCCACATTCCCGACGGGATGATCTATCTCGACGGGAACTCGCTGGGCCCGCTGCCGCGCGGCGCCGCCGACCGCCTGACCCGCGTCATCAGCGACGAATGGGGCCAGATGCTGATCACCGGCTGGAACAAGGCCGGCTGGATGGAACAGCCCACCCGCGTGGGCGACCGCATCGCGCGGCTGATCGGGGCAGAGGCGGGCCATGTGGTCATGGGCGACACGCTGTCGATCAAGGTCTACCAGGCGCTGGCCTCGGCCTTGGAAATGCGCCCCGACCGCCGGGTGATCCTGTCGGACAGCGGCAACTTCCCTTCCGATCTATATATGGCCGAGGGGCTGATCGCCTCGCTGGGCCGGGGGCATGAATTGCGCGTGGTCGCCCCCGAAGATGTGGCCGCCAGCATCACCGAGGATGTCGCCGTCACCCTGATCACCGAGGTCGATTACCGCACCGGCCGCAAGCATGACATGGCCGATCTGACCGCGCGCGCCCATGCGGCGGGCGCGCTGACGATCTGGGACCTGGCCCATAGCGCAGGCGCGCTGCCCGTCGATCTGGCGGGCGCAGGCGCTGATTTCGCAGTGGGCTGCACCTACAAGTATCTCAACGGCGGCCCCGGCGCGCCCGCCTTCATCTATGTGGCGCCCCGCCATGCCGATGCGGCGCGCCCGGCCCTGTCGGGCTGGCTTGGCCATGCGGCCCCCTTTGCCTTCGACGCCGCCTACCGCCCCGGCGCAGGCATCGAACGGATGCGCGTGGGCACGCCCCCTGTGCTGGCGCTGGCCGCGCTGGAGGCCGCGCTCGACATCTGGGACATGACCACGATGCAGGACATCCGCACAGCCTCCATCGCGCTGACCGAACGGTTCATCACGGGGATCGAGGCCAGCTGCCCGATGCTGACGCTCGCCACCCCCCGCGATTCCGCGCTGCGCGGCAGCCAGGTCTCCTTCCGCTTCCCCGACGGCTATGCCGCGATGCAGGCGCTGATCGCGCGCGGCGTGGTGGGCGATTTCCGCGCCCCCGACATCATGCGCTTCGGCTTTACCCCGCTATTCATCGACCAGGGTGATGTGGACAGTGCCATCACCATCATCGCCGATGTGATGACGAACCGGCTCTGGGACCAGCCCGAATACAAGACCCGCGCCCGCGTGACCTGATGCAGTTCCAGCACCCCGCCACCGATACCCTGCCCCTCTGCCGCCCCGCGGGCTGGGCGGCGCTGTGGCGGCGGCTGGCCAATTGCGCGGCCCTGAACGCCTGACCCCCTCCCTCTCGTTTCTTCTTGCTTCAAATATCCATTGCGGCGCCTGACCCCTGGTGCTGCGCAGCAGAACCAGAGGCCACCATGACCAAGCCCCCCTACGATCCCGCCACGGAAGGCGCACAGATGTCCTTTGACGGGCGCATGTCCTATGGCGACTACCTGTCGCTGGACCTGATCCTTGGCGCGCAGCAGCCGCGCACCGACACCCATGACGAGATGCTGTTCATCATCCAGCACCAGACCTCGGAACTGTGGATGCGCCTGGCCATCCACGAGATCGCCGCCGCCCGCACCGCCCTGTCCGAGGGCCAGCTGCGCCCCGCCTTCAAGATGCTGGCGCGCGTGGCGCGGATCTTCGAGCAACTGAACAACGCGTGGGACGTGCTGCGCACCATGACGCCCAGCGACTACACCGCCTTTCGCAACGCGCTGGGGCAATCCTCGGGCTTTCAGTCGCACCAGTATCGGCAGATCGAATTCATGCTGGGCAACCGCAACCGCGCCATGCTGCGCCCCCATGCCCATCGGCCCGGGATCACGGCGCTGCTTGAAGCAGAGCTGGATCAGCCCTCGCTCTATGACGTGGCGCTGCGGCTGCTGGACCGGGCGGTCCCCTTGCCCGAGGCGGTGCTGTCGCGCGACCTGGGCCAGGCCTATGCCCCGTCAGAGGCGGTCAAGGCGGCATGGACCACGGTCTACCGCGCGCCCCAGACCCATTGGGAGCTTTACGAGCTTGCCGAGAAGCTGATGGATTTCGAGGATTATTTCCGGCGCTGGCGGTTCAACCATGTCACCACGGTCGAGCGCGTGATCGGCTTCAAGCGCGGCACCGGCGGCACCGGCGGGGTCAGCTATCTCAGGCGGATGCTGGAGGTGGAGCTTTTTCCCGAACTCTGGCACCTGCGCACCGATCTGTGACGCCCTGCCCGGTCGATCCCGGCGGATTGGATATTTGAGGCAAGAAGAAACAGGGCCGCTCAGCGCGGCATCAGGGCCTGTGCGAAGACGCGCGCCAGCATGGCCGCGCCGGCGCGGTATGCGTCAGGCGTCGGCATGGGCGACTTGAGCCCGTGCAGCGCCGCCATCATCGTGGCGGCCAGTGTCGCGGCATCGCCCGCGCCGACATCAAGGCTGATGCGGCCCGCCACCTCCTGCCGGCGCAACCAGTCGGCATAGACCGCGACCAGACGCGCCTCGCCTGCCCGCGCGATATCGGCACCATGGGCATATTTCGTATCCAGCAACTCATCCCCATGGGGCGAGGACAAAAGCGCCTCGAAACTCTGGCCCGCCTGTGCCGCGAAGGCCTGTTCCAGCGCCGCGCCCGCCGGCAGATCGCGCGCAAGCACCGCTTGCACCTGCGCGACCGCATCGTCGTAGTAGAATTGGGTGAGGGAGCGGAAGATGTCTTCCTTGTTGCGGTAATGCAGGTAGAGCGCCGCCCTTGACATGCCCGCGCCGCGGGCGATGTCCTCCATCGAGGTACGGCGAAACCCATAGCTCGAGAAGGCCTCGAACGCGGCCTTGAGGATCGCCATCTGGCGCGGATCCTGCGCCGTGGTGCTGTCTGTCTGCTCTTCCATGCTGACCTTGTGACGTAATCCATCCATTTCGTCAATTTCACAGATTGACAATTTGACATTAAAAGACCATTTTGTCATTACCCTTTCCTGCAAGGCGGAGCAAGCCCATGGCGACCACCCTGACCATCAACGGAACCACCCATAGCGTCGATCTGCCGCCCGAGGTGCCCCTTCTGTGGGTGCTGCGCGATGCGGTCGGGCTGACCGGCACCAAGTTCGGCTGCGGCGTGGCCGCCTGTGGCGCCTGCACCGTGCATATCGAGGGCGAGGCCGTGCGCTCGTGTCAGGTGGCGCTTGGCGATGTCTGGGGGGCTGTCACCACCATCGAGGGGCTGGGCACGCCCGATGCAATGCATGCGCTGCAAGAGGCATGGGTGGCCCACCAGGTGGCGCAATGCGGCTATTGCCAGTCCGGGCAGATCATGCAGGCCGCCAGCCTGCTGGCCGAAACGCCCGAACCGACCGACGCCGAGATCGACGCCGCCATGCAGGGCAACCTGTGTCGCTGCGGCACCTATCCCCGCATCCGCGCCGCAATCCATGACGCCGCCCGCGCATTGAAGGAGGCCTGAGCCATGGCCAGCATCGGCAAGATCGCCCGCCGCACGTTCCTGATCGGCTCCGTCGCCATCGCAGGGGGCGTGGCCTTCGGCATCTACAAGGCACGCCAGACCCCGCCCAACCCGCTGTCGCCCGACCAGGGCGCGGCGCTGAACCCTTTCGTGCTGATCAACGCCGATGGCGTCACGATCATCACGCCGCGCGCCGAGATGGGACAGGGCATCCATTCCACCCTCGCCGCCATGGTCGCAGAGGAGCTGGATGTCGCCTGGGAAGACATCACCACCCTGCACGGCCCACCCGCACAGGCCTATTACAACGGCGCGCTGATGGGCGCGGGCATGCCCTTCAAGGACTATGCCCTGACCGACATGCAGCATAGCCTGAAACAGGCCCTGTCGGTGCTGCCCAAGATGATGTCGCTGCAGGTCACGGGCGGATCCACCTCGACGGTGGACGCCTTCGACCGGATGCGACAGGCCGGGGCCACGGCCCGCGAAACGCTGAAAGAAGCGGCGGCGCAACGCCTTGGGCTGTCGCGCGATACGCTGAAAACCGAGGCAGGACATGTCATCAAACCCGACGGCACGCGGCTGTCCTATGTCGAACTTGCGGCGGATGCAGCCCGGCTGGACCCGGTGCAGGATGTGACCCTGCGCCCCGCGGCGGACTGGAAATACCTGGGCAAATCCATGCCACGCCTCGACATCCCCGCCAAGGTCACCGGCACCGCCACCTTCGGCATCGATGTCCGGCTGGAGGGGATGGCCTTCGCGGCCCTGCGCCGCAACCCGGCCCTGGGCGCGGGCATGCGCAGCTTCGACCCCGCCCCCGCGATGGCAATGGCGGGCGTGGAGCGTGTGGTCAACCTGGGCGACGGGATCGCCGTGGTTGCCAACAACACATGGATCGCCATGCAGGCCGCCAAGGCCGTCGTGATCGACTGGGCCCCCTCCGACAATCCGCAAACGACCGAAGACGCCTTTGCCCTGATCGCGGCCGCCTTTGACGGCAGCCCCAATTCCACCATGCGCGATGACGGCGACCCCGACGCGATCCCGCAGGGCGCGACCGAGGTCACCGCCGAATACCGCCTGCCCTACCTGGCCCATGCCACGATGGAGCCGATGAACGCCACCGCCCATATGACGGCGGATGGTCTGACCGTCTGGTGCGGCAATCAGGCGCCCGTGATCATCCAGGGCAAATGCGCCGAGGCCACGGGCCTGCCGCCGGAACAGGTGACCGTGCACACGACCCTTCTGGGCGGCGGGTTCGGACGGCGCGGCGAAAGCGATTACGCGGTCTATGCCGCGCGGCTGGCCGCCGCCATGCCCGGCACGCCGGTGCAGCTGACATGGTCGCGCGAAGAGGACATGCGCCATGATTTCTATCGCCCCGGCGCCATCGCGCGTTTCCGTGGCGCGGTGCAGGACGGGCGCGCGG
This sequence comes from Seohaeicola sp., assembly GCF_048006315.1. Classification (GTDB taxonomy): domain Bacteria; phylum Pseudomonadota; class Alphaproteobacteria; order Rhodobacterales; family Rhodobacteraceae; genus Seohaeicola. The sequence goes on along the minus strand of NZ_CP180350.1, from coordinate 3,810,432 downwards.
TGCTGCTGGACGGGCAGATCGCGGCACAGTCCACGACCCGGCAGGCGGGCAAGCGGTTGGCAGGTTTCGCCCCCCCCGGCCCGGACAAGGGCCATGTGGAAGGCGCGTTCGATCAGCCCTATGCGATCCCGAACTACCGTATCCGGGGCTACCTGGCCGAGATGGACATCCCCGTGGGCTTCTGGCGCGCGGTGGGCAATTCCTTCAACGGCTTTTTCCACGACACCTTCATCGACGAATTGGCCCATGCCACCGGCGCCGATCCGCTGGCGTTTCGCCTGACCATGATGCGCGAGGCGCACGCACCCTCCGCCGGCACGCTGGAGGCGGTGCGCGACATGTCGGGCTGGACCGGCCAGACCCCGATGGCGTGGGACGCGGCGTGGGCTTTACCTACAGCTTCGGCTGTCCGGTGGCCCAGGTGATCGAGGTGATCGACGAGGATGGCACGATCCGCATTAACCGCGCCTGGATCGCGGCGGATGTGGGCCTTGCACTGGATCCCGGCAATATCCGCGCGCAGCTGGAAGGCGGCCTGATCTATGGCCTGTCGGCTGCGGTCTTCGGGCAGATCACCTTTGCCGATGGCGCCGTCGAACAGGGCAACTTCCCGGATTACGACGCCCTTAGGCTGCACAACACGCCGATGATCGAGACGCGCATTCTGGAAACAAACCGGCACATGTCGGGCGTGGGTGAACCCGGAACACCCCCGTCGATGCCCGCGCTGGCCAATGCGCTGTTCGACCTGACAGGAACGCGCGCACGCAGCCTGCCCTTGCTGGACCAGTTCCCGCTCTTGACCTGAAAAACGGGCTTTTCAAGTCCTGTTGTTCCCGCTGAAACCCCGCATCGCAAGCTGCGGGGTTTCGTTTTTTCGGGACGGGCCGCCCTGAAAACGCCTCAAATTACGCGAAAATTCGCCCATTCCCGACTGTATCCCCCTCCGAAACAGAGTGTTGCATCCACGAAGGGCGTTGCCCGGACAGACGGATGATGGAGTAACGAGTATGCCCGACGGATACAGGGTCACATTAGGCAACGGTGCCTTGGACAGCGCAGATGGGATCGGCGGCCCGCTGATCACCTTCACCACCGCCAGCACGCTGGGCGCCGGCAGCTGGACATGGTCGGGCACGTGGAACGGGCAGACCTTCGTCAACACGTTCGAACCCGGCGTCTATTTCCTGGGGACGGACGGCTTTGTCTACTTCGTCCCGGATTTCGGACCGGTCACGACGATCACCGCGGCGACGGTCACGACCAATCCCGACTTCGTGGCCCCTGACGGGATCGTCACGGGGACCGGTGGCAACGACCTGATCATCAGCAGCTTCAGCGATGCCGACGGCACCAGCCCCGGCACGGGCGCGGATCAGATCCGGGCGGGCGCGGGCAATGACACCGTGCAGGCCGGAGCCGGCAATGACACGATCCGGGGCGGCGGCGGCAATGACGTGATCGACGGCGGCAGCGGCGATGACGTGATCCATGGCGACATGACCACCAGCCCGGTCAGCGCCACGACCGAGGTGCTGGACTGGACCGCCGGCGGCCCGGACGGGGCCAACCTTGCGGCCGGATTCACGCAGGATACCGGGACGATGCGGGTGTCGGTCGGTTTCGCCAACACCGGCAACAACAACCCGCTCTTTCAGATCGAGACCACGGACGCCACCTATGTGGCGCCGGGCGAGCCCTTCGATCCCAATTCCAGCCTTTATCTTTTCGGCAATGGCGATGGCGCGTCTTCGACCACTACCATCGATTTCGCGGCCGAAGCGGGCAGCGGCATGTCCGATGCCGTGCAGAACGTCAGCTTTCGGATCAACGATATCGATTGGGGCAGCGGCAATCACCGCGACCTGGTGACGGTCAATGCCTTTGACCTGAACGGAAACCCGGTGGCCGTCACGATCACCCCCGGCGCGGGCGATACGGTGACGGGCAACACGATCCGGGCCAACAACCTGCCTGACGCGCCCAACAGCGCCTCGGGGTCGGCGCTGATCCAGATCACGGGCCCGGTCAGCCAGATCACGATTTCCTATTCCAACGGATTGAGCGGGACACAGGCGATCTGGGTCTCGGACGTGCATTTCACCACGATCCCGCAGGTTGCAGGCGACGACACGCTGTCGGGCGGCGACGGCAATGACACGATCCTGGGCGAGGACGGCAACGACTCGCTGTCGGGCGGCAATGACAGCGACCGCCTGTTCGGTGGTGCGGGCAATGACACGCTGAACGGCGATGCCGGGAACGACATCCTGTCGGGCGGCACCGGAACCAACCAGCTTTTCGGCGGCGATGGCAATGACACCTTCATCGGTGGCGCCGGTGCGGATGCCTTTGACGGCGGCACGGGCATGGATTTCATCGACTATTCCGCCTCGGGCGCGGGCGTGTCGGTCGATCTGTCCACCGGCGTCCTTGCGGGCGGGGATGCCGCGAACGACACGGTGACCATCGGCATCGACGGGATCATCGGATCGGACTGGAACGACACGCTGACGGGCTATGACCGTCAGGGCGCGGACTGGACCAATGCGTTCTTCGGTGGCGCGGGCGATGACCTCATCGACGGGCGCGGCGGCGATGACCTGCTCTATGGCGGCGATGGCGATGACACGATCATCGGCGGCACGGGCGCCGACCTGATCGAGGGCGGCGCGGGCGATGACCTGATCCTGGTCGGTTCCGGCGATACCGTGTCCGGCGGTGCCGGCAATGATACCTTCCTGCTGGACGCGACCGCGCTTGGCGGCGGCACGATCACCATCGAGGGCGGCGAGGCCGACGAGCCGGGTGGCGACACGCTGGATTTCGGCGGGCTGCTGGACTGGGAAGACGTGGTCTATACCAACACCGATCCGAACGCCCTGTCCGGCACGGCCACGCTGGCCGACGGGACGGTCGTCACCTTCTCGAACATGGAGAACGTGATCATCTGCTTCACCGCAGGCACCCGCATCCTGACGCCGCGGGGCCCCCGCCCGGTCGAGGATCTGCGCCCTGGCGACATGGTGATCACCCGCGACAACGGCCCGCAACCCCTGCGCTGGACCGGGCGACGGACCGTGGCCGGACAAGGCGATTTCGCCCCGGTCCGCTTTGAAACGGGTGTTTTCGGCAATACCCGGCCGCTTCTGGTCTCGCCCCAGCACAGGATGCTGCACCGCTCGACCATGGCCGCGCTCTATTTCAACACGCCAGAGGTGCTGCTGTCGGCCAAGCACATGGTCGATGGTCGCGGGATCACCCAAACGGATTGCGCCAGCGTGACATACCTGCACCTGCTGTTCGACCGTCACGAGATCATCTTTGCCGAAGGGGCCGCCACAGAAAGCTTCCATCCCGGCCATGTCGGCCTGAAGGCCCTGTCGGACGACAGCCGCGAGGATCTGTTCCGCTGTTTCCCCGCGCTGCGCAGCGATCCGGGCACCTATGGCGACACCGCGCGCACCTGCCTGCGCAAGCATGAAAGCCGGATCCTGATGCCCGCCTGACCCATGGGGCGGGATGTCCCATCACGGGACGTTTTGCTGCCATCCTGAAGTCAGGAACTCAGCCCCGCCACCTGTCCAGCACCGCGCCCAGCGCCGCCCAGTCGGTGTATTCCTTGTCCTTGCCGGGCTCGACCGCCTCGCCCTTGTTATGGGCGATCCAGCGCATCGCCAGCCCTTTGAAAAAGTCGTATTGCGTGAAACGGAATGCGCCCGCAACATTTTCAGTGATTGCCGGGGTCCAACCAGACGTTTTCACGAATTCATGGGCAATCCGCGCAAGATCCGCGTGCTCTTCCTTGTCGTTCCCGGCTGCCGCAAGCGACACCATCAGGAACAGGCCCGGACGCGCGTTCAGCGCGGCGGCATGGCGGGCGGCAAAGCGGATCAGTTGCGGCTGCAATTGCCCCCCGTGGACGGAGCCTGCAAGGATCGCCGCGTCAAAGCGCGACATCTCGATCGGTTCCTCATCCTCAAGGTCGACAAGCGGCAGCAATTCGACACTTTCGCCGCAGGCAATCAGGCGATCGGCGCAAAAACGCGCGATCTTGCGGGTCTGGCCCTCGGTCGTGGCATAGGCAATCAGGACTGTCATGGCGGCACCTTATGGGTGTGAATACCACCCGATCATGCACGCAATGCGGTAGCGCGACCTTGCGCTGGCTCAATAAACCCAGAGATTTCACGCCGATTTCAGAACTTTCGCACCGCGCGCGGCCCAAGCGCGCACCGCATCGCCAAAAGCGGTGAACAGCGGGCGCGAGACCGGGTCATTCGCTGCGTCCCATTCGGGATGCCATTGAACCGAAAGGGTAAATCCGGGCGCATCCTTGACATATATCGCCTCGGGCGTGCCGTCGGGCGCGTGCCCATCGATCACGATCCGCGCGCCGGGACGGCAGATCCCCTGCCCGTGCAGCGTGTTTGTCATCACCTCTTGCGCGCCCATCAACCGATGGAACTGGCCACCTTCGGTGAACTTGACCGAATGGCGCAGCGCAAATTTTTCCTCCAGCGTGCCATCGGGGGGCATGCGGTGGTTCATCCGCCCCGGCAGGTCGCGGATTTCAGGGTAGAGACTGCCACCCATGGCAACGTTCACTTCCTGAAAACCACGGCAGATGCCAAGAAAGGGCTGGCCGCGTTCGACACAGGCCCGCACCAGCGGCAGGGTGATCGCATCGCGCGCCCTGTCGAAGGCGCCATGCGCCTCGGTCTCGGCCTCGCCATATTCGGCGGGGTGCACATTGGGCCGACCGCCAGTCAGCAGGAAGCCGTCGCATGTGTCCATCAGTTCGGCCACCGAGACAAAGCGCGGATCGGCGGGAACCAGCAGCGGCAAGCAGCCCGACACACCGGATATCGCTTCCGAGTTCATGGCCCCGCCCGCATGGGCAAGATACTGGTCGTTGATCAGATGCTGGTTGCTGATGATGCCGACGACGGGTCGTGCCATGCCTGCTGTCCTGGTGGTGTTACGCGCCTGTTACACGCCAAGCTATCGCTTTCCCGCAGGTATTGAAACACGAAAGCGGGGCATTTCTGCCCCGCTTTGACGCGAATGCCTGTATTTCCGGCGCTTTTGTGCCTAATGCACCGCCATTGCGGCCTGTTCGGGGATCACGCCTTGGCCGCGAAACCCGCAGCCTCGATCCCCGCCACGGCCACAGCCGCATCATTGTCCGAGGTATCGCCGGTCACGCCGACCGCGCCAACAACCGCATCGCCCTGCATCACCAGCACACCGCCGGGCACAGGCACGACCTTGCCGCCGAAGGCGCCGTTCACGGCCGCCATGAAATAGGCCTGCCCCTCGGCGCGGGCCATCTGCGCCGAACCGGGCATGCCCAGCATCACGGCGCCGTAGGCCTTGCCGCGCGCGATTTCGAACCGGCCGGGGCTTGCGCCATCCTCGCGCTCGAAGGCCAGAAGGTGGCCGCCCGCGTCCAGCACAACGACCGACAGCGGTTTCAGCCCCATCTCGCGGCCCGTCTTGCGCGCCACGTCGATCATGACCTTTGCCTGATCCAGTGTAATCATCGTTCTCTCCCCTCGCCCGTTTTACAGTGCTGCCTTGAATTCAAGCCGGCGGCGATGCAGCACCGGCTCTGTATAGCCCGAGGGCTGTTCGCGGCCCAAAAACACAAGGTCGCAGGCCGCCTGGAAGGCGATCCCCTGAAAACCGGGGGCCATCGGACGATAGAGCGGATCTTGGGCGTTCTGACGGTCGACCACCGCGGCCATCTTGCGCATCGCATCCATCACCTGGTCACGGGTCACGACGCCGTGATGCAGCCAGTTGGCCACATGCTGCGCCGAGATGCGGCAGGTCGCGCGGTCTTCCATCAGGCCGACATCGTTGATGTCCGGCACCTTGGAACAGCCCACGCCCTGATCGATCCAGCGCACCACATAGCCAAGGATGCCCTGCGCATTGTTTTCGACCTCGGCGATCTTCTGCGCTTCGGTCCATTTCTGGTAGCTGGCCATCGGGATATCCAGCAAACCTTCCACATGGGCGCGCCGTCCACCCTTGGCCAGGCGCGCCTGCACGGCGAAGACGTCGATCTTGTGATAGTGCAGCGCATGCAGCGTCGCCGCCGTGGGGCTGGGCACCCAGGCGCAATTGGCGCCCGCCTTGGGGTGGCCGATCTTCTGTTCCAGCATCGCGGCCATCATGTCGGGCATGGCCCACATGCCCTTGCCGATCTGCGCCTTGCCGGACAGACCGCATTCCAGGCCGACATCGACGTTCAGATCCTCATAGGCGGTGATCCAGCCCTTGCGCTTGATGAAATCCTTGCGGCTGAAGGGGCCTGCCTCCATCGAGGTGTGGATCTCGTCGCCGGTGCGGTCAAGAAAGCCGGTGTTGATGAAGGCCACGCGGGTCTTGGCGGCGCGGATGCATGACTTGAGGTTGACACTCGTGCGGCGCTCTTCGTCCATGACACCGATCTTGACGGTGCTGCGCGGCAGGCCCAGCACATCCTCGACGCGGGCAAAGATCTCGTCGGCGAAGGCCACTTCCTCGGGGCCGTGCATCTTGGGTTTCACCACATAGACCGAGCCCAGCGCCGAGTTGCCGGGCCGCTTGCCCATGTCGCGCTTGAGGTCGTGCATCGCGATCAGCACGGTCAGCATCGCGTCCATCAGGCCCTCGAAGATCTCGTCGCCATTGGCGTCGCGGATCGCGGGGTTGGTCATCAGGTGGCCGACGTTGCGCACCCACAGAAGCGCGCGCCCCTTCAGGGTCAGCGCGCTGCCATCGGGGGCGGTAAAGGTGCGGTCGGCGGACAGGCGGCGGGTCATCTGCTTGCCGCCCTTTTCGAATGTCTCTTCCAGGTTGCCCTGCATCAGGCCCAGCCAGTTGGAATAGGCCAGCACCTTGTCCTCGGCGTCCACACAGGCCACCGAATCCTCGCAATCCATGATCGCGGACACGGCCGATTCCAGCACCACATCGGCCAGACCCGCCTGATCGCGGCTGCCGATCGGATGGGTGCGATCAAAGACCAGTTCCACATGCAGGCCGTTGTTGACCAGCAGCACCGCATCGGGCGCCTTGGGATGGCCACGGTAGCCTGCGAATTTCGCGGGCTGCATCAGCGGGTGATCGTCGATCAGCAACTGACCGTCCTGCACGTGATAGCGACGCGCATCGGCGTGGCTGGTGCCCTGCACCGGGAAGGCCTCATCCAGAAAGACCCGCGCCCGCGCCACGACCCGCGCGCCATGGCCACGATCATAGCCGCCCTTGGGGGGCAAGCCACCCATTGCATCTGTGCCATAGAACGCATCATAAAGGCTACCCCAGCGGGCATTCGCCGCGTTCAGCGCGAAACGCGCATTGGTGATCGGCACCACCAGCTGCGGCCCGGGGATGCTGGCGATCTCGGGGTCCACATTCGTTGTTTCGATGTGGAAATCATCTCCCTCGGGCAGAAGATAGCCGATATCCTCAAGGAAGGCCTTGTAGGCCGCCGCATCATGCGACTGGCCGCGCCGCGCAACATGCCAGGCGTCGATCTGGGCCTGAAGGGCCTCGCGTTTGGCTAGAAGCGCGCGGTTCTTCGGCGTCAGATCCTGCACCATCGCGGCAAAGCCCTGCCAGAACCTGTCCGAATCGACCCCTGTTCCCGGAAGGGCGCGCTGTTCGATGAAATCGAACAGCAGGCGGTCCACCTGCAACCCGTTATGCGTCACGCGATCTGTCATGGCTCTGCTCCCTGTTCCTTGCGGCATGCCACCGCATACCCTCGTCGCGCCCGCTTTTAGGACGAAAGTTTCCGATAGGCAACACGGGCGGTCAGTATTCCTTACCAATGCGGCAGGTCAGGCCGCAGGGGGCTTGGCCCCCTTGGCGGCCTTGCCTTTTTCGCCCCGGCACCGGTCCGAGCAGTAGCGCACCTCGTCCCAGACCCTTGCCCATTTCTTGCGCCATGTGAAAGGCCGCCCACAGGTCGCGCAGGTCTTCTGCGGCAGGTCGGATTTGCGTCGCATCGCCATCAGAAATCGAACCCCATCTGCCGGTCATCCTTCTTCAGCCGGACCGGGTCGCGCTGAAACCGGCCCTTGGCATCCTTGCGGCTGGCATGCTTGCGCACCACCCGCGCCGCCTGCGCCCGGAAACCGTCGCCCTGCCGCACCGCCCAGACCCGGTCGCGCGCCGCCGCCGCGGCGGCCTTCACATCGACCACCGGCGCGGGATAGCGCAGGCCCGAGGCCCCGTCCCAGCGCCACGGCTCCTGCAGCAGCGCATCGGGCACATCCGCCAGTTCCGGCAGCCAGACCCGCGTGAAGGCGCCCGTCGGGTCCTGATCAAGCCCCTGCTTGACCGGGTTGTAGATGCGGATCGTGTTGATGCCCGTGGTGCCGGATTGCATCTGTACCTGTGACCAGTGGATGCCGGGCTCGTAATCGGTGAACATCCGCGCCAGGTGCTGCCCCGTGGCGCGCCAATCCAGCCAGAGATGATAGCTGGCCACCGCCATCACCATGCTGCGCATCCGGAAATTCAGCCAGCCTGTCGCCGCCAGTGACCGCATGCAGGCATCGACGAAGGGCAAGCCTGTCTCGCCCCTGCACCAGGCCTCAAGCCGCGCGGCATCCGGCATGGCGGGGCGCAGACCCTCGTAGGCGGGGTGCAGGCAGCGCCATTCTAGCGCGGGTTCATCCTCCAGTTTCTGGACGAAATGATCGCGCCAGGCCAGCCGCGCGCGAAACGATTGCACCGCCCCCGACCATCCGTCACCGCCCCCCCGCACCTGCGCCGCGCGCCGCGCCGCCGCCTGGTCGGCCTCCCGTAGGGAGAGCGTGCCGAAGGCGAGATGCGGCGAAAGGCGCGAACAGGCCGTGGCCCCGGCAAGCGGCGAGGACATGGCCCGGCGGTAATCCTGCCCCCGTTCGTTGAGAAAACTCTCCAGCAGGGCCAGGCCAGCCGCCCGCCCCCCGGCCTGCCGCTGCGGGGCATCCCCCCCAAGGCCCAGCGCCGCCGCGCCGGGCAAGGGCTGCGCTGCAACCCCGTCCAGCATCCGCGCAGGTCCCGGCACCGCAAGGGGCTGCGCCATGAAACGGTCCCGCGCCGCGGCCCAGCCATCGCGCCCGCGCAGCCGCCGCACCACGCCCGATTGCGGCAGTTCCTCCCATGTAACGCCCTGCCCGCGCGCCCAGGCCGCCACCGAAAGGTCGCGCGCATGGCTCCAGCCATTGCCGGTTTCCTCGTGGCTGATCAGCCGGGTGATGCCATGTTCCCGGCGCAACGCCTCCAGCACGGGCACAGCCTCGCCCACCCGGATCACAAGGCGCAACCCGATGCGCGCCAGCTGGTCCCGCAGATCGACAAGGCAGTCGCGCAAGAACCCGTAATGACGCGCATCGGCATCGGGCTGGCGCCACAGATCCGGCTCGACCAGGTAAAGCGGCAGCACCGGCGCGCCCTCCTGCGCCGCAAGCGCCAGGCCCGGATGATCCGCCACCCGCAGATCCCGCTTGAACCAGAGTATCGTGCCCGTCATGCCCTGCGATCTAGCGGGCCGCAGCCAAAGGCAACGCCGCGCTGCTTCTTCTTGCCAAAAATATCCAAATCCCCCGCCGCCACCCGCGCCCCCATTGCGAAGCCATACCCCGCGCCCTACCCTCAGGGACAACAACACCCCGAGGAGAGCCATGAAAGACGCAGCCCCCAGCCCCGTGTTCCTGTCCGACTACACGCCTTTCGGCTACCTGGTGGAGGATGTGCACCTGACCTTCCGGCTGGATCCGCAGGCCACGCGCGTGATCAGCCGCATCCGGTTCCGCCCCAACCCCGACAGCACGGACCGTCGTTTTTTCCTGCATGGCGAGCAGTTGAAACTGATTGACGCGCGCATCGACGGCGCGCCCGTCACCCCCCAGATCACCCCGCAGGGCCTGAGCTGCGACGTGCCCGACGCCCCCTTCACCTTTGAGGCCGAGGTCGAGATCGCACCGGCCGCGAACACGGCCCTCGAAGGGCTTTACCAGTCCAACGGCATGTATTGCACCCAATGCGAGGCCGAGGGGTTTCGCAAGATCACCTATTACCCCGACCGCCCCGACGTGATGTCGGTCTTCACCGTGCGCATCGAGGGCACCGAACCGGTCAAGCTGTCCAATGGCAACCCGGTGGCGCAGGGCGAGGGCTGGGCCGAATGGCACGATCCCTGGCCCAAACCGGCCTATCTCTTCGCGCTGGTGGCGGGCGATCTGGTCGCCCATGCGGATCGCTTCACCACCGCCTCGGGCCGCGACGTGGCCCTCAACATCTGGGTCCGTCCGGGGGACGAGGATAAATGCGCCTTCGGGATGGAGGCGCTGAAACGCTCGATGACCTGGGACGAAGAGGTTTACGGGCGCGAATACGACTTGAATATTTTCAACATCGTGGCCGTCGATGACTTCAATATGGGCGCGATGGAGAACAAGGGATTGAACATTTTCAACTCATCCTGCGTTCTGGCCTCGCCCGACACCTCGACCGATGCGAATTACGAACGCATCGAGGCGATCATCGCGCATGAGTATTTCCACAACTGGACCGGCAACCGCATCACCTGCCGCGACTGGTTCCAGCTTTGCCTCAAGGAAGGCCTGACCGTCTTCCGCGACGCGCAGTTCACCTCCGACCTGCGCTCGGCCCCGGTCAAGCGGATCGCCGATGTCATCGCCCTGCGCGCGCGCCAGTTCCGCGAGGACAACGGCCCGCTGGCCCATCCCGTGCGCCCCTCCAGCTTTGTCGAGATCAACAATTTCTACACCGCCACGGTCTATGAGAAAGGCGCCGAACTGGTCGGCATGCTCAAGACGCTGGTGGGCGATGATGCCTATGCCAAGGCGCTCACCACCTATTTCGACCGCCATGACGGTCAGGCGGTGACGATCGAGGATTGGCTCAAGGTGTTCGAGGATGTGACCGGCCGTGACCTTGCGCAGTTCAAGCGCTGGTATACCGATGCAGGCACCCCGCGCCTTGCGGTCACCGACAGCTATGCCGATGGCACCTACACGCTGACCTTCCGGCAGGTGACGCCCCCCACCCCCGGCCAGCCCGACAAGACGCCGCGCGTCATTCCCATCGCGGTGGGACTGCTCAACCCCAACGGGGACGAGGTTCTGCCCACCACGCTGCTGGAAATGACCGGGGCCGAACAAAGCTTTTCCTTCGCCGGGCTTGCCACGAAACCCGTGCCCTCGATCCTGCGCGGATTTTCCGCGCCCGTGATCCTCGAACGCGCGACCGACAATGCCGAACGCGCCTTCCTGCTGGCCCATGACACCGACCCTTTCAACAAATGGGAGGCCGGGCGCGCCCTGGGACGGGACATGCTGATGCGGATGGCGCGGGCGGGCATCGATGCCGATGCAGCCTATCTCGATGCGCTCCGCGCCGTGCTGCGCGACAACAGCCTTGATCCCGCCTTCCGCGCGCTGGCGCTGCGCCCGCCCGCCCAGGACGATATCGCGCAGGCCCTGCATGACGCAGGCCACAGCCCCGACCCCCAGGCCATCCACGATGCCGCGGATCGCCTGGGCCAGCAAATGGCAGGGCATATGGCCGATCTTCTGCCGGGCCTCTACCAGGCGATGACCGTGCCCGGCCCCTATGCGCCGGATGCCGATGCTGCCGGCAAACGCGATCTGCAGGGGCTGGTGCTGTCCCTGCTGACGCGCCGCGACGCGGGCGCCCAGGCCCGCGCGCAATTCGCAAGTGCCGACAACATGACCCAGCAACTGACCGCGCTCTCCTGCCTGATGGCGCGCCAGATCGGGGATGCCGAAAGCCGGGCCTTCCACGACCAGTGGCGCCATGACCGGCTGGTGATGGACAAATGGTTCGCCCTGACCGTCGCCCATGCCCGCCCCGAAGATGCCGCCGCCCGCGCCACGGAACTGGCGGCGCATCCCGATTTCAACATCCGCAACCCCAACCGCTTCCGCGCCGTCTTCGGCGCGCTGGCGGGGCATGCGGCGGGCTTTCACCATGCGTCCGGCGCGGGCCATGCGACCATGGCGGACTGGCTGATCCGGCTTGACCCGATCAACCCGCAAACGACCGCGCGCATGTGCGCCGCCTTCGAGACATGGCGCCGCTATGACCCCGCGCGCCAGGCCCATGCGCGCGCCGCACTTGAACGTATCCTGGCCACCCCCGACCTCAGCCGCGACACGACCGAGATGGTCAGCCGCATTCTGGGGACATGACAGGAAAGGACCGCGCCCTGTTTCTTCTTGCTGCAAATATCCATCCGGCCCCCGCCCCATGACGCAACCGCTGCTGGATCATCGCATCACCGGGCGCAACAGGCGCACCGCGCTGGCGCTGGCGGGGGTCTGGATCATCCTTGTCCTGCTGCTGGTGGTTCTGGATGCGGCGGGATGGATCGTGGCGGGGCTGGCCCTCTTCACGCTGCCCGCGCTGTGGGATCTGCTGTCGGATCGCGCGTCCGGACTGCGGCTGACCCGGCAGGATCTGCACTGGTTCAGCGGCGCCAAGGCAGACACCATTCCGCTTGCGCGGATCAAGGCGGTGCGGCTGGACCGGCGGCTGGACCTCAGCTACCGGGTATCGGTCGTGCTGCATGACATGCGCCGCATCCGGCTGCCGCAGGACTGCGTCCCGCCCATCCCGGTCCTGCAGGACGCCCTGACGCACGCCGCCCTTCCGGTCGAGCGTCACCCCTTCTCGCTGCTCTGATCCGCCACCAACCCTGCGGGCCGCGCCTTGGGCCGCACGGCAGACAGGGGCGTGCAATAGCTTTGCCGCCTCAGCCAGCCCTGCATCTGGTCGCGTTTGGCGGCGCTGCGCATCGGGCCCCAGTCGGCGGCGACCCCGCGCCAGCGATCCGTCTGCTGGGCAATCACCCCGTCACGGGGCACCGTCCGCGCCATGATCCGCAAGCCGCAGGACAGGTTCGCCGCCCCGTTTTGCAGCGCAGCGCCGCTGCGCGCCGCACAGCCATAGCCCTGCGCCGTGGCGGGCAGGATCTGCAAGAGCCCGTGATAGAGCCCGCCGCCCCCCACCGCGCCCGCGCGCTGCCCGCTTTCATGCCGCGCCAGCGCCGAGGCGAAGCCGGCCCAGAAGGCCCGCCGCTGCGCCGCGTCCGCACCACGATAGGCCGGGCACCAGGCGTCGATGTCGCGTGGCACGGTCTCGGTCAGGGCGCTGGCATGGCCTTGCAGCGCCGACAGCGCGGCGCGGGTCCAGATCGCCGTGTCGCCCTGCCGTCCCCAGGCCATGCGCGGCAAGGCCTCGCTTCGTGCGCGGGGGCGGGTCGCCGCGATGGCGACGGGACCGGATGTGGACAGGTTGGGCTGGGCCGTCACGGCCCCGCGATCCTCTGCCGCGGACAGGGGCAGGGACAGGCAAAGACAGAACCAGACAAGACCAAGCCGCAGCAGCATTGCGGCAGACTGCCCGCAATGCCCGAGTCGCAACAGCCCCCGCGTCAGCCACAGGCGCCTTGTTGCCGATGCGCGCACGGCGCGGCTGTGGCCGCTGCCCCCTTGCCCCGCCCCCGCCCCTGTCCTAGAACGCCTGCACGGCATGACAAAGGACCGCACCGATGCTTGATCTGACCTATGAGACCCCGAAACCCCGCGTCATTTCCGGCGCGAAGCAGGATTGGGAACTTGTGATCGGGATGGAGGTCCATGCGCAGGTATCCTCGAACGCCAAGCTTTTCTCGGGGGCCTCGACGAAATTCGGCAACGAGCCCAATGCCAACGTGTCCTTCGTGGATGCGGCGATGCCCGGCATGCTGCCTGTCATCAACGAATACTGCGTGGAACAGGCGGTGCGCACTGGGCTGGGCCTGAAGGCGCAGATCAACCTGTGGTCCGCCTTTGACCGCAAGAACTATTTCTATCCCGACCTGCCGCAGGGCTACCAGATCAGCCAGCTTTACCATCCCATCGTCGGTGAGGGCGAGATTCTGGTCGAGATGGGCCCCGGTGTCGCCCGCCTTGTGCGGGTCGAGCGGATTCACCTTGAGCAGGACGCGGGCAAGTCGATCCATGACATGGATCCCAACATGTCCTTTGTCGATCTGAACCGCACCGGCGTTGCCCTGATGGAGATCGTCAGCCGCCCGGACATCCGCGGCCCCGAAGAAGCCGCCGCCTATGTCACCAAGCTGCGCCAGATCCTGCGCTATCTGGGCACCTGCGACGGCAACATGCAGAACGGCAACCTGCGCGCCGATGTGAACGTGTCGATCTGCGCGCCCGGCCAGTACGAGAAATACCAGGCCACCGGCGATTTCAGCCATCTGGGCACGCGCTGCGAGATCAAGAACATGAACTCGATGCGCTTCATCCAGATGGCGATCGAGGTCGAGGCGCGGCGCCAGATCGCCATCGTCGAGGCCGGTGGCGAGGTGGTGCAGGAAACCCGTCTTTACGACGTGGACAAGAACGAGACACGCTCGATGCGGTCCAAGGAAGAGGCGCATGACTATCGCTACTTCCCCGACCCCGACCTGCTGCCGCTGGAAATCGAACAGGCCTGGGTCGATGACATCAAGGCGCGCCTGCCCGAACTGCCCGACGCCAAGAAGGCGCGGTTCATGGGAGATTTCGGCCTGACCGATTATGACGCCAGTGTTCTGACCGCCGAACTGGACGCGGCCAGCTATTTCGAAGCCGTGGCGCAGGGGCGTGACGGCAAGATAGCCGCGAACTGGGTCATCAACGAACTCTTCGGGCGTCTGAAGAAGGACAGCCTCGATATCACCGACAGCCCGGTCAGCCCTGCGCAACTGGGCGGGATCATCGACCTGATCGCGTCTGGCGACATTTCGGGCAAGATCGCCAAGGACCTGTTCGAGATCGTCTATACCGAAGGCGGCGATCCCGCGCAGATCGTCGCGGCGCGCGGCATGAAGCAGGTCACCGATACGGGCGCCATCGAGGCGGCGGTCGATCAGATCATCGCGGAGAACCCCGCGCAGGTGGAAAAAGCCAAGCAGAACCCGAAACTGGCAGGCTGGTTCGTGGGTCAGGTCATGAAGGCCACCGGCGGCAAGGCCAATCCGGCCACCGTCAACCAGTTGGTGATGGAAAAGCTGGGCCTGTGATGGGGGCCCTGCCCCCTGCCTGCGGAAGGAGAGACCGATGAGCATTCCCGCGCCGTTCACATCCTCGGTGATGGAGGTCGAGCCGCAGTGGATCGACTTCAACGGCCACATGAACATGGCCTTTTACAACGTGCTGTTCGACCGCTGCGCCGACGAGGCCTATAGCCTGATGGGCTTTGGCCCCGATTACATCAAGGCGCGCCAGCACACGACCTTCACGGCAGAGTTCCACATCTGCTATGTGCGCGAACTGCATCTGGGCGCGAAGGTGCGCTGCACCTTCCAGCTGATCGCGCATGACGAAAAGCGGTTCCACACATATCAGGAGCTGTGGCACGAGGATGGCTGGCTGGCCGCCACCGGCGAGGCGCTGGGGCTGCATATCGACATGTCCGGCCCCCGCGTCGCCCCCATGCCCGACGATATCCGCGCGAAACTGGCGGCGTTGCAGGCCGCGCATGATGTGCTGCCACGACCCGAACGCGTGGGCCGGTCCATCGCGCTCAAGCGTCGCTAGGATGATCTGCGCGCCCATGCGCGCGATCTGCCGCCGATGATCGGGCCGCCGTCCGGTTTGACTGGAACAGGGGTCGCTGTCCTGCTAGAACCACGCGACCCAGCAAGCAGGACAGGTGCATGAGTTACGAATACCGTGTCATTCCCGCGCCCGTGAAGGGCACCAAGGCCAAGGGCGTCAAGACGACCCAGGAACGTTTCGCCCTGTCCTTGCAGGAAACCATGAACGCCATGGCCGCCGATGGCTGGGAATTCCAGCGCGCCGAAACCCTGCCCTCGGAGGAACGCTCGGGCCTGACCGGCACCAAGACCGTTTATCACAACGTTATGGTGTTCCGCCGTGCGCGCGAGGCCGAACTGGCCGCGTTCCGTCCGCGTCTGCTGGAGGCGCCGACTGATGCCGCGCCAGAGGCGGCGCAGGTCTTTCGCCCGGTCCTGAGCGCCCATGCAGCACCCTCGGACAATGCGCCCGCCGTCCCCTCGCCGCGCGCGCTGTCCGGCAGCCTTGCGCGCAGCGATGACGAGACGCCCGAACCAAAGGCCTGATCAGCCCGAAACATCCAGCGCAAGCGCGTGAATCCGGCCGATCAGGGCGGGCCCCAGCGCGGCATGGATGGCGCGATGGCGGGCGATCCGGTTCATCGGGGCAAAGGCAGGCGCGCGGATGACGACACGAAAATGGCTCTCGCCGCCTTCGGCATAGCCCGAATGACCGCGATGAGCCTCGCTTTCGTCAATGACTTCAATATGTTGCGGCGAAAACGCCGCATCCAGTGCTGTTTTGATCTCGTCTGCCCTGTTCATAATTTTACCTGCATGCCCCCTTCAATCCTTGTGCAAACAGTCTAAACTCTGTGCTCCGAGTCGAAAAGGTGAACCTATGACCAAGCCAGATCCCTTCGGGTTCGACATGTCCGTATCGTCGGCCAAGAAGAAAAATCCACGCGGTCGGCGGGGCATGTCGGGGGCTGTCGAAACCTCGAGCCGGATTTGCGATCACGACGGCTGCCAGGAGGCGGGCAAGTTCCGCGCGCCCAAGGCGCCGGACGTGCTGGATGACTATCTGTGGTTCTGCAAGGACCATGTGCGCGAGTATAACCTCAAGTGGAACTTCTTCGACGGCACCACCGAGGCCGAGATCAACGCGCAGATGTCCAAGGACAAGGTCTGGGAACGGGCCACGAAACCCATGGGCGATCCCGAGGCCCGCGCCTGGGCGCGGCTGGGGATCGAGGATCCGCACCAGGTTCTGGGCAGCAATGCGACGCGCAATCCGGGCAAGTCGATCACCGGGGGCACGCGCAAGCTGCCGCCCACCGAACGCCGCGCGATCGAGATCCTGGAAGCCAAGGACCACTGGACCAAGGCCGAGGTACGCAAGTCCTACAAGGCGCTGATCAAGGTGCTGCATCCCGACATGAACGGCGGCGACCGCAGCCAGGAAGAGCAGCTGCAAGAGGTCGTCTGGGCCTGGGACCAGATCAAGGACAGCCGCAACTTCAAGTAGGCAAGGCGCGCGGCGATCGGGCGCCTGTCAGGCCTGGGCCAGATCGCCGTCATGGACGGCGAGCTGCGCACGCAGCCTGAGCATCGTTGCGGTGGCCTGTCGCACCTCGGCCATGTCGAGGCCCAGTTCGGCAAAGATCTGCGCGGGGATCTCGGCGCAACGCGCCGCCACATCCCGGCCCGCATCCGTCAGGAACAGGTCCACCCGGCGCTCATCCGCAGCACTGCGCGCCCGGCGCACCAGCCCCATCGCCTCGATCCGCTTGAGCAGCGGCGACAGGGTGTTCGTCTCGAGGCAGAGGTCGCGCGCAAGGCTGCCCACATGCTGCCCATCGGCGTGATGCAGGCGCAACATCACCAGGTATTGCGGATAGGTCAGCCCCAGAGGCGTCAGAAGCCGCTTGTAATAGCGGGTAAACGCGTGGCTGGCCGCATAGAGATTGAAGCACAGCATCGCATCGGGTTGCGGGCTTTTCGCCATTGTCGCCGCTCCGGTCTGGCAGGGCCGAGTTGGGTCTGGGTCATATCGGTCGATATCGGTCCGCCGACTATACTGTCCGGGTCTTTTTCCACAAGCCAAAGTCGCTTCGCCCGCCTGTGGTCAAAATCGCGTCATCCGATCACGATGGCACTCGGCGCGACCGAAGGCGGCGGAACGGAAAACGGCGGCCCCCCTTGCCCTTGCCCGGATTATGTTGCACCAAACCTGAAAGCGACACAAAGCGATGCATGCGGGCCGGCGGCCCGCGACGGGAAGGACAGCTCCATGGCCGACGGCATGATCGACATCAACGCAAAACCCACCGAAGACATCTCGGTCCGCGAGGTCTTCGGGATCGACACCGATATGGTCGTCAGGGGATTCCCCGAACGGACCGCGCGCGTCCCCGAGGAAGACAGCACCTACAAGTTCGACCCGGACACGACCCTGGCGATCCTTGCAGGCTTCAGCCACAACCGCCGCGTGATGATCCAAGGCTACCACGGCACGGGCAAGTCGACCCATATCGAACAGGTCGCCAGCCGCCTGAACTGGCCCTGCGTGCGCGTCAACCTTGACAGCCACATCAGCCGGATCGACCTGATCGGCAAGGATGCGATCAAGCTCAAGGACGGCGTGCAGGTCACCGAATTCCAGGAAGGCATCCTGCCCTGGGCGCTGCGCAACCCCACCGCCATCGTCTTCGACGAATATGACGCAGGCCGCGCCGACGTGATGTTCGTGATCCAGCGCGTGCTGGAAGTGGACGGCAAGCTGACGCTGCTGGACCAGAACGAGGTGATCACCCCGCACAAGTATTTCCGCCTGTTCGCCACCGCGAACACCGTGGGCCTGGGCGACACCACCGGGCTTTATCACGGCACCCAGCAGATCAACCAGGGCCAGATGGACCGCTGGAGCCTGGTGGCGACGCTGAACTACCTCAGCATCGAGGCCGAGACGAATATCGTGCTGGCGAAAAACCCGCATTACAACACCGACAAGGGCCGCAAGACCATCAAGCAGATGGTCACCGTCGCGGACCTGACGCGCACCGCCTTCATGAACGGCGATCTGTCCACCGTCATGAGCCCGCGCACCGTCATCGCATGGGCCCAGAACGCCGAGATCTTCCGCAACGTGGGCTATGCCTTCCGGCTGACCTTCCTGAACAAATGCGACGAGCTGGAGCGCCAGACCGTGGCCGAGTTCTACCAGCGCCTGTTCGACGAGGAATTGCCGGAATCGGCGGCCAGCATGGCGATGAAGTGATCGGACGGCGCGCCCGCCCGCCGGGTGGAGGCGCGCCAGTCCAGGCCCAAGCGGCCGCAGTGCGACCGGAGAGGTGAGATGAGCAAACCGACAGACAACCCCGCCGATCCGTTCAAGAAAGCCCTGGCCGAGGCGACCAAGGTCATGGCCCATGACCCGGAGCTGACCATCAGCTATTCGGTCGATCCATCGGGCCTGTCGGGCGATGCGATGCGCCTGCCCCAGGTCAGCCGCCGCATGACCCGCGACGAGGTGCTGCTGGCGCGCGGCACGGCCGACGCGCTGGCGCTGCACCGCCGCTATCACAACGATGCCACCCACGCGCGCTATGCCCCGCCGGGGCAAATGGCACGCGAGCTTTACGAGGCGATGGAAACCGCCCGCTGCGAGGCGATGGGCGCGCGCGACATGCCCGGCACCGCCGGCAACATCGACGCCAAGATCGCGCATGAGGCCACGCGCGCGGGCTATGACCAGATCACGCAGGCCTCGGACGCGCCGCTGGCGACTGCCGCGGGCTACATGATCCGGCATCTGGCCACCGGGCGTCCCCTGCCCGCAGGTGCGCAGAACGTCATGGAACTGTGGCGCGGCTTCATCGAGGATCAGGCCGGCGGCACGCTGGACGCCTTGCAGGACAAGCTGTCCAACCAGGCCGAATTCGCCCGTTTCGCCCGCAAGGTGATCGAGGATCTGGGTTACGGCGATCAGCTGGGCGATGACCCGGATCAGCCCGACGACGATCAGGACGATGCCGAGGACAGCGCCGAGCAGCAGGAAGACCCCGACAGCAGCGGTCAGGACGACCAGCAGCAGGAAGAGGCCGAAGCCAGCCCCGAACAGTCCCAGGACGACAGCCAGGACGCAAGCCAGGCACAGGTCTCGATGGACGAGCTGGCCGATCAGGAAATGGGCGAGGATACGGAACTGCCCGATGGCGAGGCCCCGCTGGAGCCGCCCGCGCCGCAGCCCATATCCGATGCGGACCCGAACTATGCCGTCTATGCCACGGATTTCGATGAAGAAATCCTGGCCGAAGAGCTGGCCGATCCGGTCGAGCTGGAGCGCCTGCGCGCCTATCTGGACCAGCAGCTGGACCCTCTCAAGGGGGCCGTGGGCCGTCTGGCCAACAAGCTGCAGCGCCGCCTGCAGGCGCAGCAGAACCGGTCCTGGCTGTTCGACATGGAAGAAGGCATTCTGGATGCGGGCCGCCTGGCGCGGGTTGTCGCCAACCCCACCACGCCCCTGTCCTTCAAGGTCGAGAAGGACACCGAATTCCGCGATACGGTGGTGACGCTGCTGCTGGACAACTCGGGCTCGATGCGGGGCCGCCCCATATCGATCGCGGCGATCTGCGCCGATGTTCTGGCGCGCACGCTGGAACGCTGCTCGGTCAAGGTCGAGATCCTGGGCTTTACCACCCGCGCCTGGAAAGGCGGCCAGAGCCGTGAGAAATGGCTGGCCGAAGGCCGTCCGCAGCAACCCGGCCGCCTGAACGACCTGCGCCATATCATCTACAAATCCGCCGACGCGCCATGGCGGCGGACCCGGTCCAACCTGGGCCTGATGATGAAGGAAGGGCTTCTGAAGGAAAACATCGACGGCGAGGCGCTGGAATGGGCGCATCGCCGCATGATCGGCCGCCCCGAGGCGCGCAAGATCATGATGGTGATCTCGGACGGTGCGCCGGTGGATGATTCCACCCTGTCGGTTAACCCGGCCAATTACCTTGAAAAGCACCTGCGCGACGTGATCGCCATGGTGGAAAAGCGCCGCGCCGTGGAACTGATCGCCATCGGGATCGGCCATGACGTGACGCGCTACTACCAGCATGCAGTGACCATCACCGATGTGGATCAGCTGGCCGGCGCCATGACCGAACAGCTGGCGGGCCTCTTCGACCGCGACCCGCGCGCTCGCGCCCGGATGCTTGGCATGAAAAGGGCCATGTAGGATGTTTCAGACGTTCGAGGAAAGCGCCCGCCCCGAGCAGGGCCCACCCCGGCTGGCCGCGCTGCGCGACCATCTTGCACGGGCGGGGTTGACGGGGTTCCTGGTGCCCCGCGCCGATGCCCATCAGGGCGAATATGTCGCCCCGCATGATGCGCGGCTGGCCTGGCTGAGCGGTTTCACCGGATCGGCGGGCTTTGCCTGCGTGCTGCCGCATGTGGCGGGCGTCTTCATCGACGGGCGCTATCGCACACAGGTGAAGGGCCAGGTCGATCTGGCCCATTTCACGCCTGTGCCCTGGCCCGAAACCGGGCTTGCCGACTGGCTGCGCGCCGAACTGCCCAATGGCGGCGTGATCGGCTTCGATCCCTGGCTGCACACGGCCGAAGAGATCGGCAAGCTGGAGGATGCGCTGTCGGGCCACGCGATCACCCTGTCGCCTGTCGCCAATGCGGTGGACAGTATCTGGCCTGATCAGCCCGCACCGCCGACCGGCCCCATCACGCCCTACCCCGAGGATCTGGCCGGCGAAACGAGCGCATCCAAGCGCGCCCGCCTGGCCGAGGTCTTGCGCGCGGCGGGACAGAGCGCGGCGGTGATCACGCTGGCCGATTCCCTGGCCTGGCTGCTGAACGTGCGCGGGTCCGACATCCCGCGCAACCCGGTGCCGCATGGCTTTGCCGTGCTGTATGACAACGCCCACCTGACCCTCTACACCGACCCGGTGAAATGCGACGACGCCCTGCGCGCCCATCTGGGGTCGCAGGTGACGCTGCGCCCGGTCACGGCCTTCGGCCCCGGCCTGCGCAGCCTGTCCGGCCCCGTGCGGGTGGACCGCGCCACCGCGCCGCTGTGGGTCTCGATGGAACTGGCCGAGGCGGGCGTCGCCTGCACCTGGGGCCAGGATCCCTGCATCCTGCCCAAGGCCACCAAGACCACGGCCGAGATCGCCGCCACCACCGAGGCGCATCTGCGCGATGCCGCCGCCATGGTGGAATTCCTGTGCTGGTTCGACGCACAGGAACCCGGCAGCCTGACCGAGATCGACGTGGCGATCGCACTTGAAGGCTTCCGCCGGGCCACCAACGCGCTGCGCGACATCAGCTTCGAGACCATCGCGGGCACCGGCCCCAATGGCGCGATCATGCATTACCGCGTCTCGCGCAGCAGCAACGCGCGGCTGGAACCGGGCCATCTGATCGTGGTGGACAGCGGCGGGCAATACCTGGACGGCACCACCGACATCACCCGCACCCTGCCTGTCGGTGAGGTTGGCGATCTGGAAAAAGCCTGCTTTACCCGCGTGTTGCAGGGCATGATCGGCATTTCGCAGCTGCGCTTTCCCAAGGGGCTGGCCGGGCGCGACATCGACGCCATCGCCCGCGCGCCCCTGTGGGCCGCGGGGCTGGATTTCAACCATGGCACCGGGCACGGCGTGGGGGTCTATCTGTGCGTGCATGAAGGCCCGCAGCGGATCAGCCGCGTGTCCGAGGTGCCCCTGCAGCCCGGCATGATCCTGTCGAACGAGCCGGGATACTACCGCGAGGGCGCCTTCGGCATCCGTATCGAGAACCTTATCGTGGTGCGCGAGGCCCCTGCCCTTGCCGGCGCCGATGATCGCGCCATGTTCAGCTTCGACACGCTGACATGGGTGCCGATCGATCGTCGCCTGATCCTGCCCGGCCTCATGACCGCGCAGGATCGTGCCTGGCTCAACAGCTACCATGCCGCATGTCTCGACAAGATCGGCCCTCGGATTTCGGATGCGGCACGGGTATGGTTGGCACAGGCAACCGCCCCGCTGTGACACGCGCCTGTCATATCCGAAGGGCAAGACATACCGAAACGGGGGGAAAACGATGGCTGACCATATCAAGATAACCAAGGCCGATGGCACATGGGTGGTCCGCGCCGGCGGGGCCGTGCTGGGCGAATCGAACGATGCGCTGGAACTGACGGAAGGGGAGATGCCCTTCGTGATCTATTTCCCGCGCAAGGATATCGCGATGGCCTTCCTGGACCGGACCAATCACAGCACCCATTGCCCGCACAAGGGCGATGCCAGCTATTTCTCGATCGTGACCAAAAGCACGACGCTGAAGAATGCCGCCTGGTCCTATGAGGATCCCAAACCGGGGATGGAACGGATCAAGGATCACCTCGCCTTCTATGCCTCGGACAGCGTGGCCGTCGAACAGGTCTGATCCTTTGGCCGCCCGCAAGGCCCCGGCCGTTGCGGATGGATATTTGCAGCAAGAAGAAACAGGCGCGTCGCAGACAGGCTACGCGCCTAGCTGTGTTCCTCTTCGGCGGTGGCGGCCAGGGCGCTGTTGTAGGTCTTGAGGGCGTCGACATGGAACAGCGCGCCCCAGAGCTGTGGCGCCTCGTCCCCCGTGGCCGGGGTTATCACCGGCAGGAACGGAACGCCTGCCCGGTCGAAGAGCGGCAAGGCCGCCTCGAGGGTCGCTGTCGCATCGACGAAGATGCCATCCTCGATCATCTCGTGGCAAGCGGTCTCATCGGCCATGCCGGGATCGCCCACCTTGCGCATCACGGCGGCAACCCGGAACATCGACAGAAGATAGGCCTGCGGCCCCGCCGCCAGATGCACGCCGCGCCGTTCCAGCTGCGTCAGAAAGAACGAACGGTCCACCAGCCGCGAGGCCAGCACCGTGGACAGCGAGACAGCTGTCAGGACCGCGATCCCGATCTGCCAGTCGCCCGTCATCTCGAACACGATCAGCGTGGTCGAGATCGGCGCGCCCAGAACCGCCGCCGACACCGCCCCCATCCCCACCAGCGCATAAAGCGTGCTGGCGCCTGAAACCTCGGGGAAGATCGACGTGGCGATCATGCCGAAGGCCAGACCCGTCAGCGCGCCCACCATCAGCGAGGGCGAGAACACGCCGCCCCCCATGCGCCCCCCCATGGTGATGGCCACCGCCAGCACCTTGAGCGCGCAGAAGACGACCGCCTCATGCAGCAGCAGCTGGCCGGTCAGCGCGTCCGATGTCGTCTCGTAGCCCACGCCTATGATATGCGGGAACCAGATCGCCAGCCCCCCCAGCATCGCCCCCGCGACCGCCGGGCGCAGCCAGCGCGGCAGGCCGGTCATCTCCTGGATGCGGTTTCCCACATCCTCGGCCAGGAAGATCGACCGCATCAGCGCCGTCGCCACCAGGCCGCAGACCAGTCCCAGGATCAGGAAGGCGGGCAATTCGCCGTAGAATTCCAGCGTGCTGAAGCCCGGCAGGCTGAACTCGGTCACGCCGCCGTATTCGATGCGGTTGATCACCGTGCCTGCGACGGCGGCAATGGCGATGGGCGCGAAGGCATGAACCGCGAAATGCCGCAACACCACCTCGAGCGCGAAAAGCGCGCCCGCGATGGGCGCGTTGAAACTGGCCGAGACCGCCGCCGCCACCGCGCAGCCCAAGAGGTCGCGCCCGGTGATTCCATCCGCGCGGATGCGTTCGCTGACCCAGCTGGAAATCACCGCCGCCATATGCACGACCGGGCCTTCGCGCCCGCTTGAGCCGCCCGTCGACAGCGTGATCAGTGACGCCGCTGCCGAGGCGATGCCCGCGCGATGCTCCACCCGTCCATTCTGCAGCGCAGCCCCCTCGATCACATCGGCCACGGCGCGCACGCGCCCATCCGGGGTGAAGCGGTGCAGGATCAGCCCCACGACAAGCCCCCCCGCGATGGGCAGGATCAGGATCCAGTACCAGGGCATGGTTTCGGCGAAGCTGTGCAGCCTGGCCACGTCATCCGTCCCGTAGAGAAGGGCCTGCAGCGTTTCGATGCCCTTGCGGAACAGCAGGGCCGCGAAACCCGCAGCGATCCCGATGACCAGGGCGATCAGCCAGAACTGGAACTGGCTGGGGCCGCGCTTGCGCAGAAGGCGCAGGGCTTCGGCCAGCCAGGTCAATGCCCGACGCGACAGTTGCAACACATGGGCCGCAATGGCCTGACGCATCACGACAGCCCTCCGGTCACGAGGCGGCCGGCCCTGCGGGGATGCAGCCGCGCTGCTCGTTCCATGCTCTTGCCCCTTCCCCGTCCTGCCCGCTTGGCCTAGGTTTGGTCAATCCGCATTGCTGGGAGAACCGGATGACCCGCCAGACAGTTCTTGACGATCTGACCACCTTGTTAGGACAACGCGCCAGTCGGTCCAAGTCCGAACTCGACCAGCACGGTCGCTCCGAGACGCATTTCCCGTTGATGCCGCCCGAGATCGTCGTCTACCCCGAATCCACCGCCGAGGTGTCCGCCATCCTGCGCCTTTGCGCGGCGCATGGCATTCCCGTGGTGGGCTATGGCGCCGGCACCTCGCTCGAGGGTCAGGCCCAGTCGCCGCATGGCGGTGTCTGCGTGGATTTCCGCCTGATGAACCGGGTGTTGCAGATCAATGCCGCCGATATGGACGTGGTCGTGCAACCCGGCCTGACCCGCGAGGCGCTGAACGAGGCGCTGCGCGCCACGGGCCTGTTCTTTCCGGTCGATCCGGGGGCCAATGCCTCGCTGGGCGGCATGGCCTCGACCCGCGCCAGCGGCACCACGGCGGTGCGCTACGGCACCATGCGCGACAATGTGCTGGGCCTTGAGGTGGTGCTGGCCGATGGCCGCATCATCCGCACGGGCACGCGGGCGCGCAAGACCGCTGCGGGCTATGATCTGACCGGGCTTTTCGTCGGCGCCGAGGGCACCCTTGGCCTGATCACCGAGATGACCCTGCGCCTGCATGGCCAGCCCGAGGCGACAGCCGCCGCGATCTGCGGCTTTTCCGACATGACCGATGCCGTGGCGGCCGTGATCGACACGATCCAGCTGGGCCTGCCGATGGCGCGGATCGAATTCATCGACGAAGCCAGCGTGGCCGCCGTCAATGCCTGGTCGGGCACCGGGATTCCGTTGCAACCGCATCTGATGGTGGAATTCCACGGCTCGGAGGCGGGCGTGCGCGAACAGGTCGACACCTTCGGCGAGATCGTCGCGGACCATGGCGGTACCGGCTTCGACTGGGCCACCCAGCCCGAGGATCGCCGCGCGCTCTGGGCCATGCGCCACAACGCCTATTACGCGATCAAGGCCTCGCGCCCCGGCGCCATGGCCATCGTCACCGATATCTGCGTGCCGATCTCGCGCCTGGCCGAAGCGGTCACGCAGACCCAGGCGGATATCGCGGCCTCGGGGATCGCGGGGCCGATCCTGGGCCATGTGGGGGACGGCAATTTTCATGCCATCCTGCTTTATGACGCGGCCGACCCCGCGCAGGAAAGCACCGCCAAGGCGCTGGCGCATCGCATGGTGACCCGCGCGCTGGACATGGGTGGCACCGCTACCGGCGAACATGGCATCGGGCTGGGCAAGCTGGATTACATGCAGGCCGAACACGGGCAGGCCTGGGACGTGATGCAGACGCTGAAAATGGCGCTGGACCCGGCCAACATCATGAATCCGGGCAAGATGCTGCGCCAGGATAACTGAGCGCCCCGCCCCTTCGTTTCTTCTTGCTTCAAATATCCAGACGCAACCGATGCGACCGGCGTGACCTGCGACAGGCTCAGACCGTCCCGGCCAGCAGCGCCCGCGCGGCGCCACGGGCCTCGTCGGTGATCGTGTCGCCGGCCACCATCCGGGCGATCTCGTCCACCCGCGCGGCGGCATCTAGCGGCACGACGGTGGTTGTCGTCATGTCGGACTGCACGCGTTTCTCCACCCGCCAGTGATGCGCGCCAAGGGCCGCCACCTGGGGCGAATGGGTCACGACCAGAACCTGCCCGCCTGTCGCCAGCGCCGCCAGCCTGCGCCCGACGGCATCGGCGGTCGCCCCGCCCACGCCGCGGTCGATCTCGTCGAAGATCATGGTGATGCCCGCGTCGCGATCACTCAGGCAGACCTTGAGCGCCAGCAGGAACCGGCTGAGTTCCCCGCCCGATGCAATGCGGCCCAGCGGCCCCGCAGGCGCACCGGGGTTTGTCGCCACGCTGAAGGCCACGCTGTCGCGCCCCTCGGGTCCGGGTTCCGACGGCTCGATCACCGTACGGAACACCGCGCGTTCCATCTTGAGGGGGGCCAGTTCGGCCGTGACCGCCTGATCAAGACGCGACGCGGCCTCGGTCCGCTCGGCCGTCAGTGCCGCCGCCGCCACGTCATAGGCCGCATCCGCGCGGCCCAGTTCCGCCTTGAGCAGCTTGAGGTCCGCATCACCGCGATCCAGCGCCGACAGCCGGTCGCGCAAGCCCTCGGCAAAGGCGCCCAGATCATCCGCCAGCACCTCGTGCTTGCGCGCCAGCGCCCGGATCGCGAACAACCGCTCCTCGACCGTCTCCAGCGCGTGGGGATCAAAGCTCAGCACGTCCTGCGCGCGTTCGATCCCCTGCACCGCCTCGGCCAGATCATTGAGCGCGCGCCCCAGCGCCTCAAGCGGCGCATCCAGCATCCCCTCGGCCCGGTCCGCGATGCCGTCCAGCCAGCGCAGACCATCGCCCATGGCACCTTCGGCCCCCTGCGGTCCCAGGATTGCATGGGCGCGGGCCATGTCCTCGCGGATCCGCTCGGCCCCCTGCATCATGCGGCGGCGTGTATCAAGTTCGGCCTCTTCGCCGGGCTGGGGATCCAGCGCATCCAGTTCGGCCACGGCATGACGCAGGAATTCCTCTTCGGCGCGCACGGCGTCCAGCGCCGCCTGAGCCTCGGCCAGCTGGCGCATCAGGCGGGCGCGGTGCCGCCATGCGGCGCGCACGGTCTCAAGCTGCCCGGCCACCCCCGCGAAGGCATCCAGCAGGTTGCGGTGGCCCTTGGGGTCCAGCAGGCCGCGATCGTCATGCTGGCCGTGCAATTCGACCAGCGTATCGGACAGCGCGCGCAGCACCTCGCCGGAACAGCGCCGGTCGTTGATCCAGGATGTCTTGCGCCCGTCGCGGGTGTTGATGCGCCGCAGGATCAGCTCGGGTCCCGCAGGCAGCCCCGCCTCTTCCAGCACCGCATGGGCAGCATGGCCCCGAGGCAAATCGAAGACGGCGACCACCTCACCCTGGTCCGCACCCTGCCGGACCAGTTCGGCACGCCCGCGCCAGCCCAGCACGAAGCCGAGGCTGTCCAGCAGGATCGACTTGCCCGCCCCGGTCTCGCCGGTCAGCACGTTCAGTCCCGGCTGGAAGGCAAGATCCAGCCGGTCGATGATCAGCATGTCGCGAATTTCAAGCGCGCGCAGCATTCCCGGCCTGCCCCCGGCTCATGCCTGTCCGCCAGTGGCACAAGGCATGGGCATCACAGCCACTGTCCGCGGATCGTCTGGCGATAGATCTGCGCAAGCCAGCTGTCGCCCGCGGCCTCCAGTTCCAGACCGCGGCCATTCAGCAGCTTGAAGCTGTCCTCGTACCAGGTGGTTGCACGGAAGTTGTGCCCCAGGATCGCCCCGGCGGTCTGCGCCTCTTCGGTCAGGCCAAGCGAGAGATAGGCCTCGACCAGACGATGCAGCGCCTCTGCGGTATGGCTGGTGGTCTGGAAATCCTGCACCACCACGCGGAAGCGGTTGATCGCGGCGGTATAGTGATTGCCCTTCAGGTAATAGCGCCCGATCTCCATTTCCTTGCCGGCCAGATGGTCGAAGGCCAGATCGAATTTCAGGATGGCCGAGCTGGCATATTCGCTGTCGGGATAGACCTCGATCACCGTGCGCAGCGCCTGCAGCGCCTGGAAGGTCAGGCCCTGGTCTCGGCCCACGTCGTCGATCTGGTCGTAATAGGACAGGGCCAGCAGGTACTGCGCATAGGCCGCATCCTCGTCGGCGGGGTAGAAATCGATGTAGCGTTGCGCCGCGGCGCGGCTGTTTTCGTAATCGCGGGCCGTGTGATAGGAATAGGCCTGCATGATCAGACCGCGCTTGGACCATTCCGAATAGGGATAGAGCCGTTCGATTTCCGAGAAATAGAAGGCAGCGTCCTCGGGCCGGTTACGGTCGATTTCGAACTCGGCGCGTTCGTAGATCTGTTCGGCCGTGAAGCTGTCGAGGGGAATCGATCCGCGCCCCGCACGTTCCGCCGTACTGTCGCATCCCGCCAGCAGAACAGCCAGTAGAACGCCACCGATCACGCTTGTTCGGGACCCGCCTGTCATGCTTGCTCTCACCCTTGTCTGGTCTCGTCCGCAGGGATCGACCCTGCCGTTAAGGATGGTCCTAGCACAGAAAATTCCGGTGCAAAACGTCTTTGGCGCAAATAGGCCGACAGAGATATGCCACCCCCGCCTGCGCGTGACTTATGCTACCGCCGGAATTTCGTCCATGTGAACGCCCACACCCGGAAGCCGAGCGGTCATCGCCGGATCGCAGACCACCATCCGATAGGCCGAAGGACGCGCGAAAAGCGCGCGCAACAGATCGTTGGTCAGGGCGTGGCCTGCCCGGTGCCCGGTGTAGGCCCCCAACAAGGGCGCCCCCGCCAGCGACAGATCACCCAGCGCATCCAGCATCTTGTGGCGCACGGCCTCGTCACGGTGGCGCAGGCCACCGGGGCTGAGGACACGATCACCATCGACGACAACCGCATTTTCCAGCGTCCCGCCCAGGGCCAGACCGCAAGCATGCATCGCCTCGACATCGGATTGCCGGCAGAAGGTGCGGCTGTCGCACAATTCGCGCACGAATGTGCCGTTGGACATCACGAGGCTTTTGGATTGCGCGCCGATGGCCGCATCCTCGAACTCGATGTGGAAATCGATCACAAGGCTGTCAGACGGCGCAAGACGCGCCCAGGCATCCCCGCGCCGCACCTCGACCGTTTCCAGAACCTGCAGCGCCCGCACCGGGGCGGCCTGCGCCCGCAGGCCACGCTGCATGATGCTGCGCACGAAGGCTGCGGCGCTGCCGTCAAGGATCGGCACTTCGGGACCGTCAAGTTCGATCAGCGCGTTGTGCACGCCGCAACCAGCCAGCGCGGCCATCACATGCTCGACCGTCGATACGGTCACACCCGCCTGGTTTTCCAGCAGGGTGCACAGCGGCGACTGGCGCACCGCGTCCCACCGGGCGGGAATCATCGCGTCGCCGAACAGCACGTCGCTACGGCGGAACCAGATCCCGTGCTCTGCGGCTGCGGGGTGGATCACCATGTGGGCGGGCTTGCCCGAATGCAGCCCTACGCCGTCGAAGCGAACCGCCGATTTCAAAGTATGCTGCACGTCAAGCCTTCGGATTGGGAATGGCGGTCTGGCGCCTTGCCGAAAAAATAGGGTTGTGACGCTTTGGTAACAATTCAATCTTTGTAACCGTTTGAAACATCCCCGAAACCGATGGGCGGATATCTGCCATCTTGCCGGATGTGCCGCCTCAATACCTTGATCAAAAACGAAAAAGACCGCCCGAAGGCGGTCTGTTCCAAAGGATATGATCAGCCGGATACGGCCGGTATCAGTTCGCCTGACGCCGCAGGAAGGCCGGAATTTCGATCCGCTCCTGGTCAGGATCCTGCGCATCGGTCGGCGCGGGCCGAGCCTGCTGCGCATAGCCTTGCGAGGCCTGCGCGCGCACCGGGGGCTGCTGACGGGCGGGCTGGACCGGGGCGCGTTCCTGCGCCTCGGGTGCATGGCCCGTCATGCGGTTGATCAGAGAGTTGATGCCGAAGCGCGGGCGCTGCTCGGGCTCCGGCTGCGGCTGGGGCTGGGGCTGGGGACGCTGCACGCCGGGTGCCGCCTTGCTGACGGCCTGCTGCAGACGCGCCAGCGCCTCGGGTGTGGGTGTGCCGGGCGCGGGGGCGCGCGGTGCCACGAAAGCGGCGGCCTGCTCCTCGTCCTCTTCATAGCGGGCCTGGGGCTGCACCTGGCGCGGCTGATAGGCCGGGGGCGGCAGGCTGTCGTCCTGGTCCGCATCTTCCGCGAAGATGTCGTCCATCTGCTCGGAGGCGGCGGTCCGCTGCACGTCCAGATCCTCGAAGAAGGTCGGCTCGGCCTTGCGCTGCACGGGGGCCGCCACTTCCGCGGGTGCCTGCACCGGGGCGGGTTCCGCCTGCCTTGCGGCAACGGGTGCCGGGGCGGCGGCCGCAATGGCCGTTTCCTGGCTGACCTGCTGGGTCAGGGGCTGCGCCATGCCGCGGCGGGGGCGCGGGATCTCGGCTGCGGCTTCGACCACGTCGATGCCGGTGGCGACGACGCTGACACGCATCATGCCTTCCATGTCGGTATCGAGGGTCGAGCCCACGATGATATTGGCGTCGGCGTCCACTTCCTCGCGGATGCGGTTGGCGGCCTCGTCCAGTTCGAACAGGGTCAGGTCATGTCCGCCGGTGATGTTGATCAGAACGCCCTTGGCGCCCTTGAGGCTGATTTCGTCCAGCAGCGGGTTGGCGATGGCCTTTTCGGCGGCCTGGATCGCACGATCCTCGCCCGATGCCTCGCCGGTGCCCATCATCGCCTTGCCCATCTCGTCCATGACGGCGCGCACATCGGCGAAGTCAAGGTTGATCAGGCCGGGGCGCACCATCAGGTCGGTCACACCCTTGACGCCCTGATACAGAACATCATCCGCCATCGAGAAGGCTTCGGTGAAGGTGGTCTTTTCATTGGCCAGACGGAACAGGTTCTGGTTGGGGATGATGATCAGCGTATCGACCATCTTCTGCAGCGCCTCGACGCCTTCCTCGGCCTGACGCATGCGCTTGGCGCCCTCGAACTGGAAGGGCTTGGTCACGACGCCGACGGTCAGCACCCCCAGTTCGCGCGCGGCTTGCGCGATGATCGGCGCGGCACCCGTCCCGGTACCGCCGCCCATGCCGGCGGTGATGAAGCACATGTGCGCGCCCGCCAGGTGATCGACGATCTGTTCGATCAATTCCTCTGCGGCGGCGGCCCCCACGGCCGCACGGGCCCCTGCCCCCAGACCTTCGGTGACCTTGACGCCAAGCTGGATCCGGCTGGGCGCGTTGCTTTGCTGCAGCGCCTGCGCGTCGGTATTCGCCACGACGAATTCGACGCCCGTCAGCTTCTTCTCGATCATGTTGTTGACCGCATTGCCGCCCGCACCGCCGACACCGAACACGGTGATACGGGGCTTGAGCTCTTCATGTCCGGGCATCGAAAGGTTCAATGTCATGATCTGTCCGCCTGATGTTAAAGCCCGCATTTGCGGGCATTTTTCTGCCTGTTCGGTATTATTCTTAACCCGATCCACCGGGATCGTCACCAAAAAAACGCGAATTCACCACAAAATATGGCAATCCACCGCGACTCGCACGCGGGATTTCGCCGAACAGGCCATATCTAGCGGTTACCAGTTGTCCTTGAACCATTTTACGGCTCTTCTGAGGGACCGCGCGGGGTAGCGATCCACCGGAATCTCGAAGTCCCACCATTCGTCCTGCGGATGCGCCGCGAAAAGGCACAGGCCCACCGCGCTGGCAAAACCGGGGCCGGTTGCCGATTGCGGCAAGCCGTGCACCCGCAGCGGGCGTCCAAGACGAACCTGCTGGCCCAGAATGCGGCTGGCCAGACCATCCAGACCGGGGATCTGGCTGCCGCCGCCGGTCAGCACGATCTGCTGGCTGGGCAGGTGTTCGAACCCGGCCGCGTCCAGACGCGCGCGCACCTCTTCCAGGATCTCCTCGACGCGCGGCCGCATGATCCCGATCAGTTCGGCGCGGCTGACGGTGCGGCGGTCATGTTCCCAGTCGCCAGTGTCGCCGCCGGTCTGGATCATCTCGCGATCATCCATGCCCGTGGCCACCACTCCGCCGTAAAAGGTCTTGATCCGCTCGGCCGTGGCCGTCGGCACACCCAGCCCCATCGAGATGTCGCCGGTCACGTGATCGCCGCCCATCTTGACGCTGTCGGCATAAATCATGTGCTTTTTCATAAAGATCGAGATGCCGGTCGTGCCGCCGCCCAGATCGATGCAGGCCCCGCCCAGTTCCTGCTCGTCCTCGACCATGGCCGAGATGCCCGACACATAGGAAGACGAGGCGACACCGGCCAGTTCCAGATCGCAGCGCTTGACGCAATGGGCCAGGTTCTGGATCGCCGCGGCATCCACCGTCAGCATGTGCATGTCCGTGGCCAGGCGCATCCCCATCTGGCCGCGCGGATCGCTCAGGCCCGAACGGTGATCCAGCGCGAAATTGACGGGCTGGGCATGCAGCACCTCGCGCCCCTCGCCGTATTCGGGCACGTCGCACGCGCTGAGAACGCGGCTGACATCCTGTTCGGTGACGACATGCCCTTCCAGGTCGATCGCACCAGCCAGGCCATAGCTGCGCGGCGCCCCGCCCGAGAAACAGGCGATCACGTGATCGACGCGGATATTGGCCATCTTCTGCG
Organism: Seohaeicola sp.; assembly: GCF_048006315.1. Classification (GTDB taxonomy): domain Bacteria; phylum Pseudomonadota; class Alphaproteobacteria; order Rhodobacterales; family Rhodobacteraceae; genus Seohaeicola. The sequence goes on along the minus strand of NZ_CP180350.1, from coordinate 3,777,298 downwards.
CCGCCTGCACCGCGGTGCGGATCGCGCGCTCTGTCTCCTGCATGGCGTGGATCTCGCCGAAGCGGACGCCGCGCGACCGCGTGGTCGCCGCCCCGATCACCCGGAACCCCGCCTGCCCCGCCATCGGCCCGACGCCTTCGACCTCGATCCCGCGATCGGCCCCGTCAAAGCGCAGAACCAGGCATCCGATCTTCGAGCTGCCCACGTCAAGAATGGCCACGACGCCGCGCTGCATGGCGGCGCGGCGCATGTTCCGCATGGCGCGCTGGCTTTCATAAAGCTCGATCATTGTCTTGCAATCCCTGCATGAGTTGTCTGCAATTCGCGCCACTGTTCGACAGCGGCAGGGTTCATCCGGATGGTGGGCCGCTGGCTCAGGCGCATGTCCACGACGGACAGGTCGCGCTCCAGCATCTCGTGGACCTGCCCCATGGCGATCACGCGCTCCAGCGCCTGCACCGGGCCTTCCTCGGGCAAAAGGATGCGCTGCTCGCGGTCAAGGACCACATCCCAGCGCCGGTCGCCCACGCGCACAAGGCCGCGCATCCGCGCGCCAAGCGGGCCTGCGGCGCGCACAAGGTCCAGCGCCTCGGTCACATGGCGATCCGCCCCCTCGCCCGCGATCAGCGGCAAGGCGGCGAACGCCTCGCGCGAGGCGGCGGGCGCGATCACCGCGCCCGTGACATCCAGCACCTCAAGGCCCAGCGCGGTGCGCCAGACCACGGCCGGGCTGCGCTCGACCACATCGACCTGCAGGATCCCGCCCGAACGGACGCGCAGGCTGGCATCCTGTACCGGCGGCAGGTCGCGGATCTGGGCCAGGATATCTTCCAGCTCCAGATCGAAACTGCTGATCGGGAAATCCAGCTGCAGCACCTCGCGGATATCTTCGGCCACGCTGCTGGATGCGCCGTCGATCGCCATCAGGTTGACCATGAATTCCGGCCGGGTCTGGAACTGCTCGCGCAGATCGACAAATCCCTGCACCACGGTGTCGCGGCGCTGATCGTCGGACATGTAAAGCGTGACCGACCCGAAGGCGATCACGAAGGGCACCCCGATCCGCAACAGGTTGCGATAAAGCGGCGTCAGCATCAGCCGCTGCATCCGGTAGGACCAGCGCGAAGGCGCCGGATCAAGGCGCGGGGTCACCTGTTGCATGATGCATCCTCCACCATCCAGGCACAGAACTGCCCGAAGCTCAGGCCGATCAGCCCGGCATGTTCCGGCGACAGCGACGTGGGCGTCATGCCCGGCTGCGTGTTGGTCTCCAGCAGCACCAGCCCCTCCGGCCCGCGCGCGTCATCCCAGCGGAAATCGGTCCGCGTGACACCCCGGCAACCAAGGGCATGATGCGCGCGCAACGCGTAATCCATGCAGGCCGCGGTGATGTCATCGGGCAATTCGGCGGGGCAGACATGGCGCGATCCGCCCGGCTTGTACTTGGCATCGTAATCATACCAGCCATCGGTGATGATCTCGGTCACGCCCAGGGCACGGTCGCCCATCACGGTCACGGTCAGCTCGCGGCCCGGCGCATAGGCCTCGACCATCAGCACATCGGGCAGACCTTCGGGCAGGCGGGGGGCGTTCATGCCCTCGCGCACGATCACGACGCCGACGGATGAGCCTTCGTCGAAGGGTTTCACCACATAGGGCGGCGGCATCAGATGCGCGGCCGCGATCTGGCCCTGCGTGGCCAGCACGCTGGGCACCACGGGCAGGCCCTCGGCGCGGTAGATATCCTTGGTGCGCTGCTTGTCCATCGCCAGCGCCGAGGCCAGCACACCCGAATGGGTATAGGGCAGACGCAGCCATTCCAGCAGGCCCTGAACGCAACCATCCTCGCCCCAGCGGCCATGCAGCGCGTTGAACACGACATCGGGCGCGACCTCGGCCAGCCGCGCGGGCAGATCGGCGCCCGCATCCAGCGTGACCACCTCATAGCCCTCGGCCTGCAGCGCCGCGGCGCATTCACGTCCCGATGACAACGACACCTCGCGCTCGGCCGAGGCGCCGCCCATCAATACTGCAACCTTGGGGGGTGTCCTGCCCGACATACCCAATCCGTGCCTCGAATCCCGGGCCTTGAATGACCCTTTTGTTCAGGGGTCAGTGACCCTTATGTGTGATAGTGCCTGTCAACCGCTCGCAGGGGTCGTTTCGCCGACCCTCATGATTTCCCACTCTAGCGTGATCCCGGTTAAATCGTAAACCTTTTTTCGCACCAATTCGCCAAGGTTTTCCAGATCGGCGGCACTGGCGCCCCCGGCGTTGATCAGGAAATTGGCGTGCATCTCGCTCATCTGTGCGCCGCCCAGCCGCGCGCCGCGCAGGCCCGCGTCCTCGATCAGCTTCCAGGCCTTCAGGTCATGCACGTCATCGGCGCGGCCCGTGCTGGAAAATCCGGCCGGGTTGCGGAAGGTGCTGCCGGCGCTGCGGTCCTTCGTGGGCTGGCTTGCGTCGCGGCGCGCGATCTGGTCGTCCATCCGCGCGGCCAGGGCGGCGGGATCGCCCGACGGCGCCGCGAATGTGGCACGGGTCAGCACCCAGCCCTCGGGCAGGACGCTTTGCCGGTAGGACAGCTGCAAGGCCGCGCGGTCCAGCGTGACGATGCGCCCCTCGCGGGTCACCGCCTCGACCCCGACCAGCACATCGGCCACGTAAGCGCCGTAGCAGCCCGCGTTCATCCGCACCGCGCCGCCGATGCTGCCAGGGATGGTGCGCAGGAAGGTCAGGTCAAGCCCGGCCTCGGCCGCACGCCGCGCCACATGGGCATCCAGCGCCGCCGCCCCCGCGATGACGCGACCCTGCGCGATCTCGATCCCGTTGAAGCCGCGCCCCAGGCGGATCACCACCGCGCGCAGCCCGCCATCGCGCACGATCAGGTTGCTGCCGACGCCCATGGGAAAAACCGCGACATCGGTATCGAGCTGCGCGAGGAAATGCGCCAGGTCATCGGTGTCGGCTGGCTGGTAGATCCAGTCGGCCGGACCGCCCACACGCAGCCATGTCAGGTCCGACAGCGGCTTGCCTGCGCTCAGGCTGCCGCGCAGCCCCTCGATCCGGTCGGGTCGGGCCATCTCACTTCTCCATCCGGCGGCGCATCCAGCGGCCAAGATAGATGACCGGCCAGCGCAGCATGCTCATGCCCGCCATCATGACCAAAAGGCCGATGACAGGCCCGTTCTCATAGGTCACATAGCCCAGAAGGGGAATACCCAAGCCGATCAGCACAAAGGCGCGCCGCCAGTGATTGTCGCGCGCGGGGATCATCGCGGCCATGTTGGCCGCAAGGGCCCAGAGACAGGCAAGAACCAACGACAGGCTCATGGCGCCACCTCCACGAAAGAGGCCATGAGGGTCAGCACGCAGGTCAGAACCCCCAGCACCGGCACGGCCATGGGCACCACGAAAGGCCCCTCCGCCACCCGGCGTTTCAACCCGATCAGCGCGGCATTGACGATGGCGAAGACGATCAGCAAGGCCTGGGTGGTGATCTCGGCCAGCACCGCCACCGGCAGGGTCAGCGCCGAGGCCGTAACCGCCATGCCGATCACGACCGTGCCCAGAACGGGCGTGCCGAAACGCGGATGCGCCGCGCGAAAGACCGCGAACCCGGGCGAGCGTTTGCCCAGGCCGAACAGCACCCGCGCCGCCATCACGATCTGCGCCAGCACCCCGTTCAGCGCCGCGGCCACCGCGATGGCCGCAAGGAAGGCCGCCGATGTTCCGGCCCCCGCCTCCCAGACCAGCGCAAGAGGACGTTCCGAGGCGCCCAGCACGTCGCGCGGCACGGCCCTGACGGCGGCCAGTGACACCAGCATGTACAAAAGCCCCGTGATCGCCAGCGCCCCCAGGATCGCCCGCGGCATGGTGCGTCCGGGCGCGCGGGTCTCCTCGGCGATATTGACCATGTCGTCAAAACCGATGAAGGCGAAAAAGGCGAAGATCGTCGCCGCAGCCACGCCCGACCATTCCGGCGCGGGCGGGGCGGACCATTCCGCGACAGGGGCCGCGGCAAAGCCCGCCCCGATCACCAGCGTGAGGCCGATCACCTCGATCACGGTCATCACGGCGGCAAAGGCCAGGCTTTCCAGCACCCCCACCAGCGCGATCAGCGTCATCGCCGCCCCCAGCCCGAAGACACCCAGCGCGAAGGGCACATCGACGATCGACGTCAGATAGCCCACGCCGCCACGCAAGACCGCCGCCGCCGCCACGACACCCGCGATCACATTGACCGCCCCCACCGCCACGGCCAGCCAGTGCCGGCGCAGCCCCACCTCCACATAGGATGAATCCCCCGCCGCCTCGGGAATGCGCGCCGCCAGTTCGGCAAAGCTCAGCGCGGTCGGCACCGCGACGATGGCCGCCAGCGCGAAGGACAGCGGCGCCCAGACACCGGCCGCCCCGGCGGCGGCGCCGGTCAGCACATAGATGCCCGCGCCCACCATGATGCCGACGCCATAGGCGGTCAGAAGGCCGGGCCCGATCCGTCGCTTGAGGGTGTCAGCCATGGCTTGCCCTCCTGCAGCACGCCCGCTGTTTCTTCTTGCTCCAAATATCCATCACGCAACCCATCCGCGCGAACCAGCCGGCGCGGACCGGGCGCACCCGCTCAGCCCTGCAGCCGCGCGGGCAGGTTGTTCGCCCAGGCGCTGATCGTACCCGCGCCCAGGCAGACCACCATGTCGCCGGGCCGCGCCTGTTCGCGCACAAGGCGCAGCAGGTCATCCTCATCCGTTACCGCCCGCGCGTGGCGATGCCCGTGCCGGATCAGCCCGGCCACCAGGTCATCGCGGCTGGCGCCCGCGATGGGCGCCTCGCCCGCCGCATAGACCTCGGCGATGGCCACGACATCGGCCTCGTTGAAACAGCCGCAGAAATCCTCGAACAGCGCGGACAGGCGCGTGTAGCGATGCGGCTGATGCACCGCGATCACGCGGCCCTGCGTGGCCTGGCGCGCGGCTTTCAGCACGGCCGCGATCTCGACCGGGTGGTGGCCGTAATCGTCGATGATGGTCACGCCGCCCACTTCGCCCACCTTGGTGAAGCGCCGGTTGACGCCGCCGAAGGCCGCCAGCGCACCGCGGATCCCTTCGCCCTTCATGCCAAGGTGCCGCGCCACGGCCACCGCCGCCAAGGCGTTCGACACGTTGTGATCGCCGGGCATCGGCAGGGTGCAGCCCTCGATCACGATATCCTCGGCCTGCAGGGCGATGTCGAAATGCGCAACCCCCGCCTCGTAGCGCAGGTTCAGCGCGCGCACATCGGCCTGGGCGTTGAAGCCATAGGTGATCACGCGCCGGTCGGTGATGCGCCCCACAAGGCTGCGCACTTCGGGATGATCGGTGCAGCATACGGCGACGCCGTAGAACGGGATGTTCGAGACGAAATCAAGGAACCCCTGTTTCAGCCGTTCGAAATCGCCCCAGTGCTCCATGTGTTCAGGGTCGATATTGGTGACGATGGCGATGGTCGCGGGCAGCCGGTTGAAGGTGCCGTCGCTCTCGTCGGCCTCGACCACCATCCACTCGCCCTGCCCCATCCGCGCATTCGAGCCATAGGCGTGGATGATCCCGCCATTGACCACCGTGGGGTCGATGCCACCGGCAACCAGCACCTCGGCCACCATCGTGGTGGTCGTGGTCTTGCCATGGGTGCCCGCGATGGCAATGTTGGATTTCAGCCGCATCAGCTCGGCCAGCATTTCGGCCCGCCGCACGACCGGCAGGCCCATGAGGCGCGCCTCATCCAGTTCGGGATTGCCCGGCTTGATCGCGCTCGAGATGACGACGACCTGCGCTCCCACCAGATTTTCCGCCGCCTGCCCCTCGAAGATCGTGGCGCCCAGACCCGCCAGCCGGTCGGTGATCTTGGTGGTCTTCTGGTCCGAGCCCTGCACCTTATAGCCATGGTTCAGCAGCACCTCGGCGATGCCGGACATGCCGATGCCGCCGATGCCCACGAAATGGATGGGACCTACGTCGCCGGGAAGTTTGGTTGCCGCGTTCATCTTGCGCCTTTCGGGGTCTTGTGGGCCTCGGCCAGCGCCTCGACCATGTCGGCCAGGGTCTGCGCCGCATCGGGCCGCGCGCAGGACAGCGCCGCGCGGGCCATATCCTCGGCGCCTTGCGGATTGTCCAGCACCAGCATCATCTGTTCGGCCAGAACCTGGGTGTCCAGCCGGCTTTCGGGGATCAGGATCGCGGCACCGGCCGCGACCAGCCCGCGCGCATTGGCGGTCTGGTGATCGGCGGTCGCCGCGGCGAAGGGGATCAGGATCGAGGGGCGCCCGATCACGCTGAGGTCGGCCACGCTGGATGCACCGGCACGGCTGATCACCAGCTGCGCCTCGCTGATCCGGCGGGGCACGTCCTGGAAGAAGGGTTTGACCTCGGCACTGATACCGGCCTCGGCATAGGCCTGTTCGACCCGCGCGACATCCTCGGCGCGGGCCTGGTGGCTGACGCGCAGGTTCCGGCGCACCGCATCCGGCAGGGCCGCCACCGCCGCGGGCACGACATCCGACAGGATGCGCGCGCCCTGGCTGCCGCCGATCACCAGAAGCGACATGGGATAATCGCCGGGCGCGATGTAACCGGCCCCGGCCCGTTCCAGCACGGCGGCGCGCACCGGGTTGCCCACGTCCACGCCTTCGACCCCGGCGGGCAGGTCGGTAGGCCATGTCCCGCAGGCGACCTTGTGGACGCGCGGCGCGAACAGCCGGTTCACCCGGCCCAGCACGCCGTTCTGTTCATGGATCATGCGCGGCAACCGCAGAAGCGTCGCCGCCGCCACGGCCGGAATCGCAGGGTATCCGCCGAAACCCACCACCGCCGCGGGCCGATCGCCCCGCATCCGCCAGACCGCGCCCAGAACGCCGCCCAGCACGCGGAAGGGCACCATGGTCTTGGCCAGGATGCCGCCGCGCGCGAAAGTGGCGCTGGCGATCTGTTCGACCTCGACGGAATGGGGAAAGCCGCCCGTGTAGCGCGCGCCGCGCGCGTCCGTGCTCAGCTTCACGCGCCATCCGCGCCGCAGCATCACCTCGGCCAGGGACTGGGCCGGGAACATGTGCCCGCCGGTGCCGCCCGCCGCGATGACCAGAAGGGGCGCGTCGCGGTTCATCTGATCCGCCCCCTCAGGATGTCTCCGATCTCGCCCTGCGGACGGGTGCGGGTGAAGGCCAGCAGCATGCCCACGGCAATACCCCCCGCGATCAGCGAGGATCCGCCATAGCTGACGAAGGGCAGCGTCATGCCCTTGGCCGGCAGCAGCCGCACCGCCACGCCCATGTTGATCAGCGCCTGCACGCCGAACATGCAGGCAAGGCCGGTGCCTGCCAGGCGGATGAAGGGATCGCGTTCACGCATCAGCCGCAGAAGCGAGCGCACGACCACGCTGGCGTAAAGCGCGATGATGCACAGCACCAGGATCAGGCCGTATTCCTCGGCCGCGACCGCGATGATGAAATCGGTATGCGCATCGGGCAGCGACCATTTCACCTCGCCACCGCCAACGCCGACGCCGAAGAATCCGCCCTCCTGGATCGCGTTCGTGGCATAGCCAAGCTGCGTGCGCGGATCGACCTCGGGGGTCAGGAACCCGTCGATGCGGCGGGCGAAATGCTCGGAATTCTCATAGGCGAAGGTGCCGCCCAGCACGACAAGCCCGGCAATGGCCACCAGCAGCACCATCGGCGCGCCGGCCACGAAATACATCACGCCCCAGCCGAACAGGATCAGCGCGGCCTGCCCGAAATCGGGCTGAAACGCCAGAAGCAGCACGATGGCCGCGGCCAGCATCAGCGACCACAGCCGCCCCGGAGGGCCGTTGATCTCTTGTCCGGCGGCCAGCATCCACGCGGCGACGACGATGAAACCGGGCTTGAGGAATTCGGAAGGCTGCACGCTGGCAAAACCCAGCGAATACCACCGCATCGCGCCCTTGCCGAAATCGGTGCCGAAGAAGGGCAACCCGATCAGCGAGATGAAGGCGACCAGAAAGCCGATGACGGCAAGCCGGCGCACCAGCAGCGGCGACATCATCGAGGTCAGGAACATCGCGGCCAGCGCCAGACCGCCGAACATCGCCTGACGTTCGACATAGTGGAAGGGCGCCAGACCGTTCTTCGAGGCCAGCGGCGGCGAAGCGGCAAAACCCAGCAGCAACCCGATCCCGAACAGCATCAGGATGCAGGACATCGACCAGCGGTCGATGGTGCGCCACCATTTGGGAAGAACAGGCTCCGCGTTCCTGACCGGAACCGAGCCATAGACCATCTCTGTCATGGATTACCGCCGTACACTGCCTCGAACATCGCCCCTTTCCGGGGTCTAACGCTGAGTGTAGCGCGAAAATATCCGCAATGAAAGCCTTATCCCCTTGCCTTGACGGGCAATTCGCGCCACCTGCCCGTCCATGAAGGTTGACACGCTGATCCTTGGTGGCGGGGCCGCGGGGCTGATGGCCGCCGCCCATGCGGGCGGGCGGGTCCTTGTCGTGGATCACGCCAAGGCACCTGGCGAAAAGATCCGTATTTCGGGCGGGGGGCGATGCAACTTCACCAACATGCACGCAAGCCCCGCCAATTTCATCAGCCGCAACCCGCATTTCTGCAAATCCGCGCTGAAACGCTATACCCAGTGGGATTTCCTGGATCTTGTCGCGCGCCACGGCATCGCCTGGCATGAAAAGACGCTGGGGCAGCTGTTCTGCGACCGCTCGGCCAAGGATATCGTGGCGATGCTGCTGGCCGAGATGAAGGCGGCAGGCGCCGATCTGTGGCTGTCCACCGCGGTGCTATCGGTCGCGCAAAGCGGCAAGGGCTTTGCCGTGACGCTGGAACGCGACGGGCGGCAGGTCGTGGTAGAGGCCGCCAACCTGATCGTAGCGACGGGCGGCAAGTCGATCCCCAAGATGGGCGCGACGGGCCTGGCCTATGACATCGCGCGCCAGTTCGGCCATGCGGTGACCGACACGCGCCCCGCCCTTGTGCCGCTGACCTTCCAGCCCGAGCGTTTCGCGCCGCTGGCGGGTGTCGCGACACCGGTGACCGCCGCCTGCGGCCAGACCAGCTTTGCCGAGGCGATGCTCTTCACCCATCGCGGCCTGTCAGGCCCCGCGATCCTGCAGATCTCCAGCTACTGGGTCGAGGGGGACAGCATCACCGTCAACCTGATGCCGGGGGCAGACCCCTATGAGGTCCTGCGCACCCAGCGGCAGGCATCGGGCAAACGGCAGATGCAGACGGTGCTGGCGCAGATGCTGCCGGGCAGGCTGGCCGATCACCTGGCCACGGAATGGGCCTTGGCGGGCAATCTGGCCGATCAGAACGACGCCAAGCTGCGCGCGCTGGCCAACCGGCTGACCGGATGGGCGCTGACCCCCACCGGATCCGAGGGCTACCGCACCGCCGAGGTGACGCTGGGCGGGGTCGATACCGACGGCCTGTCCTCGCAGAGCATGATATCCAAGACCGTGCCGGGCCTCTATTTCATCGGCGAGGCCGTGGATGTGACAGGCTGGCTGGGCGGCTACAATTTCCAATGGGCCTGGTCCAGCGCCGTCGCCGCAGGCCGGGATATCGCGGCGCGGGGGTAAGCCCGCGCGATCGCCGACACGCGGGGTGGCGATGCGAGGCTTGTTCGGGGCGGTTTATGGTTGCCCTGTCTTCGAACGGCAATCCTGCGCAATCTGGCAACCAAATCGCCGCCCCGGGGGGCGGGTCGGCGATCGCGCGGCGGTGCTACGCAGCTTGGCTCCGCGCGGGGGCACGAGCTTACCCCTTCAACGCCGCCTTGACCCGTGCCGCGAAATCCTCGCCGCGTTTCTCGAAGTTGTCGTATTGGTCGAAACTGGCCGCCGCCGGGGCCAGCAGCACCACCTCGCCCGGCTCGGCCTCGGCCATGGCGCGGGCGACGGCCGCCTCCATCGTGGTGCAGACTTCCGTCGCGATCTCGGGAAGTTGCAGCGCGAAACCCGCCGCCTCGCGCCCGATCACATAGGCCTTGACCACGGACCCGAGCGAGGCGCGCAAGCCGTCCAGCCCGCCCTCTTTCTCCAGCCCGCCACAGATCCAGCGCACCTTGTCAAAGGCCGCCAGCGCCTTGGCGGCGCTGTCCACATTGGTGGCCTTGCTGTCGTTGACATAACGCACGCCACCTGCCTCGGCGATGGTCTGGCTGCGATGCGGCAGGCCGGGGTAGCTGGCCAGACCAGCCTCGATCACCCGCGGCGCAAGGCCCAGCGTGCGGCAGGCGGCATAGGCCGCGCAGGCGTTCTGGTGATTATGCGCGCCGGGCAAGCCCTGCATGGGGCGCAGGTCGATGGCCGCCACCTGCTTGCCCTTGCGCCATTCGGCCAGAAACCCCTTGCGCGCAAAGACGACCCAGCCCGGCCCCGACAGCTTGCGCGCGGCAGAGACACGGATCACGCGGTCGTCGGCGGGCCCTTCGGACAGCTGATCGGCCAGATAAAGACCTTCGACCTCATCCACGCCGATCACCGCCCGGTCCGGCCCGCCTTCCGCGAAAAGCCGGCGCTTGGCCGCGAAATAGCCGCCCATCCCGGCATGCCGGTCCAGATGATCGGGGCTGAGATTGGTGAACACCGCCACATCCGGCGTCAGCGCGCGGGCCAGATCGGTCTGGTAACTGGACAGTTCCAGAACCACCACGCCCCCGTCACCCGGCGGGTCGATATCCAGCACCCCGCGCCCGATATTGCCCGCAAGTTGCGCCTCGCGGCCCGCCTGTTCCAGAATGTGGTGGATCAGCGCCGAGGTCGTGGATTTCCCGTTCGACCCGGTGATCGCCACGACACGCGGCGCGGTGTCGAAATCATCCCATTCCGCCACGGCCAGCGAGCGGAAGAAGAGCCCGATATCGTTGTCCACCGGCACGCCCGCCTCGTAGGCGGCGCGGATCACCCGGTTGGGTTCGGGATAAAGATGCGGAATGCCGGGGCTGACGATCAGGCTGGCGATATCGTCGAAGGCGCCCGCTCGGGACAGGTCGCGGATCGTGAAACCCTCGGCCTCGGCCTTGTCGCGGGCGCTGGCGTTGTCATCCCAGCAGATCGGTTCCGCCCCACCCGCCGCAAGGCTGCGCGCCGTGGCCAGCCCCGACCGGCCAAGGCCCAGCACGGCCAGTTTCTGCCCCTCATGTCCGCGCACCGGAATCATGACCTGCGTTCCTTCTCTTGCGCCGCAGCGCCCCGTTTTTCCAATGTCGACCGCAGCACTGATACCGTGATCGGTCCGATGCCCGCCGCCAAGGCGCCCCCGTCACCGACAGGGCCACCGGCTGCGCCCATCAGCGCACTTTCAGCGTGGCCAGACCGATCATCGCCAGGATCAGCGAGATGATCCAGAAGCGGATCACGATGGTCGATTCCGCCCAGCCCTTTTTCTCGTAGTGGTGATGGATCGGGGCCATCAGGAACACGCGCTTGCCGGTGCGCTTGAAGTAGAGCACCTGGATGATCACGCTCAAGGCCTCGACCACGAAAAGGCCGCCGACGATGGCCAGCACGATCTCGTGCTTGGTGGATACCGCGATCGCGCCCAGCGCGCCGCCCAGCGCAAGCGAGCCCGTGTCGCCCATGAACACCGCCGCGGGCGGTGCGTTATACCACAAAAAGCCGAGGCCCCCGCCAATCAGACCGGCCACGAAGACAAGGATTTCGCCGGTGCCGGGGACATAATGCACATCCAGGTATTCGGTGAAATCGACGCGCCCCACCGCATAGGCAATCACGCCCAGCGTGCCGGATGCGATCATCACCGGCATGATGGCAAGCCCGTCCAGACCGTCGGTCAGATTCACCGCATTGGCCGCGCCCACGATCACGATCATCGCGAAAGGCACGAAGAGGAACCCCAGGTTCAGCAGCGTTTCCTTGAAGACCGGAAAGGCCAGCTTGTTGGTCAGCGCCTCGGGATGGTACTGCGCCGCCCAATATCCCGCGATGGCCGCGACCAGCAGGCCCAGCGCCATGCGCACCTTGCCCGGCACGCCGCGCGTGTTCTGCTTGGACACCTTGGCGTAATCATCCGCAAAGCCGATGGCGGCAAAGGACATGGTGACGAAGAGCACGATCCAGACGAACGGGTTGTCCAGCCGCGCCCAGAGAAGTGTCGAGGTCAAGAGCGCGCCCACGATCAGCAAGCCACCCATGGTGGGCGTACCCGCCTTGACGAAATGGCCCTGCGGTCCGTCCTCGCGGATCGGCTGACCCTTGCCCTGCCGGCGCCTGAGCACATTGATCAGCGGCCGTCCAAACAGGAAGCCGAAGATCAGCGCGGTCATGAAGGCCCCGCCGGCCCGGAAGGTGATATACCGAAAGAGGTTGAAGAAATCCCCCCCGTCCGACAGCGCGGTCAACCAATACAACATTACTCTGTTCCCTTGTCTGCTTGCGGCGCGGGATGGCCCAGTTTGCGCAGCGCGTCAACCACCAGGCTGACCTTGCTGCCCTTGGACCCTTTCACCAGCAGGATATCCCCCGCATCGACCAGACGGTGGGCGCGCGCGGCCAGCGTGTCGGCGGTTTCGGCCCATTCGCCACGCTTGGCCTGCGGCAGTGCCTCCCACAGGTGGCGCATGCGCGGGCCGACGCAATGGATCAGCGACAGCTTGGCCATGGAGGGCAGATCGGCCAGCCCTTTGTGCATCACGGCCTCGTCCTCGCCCAGTTCCAGCATGTCGCCCAGCACGGCGATGCGCCGGCCCTGCCGCACACGGCCCAGACCGTCGCGGGGTGCCGCGGCGGCCAGCACCTCGAGCGAGGCCGCCATCGAGGTGGGATTGGCGTTGAAGGCATCGTCGATCAGGTCGAAGTAAAGATCATCGCTCAGCGGATCCAGCATGTAGCGTTCGCGCGTGCCGCGCCCTGCGGGCGGCTCCCACTGGCCAAGGTCATTGGCTGCCATCACCGGATCAAGACCCAGCGCATGGGCCACGGCCAGAACGCCCATGCCATTCACCGCGAAATGCCGCCCCGGCGCCTGCACCTTGAACAGGACCGGGCGACGCCAGGCGCGGCCATGCACCACGCTGGTCTGGTCGCGCAGCGTGATGTCGGTCACGCGGTGATGCACGCGCGGCGCCTCGCCAAAGGTGATGGTGCGCGCGGCGTGGCGTCTGGCCCAGTCCAGCAGGATCCCCGAGGTGTCCAGATCCCCGTTCAGAACCGCGACGCCCCCCGGCTCCAGCCCGGTCAGGATCGAGGCTTTCTCATGGGCGATACCCTCAATATTCTCGAAAGCCTCGAGATGGGCGGCGGCCACGATGGTCACCATTGCCACATGGGGCCAGGCCATCTGCGCCAGCGGCGCGATCTCGCCGGGATGGTTCATGCCGATCTCGATCACCGCGAATTCGGTATCGACGGGCATCCGCGCCAGCGTCAGCGGCACACCCCAATGGTTGTTGTAGCTGGCCTCGGCCGCATGGGTGCGCCCCTGCCCTGACAGCACGCAGCGCAGCATCTCCTTGGTCGAGGTCTTGCCGACCGATCCGGTCACGGCGATCACCCGCGCCCTGGTGCGCGCCCGCGCCGCGCGGCCCAGATCCTCCAGCGCGCGCAGCACGTCCGGCACGATCAGCAGCGGCGCATCTTCAGCCACATCATCGGGCCGGTGCGTGACCAGTGCCGCCGCTGCCCCCTTGGCCAGCGCCTGCGCCACGAAATCATGCCCGTCCCGCGCCGCCTTGAGCGCCACGAACAGATCGCCGGGCCGGATCGTGCGCGTGTCGATGGACACGCCACCCGCCTGCCAGTCGCCCGTGGTCTTGCCACCTGTGGCGGCCACCGCCTCGGCTGCGGTCCACAGGGTCATGCCAGCCTCCCGTCCAGGGCGGCCACCGCCATGCTGGCCTGTTCCACATCGTCGAAGGGCAGCACCATGTCGCCCACGGTCTGCCCGGTCTCATGCCCCTTGCCCGCGATCAGCAGCGCATCGCCCGGACCAAGGGCCGCGACCCCGCGCAGGATCGCCTCGGCCCGGTCGCCGACCTCCTGCACATGGGCGCGCGCATCCTCGGGGATGCCGGACAGAACCGCCGCGCGAATGGCCGCCGGATCCTCGGAGCGCGGATTGTCATCGGTCACGATCACCGCATCGGCATGCGCCGCCGCCGCTGCCCCCATCAGGGGCCGCTTGGTGGTGTCGCGATCGCCGCCCGCGCCGACGATGGCGATCAGCCGGCCCATCACATGCGGGCGCATCGCCCTGAGGGCCGTGGCCACCGCATCAGGCGTATGGGCGTAATCGACAAAGACCGCCGCCCCATTGGTGCGCGTGGCCGCAAGCTGCATCCGCCCGCGCACCGTGCCCATATGCGGCAGCGTCTCGAACACCCGGTCGGGATCGGCCCCGCAGGCGATGACCAGCCCCACCGCGACAAGCACATTCTCGGCCTGAAATCCGCCCAGAAGCGCAAGGTCGGCGCTGTAGGTTTTTCCGCGAAACCGGCACAGGATCGTCTGCCCCGTGGCATCGAAGCGTTGCGAGACCAGTTGTAGATCGGCCCCGTCGCGGCGGCCCACGGTGATGACCTCCTGCCCGCGGGTGCGCGCCACATTGGCCATATCCATGCCGCGACTGTCATCGACATTGATCACCGCCGTGCCATCCACCCCGAGGACACGGGCGAAAAGCCCCGCCTTTGCATTGAAATAGTCTGCAAAATCAGCGTGATAATCCAGATGATCCTGGGTCAGGTTGGTAAAGCCCGCAGCCCGCAGATGCACCCCGTCAAGACGCCGCTGGGCCAGACCATGGCTTGAGGCCTCCATCGCCGCATGGGTCACGCCCGCGGCGGCGGCCTGCGCCAGAACGCGGTGCAGGGTGATCGGCTCGGGCGTGGTATGGCGCAGCGGGGCTTCATACGCGCCCTCGACCCCGGTGGTGCCGAGGTTCACGGCGGCAAGGTCCATCTCCTCCCAGATCTGGCGGGTGAAGGTCGCCACGGATGTCTTGCCGTTGGTGCCGGTCACGGCCACCATCGTGGCGGGCTGCGCCCCGAACCACAGGGCCGCGGCGCAGGCCAGCGCTTGGCGCGGGTCCTCGACCACGACCAGCGCCGCATCGGAAGCCGCCAGCGTATCGGCGGCCAGACGCGCGCCTTCCGCATCGGTCAGGATGGCGGTCGCGCCCTGCGCCAGCGCCGTCGGAATGAAGGACGCGCCATGCACGCGTGTGCCCGGAAGGGCCGCGAAAAGGGTGCCCGCGCGCACCTCGCGGCTATCCACGGCCAGGCCCGTGATCTGCGCATCGCGCCCGGATTTGGCGGTCAGGCCAAGCTGCGCCAATGATTTTGCCTGCCCCACCCGATACCCCTGCGCGTCGCGTCTCAGTTTGATGTCAGCGTTATACCAGTCAATTCGGCCGGTTCAATCTCGGGGCGCAGGCCCAGCAAGGGGGCCACGCGGCGGATCACCTCGGCGGCGACGGGCACGGCGGTCCAGCCAGCGGTGCGGCGCGGCTCGGAGCCCGATGTCTCGACCGCCTCGTCCAGGGTCACGATCAGCACATACTTGGGATCATGCGCGGGAAAGGTCGCGGCAAAGGTCGCCAGAACCTTGTCCGTCTCGTAACCGCGCCCGTCGATGCGCGGCTTGTCGGCGCTGCCGGTCTTGCCGCCCACCGCATAGCCCGGCACCTCGCCAAAGCTGGCGGTGCCCTGGCTGACCGTCAGGCGCAGCATGCGGCGCAGCTGTTCCGAGGTCTTTTCCGAGATGACGCGCGCCCCGAATTGCGGCCCGTCCTGTTTAAGCAGCGTGGGTTCCACTCGAGTGCCGCCATTTACCATCGTGGCATAGGCCGCAGCCAGGTGCAGCGGCGTGGCCGAGATGCCGTGACCGTAGGAAATGGTCATCGTCGACAGTTCCGACCAGCGCGGCGGCAGCAGCGGACGGCCGCCGCGGGCCTCGACCATCTCGAACTTTGTGGTCTCCAGCAGGCCAAGCTGGCCCAGGAAATCGCGCTGACGCTCTGCGCCGATCTCGATCGCGATGCGCGCGGTGCCCACGTTCGAGGATTTCTCGATCACCTTGGACACGGTCAGTTCCGGGCCATAGTTGCGGAAATCGCTGATCCGGTGGCGGCCCCATGTCATCGGGGACTTGGTGTTGATGATCGTGTCGGGCGTGACCATCCCCAGTTCCAGCGCCTGGGCGACGGTGAAGATCTTGAAGGTCGAGCCCAGCTCATAGACCCCCTGCACCACACGGTTGAAGAGCGGGCTGTCATCGGGGCGGCCCTGCGTGGGCGGTGCGGGGCGGTCGTTGGGGTCGAAATCGGGCAATGAGGCGATCGAGATCACCTCGCCCGTGTGCACATCCATCAGCACGGCGGCCGCACCCTTGGCGTTCAGCAGGCGCATGCCGCCCAACAGCACCTCTTCGGTGGCCGCCTGGATCGTCAGGTCCAGCGACAATTCCAGCGGCTTGCTGGCCCGCGCGGGATCGCGCAGCTGCTCGTCGAACTGCCGCTCGACGCCCGCCACGCCGATCACCTCGGCGGCATGCACACCCTCGCGGCCGAAACCGGCCCCGCCCAGCACATGCGCGGCCAGCCGGCCATTGGGATAAAGCCGCATGTCGCGCGGCCCGAACAAAAGACCGGGATCGCCGATGTCATGCACGGCCTGACGCTGTTCGGGGCTGAGGCGGCGCTTGATCCACAGGAACTTGCGACTGCCGGTGAAATCCTGGATCAGCCTGTCGCGGTCCAGATCGGGGAAGATGCGCGCAAGCTCGGTCGCGGCATGTTCGGGGTCGATCATCTGCGGCGGCTGGGCATAAAGCGAATAGGTTTCAAGGTTCGTGGCCAGCACCCGGCCCTGCCGGTCGACGATATCGGCGCGCAGCGCCTCGATCTCGGCGCCGGCGGCACTGGCGCGCGGCTCTGACGGCTCGGAGGCAGCCAGAAGGCCCATGCGCGCCCCCACCATCGTGAAGGCGCAGACGAACAGCACACCCAGCACCAGCAAGCGCCCTTCGGCGCGGCTGCGGGCACGGTCGCGCATTTCCTCGTGGCGCAGGCGCAGGTTCTCGCGCTCGATCGCGTCGGGGTTTTCCCCCTTGGCGCGGGCTTCAAGAACGCGGGCCAGAGGGCGCAGCGGTGTGCGGATCATGGCCGAGCCTCCATGCTGGACACTTCGATCGGATCGGTGATCGGCAGGAAACCTTCCTCGGCGATGGGAAAGGCCACCTGGTCGATCCGCCCGAACTGTTCGGGGGCCATCGGCATCAGGCCGAGGCTGTCAAAGTTCAGATCCGCAAGGTCACGCAGCCGTTCGGGCCGGTTCAGATAGGCCCATTCGGCGCGCAGCACCGACAGGCGCGCCCGCGAGTCGCGGATTTCGCGCTGCAATTGTTCGGTCACGTCCAGGGCCTGCTGGGTGCGGTAATTCTCGCGGTAGGCCCAGAAGGCCAACCCGATCACGGCACAGGCCGTCAGCACGAACAGGACGGAACGCATCTCAGAACTCTCCCTTGATCATCGGCATGCCCAGCGCGGCGGGGTCGGTGGCCCCTGCGGGGGCATCGGTACGGATCGCCACGCGCAGCTTGGCGCTGCGCGAACGCGGGTTTTCGGCCAGTTCCTGATCATCGGGGCCGATGGCCTTGCGCGTGGTCTGGGTAAATTGCGCGTCGGTTTCAGCCTCCTGCGGGGCATAGCGGTTGGCGCGCCCGGCAGTGCCGCTGCGGGCCTGCAAGAAGCGCTTGACCATCCGGTCCTCGATCGAATGAAAGGTCACGACAGCCAGCTTGCCACCGGGCTTGAGCGCGCGTTCGGCGGCGGCCAGACCATTCGCCAATTCGCGGTATTCATCGTTCACGGCAATGCGCAGCGCCTGGAAACTGCGGGTCGCGGGATGCGATTGCCCCGGCTTGGCGCGCGGCAGGCATTTCTCGATCAGGCCGGCCAGTTGCAGCGTGGTGGTGATCGGTGCCTCGGCCCGCGCCTTGAGGATCGCACGCGCGATGCGGCGGCTGGCGCGTTCCTCGCCATAGTGAAACAGGATATCGGCGATCACGCCCTCATCGGCCGTATTCACGATATCGGCGGCGGAAGGGCCGGACTGGCTCATGCGCATGTCCAGCGGGCCGTCCTTCATGAAGGAAAAGCCCCGCTCGGCCATGTCCAGCTGCATCGACGAGACCCCAAGATCCAGCACCACACCGTCCAGATCCTGCGCATAGTCGTCCATGCGCGAAAACACACCCTCGACCATCTCGATCCGGTCGCCGTAAGCCCCGGCCCAATCGGCGGCCATCCGGAAGGCCAGCGGATCGCGATCCACCGCGATCACCTTGTCCGCCCCCGCCTCAAGCAGGCCGCGCGTATAGCCACCGGCACCAAAGGTGCCATCCAGCCAGACCCCCGTGACAGGGGCCAC
The DNA here is from genome assembly GCF_048006315.1 of Seohaeicola sp. Taxonomy (GTDB): domain Bacteria; phylum Pseudomonadota; class Alphaproteobacteria; order Rhodobacterales; family Rhodobacteraceae; genus Seohaeicola. The sequence continues at coordinate 3,758,879 of NZ_CP180350.1, read as the reverse complement.
CGCCTTCAGCAGCGGACGCAACAGAACGGGGATATGGGGGGCATCGGACGGGGTTGGCGCGGCAGCGGCCATGGCTCAATCCCCTTTCGCATTATCCAGATAGATGAGCGGATCGAAATCCTCGGGCAACTCGTCAAGCCAGGCCTCGGCGCGGGCCAGTTCTTCGGTCTCGTAGGTTTCGGGCTTCCATATCTGGAAAGTATCGCCTGCGGCGATGAAGAACGCCTCGTCCTCGATCCCGATCTTGGCGCGCAGCTTGGCGGGCAGCACGATGCGACCGGTCTCGTCGACCGAGGTGGGGTAGGATTGCCCGTGGAACATCCGCTCCAGCATCTTGCGCTGCATGCCGCCACGCGGCAGCGCGGCGATCTTGGCGTCGACCTCGGCTATCGCCTCCATCGTGTAGCATTCCAGGAACTTGCGGCGGTGATCGCCATAGACGATGACCAGCTCGGGGTTCAGCCCTTCGGTCCAGTTCGGATCGCCAGCCTCCAGCACACGACGAAACAGGGCCGGGATAGACACCCGCCCCTTTCCATCAACCTTGTGCTGGCTCTCGCCTCTGAACCTGCGAACCACTGTCCCGTGATCCCTCTGACCTGTCCCCCCGGAAAAAATCTGCCCTTTGAACGGAAAACGGCGGATTGAGCTGCTGCCACTGCCCAATCCGCCGCCCTCGTCCCGCCTAGCGGGGTGTCCGACTGCGCGCGCCACCTGGGGGGATGTCTGCTCGCTCGCGCGCCGGATCTCTTGGTTCGATGAAAGCGGGGCCTGTATGAAACCTGACTTGGGATTTGGTTCGGGGTCTTGGGTGCCCCTTATTTATCCCGTCCTCATCGTGTTTCCATGGATAGTATGGGAAATCATGGTACGCAACTAAAATCTTGCGCCGAAACCCACATGATCTTGTTCTCAAAGCCCTTGAAAAACAACATCTAGCTCAGTTTTGCCGGGCAAGACCACATCAAGTTGCGACCTTTCGATACCAAGGCACAATATCTAGATGTTCCGGCAATTCCGCACACCAGCCCATGAATTCCCAAAGTTTTCTGGTCCGATCCGCAGAACGGTCAAAAATCCCGGCCTGCAGGGGCGTTTGCCGGGGCAAGAACACCCGAGAACACGGATGATTCAACGGGAAATCCGTAAATTCCCGATGAAGTGATTCGTTTTGATGGCGGTGTCACCCCACCCATCGGGCCTTGCGCCGAGATGCCGTCCCATCAATTCCCATGACGCGCCGTACCTCTTTGAGCCGACGGCATGACACAGTGTCCCGGCGCCGTGGGGGCACAGCGCCCTTTGTCCTGTCGCCCGCGCCACGATTGCGCTATACATTCCTGATCGAAGGCAGTAAGGCCCAGCGCTTGACCAACCCTTCCCCCACCAATGACACGGGCGCCCCCGGTCGCGGAACCTCCCGTCCCGCTGCCCGCGCCCAATGACCCGAGTGATTGCATGACCCTGCCCTACCCGACCACGAAACCTCTGGCCGACGCGCTGGAGCGGCGCGGCTATGCAGAGCTGACCCCCGTCCAGATCGAAATGATGCGCCCCGACCTGGTCGAGGCCGATCTGCTGGTGTCGGCGCAGACCGGATCGGGCAAGACCGTGGGCTTTGGCCTGGCCATCGCACCGACCCTGCTGGGCGAAAGCCATGTCCTGCCCCCCGCCGCAGCCCCCCTGGCGCTGATCATCGCGCCGACGCGCGAACTGGCATTGCAGGTGAAACGCGAATTCCAGTGGCTCTATCAGGATGCGGGCGTCGTCATGGCCTCTTGCGTGGGCGGCATGGACATGCGGGACGAGCGTCGCGCGCTGGACCGTGGCGCGCATATCGTGGTGGCGACACCCGGCCGCTTGCGCGACCATATCATGCGCGGCTCCATCGACCTTGGCCAGATCCGCGCCGTCGTTCTGGACGAGGCCGACGAGATGCTGGACCTGGGCTTCAAGGACGATCTGGAATTCATCCTGTCGGAAGCGCCCGAGACGCGGCGCACGCTGATGTTTTCGGCCACCGTGCCGCGCGGCATCGCGGAACTGTCCAAGACATACCTCAAGGACAATGCCGTGCGCGTCGCCACCACCACGGGCGCGACACAGCACGCCGATATCGAATACCGCGCGCTGACCGCAGCCTATGACGGCACCGAGGGCGCGATCATCAACCTGCTGCGCTACTACGAGGCGCAGAATGCGATCGTCTTCTGCAACACCCGCGCCACCGTATCGCGGCTGGTCGCGCGTTTCGCCAATCGCGGCTTTTCGGTCGTGGCCCTGTCGGGCGAGCTCAGCCAGGCCGAACGCACCCATGCGCTGCAGGCGATGCGCGACGGGCGCGCCCGCGTCTGCGTGGCCACCGACGTGGCGGCGCGCGGCATCGACCTGCCGAACCTCGAACTGGTGATCCATGCCGAACTGCCCAGCAATTCGGAAACGCTGATGCACCGCTCGGGCCGGACGGGCCGCGCCGGGCGCAAGGGCGTCTCGGCGCTGGTGGTCACGCCCAAGACCCGCGCCAAGGCGGACCGGCTGCTGAAATTCGCCAAGATCACCGCCGAATGGGCGCTGCCGCCATCGGCAGACGAGGTGCGCGCCAAGGATGAGGAACGCCTGATCAACGATCCGGTCTGGCTGGAACCGCTGAACGAGGGCGAAGAGGATTTCGTCGCGCGCATCACGACCACCTATACGCCTGAGCAGATCGCGGGCGCTTACCTGCGCCTCTACTACAGTAAACATTCCGCACCCGAGGAACTGCCGGATCCCGATGTCCGCCCGGAACGCAAGCGCGACGCCGCCCCGCGCAAGACGTTCGGGCCGTCGAAATGGCTGCGCCTGTCGGTCGGCGCCAATGAACGCGCCGAGGCGCGCTGGCTGCTGCCGACGCTCTGCAAGGCGGGCGACATCACCCGCGACGATATCGGCGCGATCCGCGTGCAGGCCGATGAAACCTATGTCGAACTGCTGGCCGAGGCGCTGCCCGGTTTCCTCAAGGCGCTTGGCCCCGATGCGGCGCTGGATGGCGGCGCAAAGGTCGTGGTGATGGACACCGCCCCTGACCTCGCCTCGATGCCGCGCGTTGCCCCGCCTCCGCGTGAAGACCGTGGCGAGCGCAAACCCCATCGCGGCGCAGACCGCGCCGAACGTCCCGAGCGTCCCGCGCCCGCACGCCGCGCGCCGCCCCCGGCCGAGGCAGCAGCCTGGGCCGATGTGCCGGACCGTCTGCCCCCCGCAGAGGCTGCGCCGAAGTCCGCGGCCGTCAAATCGCACCAGCCGAAACCCGCCCGCGCGGACGAGGATCGCCCCCGCCCCGCGAAACCCGCCGGCTTCAAGCCCGGCCCCAAGCCGGAAGGCTTCAAGTCGTCCGGTTTCAAATCCCATGGCGGCGCGCCCCGCGACGGCGCGAAACCCGCCCGTTCGGAAGGCATGAAATCCCACGGGGCGAAACCGCGCAGCGACAAGCCGCGCGAGATGGACCCCGAGGTGCATCGCGGCTTCGACAGCCCCAAGCCTCGCAGCGACAAACCACGCAGCGACAAGCCCGCAGGCAAGCCCGGCGCAAAGCCCTATGGCAAACCCTCGGGCAAACCGGGTGACAAGCCCTACGGAAAACCCGCAGGCAAGGCTGGCGACAAGCCCTATGGCAAACCGGGCGGAAAGCCGGGTGACAAGCCCTATGGCAAGCCGGGCGCCAAGCCATTCGGCAAGCCCGGCGGCAAGCCCTGGGAAAAATCGGGCGACAAGCCCGCGGGCGACGGCCCGGCCAAGCCTGCCCGCAACGCCGCGGCCAATACATCGGCGCGCCTGGGACCGGGCGGCAAACCCCTGCCCGCGGGCAAGGGCGGTAAACCCCGCACCGGGGCCGCGCGCGGCCCCAACGCCGTGCCGCGCCGCAAGCCCTGACCAGTCAAAAGGCGCGCGACATCCGCCGCGCGCCTTTCTTCTTGCCTCAAATATCCAGGATCCGACGGATCAGGCCATCCCGCCGTCGATCAGGCGACGCGCCAGCGCGGCATAGGTCTGCGCCGCCGCCGTCTCGCCTGCGGCGATCGGCGTGCCGCCATCCCCCGCCAGACGCGTCTCGAGGTCGATCGGCAGCTCCGCCAGCAGCGGCACGCCCATCTTGTCGGCTTCGGCCTTCACGCCGCCATGACCGAAGATCGCCGTCTCATGCCCGCAGTTGGGGCAGCAGAAGACCGACATGTTCTCGATCAGGCCCAGCACGGGCGTCTTGAGCGTATTGAACATGTCGATGGCCTTGCGCGCATCCAGCAATGCCACATCCTGCGGGGTCGACACGACAATGGCGCCGGTCAGTTGGGTCCGCTGGCACAGGGTCAGCTGCACATCGCCCGTACCCGGCGGCAGATCGACCAGCAGCACGTCAAGTTCACCCCAGGCGACCTGCCCCAGCATCTGCTGCAGCGCCCCCATCAGCATCGGACCGCGCCAGACCACCGCCTTGTCGGCCTCCAGCATCAACCCGATCGACATCATCGTGACGCCATGCGCATGCAGCGGCGTGATCGTCTTGCCATCCGGGCTGGCGGGCCGCTTGTTGACGCCCATCATGCGCGGCTGGCTGGGCCCATAGATATCGGCATCCAGCAGCCCCACGCGCCGCCCCTGCCGGGCCAGCGCCACGGCAAGGTTCGATGACACGGTGGATTTTCCCACCCCGCCCTTGCCCGACCCGATGGCCAGGATCCTGTCCACGCCCGAGGGTTTCGTGGGCCCCGCCTGCGGCGTCGGATGCCCCCCGATCTTGAGGCTGGGCGCAGGCGGCTTTTCCGCCGGACCATGGGCGGTCAGCGCGACACTGACGCTGTCGACGCCCGGAATGCGGGCCACAATCTGTTCGGCGGCGGCACGCAGCGGCTCCATCTGGCGCGCGATCTCGGGGCTGGGGGCCTCGATCACGAATCGCACGGCGCCCTCCGAAAGGGTCAGGGCGCGCACCATGTCGCGGCTGATCAGGTCGCCACCATCCGGCAGGGCCAGCTGGCGCAGGGCCTGTTCGATCATCTCTCGGGTGACTGCCATGCCATATTCTCCATTTTCACTCCGCCATAGGTGGCAGCTTTCTCGGTCGAAGCAAGGCCCGCACGAAATTCGCGCATTTCGCAAGCACCTTGCCCAAATAATAGGTCAGTCTTTCATATGCATTTGCTGCATGGCAGCATTGCACCAATATCTATTGTGCAATCGCAGCATCGACGTATCTTGAACTCAACAGAGCGACACATATATCGCCTCCGAGCATGAACGAAAGTGACCGAAAATGGCTTATACATCGGATCTTCGCCTTGCACAGCCCCGCGCCGCTGAAACCGGGCTGGTTGGCAAACTGCAGGCGATCAAGGCCGACCTGTCCCAGCGCTATGCCCGCTATCGGGTGTTCCGCGACACCGTGAATGACCTGGCGATCCTGCCGAACAGCGTGCTGGCCGATATGGGCCTGAACCGTTCGCAGATCCGTTCGGTCGCCTATGAATATGCCTACGGGACGAAAAAGTAACATCGGGATCAGATGACCCTCTCCTCCTCCCTGGGTCATCTGTGAACTGGCGGCGGCATCCTCTCCTCCTCCCTGGATGCCGCCGCGCCCTAAAAGAATACGAAAGACCTCCTCCTCCTCCCTGAGGTCTTTCGTTACCAAGAGCGGCGACACCCTCTCCTCCTCCCTGGGTGTCGCCGCGCCTTGACAAGATTGCGAAGGCCTCTCTCCTCCTCCCTGAGGTCCTTCGTATGCAAGAGCGGCGGTATCTTCTCCTCCTCCCTGGATACCGCCGCACCTTGCCGAATACGCTGGCTCTCCTCCTCCTCCCTGAGGGCCACGTTGCAAGAGCGGCGGCACCCCCTCCTCCTCCCTGGGTGCCGCCGTTTTCCTTTTCGGGTGGGGGGATTCAGATCAGGACAGAACCGGCGCAAAGCACCGTGACCCCGACGCCTGCCGCGCGGGGTTCAAACTCGCTGATCCATGAAAAGCCCGGCGGAACGGCCCGTCAGAACGGGATGTCATCCGCCGCAGTGACAAAGCGCGCGACCACCTTCTTGGCGCCCGCCTTTTCGAACTCGATATCCAGCTTGTCGCCTTCGATCGCCGCGATGACGCCATAGCCGAATTTCTGGTGGAACACCCGCTCGCCGACCGCATGGGCGCTGACGGCCTGCAGGTCGATCACCGTATCGCGCGACTCGCGCGGCTGGCTGACCGGGCGCTGCGCGCTGCGGCTTTGCAGCCGCTTCCAGCCCGGCGAGTTGTAGACATTGGCCTCGGCCACCCGCGACTCGATGCCGGATGAGGCCGAACCGCCACCGAAACCACCCATGCCCGCAGCGCCGAAGCCGCCGCCGTAAAGCCCCGGCGGCGTCAGCACCTCGACATGATCCTCCGGCAATTCATCGATGAACCGCGAGGGCAGCGCCGATTGCCATTGTCCGAACACCCGCCGGTTGCCGGCGAAGGAGATCGTGCAGACCTCTTCGGCGCGGGTGATGCCGACGTAAGCCAGCCGACGCTCTTCCTCCAGCCCCTTGGTCCCGCTTTCATCCATCGAGCGTTGGGACGGGAACAGCCCATCCTCCCAGCCCGGCAGGAAAACGGCCGGAAATTCCAGCCCCTTGGCGGCATGCAGCGTCATGATGCTGACCTTCGCCCCCTCTTCCGAGGATTCGTTGTCCATGATCAGGCTGACATGTTCCAGAAAACCTTGCAGATTCTCGAACTGCTCCAGCGCCTTGACCAGTTCCTTCAGGTTCTCCAGCCGCCCCGGCCCCTCGGGTGTCTTGTCGGCCTGCCACATGGCGGTATAGCCGCTTTCGTCCAGGATCATCTCGGCCAGTTCGACATGGCTGATGTCGGGATCGCCCGCCATCCGGCCCCAGCGCGCGATATCGCTGACAAGCTGGCCCAGCGCCACGGCGGCCTTGCCGGTGATGGCCTTCTCGCCCACGGCGATCTGCGCCCCCTGCACCAGCGGCACGCCATTGTCGCGCGCGATGCGCTGGATCGTCTGCTGCGCCTTGTCGCCAAGGCCCCGCTTGGGCGTGTTCACGATCCGCTCGAAGGCCAGGTCGTCGGCGGGGCTGGTCACTACCCGGAAATAGGCCATGGCATCCCGGATCTCGAGCCGTTCATAGAAACGCGGCCCGCCGATCACGCGATAGGGCAGACCGATGGTCAGGAACCGGTCCTCGAAGGCACGCATCTGGTGGCTGGCACGCACCAGGATCGCCATCTCGTCCAGCGAGAACTGGCGCATCCCGCGCGTGCCGCGTTGCAATGCCTCGATCTCCTCGCCGATCCAGCGGGCCTCTTCCTCGCCATCCCAGTGGCCGATCAGGCGCACCTTCTCGCCCTCCTGCTCTTGCGTCCAGAGCGTCTTGCCCAGCCGCCCCCGGTTGCCCGCGATCACGCCCGAGGCGGCGGCAAGGATATGCGGGGTCGAGCGGTAATTCTGTTCCAGCCGCACCACTGTGGCACCCGGAAAATCGGTCTCGAACCGCAGGATGTTGCCCACTTCGGCCCCGCGCCAGCCGTAAATTGACTGATCATCGTCACCGACACAGCAGATGTTGCGATGCCCCCCCGCCAGCAGCCGCAGCCACAGGTATTGGGCCACGTTCGTATCTTGGTATTCGTCCACCAGGATATAGCGGAACCGCGTCCGATACTGTTCCAGCACATCGTCATGGGTCTGGAAGATATGGACCATATGCAGCAACAGATCACCGAAATCGACGGCGTTCAGTTCCCGCAGCCGCGTCTGGTAGGCGGCATAAAGCTCCATGCCGCGATTGTTGTAGGCCCCGGCATCGGCGGCAGGCACCTTTTCGGGTGTCCAAGCGCGGTTCTTCCAGCCGTCGATGATCCCGGCCAGCATCCGCGCGGGCCACCGCTTGTCGTCGATCCCCGTCGCCGCGATCAACTGTTTCAGCAGGCGGATCTGGTCATCGGTGTCAAGGATCGTGAAATTCGACTTGAGCCCGACCAGTTCGGCATGGCGGCGCAGCAGCTTGACGCAGACCGAATGGAAGGTGCCCAGCCATGGCATCCCCTCGACCTGCTGGCCCAGCATGGTGCCCACGCGGTTCTTCATCTCGCGCGCGGCCTTGTTGGTGAAGGTCACGGCAAGGATCTGGTCGGGCCGCGCCTTGCCCATCGCCATCAGATGCACGATCCGCGCCGTCAGCGCCTTGGTCTTGCCGGTGCCCGCCCCCGCCAGCATCAGAACGGGGCCGTCCAATGCCTCGACCGCGGCGCGCTGCGCCGGATTCAGCCCCTCGAGGTAGGGGGCAGCGGGCCGGGCAGCCATGGCGCGGGCCGAAAGGGGGACAGCGGGTGTGGCGGGCATGTCGTCGAAATGGCTCATGCGCGCGATCCTAGCGCGCCACAGCGCCAAGGGGAAGTGAAGTTCTTGTTCTGTTCTGCGGATATTTTCCCGACAACCGGGTTTGCGGAAACTGGGATATGGACAAATCACATGACGCCAAGACAAATGCGCGCCATGGATCTGTTTCAACGCTACCCCGCCCTTTCCGACCTCAAGGCACAGGCCCGGCGCCGCATGCCTTGGTTCGTCTTCGAATATCTCGACAGCGCCACGGGCAGCGAATCCGTGCTGCGCCGCAACCGCGCGGATCTGGACAGCGTCCTGCTGATGCCCTCGATCCTGCACGGCGAGTTTCAGCCGGACATGTCGGTCACCCTGTTCGGCAAGACCCATGCCCTGCCCTTCGGCGTCAGCCCCGTGGGCATGTCGGGCCTGTTCTGGCCGGATGCGGAACGGATCCTTGCGCGCAACGCCACCATGGCGGGCCTGCCCTATGGCCTGTCCACCGTGGCCAGCCGCACCCCCGAAGAGGTGGGCCCCCATCTGGACGGCAACGGCTGGTTCCAGATCTACCCGCCGCGTGATCCCGACATTCGCGCCGACATGCTGAAACGCGCCCGCGACGCGGGCTTTTCGGCGCTGGTGCTGACCGTGGATGTGCCCGTGGCCAGCAGGCGCGAACGCCAGACCCGATCCGGCCTGACCTCGCCGCCGCGCCTGACCCCGCGCCTTCTGACGCAGGTCGCGCGCTGCCCGGCCTGGGCGCTTGGCACGGCGCGGCTGGGGATGCCGCGGATGCGGCTGATCGACGGCTATGCCGGGCAGTTGACGGGCCTCAGCTCGACCGAACACGCGGGCTACATGCTGCGCACCTCGCCGGACATGGACTATCTCAAGGCGCTGCGCGACGCCTGGGACGGTCCCCTGATCGTCAAGGGCGTGCTGGATGCGCGCGATGTGCCGATGCTGGAACAGGCGGGCGCGGATGCGATCTGGGTCAGCAACCACGCCGGGCGGCAATTCGACGGCGCGCCCTCGACCATCTCGATGCTGCCGGGGATCCGGGCCGCGACGAAACTGCCGCTGATCTTCGACAGCGGGATCGAGGGTGGTCTGGATATCCTGCGGGCGATCGCCCTTGGCGCCGACTTCGTGATGATGGGCCGCCCCTGGCACTATGCGCTGGGTGCCCTGGGCGAGGCAGGCCCCGCCCATCTGATCGAGATGCTGAAGAAGGATATCGCGTCCAACATGGGCCAGCTTGGCACCCATGCGATGCGCGACCTGCCGGGGCGGCTGATGCCCGCCTAGTTTCCGATAGGTGACCTTCGCGCTGTCACCTGCGGCGGAAATCTTGCAGATTGTTACAATGTCGCCATGCCCGCACTTGCGCTGCAACGCAGCATGCGGCTACGCATATGCGCATTCAAGGTGACCGGGGTACCGGATCGTCACGTCAGCAAGGAGCAGGCCATGGCCGAGTTCAAGAAAATCCTCATCGCCAACCGGGGTGAAATCGCCATTCGCGTCATGCGCGCCGCCAACGAACTGGGCAAACGCACCGTGGCCGTCTTCGCCGAAGAGGACAAACTCAGCCTGCATCGTTTCAAGGCCGACGAGGCCTACCGCATCGGCGAGGGCCTTGGCCCAGTTGCCGCCTACCTCAGCATCGACGAGATCATCCGCGTGGCCAAGCAATCGGGCGCGGATGCGATCCATCCCGGCTACGGCCTGCTGTCGGAAAACCCCGATTTCGTGGATGCCTGCACCGCCAATGGCATCACCTTCATCGGCCCCAAGGCCGAAACCATGCGCGCCCTGGGTGACAAGGCCAGCGCGCGCAAGGTGGCGATTGCCGCAGGCGTGCCCGTCATCCCCGCCACCGAGGTGCTGGGCAGCGACATGGACAAGATCCGCGCCGAAGCCGCCGGGATCGGCTATCCGCTGATGCTCAAAGCCAGCTGGGGCGGCGGCGGGCGCGGGATGCGCCCGATCTACGACGAAAAGGAACTGGCCGAAAAGGTCATGGAGGGCCGCCGCGAGGCCGAGGCCGCCTTTGGCAATGGCGAAGGCTACCTGGAAAAGATGATCCTCAAGGCGCGCCATGTCGAGGTGCAGATCCTGGGCGACAGCCACGGCGAGATTTACCATCTGTGGGAACGCGACTGCTCGGTCCAGCGCCGCAACCAGAAGGTCGTGGAACGCGCCCCCGCCCCCTATCTCACGCAAGAACAGCGCGAGGAACTGTGCGAACTGGGCCGCCGCATCTGCGCGCATGTGAATTACGAATGCGCCGGCACCGTCGAATTCCTGATGGATATGGCCGATGACAAGTTCTACTTCATCGAGGTGAACCCCCGCGTGCAGGTCGAACATACCGTGACCGAGGCGGTGACCGGCATCGACATCGTGCAGGCCCAGATCAGGATCGCCGAGGGCAAGACCCTGGCCGAGGCCACGGGCAAGGCATCACAGGCCGACATCCATCTGAACGGCCATGCCCTGCAGACCCGGATCACCACCGAGGACCCGCAGAACAACTTCATCCCCGATTACGGCCGCATCACCGCCTATCGCGGGGCCACGGGCATGGGCATCCGTCTGGATGGCGGCACCGCCTATTCCGGCGCGGTGATCACGCGCTTTTACGACAGCCTGCTGGAAAAGGTCACCGCCTGGGCGCAGACGCCCGAGGCCGCGATCGCCCGGATGGACCGCGCGCTGCGCGAATTCCGCATTCGCGGCGTCAGCACCAACATCGCCTTCGTCGAGAACCTGCTCAAGCACCCGACCTTCCTGAACAACGAATACCACACCAAGTTCATCGACGAGACACCGGCGCTGTTCCAGTTCCACAAGCGCCGCGACCGTGCCACCAAGATCCTGACCTATATCGCGGATATCACCGTGAACGGGCATCCCGAAACCGCGGGCCGGCCCAAACCGCCCGCCGAGGCGCGCCAGCCCCGCCCGCCCAGATCCGCCCCCGGCGCGCTGCGCGAGGGCACCAAGACCCTTCTGGAACGCGAAGGGCCCAAGGCCGTGGCCGACTGGATGCTGGCGCAGCAGCGCCTTTTGCTGACCGACACGACCATGCGCGACGGGCATCAATCCTTGCTGGCCACCCGGATGCGGTCCATCGACATGATCCGCGTCGCCCCTGCCTATGCCGCGAACCTGCCCGAGTTGTTCAGCGTCGAATGCTGGGGCGGTGCCACCTTCGACGTGGCCTACCGCTTCCTGCAGGAATGCCCCTGGCAGCGCCTGCGCGACCTGCGCCGCGCCATGCCGAACCTGCTGACCCAGATGCTGCTGCGCGCCTCGAACGGGGTGGGATACACGAACTACCCCGACAACGTGGTGCGCGAATTCGTGCGGCAGGCCGCCGAAACCGGCGTCGATGTCTTCCGCGTCTTCGACAGCCTCAACTGGACCGAGAACATGCGCGTCGCCATGGATGCGGTCCTTGAGAACGAGCGGATCTGCGAGGCCGCGATCTGCTATACCGGCGATATCCTTGACCCGGACCGCGCCAAGTATGACCTGAAATACTATGTCGCCATGGCCAAGGAACTTGAGGCCGCAGGCGCGCATGTCCTTGGCCTCAAGGATATGGCGGGCCTTCTGAAACCCGCCGCCGCGCGCGTGCTGGTCAAGGCGCTCAAGGACGAGCTGACGATCCCGGTGCATTTCCACACCCATGACACCAGCGGCATCGCGGGTGCCTCGATCCTGGCGGCCGCCGATGCGGGCGTCGATGCGGTGGATGCGGCGATGGATGCGTTCTCGGGCGGCACATCGCAGGCATGCCTCGGCTCGGTCGTCGAGGGGCTGCGCCACACCCCGCGCGATACCGGGATCAGCATCGACCGCGTGCGCGAAATCTCGGATTACTGGGAACAGGTGCGCGGCCAGTACGTGGCCTTTGAATTGGGGCTTCAGGCCCCCGCCTCCGAGGTCTATCTGCACGAGATGCCAGGCGGACAGTTCACCAACCTCAAGGCGCAGGCCAGATCCCTCGGGCTCGAGGAAAAATGGCCCGAGGTCGCCCGCACCTATGCCGATGTGAACAAGATGTTCGGCGATATCGTCAAGGTCACACCCTCGTCCAAGGTGGTGGGCGACATGGCGCTGATGATGGTCAGCCAGGGATTGACCCGCGCGCAGGTCGAAGACCCCGCCACCGATGTGGCCTTCCCGGATTCGGTGATCGACATGCTGCGCGGCAATCTGGGCCAGCCACCGGGCGGCTTTCCCGAGGCGCTAGTCGCCAAGGTGCTGAAGGGCGAGGCCCCCAATACCGAACGCCCCGGCAAGCACCTGCCCCCTGTCGATCTGGAAGCGGCCCGCGCCGATCTGGAAGCGCAGCTTGAGGGCAAGAAGGTCGATGACGAGGATCTGAACGGATACCTGATGTATCCCAAGGTCTTTCTGGACTACATGGGCCGCCACCGCATCTATGGCCCCGTGCGCACCCTGCCCACCCGCACCTATCTCTACGGGATGGAGCCGGGCGAGGAGATTACCGCCGAAATCGACCCGGGAAAGACGCTGGAAATCCGCCTGCAGGCCGTGGGCGAAACCTCGGACGATGGCGAGGTCAAGGTCTTCTTCGAACTGAACGGTCAGCCCCGCGTGATCCGCGTGCCCAACCGCCTTGTGAAATCGCAGACTGCCGCGCGCCCCAAGGCCGAGACGGGCAATACCGCCCATATCGGCGCGCCGATGCCCGGTGTCGTGGCCAGCGTCGCGGCCACGCCCGGCGCGAAGGTCAAGGCGGGCGATCTGCTGCTGACCATCGAGGCGATGAAAATGGAAACCGGCATCCATGCCGACCATGACGCCACGGTCAAGGCGGTGCATGTGACGCCCGGCGCCTCGATCGACGCCAAGGACCTGCTGATCGAGTTCGAAGCATGATCCCGCAGGTCACGGCGCTTTACGCGGGCCTTCTGGCGCTGGTCTACGTGATCCTCAGCGGCTGGGTGATCCGCGTGCGCATCCGCCAGAAGGTGCATGCCGGCGACAAGGGCGATCCGGTCATAGCCAATGCGATGCGGGTCCATGCCAATTTCGCGGAATACGTGCCGATGGCGCTGATTCTGCTGTTGCTGGCCGAGATGCAGGGCGCCCCTGCCCTTGCCCTGCATGTGCTGGGGGCTGTCCTGCTGCTGGCGCGGATCATGCATGCGCTGGGAATGGCGGCGCTGCCGCACAAACCGCCCCTGCGCGGCGGCGGTGCGGTGCTGACATTCCTGGTCCTGTTCGTGGGCGGCGCGGCCAACATCGCCCACGCCTTGTTCTGATTGCCCTTGTTTTATTGGCCTTTCCGGGCGCAGTGAAAAGTTTTTGCGCAAAGCCGCAATTTTCCTCTTGCGGGCGCCGCGCAGAATTTATAGATCACGCCTCACCCAAGGAAGCGGGCGTAGCTCAGGGGTAGAGCATAACCTTGCCAAGGTTAGGGTCGGGCGTTCGAATCGCCTCGCCCGCTCCAAAAAACAAAAAAGCCGGTCCTCGTGGCCGGCTTTTTTGTGTTCTGCGGGTTACGGCGCCCGGGCCCCATGGCCAACCGTCACCCTGCCGCCGATACACCAACGGCCGAGGCAGCCCGGCCACCTGCCGCCACGGCGGCGCTGACCCTGAAAACAGAAATCTCGGCCGCCAGTTCCGATGTTGCCCGCGACAGGACCTGCGTCTCGCGATTGGTCTGCACCACCATCTCGGCGTTCTGCCCTGTCACCTGATCCAGTTGCCGCACGGCCTCGGTGATCTGCGACAGCGTCTCGGTCTGGGCCATCATCCCTTGCACAATCGCGCCCACATTGCCGGCCAGCGACTCGACGCCATCAAAGATCGCGCCAACCTCCCGGCCCACCCGTTCCACCAGTTCCACCCCATCGCCGACATGCCGCCGGGCTTCGGCCATCAAGGCACTGATCTCCTGCGACGAGTTGGCGCTGCGCTGTGCCAGTTGGCGCACCTCGGCCGCAACCACGGCAAAGCCGCGCCCCGCAGGACCGGCCCGCGCCGCCTCGATCGAGGCATTCAGCGCAAGCAAATTGGTTTGCATCGAAATTCCGTCGATCACCGAAAGGAAATGCGCGATCCGTTCGGAAGATGTCTGGATCAGAACCATCGCCGCCATCACATTTTCCAGCAGCTTGCCGCTGACCTTGATCATCTCGCCGGTGCGCATGGCCACCGCATCAGTGCTGCGCGCATCCGCCACGGCCGTGCGCAGCATCGCGCTCATCCCATCCACCGATGTCCCCGTATCCCGCAGGGCTGTCGCCTGGATGACGGTCCGCGCCGATAGATTGTCCGACGCCTTGCCCAGCCGCGCACTGCCGTCCTGCACATGGCGCGCCACCGCGTCGACACGCCCGACCAACCTGTTCCAGTCCTCCATCGTGCGGTTGAAGACCTCGCCGAGCATCGCAAGGTCAGGCTGCCGGCTGATGGTGATCCTGTGGGTCAAATCCCCCTCGCTCAGCTTTTCAAGACCACGGGCCAGATCGGCAATCGCATGTCGGCGTTCGGTAACATCCGTTGCGATCTTGACCACGCGCACCACCTGGCCCTTCGCATCGAAACATGGCCCATAGGTCGCCTGGATCCAGATCATGTTGCCTTGGCGCGTGATCCGGGGCAATTGGTCGGTAAAGCTTTCGCCCAGAGCCAGCCGTTCCCAGAAGCGCCTGTAGGCCGGGCTTCGCCCATAGGTGGGATCAACGAAAATCCTGTGATGCTGGCCGATCACATCCGCCTCACTGTAACCCAGCGCGTTCAGGAAATTGGCGTTGGCCTTGAGGATCACCCCCTCAGGCGTGAAATGGATCACCGCCTGGGTCCGGTCGATCATGGCCAACAGGACGCCGTCGGCATCGCTCGTCAACTCAGAAGCGGGTTGATGGCGGGTCAAGGTGACACCTCGCTGGGTTTTTGCACCCGCAATCAGTCACCACAGGTTCTTAGATTCGGTTAAGATCACCCAACCCCGGCGAAAAAGGTTTCTGCGCAGGCCGCAAAACCACCGGGATCAGGCGGATCACCTGCCCTCAGAACGCCTTGAAGGTCAGCGTGGTCAGCGACCGCTCGATCCCCGGAATATCCAGCAGGTGGTCGTTGATGTATTTGCCCACATCCTGCCCCTCGGGGATGTAAAGCTTCATCAGCAGATCATATTCGCCGCTGGTCGAATGCAGCTCGGAATGAATCTCGCGCAGGGCGATGTCCTCGGCGACCTGGTAGGTCTTGCCGGGTTTGCAGCGCAACTGGATGAAGACGCAGGTGCTCATGGGATGCCTCGCTCTGATCGTGTCGCCCGAAGCTGGCACAGGCGCGCAACAGGGGCAATGGTCATCGTGCCCTCGCCTCTTCCCCCGCGCGCCCCATGCGCCTATAAGCGGCCCGACGACAGCAGGAGCCAGACCCATGCGGACCGCCACAATCACGCGCAAGACGGCCGAGACCGATATCACCGTCCAGATCGATCTGGACGGCACCGGACGCTATGACAACCAGACCGGCGTGGGGTTCTTCGACCACATGCTGGACCAGCTGTCGCGCCACGCGCTGATCGACATGACCATCCGCGCCACGGGCGATCTGCATATCGACGATCACCACACGGTCGAGGATGTGGGCATCGCCCTGGGCCAGGCCCTGACGCAGGCGCTGGGTGACAAGCGCGGCATCCGCCGCTACGGCAGCTGCCTGCTGCCCATGGATGACGCGCAGCTGCGCGCGGCCCTCGATCTGTCGGGGCGGCCTTTCCTTGTGTGGAACGTGGAACTGCCGACCGCCAAGATCGGCACATTTGATACCGAACTGGTGCGCGAGTTTTTCCAGGCCTTCGCCACCCATGGCGGCATCACCCTGCATGTGGATCGCCTGCACGGCTTCAACAGCCACCACATCGCCGAGGCGGCGTTCAAGGCCGTGGCCCGCGCCCTGCGCGAGGCGGTCGAACCTGATCCGCGCCGCGCCGATGCCATCCCCTCGACCAAGGGGACGCTGTAGGCCGGCATGAGCACTGTCATCATCGATTACGAAAGCGGAAACCTGCATTCCGCCGAAAAGGCCTTTCAGCGCATGGCCGATGAGGTGGGCGCGGGCCAGGTCACCGTGACCTCGGACCCCGACATCGTGCGCCGCGCCGACCGGATCGTGCTGCCCGGCGACGGGGCCTATCCCGCCTGCCGTCAGGCCCTGTTCGATCATCGCGGCCTGTTCGAGGCGATGGAAGAGGCCGTGATCACCCAGGCCCGCCCCTTCCTGGGGATCTGCATCGGGATGCAGATGCTGGCGACGCGCGGGCTGGAATACACGCCCACCCCCGGCTTTGACTGGATACCCGGCCAGGTCGAACGCATCACCCCCGCCGATCCCGCGCTGAAAGTGCCGCATATGGGCTGGAACGATCTGGTGATCGACCACCCCCACCCGGTCTTTGACGGGATCAAGACGGGCGATCACGCCTATTTCGTGCACAGCTACCACATGCATGTGGCTAACCCCGCGCATCTGCTGGCGCATGTGGATTATGCCGGGCCGATCACCGCCATCGTGGGGCGTGACAATATCCTCGGGATGCAGTTCCACCCCGAGAAAAGCCAGCGGGTCGGCCTGCGGATGATCGGCAATTTCCTGGCATGGCGGCCCTGATCCGGGCCGCCATCCGGTCGTCCTACTTCACCCGCGACCAGCTGCCGCCATCGCGGCAGATGCCAAAGACGCAACCGCTGACCTTCAGCGTATCGCCCGACAGTTCCAGCCGCGAGTTGTAGGTCTTGTCGCGGTCCGGCGACCAGACCTTGCCCTTGTAGGACCCGCCGCCCGCGCTCACCGTCTCGGAAATGATCTGTCGGCCGGTGTTGGGGCTGGCCATCTCCTTGCCGGCGCTGTCGAAGCTTTTCACCAGCGTCCCGCAGATCTGCTGCCCGCAGGGCGCGACCTCGATCAGGCCGGTATTTCCATTGTCATCGGGCGCCGTGCGCCATGTGCCCAGAAGCGGCTCTGCCAGCGCGCCCCCTGCCCCAAGAACCAGTGCCGCCGCGAAAAGTGCCGTCTTGCGCATGCCATCATCCTCCCTGATGCCTGCGCTGATCCTGCCGTGCCGCCCTTTACCGATCAAGCCTGACCTTGGATCAGTTGACGCAAAGGGATCATTTCACGCGGGTCCAGCTGCCCCCGTCGCGGCAGATCCCCAGGACGCAGCCGCTGACCTTCAGGGTGTCTCCGCTCAACTGCAAGCGCGAGTTATAGGTCTGGTCGCGATCGGGTGCATAGATCTTGCCCCGATATTCACCACCACCAAAGGCTACGGTCTCGGACAGGATCGTCATCCCGTTTTCGGGATTGGGAACCTCCTTGCCCGCCGGATCCAGCGAGGCGATCAACGTCCCGCACAGCGCCACACCACAAGGGGCCACCTGAACCACGCCCATCGTGCCGTCATCCTGCGGGGCCGTGCGCCACGCGCCCAGCAAAGGCTCGGCCAGACCAGCCCCCGCTGTCGCCATCAGGATCAGGGCCGCCATCGTCATCCTTTTCATCACGCCACCTCCTACCATACCGGCCACGACTGTGACCTGAACCGCCCCACCGATCAAGCGACACCGTCGCGCGTTGCATTTCCGCGCCGCCCATGGTCAAAGGCCGCCAATCCCGCCCGCGACACATGACAAGACAGGTGCACCCATGATCCTTTATCCCGCCATCGATCTGAAAGACGGCAAGGCCGTGCGGCTCTACAAGGGCGAGATGGACCAGGCCACGGTCTTCAACGACGATCCGGCCGCACAGGCGATGGAATTCGTCGATGCGGGCTGCGAATGGCTGCACCTTGTCGACCTGAACGGCGCCTTCGCGGGCGAGCCGGTGAACGCCGCCCCCGTCGAGGCGATCCTGGAACGCACGAAGGTGCCCGCGCAACTGGGCGGCGGCATCCGCGACATGGCCACCATCGACCGCTGGCTGTCGAAGGGGCTGGCCCGCGTGATCCTGGGCACCGTGGCCGTGGAAAACCCCGCCCTCGTGCGCGAGGCCGCCCGCGCCTTTCCCGGTCAGGTCGCCGTGGGCATCGATGCGCGCGACGGGCGCGTGGCCACCAAGGGCTGGGCGACCGAGACGGATGTGATGGTCACTGACCTCGCCCGCAGCTTTGAAGACGCGGGCGTCGCCGCCATCATCTATACCGACATCAACCGCGACGGCGCGATGCAGGGCCCCAATATCGACGCCACCGCCGCCCTCGCCCGTGCGGTCAGCATCCCGGTCATCGCCTCTGGCGGCGTCTCGTCCCTGGCCGACCTCATCGCCCTGCGCGATTGCGGTGCGCAGCTGAACGGCGCGATCTCGGGGCGCGCGCTCTATGATGGCGCGCTTGATCTGCGCGCGGCGCTGGCCGCGCTCAAGGCCTGACGGACAGGCCAGCGCGTGACCATTCTTCTGGTATTGGTATTCCTCCTGGTTCCCTTTCTGGTCTGGCGCTATTTTCGCGCGCGCCGCATCGCACTGACCGTGATCGCCCTGTGGCTTGGCCCGGTGCTGTTCCTCATCGGCTTCGACCTTGCCATGTCGGGCTGCGCGAATGTGCCCTACACATCCGTCGCCGGATACCTCGACTGCCCTACAAGGGCGCATGAGCTGGCCTATGCGGTCTTCGGCCTGCCCGCGTCGCTGCTGGTGGTGCTTTTGCTCTCGCATGGCCTTGCAAGCCTCGCCCTCTTCCTCACGCCGTTGATCATCGGCCTCGCGCTGGAACTGATCCTGCGCCGCACCCGGCGATAGCCGCGCCGTTGCATCGCCTGCCCGCGCAGAGTAAACGCAAGGGCGCTTCCGTCGAAAAGGCCCGCCCCGCATGCTCAAGGTCCGTATCATCCCCTGCCTCGATGTCGCCGATGGCCGCGTGGTCAAGGGTGTGAACTTCGTCGATCTGCGCGATGCGGGCGACCCCGTGGATGCGGCCCGCGCCTATGACGCGGCCGGCGCGGACGAGCTGTGTTTTCTGGATATCCACGCCACCCATGAAAATCGCGGCACCATGTTCGACGTGGTCCGCCGCACCGCCGAGCAATGCTACATCCCGCTGACCGTGGGCGGCGGCGTACGCACCCCCGCCGATGTGCGCGCCCTGCTGCTGGCCGGCGCCGACAAGGTCAGCTTCAACTCCGCCGCCGTCGCCAACCCCGATGTGGTGGCCGAAGCCGCTGACCAGTTCGGCAGCCAATGCATCGTGGTCGCCATCGATGCCAAGACCGTATCCCCCGGCAAATGGGAGATTTTCACCCATGGGGGCCGCAAGCCCACGGGCATCGACGCCGTGGACTTCGCCCGTCTGGTCGCGTCCAAGGGCGCGGGCGAGATCCTGCTGACCTCGATGGACCGCGACGGCACGCGCGCCGGCTTCAACCTGCCGCTCACCCGCGCCATTTCGGATGCGGTGGATATTCCCGTCATCGCCTCGGGTGGGGTCGGCAACCTCGATCACCTGGTCGAAGGCGTGACGCTGGGCGGGGCCTCCGCCGTGCTGGCGGCCTCGATCTTCCATTTCGGCGATTACACCATCGGCCAGGCCAAGCGCCACATGGCCGCCGCCGGGATCCCGATGCGACTTGATAGCTGAGGCTGAAACATGACCCTTGATGAGCTCACCACAATGATCGCCGCCCGCGCGGAGGCAGATCCCGACACCAGCTGGACCGCAAAGCTGCTCTCCAAAGGCCCCGAGAAATGCGCCGAGAAATTCGGCGAAGAAGCGGTCGAGGCGATCATCGAGGCCGTCAAGGGCGACCGAGCCGCCCTGACATCCGAGGCCGCCGATGTCCTGTTTCACCTGCTGGTGATGCTGCAATCGCGCAATGTGGCGCTCTCCGACGTGATGGCCGAACTCGCGCGCCGCCAGGGCACCTCCGGCCTTGCCGAGAAAGCCGCCCGCAAGGGCTGACCCGCCCCCGGTTTCTTCTTGCCATAAATATCCGGAAAGCCACGCAGGCCCCGGGATCACAGCTTCGACGAGATCACACCCGTCGCAAAGCCGCCCATCCGCAATTCGCCGAACAGGCGCTGGTATTCGATCTTGGGGCAGCGGTTCATCACCACATCGACACCCCGCGCCCGCGCCATCTCTGCCGCCTCGACATTCTCGACCCCGATCTGCATCCACACGGTCTGCAGCTTCGGAAACAGCCGCAACGCCTCCTCCACGATGGGGGTCACGTGCTCGGACCGGCGGAAGATGTCGATCATGTCGACGCCGCCCGCGATATCCGAAAGATGCCCCATCACGGTCTGGCCGAACAGCCGCTCGCCGGCATGGCCGGGATTGACGGGGATCACGGTAAAGCCCTTCAGCGACAGGTAGCGCGCCACGTAATAGCTGGGCCGCACCGGGTTCATCGACACGCCCACCACGGCCACGCGGCGGGTGCGTTTCAGGACATCCTTCAGAAAGGCATCGGAATAAATCTCGCTCATCCGGGCAGCATATCCCGACGCCCCTGCCCCGAGAAGGCCCGCAGCGGCGCTTTGCAGAAAAAAGCGCCCAAGGAAACCTTGGGCGCCAGTCACGGAACGAGGGACAGTGAAGAAAGCGCGTATGTTCCGATAGCGCGCCTTCCACTATCAGATAGGAAGCATGAACGGATTATGAAGATGCGGTAATATACCTGTGATCCGCGCGCGATCCGCCCGGTGATCAGGCGGGATCAGTCGAACACATCCTCGATCAGGTCGAATATCTCGCCCGCCAGCCAGCGCGCAGCGCTTTTGCGCTTCTTCGGCTTTGCCTTGATCTTGCCCTTGCCCTGCGTGGCGCGGGACCAGTCGATCTGCGGCGTGACCGGCCGGTTGCGCGGCCCGCCCCGTTCGGGCTGCGGGGTGACCACGGGATGGTCCTGCACCGCATCGGCGCGCAGGGATTTCATGTTGTGCAGCGGCGCCCCGCAGGACGCACAGGACAGCTCGTGCCGCTCCTTGCCACGCAGCACCAGCGCCGCGCGCATGCCGCAATAGCAGCAGGTCGCCACTTTCGTCCCATAGGTCATGCGCCCGTCCTTCGATTCCGGTTCTTCAATGCTCCATGGAAGCATATAGGGCGACCGCCGCCGCATTTGAGACGTTGAGCGATCCGAATTCCCCGGCAAACGCAATCTTGACCAGGTGATCACAGGTTTCGCGGGTGCGTTCGCGCAATCCCGGCCCCTCGGCCCCCAGAACCAGCGCGACGGGACGGTCGCGCCGCCCCTCCAGCGCCTGCTCGATGGTCTGCGGGGCCTCACCGTCCAGCCCCAGCAGGATATAGCCCATCGCGCGCAGCTCCTCCATCGTGTCGGCCAGGTTCTTGACCCGCAGATAGGGTTGCCGCTCCAGCGCGCCGCTGGCTGTCTTGGCCAGTGCGCCGGTTTCGGGCGCGGAATGATGCCGCGGCCCGATCACGGCACAGGCGCCGAACACCTCGGCCGAGCGCAGGATCGCGCCCACGTTATGAGGATCGGTCACCCGGTCCAGCAGGATCACGCGCGGCACTCGCCCCGGCACACCCGCGCAGATGTCGGCCACACGCCCCCAGTCCAGCGGCCGCACCTCGAGGGCTGCCCCCTGATGCACCGACTGCGGATCGATGGGCACCGAGAACTTGCGCGGATCGACAACTTCGGCCTCGATTCCGCTGGCGGCGATCGCCTCGGCCAGCTTGTCGCGCGCGTTCAGCGTGACCACCAGCCGCAACTTGGTCCGCGCCGGGTTCATCAGCGCATCGCGCACCGCATGCAGACCGAAAAGCCAAAGCGTTTCATTGGCATCGGCCTTGCGGGCCTGTTCCTTTTCGACGACCCATTTGGGTTTCTTCATCGGTTTCGCCCCCGTCCGGTTCGCGTCTGTCACATTGCGCCCGTTCATGCGCCGCGGGTCGCGCATCTGCAAGGTTTTTCACACCGGTCGACTGGACGGTTTTTCCTGTTGACGTCCCCCAAGCGGGGCATTAATCAGCCCCTCACGCGCCGGGCAACCGGAGCAGTGGGCGACAGGCCGCAAGGTGTGGCAGGGGACTGTAACTCCCTCGCGGAGACGCACGCCTGGTTCGATTCCAGGGTCGCCCACCACTTAATCCCAAGAATTCCTGCCAGAACGTCATCC
The DNA here is from genome assembly GCF_048006315.1 of Seohaeicola sp. Lineage (GTDB taxonomy): Bacteria > Pseudomonadota > Alphaproteobacteria > Rhodobacterales > Rhodobacteraceae > Seohaeicola. The sequence continues at coordinate 3,736,398 of NZ_CP180350.1, read as the reverse complement.
GGATGATGGATATTTTCGTTCCGCGTGACCGGCTTCTCTGCTGGCTCTAGCCAAGAATGGCCGGAATGTTTATGCATCGCGTCATCCAGCTTGCCGGATCGTCATGCACACACGGACTGCAGAAGAAAAAGCGAATGCCTGAAGCGATGATGCAGCCCCCTGTGACATTGATGATCATGATCTACAATCAGGCCCGGTTCATCACCGATGCGGTGCAAAGCGCGTTTTCGCAGACCTACGATGGGCCGCTTGAAATCCTGCTCTCTGACGATGCGTCGACCGATGGCACAACGGAAATCCTGCAGAGCCTTGTTGCACAATATGACGGGCCATTTCGCGTACGCTTGAATGTCAACCGGCGCAACCTTGGGCTGATGGCCCATTTCAACAAGGTCTTTGCCTTGGCCAGCCATGACTTTGTCGTGTGTGGTGCCGGTGATGACATCTCGCGCAATGACAGGGTCGCGCATCTTGCGCGGATTCAGGCCGAAACCGGTGCATGGCTGCTCTACTCAAGGACAGAGTTCATGAACAGCGCCGGGAAGATGCTGCCCGATCCCGGCATCGCGACGACTTTTGCAACAGACTGGACCTTGCCCGACGTCGCCCGCTCCAATGCGTTGTTCATCGGGGCTGGATCAGCCTATCAAAAGGACGTCTTGCGGAGTTTCGGACCCATCATCGAAAAACACGCATTCGAGGATTTGGTGCTGGGCTTCAGGGCAGCCCTCTGCGGGCGAATTGCATATTGCGACGAACCCTTGGTGCAATATCGTCTGGGTGAAGGACTGTCACGCGCAGGCCGAACCAGCTTTCAAGAGCGAACTCAGGCCCTTACGGTCTGGATTGCCGTGCTGCGCCAGCGTTTGACAGATGCGAAGGGCTTTGGTCTTGCCTTCGGTGATCCGATCATGGAGACCCTGCGAGACACCCTGTCTCAAGCAGAGTTCGCACTTGTCGATCATCTCAAGGCAGGTGCAATTGCGCAGAGGGCTTGAGGGGCTGCAAGACCATGACTGGCCACCACGCATAAACAGACCATTGGCGAAACAAAAGGAAACGGGCAGGTTGCGACCGTGATGGATACAGACAAGCGTTTTCTCATTCGCATGGCCATGACCTCTGTTCATGGTATCCCGAAGGATTGGACGGGGTGCAGCCCCATGGTCGCCGCCTTGCTTGACCTTGCCAACCACCCAATCTGTGCGGCGACTGATGCCCGTGCCGCGCGCTGCCTCGTTGCCCTTGGTGGCCGCCTTCCGGTGTCACGCACTCCGAAGGAATGCGTGCCGGGCAGCGTTGGCGTGCTGTTGATGGATGCCCCCATGGCCCTGACGCCGGAATGGGCAGAGACACTTGCAGACAGCGCGATCGTGATCATCAGGGGGACGGAAGACCGCGCTTGTGCAGAACAAGGCGCCGTCAACTGCGTACTGGATTTCGAGCATGGTTTTTCGATCGGAGTCCGTCCAGGTGGCTTGAACGAAGAGTTGCGGCAGTTCATGGCAACTTGCGCGCAAGACAGGATGCTGGCCGGTGCGATCGTGCAAATGGCGCTTGTTCTGCAAAGCAGGAACGCGCATGTCGCGCTTGCGTCGGATGCATTGCAGCAGCGCGATGCAAGGATCGCCATGTTGAGCCGCCCCGGCACCGAACCTGCGCCCAACCACAATCCCCCCACTTCCGATAACGAGGCGATGCTGTCTGGCGGGTTTGCGAACCGCACTTCCGCTGGAAGCGCACCGCGGAAGGAACCTCAATATTCGCGGCTGCGGCGGAGGGCCATAAGACTGGCCAAGCGACTGGCCAAACAGCTGGGGCTGTCGCAGAACTGAAACGCGGTCGGCGGGCCCTGTCCGCGCCCGCCAGGCAGCAATCGGATTGCCAATGGCAAGGCAACTGCGTTAACGTGCCCGGCGGCTGTTTCGAGCCGAATTTGCCCGCGGGAAAGAGAAGTTGTCGATCCAAAAGTGCAATATTGTCAATCTTCCCAAGATCACGGATCCACGGGGCAACCTGACCTTCATTGAGGGGGGAAATCACATCCCCTTTCCGATCCAGCGGGTCTACTACCTCTATGATGTGCCTGGCGGCGCCGAGCGCGGCGGCCATGCCCATAAACAGTTGCAGCAATTGATTATCGCCATATCAGGCAGTTTCGACGTGGTGCTTGATGATGGGCACGAGCGGAAAAAAGTGCAACTGAACCGATCCTATCACGGCCTGTATGTCTGCTCGATGATCTGGCGCGAGATCGAGAACTTTTCCTCCGGGGCAGTTTGCCTTGTCCTCGCCTCCCGCCCCTATGACTAGGACGACTATTACCGTGACTACGACACGTTCCGCGGGGCAGTTGGCAGCTCATGACCCTGCAGGTTCCGTTTCTTGATGTGCATGCCACCTATCGCGAGCTGAAGTCCGAGATTGATGCAGCCGTGGCGCGGGTTCTTGACAGTGGATATTACATCCTCGGCCCGGAAGTTGAGAGATTCGAGCACGAGTTTGCCCGTTATTGCGAAGCCGATTACGCGGTGGGCGTCGGCAATGGCTACGATGCACTGGTGTTGGCCTTGAGGGCACTCGACATCGGAAGCGGACACGAGGTGCTGGTGCCCTCGAATACATATATTGCAACCTGGCTGGCAATTTCGGCGGTCGGGGCGAAACCCGTGCCGGTCGAACCGGATCTCCATACCTGCAATATTGACGTGACGCGTCTGGAAGCGGCGCTGACGCCCAGGACCCGCGCGATCATACCTGTCCATTTGTATGGACAGCCTGCGGATATGGACACCATTCTGGATTTCGCCGCCAAACACCACCTGCGGGTTGTCGAGGATGCGGCACAGGCCCATGGCGCTCGCTACAAAGGGCGCCGTATCGGTGCCGGCAGCGATTTTGCCTGCTGGTCCTTTTATCCGGGCAAGAACCTGGGCGCGCTCGGCGACGGCGGTTGCCTGACCACGTCCGATGCGGATCTGGCAGAGCACGTGCGTTTGCTGCGCAACTACGGCTCTCGGGAGAAATATGTCCACGAGGTGCAAGGCGGAAACAGCCGACTTGATCCCGTTCAAGCGGCAATTCTGCGTGTGAAATTGCGGCATCTTGATGAGTGGAATGGCAGACGCCAGAGGGTCGCCAGCATCTACCTGGATGGTCTGCGGGGTGCGGACCTGACCCTGCCGCATGTGCCGGAATGGGCAGAGCCTGTCTGGCATCTGTTCGTCGTCCGCCATGGGCAGCGCGACGCGCTTCATCAGTCCCTGACGCAGGCGGGGATCGGCTCACTGATCCATTATCCGGTCGCGCTGCACATGCAGCAAGCCTATCGTGATCTGGGCATCCCGCCAGAGGGATTGCCTGTCGCACGGCAGTTGTCCAGCGAGGTCCTGAGCTTGCCCATAGGCCCGCATCTGGGTGATGATGCAGTTGCGCAGGTTGTCGAGGTTGTGAACCGTTCTTGCCGGCCTTGAAGCGGCGGCGAAACAGTCGCGCAGAGCAGTCCGACCACCTGGAAAGCATGCAATCCGCGCGCTGATCTGACCTTTGAAGGGAGGCATGATGCAAAAGAACCTGTTGATCGTCGGAGCCGGCGAGTTCGCTGACATAGCCTACGAGTATTTCACCTGCGACAGCGATTACACGGTCGTCGGATTTGCCGTCGAGCAGGCGTATATCGAAGAGACCAGCAAGTTCGGCCTCCCCGTCGTTCCGCTTGAAACGGTGGACTCTGTTTTTCCGAAGGACAGCGTAGAGGTCCATGTGGCCGTGACATCGACCAAGCTCAATCAGGTCAGAGAGCGTCTGATCGGAATGATGCGCGGCAAAGGCTATCGCTTTGCCAATTACGTCAGTTCCCATGTGAACCGCGCCGGGTTTGCCGGAGGCTGATTGACGTTAGTTACGCGGCCACGGGTTCAGTTTCCAGAGCTGCGTAGAAGTTTGCTTCGGCTTCTGCGGGCGGGATGTTCCCGATAGGCTCGAGCAGGCGGCGGTTGTTGAACCAGTCGACCCATTCGAGTGTTGCGTATTCGACGGCCTCGAAGCTGCGCCACGGGCCGCGACGGTGGATGACCTCAGCTTTGAACAGGCCGTTGATCGTTTCGGCGAGGGCGTTGTCATAGCTGTCGCCGACGCTGCCCACAGAAGGTTCGATACCCGCCTCTGCCAGCCTTTCGGTGTATTTGATGGACAGGTATTGGCTGCCTCGGTCGCTGTGATGCACCAGCCCCATGCCTTTGACCGGGCGACGTTCGTGGACCGCCTGTTCTAATGCATCAAGGACGAAACCGGCGTGAGGGGAGGTGCTGACGCGCCAGCCAACGATCCTCCGAGCATAAGCATCGATCACGAAAGCCACATATGCGAACCCCTTCCAGGTTGCGACGTAGGTGAAATCACTGACCCACAGCATGTTCGGCGCGGGCACCCGGAACTGGCGGTTCACTTTGTCCAGCGGACAGGGCTGCTTTTTGTCGGGGATCGTCGTTCTGTGAGGCTTGCCTCGGATAATGCCCTGAATATCCATATCCTTCATCAACCTCGCGACCGTGCAGCGAGCGACAGTAAAGCCCTCGCGGCGCAGCTGGTGCCAGACCTTGCGCACGCCGTAGACGCTCCAGTTCTCCTCGAAGACACGCCGGATCTCTGGTCGCATCGTCTCGTCCCGGCGCGCGCGATCCGACCGCCGGGTTGGATCGGCCCTCTTGGCCAGATGATCATAATAGGTGGACGGGGCGATCAGCAGCACGTTGCAGATCGGCTCGACCCCGTGCGCATCACGATGCGCGTCGATGAAACCCACCATCACTTCGACCGGCGGTCGAGCTCCGCCAGCGCAAAATAAGCCGACGCCTTACGAAGTATCTCATTCGCCTGGCGCAGCTCACGGTTCTCGCGTTCCAACGCCTTCATGCGATCGGCCATCTCGCTGGAGACGCCCGGACGCTTGCCGCCATTGACCTCGGCCTTCTTGACCCAGTCGTTCAGGGTCTGGGGTGCGCAGCCGATCTTCGCCGCAATCGACATAATCGCCTGCCAACGCGATCCGTGCTGCCCCTCATTGTCGAAGACCAGTCGCACCGCGCGTTCACGCACTTCGGGGGAAAACTTGTTCGTTGTCTTGCTCATGATGCTCCATCCTACTCAGGAGTTGGAGCCTCCGGCAAACCCGGCGCGGTTCAATGCCTTCGTCTGGCGCACCGCGACCTTGGGTGAAAACGTCTTCATCTTCGAAAACAACGTGATCCAGCACGGTGTGACAATCGGGGACGGCGTTGTTCTGTGGAGCGGGAACCACATCGGCCATCAAAGCCGGATCGAGGACTTCTGTTTTCTGTCATCGCACGTGGTCATCTCGGGCTATTGCACAATTGGGCGCAGGTCCTTCCTGGGGGTGAACTGCACCCTGGCCGACCATGTCAGCATCGCCGCGGATTTATTCATCGGACTGGCGAGCGTCCTGAACAAGTCGGTGCAAGAACCGGGTCAGATCATGACAGGCAATCCCGCCGTCGCCTCGAAGGTGACCGCCTACAGATATTTCAAAGTGAAGCCCTGATGGCCTGGGAAAAGCTTGGGCTTGTCTATTGCCCGGACGGAACTGTGCCCTGGGCGCGTCACGGGTTCATGACGCCCGTGCCCCTTCAGATGGACTCTGACAGAATTCGGCTGTTTGGCGGAATCCGTGACGATGCAGGTGTCTCGCGGATCGGATGGGTGGATGTGTCGGCGACAGATCCCACGCGGGTTCTTGCCACCTGCGACACCCCTGCCCTGGATATCGGCCGACCGGGAATGTTCGACGACAACGGGGTCATCCTTGGCGACGTCATCAGGCTGCCAGACGGCACCCTGAGGCTCTACTACGTTGGTTTCCAGCTGGTGGAGAAGGTAAAGTTCCTTGCCTTTACAGGCTGCGCGGAAAGCCGCGACGAGGGAATGCATTTCCAACGCGTGCAGGAAACACCCGTTCTTGATCGCGCCCCCCATGCCCTGTTCATCAATGCCCTTCACAGTATCGAACAGACCGAAAGCGGCTTTCGTGCATGGGTATCCTGCGGGCAGCGCTGGCAGACGATAGACCAGCTCACCTATCCGCAATACAATTGCTGGGTGCAAACCAGTGAAGACGGCATTTTCTGGGACAGCCGGACTGCGGTCCAGATTTTTGAAGTATCCGGCGATGAATATCGCGTCGGACGTCCGCGCGCCAATCGCCGGCCTTCGGGCGGCTACGAACTTCGGGTGACCTCTGACACACTATCAAAGCAATATGCCACACGGCGGCTGATCTCCGAAGACGGGGTACGGTTTGAAAGTGATCCCGTCGTCGAATTGCCGCGCGGGCCGACAAACGCATGGGATGGCGAAATGACGTGTTACCCGGCGCGGTTGGACACCGAGGCAGGCGAAAGCTTGCTGTTCTACAACGGCAATGGAATGGGACGCACCGGCGTGGGCGTCGCGCGTTGGTCGAACGGACTTGCCCCATGATCTCGGTCAGGCAGTACAACGCGGGCGACAAGGAAGCCTGGGACAGCTTCGTCGATGCATCGAAGAACGGGACGTTTCTTTTTCGTCGCGATTACATGGACTATCACGCCGACAGAATTACCGATCATTCCTTGATGGTCTTCGAAGATGAACGATTGGTTGCCCTGCTACCCGCCAGTCGCGGCGCCCAAGGGATGATAGCCTCTCATGGCGGGCTGACATATGGCGGGCTTGTAACCGGAAACAAGATGACAGCCGCGCTCGCCCTCGAGGCGTTCCCGATCATACTGGATCATTGCCGGGCAGACGGTTTCACAGCGATGCTCTACAAACCGGTGCCGCATTTCTATCACAGGATCCCCGCAGAAGAGGATCTGCAGGCCCTGTTCCTGTGCGGTGCGCAGATTTGCCGGAGCGACCTGTCCGGCACCGTGCCCCTGAGGAATTCGCTGGGCTTCGCCAAATCAAAAAGAGCGGGTGTGAAAGCTGCGGCAAAAGCCGGTATCGAAGTCATCGAGAGCCAGAGCTTTTCCGATTTCTCGAGCATGTTGGCACAGAACCTTGCAAGCCGACACGGCGCCAGCCCGACACATAGCCAGGCAGAGCTTGAATTGCTGGCAGGACGTTTCCCCCAGGAAATCCGATTGTTCGAGGCAAGACTGAAGGGCGATATCTGCGCTGGCATTCTGATGTTCGATTGCGGGCCGACGGTTCACGCGCAATATATCTCTTCCACGCAGGAGGGGCGCGACATCGGGGCAATAGACGCGATCGTCTCCCACTTGATCACCGAGACCTTCAAGGACCGCGATTGGTTCGACTTCGGGATTTCGACAGTCGATCAGGGCCGTGAATTGAACGTCGGCCTGTCACGCCAAAAGGAAATGTATGGCGCGAGAACAACGGTCTATCAGCAATACCTGGTGCCGCTGACGCCCTTGACCTGAGGGTCACGTCAACGGCGCTGGATCCAGAAACTGCCCCCGCCACCAAGATCAGGATAACGGCTGAACACCTGCCGCACCTCTTTTGTGTGTCGCGTTCCCATCAAATGCGCCGCCCAGAGCACGTTCCATTCCGAATTGTATTGCATGAAGGCTTGCAAGACATACTGCTCGTTCCAGTTGCGGTTCTGGTGCAGCGCCCATTGCTCGGGATATTCGTCGGGCAGAAAGATGTCGTGGATATGCACCATGACCCCCGGTCGCAACCTCGGAATCACTTCGAAGAACAGGTAATTCACATCGCTTCCGACCTTTGAGACATGCGATGAATCGATGAACAGAAGGTCTCCGTCGCCCAATTGATCGAAGAAGGACAGTTCAAGATCTTCGACCTTCGACACGACCAGTTGCGAGATGCCATCGACCCCGTCCAGAAGGAATTGGCGGGGATAAGGTTCAACGCATGTAAAGTTGATGGCGCCATCAAGAACACGACGGTTCACATCCGCAGTGATGAGCGATGAAAAACCCGACCCCACTTCGATCATGTTCTTGGGCCGGAAATGGCAGAGCGCCGCATAGAGGAAATCCGCATCAAGAACCGGATACTGATCGTTACCGTAGAAATATGTTGTCGGATCCGACGGCTTTTCCGTCGGATAGTCGATCTGCGCGACATGCGGCGCGAGGGTCTTGATCAGCGCCAGTTGATCGTCGATCCTGTAGTCGACACCCGGAGTGCCGCTGCGGGGCCGAAAAATCACGTCGCGTCGGCTCTGTATGTCTTCCGGGTCCGCAATCGGCGAATAGAAATGACCGATGGGGAACAGCAATTCGATCTCGGGCTTTTTCTCGACGACATCCGCGGCGCCGCTTGCCATGGGCTCTTCCGAAGAAGGCAGGGCTTGCTGGTCTCCGGACCGGTTGAAAAAGCTTGAAATGTCTTTCTTCGCGCTGCGCAGACCCTTCTTGATACGTTTCCGCAAGGATCGCTGGCGCCGGGCCTCCAACGCCTCGATGACGCTCTGACGTGCATCGGCCAGCGCCTGAAGATGTGCAGTCGACTGCTGGGCCTCTTCTCGCTCCGCTTTGAGATGCTGAAGTTTGACACCGACAACTTCGCTATTGAGAACATCTTCCTCGAAAAGACTGCTTGCGGGAAGCTTGGGAAGCTCTGCATCGCTTGCGATGGCGATCAGGTATATCGGCCGCGCAAGACCGTCGGAGTCCTCCAGTGTGTGGGAATCCGTGGTCTTCACATGGCTCGGCGCACCCTCGAGAAAAATGGCAGACCCAAAGACGACACGTTGACCGTAAAGCGCCACGTTCCGAAAATTGGCGCGCATGAGCGATTGAAATTCATCGCGGTAGAGTTCCTTGACGTGGTACGGGTTCCGCGTACCCGGCACATCCGTATATTCATGCTTTTCGGGGCTGGAGATGATGAAAACACCGCCGGGACGCAGCACGCGGCGCACTTCCTGCATCATCCGGTCGTGTTCGTCGTGGTGCTCTATCGTCTCGAAGCTCACAACGACATCGACGCTGTCATCTTCAAGGGGAATGTCGCTGCAACTGCCAGAGCGGAAATCGACATTCGGCCTTTTGTAGCGCCTCAAGGCATGTTCGACAGAAGACGCGTCGATATCCACGCCAACGACACTTCTTGCGCGCTGGGACATGGCATAGCTGCCGAAACCTTCGCCACTGGCTATGTCCAGTACATCCTTGCCCATCACAAGATCACTGACCATCAGGTAGCGATGCATATGCTCGAGGTAGATATTGCCTTGCGTTTCAGGAGTGTAGCGTTCCCCGGTGAAGGAAAGGATGGTCGACCCGGACTCATTGGCTGGCTGAAAGCTGTTTGGCATGATCTCACAATCTAAACAAATTGGCAGATCCTTCGAATACCGCACAGACCTTGCGAATTGAAATGATATTTGCCTACCACTGCGCGCCTCTCGAGCCCACGAGGTGAGCGTGTATCGTTGCGTCAAGGAAATGTCAAAGGCACCACCTTGCGGCAAGCCATGGTCGGATTGCCGTATGGACGCAAAGTCAGTGAACAGGATTTGGACACCCAGCAATTCAACCAATTTTTTGCTTAACGATACAACGGTTTGACCGGCAAGTCAGGGAAAGTCTGAAAAACCTGCCGGTTTCAGTGTGATGTGGTAGGCTGCGGGCATCGATCGAAGGAGACCGTGTTCATGCCCAAACAGCCCGCCATTCCCGGCCTTTGCGACGCGATGAAGAAGAAGATCACACGGCGCGAGCAGTTTCTGGCAGAGATGGATGCGGTGGTTCCGTGGGGGCGGCTGCTTGCGCTGATCGCGCCACATTACCCGAAGGTTGGGCCGAAGGGCGGGCGGCCTCCGATGCCGCTGGAGACGATGCTGCGCATTTACTTCCTACAGAATTGGTACGCCCTGAGCGACCCGATGGCCGAAGAGACGCTGTATGACAGTGAAGCGATGCGCCGCTTCGCTGGGATCGAACTGGGCTATGACCGCATCCCCGACGAGACCACCATCCTCAACTGCCGGCATCTTCTTGAGCGTCACGGGCTGACCGAGGTGATCTTCGCCGAAGTGAACGCGCATCTGGCAGACAAGGGGATCACGCTGCGCTCTGGCACGCTGGTGGATGCCACGATTATCGATGCGCCGTCTTCGACCAAGAACCAGGCCAGGGCGCGGGACCCCGAGATGTCTTCGACAAAGAAGGGCAATGACTGGTATTTTGGCATGAAGGCCCATGTCGGTGTCGACGTGGACAGCGGCACTGTCCACAGCCTAGAGGCCACGACCGCAAAGGTGCATGACAGCCGGGTCTGGGATGAACTGCTCCATGGCGAAGAGAAGTCGGTCTGGGCCGACAAGGGCTATGTCAGCGCCGAGCGCGAGGCTGCGTTCAGCAAGGATGGCAAGGTCTGGGGTGTGATGCGCAAGGCGCCCAAGGGCGGCAAGCTCGACCCCATCGACGAGGAGATCAACCGGATCATCGCCATGGTGCGCGCCAAGGTCGAACATCCCTTCCGGGTCATCAAGCGGCAGTTCGGTCACATGAAAACGCGGTATCGCGGTTTGGCAAAGAACCGGGCCCATCTGTTCACACTGTTCGCGCTCGGCAACCTGTTCCTCGTCCGACGACGGCTACTGGCATGAGGACGAGTTTGTCGGAAATCGGCATCAACGCCGCTCAGGCGGCTCAAACAGCGCCAAAATCACTGGAAACGGTGCTTGTCTGGCCCCATAGTGCCCTCAAGCGGCAATATCGGCGCAGCCGAGGCCGTTGATCAGACTTTCCTCAGGTTGCAAGCTTTGGGCATTTTTAGTAGCGATACTTTTTATTGATGGTTAGGACAGATTGAATGATTGTTGATGACGATTTAGAGGGTCCCACCAGCGCCCCCACCGACCGGACAGGGAAAAAGGCCGGACCGGCAGAGCCGGTCCACCTGAATCCAATTGATTTGTCGGCAAGATTTCTCAGGAAACCCTTCAAGAACATGCTCAAGTTCTCGTTGGCTCGCCTGATGGTCAACGTCCCATTATTCCCCGAGCGCAGACGTGCCAAATTTGCGGAGTCTGCCACGAAACGTGACTACCGCTGGCTGTCTCAAAAACTGCTGGAAGCAAGCGCATCGCAGGAGTTGCGTAATTCGCAGCAGGCGTTGCCACCTTTCAACGGAGAGATACAGCGCAAGCGCCGTGAGGCTGTGGACAGCACATGGCATGCCGCAATCAATCGCGCCTTGTCTGACACGGATCTCACCACGTTGCCAAAGGTCACCGTTTCCTTTGTGACCTACAACAGCGCAAGATGGCTGGATGACCTGTTCACGTCACTCCTTGCGCAGAATTACCCCAGCGCGAAGCTGAACATTTCCTTCGTGGACAACGGATCAACAGACGAAACCGTTGAGAAAATCACGACGTTCATGGACAGCCACAAGGCAGACTTTGCGTCTGTCATCCTTCGAAAGCAGGACAACCTGGGCTTTGGTGCAGGCCACGACGTGTCGTTCAAAGCCTCCGAAGACGACCTTGTTTTCGTGTCCAATGTCGATCTTCAGTTTCACAAGGACTTGCTGGTCAAAGCCGTCAAGGTGGCTTTGGCGGACAGGGATGATGTCGCCAGTTGGGAACTCAGACAGTGCCCCTACGAGCATCCGAAATTCTACGATCCGATATCCCTGGAAACCAGTTGGTCCAGCCATGCATGCATCCTCATCAGACGCAGCGCCTATGACAAGGTTGGCGGCTATGAAGAGCGTATCTTCATGTATGGCGAGGACGTCGAACTGTCATTCCGGTTTCGCGGAGCGGGCTTCAGGATCAGGTATCTGCCGCACGTCACCGTGACCCATCATGTTGATTTCAAGGATACAAAACTGCGTCCGGATCAGTTCGCGGGTTCGATATCGTCGAATATCCTGCTCAGGCATCGCTATGGCACAGAGGCATTGGCCCGCGAAGGCGTGCAGATGCTGGAAAGCCTCATCGTGAATGAAATTGACAGAAACCGCCGAAGCGGGTTGGTCAAGGCCAAAGAGATTGTGAAGAACAATCGGCAGCACTTCCAGAAGACGAAGCAACCCGAAGTCCAGGTTCATTTTCCATTCAACGGCTTTGACTATGAGGTCAGCAAGCAGGGTTTTGATACACCCTTGCAAAGCGAGGAGCCACTTGACGGACCGCTCGTTTCGATCGTGACCAGAACACACGGCCCGAACACCCAAATGCTCGCAGAGGCCATACTGTCGGTTTGCAATCAGACCTATCAAAACATCGAACATCTGATCATCGAAGATCGCACCAATTTTGCCGAAGATCTGACCGAGGATTTGCGCGCAGCCTATAACAAGAACATTCGCTACATCAAATCAGAGGGCCATGGTCGCTCGGCGGCCGGCAATACGGGTCTGGACCGCGCCAGAGGCCAGTTCATGATGTTTCTGGACAATGACGACCTGCTCCTGGCGGATCACGTCGAGCTTCTTGTGCGTGGCTTGATGGCGAATACCGCCGCGCCCGCCGCTTACGCGCTCGCGTGGGAGATCCCGACATTCTTTGACCAGAGCGGGCGCTATCGCGAAGGTACTCCGCTCAGTGTACCGTCACACGCGACGCCATTCAGCGTGAAGAAACTTCGCAAGATCAACTTCCTTCCGATCCAGAGCGTTCTGTTTCGTCGCGAACTCTACGAAACCTTCGGTGGCTTCGATTTGGAGATCGATCACTTGGAGGACTGGAACCTCTGGTGCCGCTATTCCAGCGCGGGTGCGTTTCACTATGTGCCCAAGACGACGTCTTTGTACCGGGTGCCCGGAGACTACAACTTCAGGTCCGAAAGAACCCGCGTGATGCTTGCCGCCGAAGACGCCGTGGGCAAGAGGAATGAGGAACATTTCAAAAGCCAGACCTTGAAAAACCCGTGACATGCCGCAATCGCTCTGTTCAATCGAAGCAGAGTGTACTTGATGCTGATGTCCTCGCTGTGGCGATCCGGGCATGAACTAGGAAAACCGTCGTGAGCGCACATCCCAATAATTTCGACTTCGTAAGACTTGTTGCTGCGTCCCTCGTGATCTGGGGCCACGCTTATCCCCTGCTGGACGAACCCGGACTTCCCGCCTTCATGGGAAGTTCGATCCATACGCTGGCCGTGAAAGTCTTCTTTGTCGTCTCGGGTTACCTGATCGTTGCAAGTTGGGTCAGGGATCCCGACCCTTGGCGCTACACCATGAAACGCGGCCTGCGGATCCTGCCTGCCCTGTTTGTCGTCGTGATGCTGTCAGCCTTTGTTCTGGGACCTCTGGTGACGACACTCTCGTTGGGCGATTACTTCTCAAGTCCCGTCCTGATATCGTATTTCAAGAATATCCTGCTGAATATCCGCTACTTTCTGCCCGGCGTTTTTGACGGCAACATCTATCCCTCGGCGGTCAACGGCTCGCTTTGGACCCTGCCGGTCGAGGCGACGATGTATTTCTTCGTCTTGCTCCTCGGGGTCGCAACCCTGTGGTCCTCACAGCAGTTTTTCAAGTTCGGTTGGCTTGTGCTGACCTTGGTGTTTCTGACAACCGTCGCGGTGCGCACATTTTTCCTGCCCGAGCTTTTCCAGGGGCTGATCGTGCAAGGGATGCTTGTGACTGCCTTTCTGGATGTCACACCTTACTTCATGGTCGGCGGTTGTCTTTTCCTGTTCTCGCGGGTCATACCCCAGTCGCTGCCAGTGGCGCTGGTACTGGTTGCAGGAAGCTATCTGCTGCAAGGCACGTTTGCCGCGTTCAGTCTTCTGAACATCGTGATCCTCAGCTATGCCGTTGTGGCCTTCGGCAATAGTTCAACGCCTTTCATCAGGCGCGCCGGCAGGTTCGGTGACATGTCCTACGGCGTCTATCTTTATGGCTTTCCGGTTGCGCAAACGCTGTCATGGGCATTCGGACGTGACATGCCATTTGTCGCGCACATCCTTTGGACGCTCGTCATTTCGCTGGGGTTTGCCTTCACGTCATGGCATCTGGTCGAGAAACGGGCCCTGTCGCTCAAAGGGGTCTTTTCCCGGTCGCGCCAACCGGCAAATTGACCTCAAGGCGCGATGTCCTGACGGAACGTCTGCACGGATGAGGAACTCAACCGCAGCTGACGGTCCGGCAAAGTACCCGTCAAACCCGCGATAGGCGATGAAATACGGCCAGGTTCTTTCGAACAGGTGCAAGAGCTTGTCCACACGCGCGACTGGTGCGTGTCGCGCCCACCGCGGCCTTCAAGGGAAACCTCCAAGGCAAGATACAGCAGCACGTAGGCTCAGGTTTACCGGCGGCCCTGCCCCAACCCGGCACAATCGCCGCCGCATGGCCTATTCCGCGACCGATCGCGCCCCACCGAACTGCACATCATGCAGCGCCTTGAACTTGCCGTCCTTGGCCAACAGTTCATCGACGGTTCCCTGTTCCAGTATCTGTCCCGCCTCGACATAGCAGATGCAATCGGCGTTCATCACGGTGGACAGGCGGTGCGCGATCACGATGGTCGTCACCCCTTCGGTGATCCGGGCCAGCGCATCGCGCACCAGGACCTCGGAATGGCTGTCCAGCGCGCTTGTCGCCTCGTCCAAAAGCAGGATCGGCGCGCGGCGCAACACGGCGCGGGCGATCGACAGGCGCTGACGCTGTCCACCCGACAGGAAGGACCCGTTCTCGCCGATCTGGGTCTGATAGCCCTGCGGCAGCTTCTCGATGAACTCATGGGCATGGGCGATCTTCGCCGCCTCGACAACCTCGTCATCCGAGGCATCGGGCCGCGCCAGCCGCAGGTTGTCCATCACGGTGGCGGAAAACAGGAACGTGTCCTGCCCCACGAAGGCAATCTTGCTGCGCAATGACATGAACGTCGCCTTGGCGATATCCTGCCCGTCGATCAGCACGCGCCCCGCGACGGGATCGTAAAGCCGCAGGATCAGGTTCAGCAGCGTAGACTTGCCCCCGCCAGAGGGACCGACAAGCGCCGTTGTCTTGCCGGCGGCAAAGGCTGTCGACACGCCATTCACCACGGCGGCCTTTTCATTATAGGCGAAATGCACATCCTCAAGCTGGACAGCGCCGGGCCCATCCTCGAGCGGCACCGCATCGGGATCCTCGGCCATGGTCATCGGCTGATCCAGCAGGTCATACATCATCTTGATGCCGACCATGCTGCTTTCGATGATCACCCGCATCCGCGACAGCCGCTTGGCGGGTTCATAGGCCATCAGGAAGGCCGTCACGAAGGACATCAGCTGCCCCGGCGTGCCCGGGGCCTGTCCAAAGATGTTCACGGCGCTCAGGATCACGATCGAGGCGATGGCAAGCCCGGTGATGATATCCAGCAGCGGCATCGTCGCCGCCTCCAGCTGCACCATCCGGTTGGCGCGCTTTTCGACCTCGCGGACGGCCGTGTTCATCCGCGTGGACATCCGTGGTTCCAATCCGAAGGCCTTGACCACCCGCGCCCCGGTCGAGGTTTCCTGCACGACCTTGATGATCTCGCCAAGGCCGGCCATTTCCATCGCCATGATCGCACGCACGTTCTTCAGGATTTTCTGCAGGCCGTAAAGCGCGGCCGGCCCCACGACCAGGCTGATCAGGGACAGGAAGGGCTGCTGATAGAACATCACCGCCACCAGTCCGATCAGCGTGAGCAGGTCCCGGATGAAGCCGGTCACGATGGTGTCGATCGCACGCCGTGCCGCCTGCGCGCTTTGGGTGACCTTCAGCAGCAGGTCCGAGGACTCGTTCATGTTGAAGAAGGCCACACCCTGCTTCAGCATACGGTCATAAAGCTGCATCTGCTTCTGTGCGACAATCCGGTTGCCGGCCCGCGCCATCAGTACCGCCTGCGCATAGAAGGCGACGCCCTTGAAGGCAAAGATCAACGCCACACCGACGCCCACCATCATCACGCGGCGTCGATCCTCGGGGGTGGAGAGCGTGTCGATGATCTCGCCCATCATCCAGGCAGACAGAGCGGTCGAGGCCGCAACCATGATCATGGCGGCCACGGCCGCCAGGTATTTCCAGCGATGTTCCGTAAAACTTTCCAGCAACAAGCGCATGAGCAGCCGATCAGCAGGCATGCGTGCCAGCAGGCGTTCGTTCCAGGGCATTTTCTGTGTCATGGGTCTGCTACCGATCTGTCTCGGTCCTGTTTTCTGGCCTCCCCTAGCAGCTTGGGCCAAGAGGGTCGATATGTAACTTGGCATCAGGCCTGCCATCCCGGACCCAGCCGGGCCCTTCATCGGGTCAAAAGTGCCCATCCTGCGCGCCCATTACAAGGGGCTGCACCAACACCTGCCGATACGCACCCGATCCCCCCTTCTGTACCGGCTTGAACCCGCCTATAGTCCGTCCTGACGACAGGCAGTGACGGGTGCGAGAGTATGGCGAAGCGGGCAGGCAAAACCCAACCTTTCAACATTCTCATCGTGGCCCAGCGCGGACGGCTTCAATACGAGGCGCTGCTTTTCGCGGCCAGCCTGCGCCACAGCAGCCCCGATCACGCCGCGCGGCTTTTCGTGGCGGTGCCGCAACCCGGCCCGCTCTGGCCCAATGATCCCTCTGTGATCGATGCCGATGTTCTGGCCCTGCTGGACGAGCTGGGGGCACAGGTGATCCCCTTTGAAAGCCGCCATTTCGGCGCGGCCTACCCTTATGGCAACAAGATCGAGGCGCTGTTCGCCCTGCCCAAGGACGAGCCCTTTGTTTTCTTCGACACCGATACGCTGATCACCGGCGATCTGGGCACGGTGCCCTTCGATTTCGACCGCCCCACCGCATCCTTGCGCCGCGAGGGGACATGGCCGCAGATCGAACTTTACGGCCCCGGCTACAGCGCGATCTGGAAATCGCTCTACGACCGCTTCGGGCTGGATTTCGAAAGCTCGCTCGATCCCGCGCAACCCGATGAATACTGGCAGAAATACCTCTATTTCAACGCGGGCTTCTTCTTCTATCGCTGCCCCCATGTCTTCGGGAAACGGTTCCTCGACATGGCACTTGCGATCCGCGACACCCCGCCGCCCGAACTGGTCTGCCAGTCCCTTGATCCCTGGCTGGACCAGGTGGCGCTGCCGCTGGTGATCCACGGCTTCGGCGGCGGGCGCAACACCCTGCCCGGCGGCCTGCTCGACGGCGACGTCAGTTGTCACTACAGGCTCTTGCCGCTGCTCTATGCGCGCGAAAGCGACAGGGCGGTCGAAGTGCTTGAGGCGGTGAGCACGCCCAACCGCGTCAAGCGCGTCCTCAAGGAATACGAACCCGCCAAGCGGATGATCTACCAGGGACGCGGCCAGAAGGTGCGCGAGATGTTCGACCGCGACGCCCTGCCGCGACGCGAACAGATGATCCGCAACCAGATCAAGAAGGCAGGCTTCTGGATGCGCTGAAACGCGCGCGGCGCGCATCGCCCGGATGCGCGCCGCCGTGTATCATCGACATTGAAATCGCCCTGCAATCCGTTGTCAGGACGCGAAAATCCCGGTGGTGTCCGCAAAGCCCTTCACTTCGATCGGGTTGCCCGACAGGTCGCGGAAGAACATGGTCCACTGCTCGCCCGGCTCACCTTGGAACCGCACCGAGGGCGGGATCACGAAATCGACGCCCGCATCTTCCAGCCGCTTGGCCAGAACCTTCCAGTCCGCCAGCCCCAGCACGATCCCGAAATGCGGCATCGGTACCATGTGTTCACCGACCTTGCCGGTATTGGCCGTGGCAAAGGGCGTGCCCTTGTGCAGGCTCAGCTGATGGCCGAAGAAATCGAAATCCACCCAGGTGTCGGTGCTGCGCCCCTCTTCGGCACCCATGATGCCGGAATAGAATTCCCGTGCCGCATCCAGATCGTGAACATGAATCGCAAGATGGAAGACCGAACGCATGCTTTTTCCTTTCCGGGCCGCTGCCCGCCTGTTGCCGCGCGCAGCACCGTTGTGATGTGGCGCGCGATGTCCTACTGATTTGCGCAATCCAATACAAAAGGGAGGAGAGTTCAATGACAGATGCACCCGGCTACGGTTTCGACACCCTGCAGATCCACGCAGGCAGCCGCCCCGACCCCGCCACAGGCGCGCGCCAGACGCCGATCTACCAGACCACGGCCTATGTGTTCCGCGACGCGGACCATGCTGCGGCCCTCTTCAACCTGCAGGAAGTGGGCTATATCTACTCGCGCCTTACCAACCCCACCGTCGCCGTGCTTCAGGAACGCATCGCCACGCTCGAGGGTGGCGTGGGCGCGGTCTGCTGCTCTTCGGGTCATGCCGCGCAGATCATGGCGCTTTTCCCGCTGATGGCGCCGGGGCGCAACATCGTGGCCTCGACCCGGCTCTATGGCGGCACCGTCACCCAGTTCAGCCAGACCATCAAGCGCTTCGGCTGGTCCGCGAAATTCGTCGATTTCGACGATCTGGACGCGGTCAAGGCCGCCATCGACGATGACACCCGCGCCGTCTTCTGCGAGGCGATCGCCAACCCCGGCGGCTATATCACCGATCTGGACGCGATCAGCGCGATTTCCGACGCGGCCGGCGTGCCTCTCATCGTCGACAACACCTCGGCCACGCCCTATCTCTGCCGCCCGATCGACCATGGCGCGACACTGGTCGTGCATTCGACCACCAAATACCTGACCGGCAACGGCACCGTCACCGGCGGCGCCGTGGTGGACAGCGGCCGCTTCGACTGGTCGGCCTCGGACAAGTTCCCCTCCCTCTCCGCGCCCGAACCCGCCTATCACGGCCTCAAGTTCCACGAGACCTTCGGCCCGCTGGCCTTCACCTTCCACGGCATCGCCATCGGCCTGCGCGATCTGGGCATGACGATGAACCCGCAGGCGGCGCATTACACGCTGATGGGCATCGAAACCCTCAGCCTGCGGATGCAGCGCCACGTGGAGAACGCGGTGACCGTCGCCGGCTGGCTCGAAACCCACCCGGCGGTGGATTACGTCACCTATGCGGGCCTGCCCTCCTCGCCCTATAACGATCGCGTGGCGCGGATCTGCCCGCGCGGTGCGGGTGGCCTCTTCACCGTGGCCCTCAAGGGCGGCTACGAGGCCTGCGTCAAGTTCGTCGACAGCCTCGAGCTTTTCAGCCATGTCGCCAACCTCGGTGACACGCGCAGCCTCGTGATACACTCGGCCTCCACCACCCACCGCCAACTGTCCGAGGCCCAGCAGGTCGCGGCCGGCGCAGGCCCCAACGTGGTGCGCATCTCGATCGGGATCGAGGATGCGAACGACCTGATCGCAGATCTGGACCAGGCGCTGAAGAAAGCCTCGGCCTGATCCGCCGTCATAATACGACAGACCAATGACACAAGGCCCGCCGCCCCTGAAAGGGTGGCGGGCTTTTCCATTTGCGCGCGGTACGGCACGGCTTGACGCAACGGATGCTTGATCATGCGGGCGCGCCATGCAACCCTGAATGAAATTGCATTTGAAAAGACACTTTCTGCATGAACGACCCTCAGCCCGTCGCCACCGCACCGGTGGAGAATAACGTCAGAAAACGGATTGCCGTCCTGGTGGATGGGGACAACGTCGCGGGCACGCATGCCCCTGAAATCCAGCGGATCGCACAGGCGCAGGGAACGCCACAGGTAATCCGGGTCTACCTCGACGCCCAGCGCCCCACGGCATGGCATGATGTGCCCGGCTTCAGGCTGATCCATGCAGGTCAAGGCAAGAACGCTTCGGACCTTCTGATGGCAATCGATGCCATGGAACTGGCGCTGTCTGACAGGGCGGACAGTTTCGTGATCGTCAGTTCGGACGGTGATTTCACCCATCTTGCTCAGCGATTGCGGGAGTTCGGGTTCGCCGTGATGGGCCTTGGCGATCACAAGGCGCCCCGCCATTTGCGCGCGGCCTGCACCGCCTTCACCCAGTTGACGCGGTCCGAAACGAAGGCGCTTGTTTCGGAACCCACGCAAGCGGCGACCGTTTTGACGGAAATCGACAGGAAGATCAGCCGCGAGATTGCCACCCAAGGCCAGAAAGGCAAGGGGTTGCGCCTGGCTCTTCTCGGGGCCCGCATGCATCGGATGCACAATTTTCGGATCAGCACGCAGCCCGAACGCACATGGCGCGCCTACCTGTTGGCCCGCCCCCATCTGTTCGACCTGGGCCCGAGGGGGCCGGATGCGATGGTCAGGTTGCGTCCCGGCAACGAAGGGGCCTAGCCCCCCTTCTTCTTGCCGAAAATATCCCGGGGGGGCGTTCAACGCAGTTGAACGTGGGGGGCAGCGCCCCCCGCCAGCCCGGACTATTCCAGTGCAAAGACCATCTGCACCGATGCGGACACACCCACCTCGCCCGCCGCGATCGGCACCGCATCGGACCGCATCGCGGCCATTTCCATCATCTGCGGTCGTGGCATGCCTCCGCCGGTTTCCGACAGGCTGATCACCGGCCCAAGGCGCACGCCCGCAGCCTCGGCAAACAGCGCGGCCTTGCGCCTTGCATCGGCCACGGCAAGGCGCCGCGCCTCGTCCATGGCGCTGTCGGGGTCCTGAAGTCCGAAGCTGACCCCGTCCAGCCGGTTGGCCCCATCGGTGACCAAAGCGTCCAGCACCGGGCCCAGCGCATCAAGGTCGCGCAGGCGCAGGCTGACGATATTGCTGGCCTCGAACCCCCAGGGTGCGGGCTGGCCCTGCTGCCCGGACCGGTCGCGCCACACCGGGTTCAGCGACAGGCCCGCGGTCTGCATGTCCCGTGCCGCGACGCCCAGGCCCTCCAACCGCGCCAGCATGGCCGCCACCGCATCCGACGTCATGCGCAAGGCCGTGGCGGCGACACGGTCCTGATGCGTGACACCGATCCGGACCATCGCCATGTCGGGCGCAAGATCCACGCGCCCCGTCCCGCCGATGCTCAGGGTGCGGGACGCCTCGGCAAGGCCAGCCCCTTGCGCCATAGCGGCCCCGGTCCAGGCCGGGCGCATCTCTCCGACAGAGCCGCCGTGCAGCGGTGCAAGCAGCAGTGCGGCCAGTGCACCACCAGTCAGGATCATCGGTTTCGCTATCCGTCGCATCGGTTGTCCTTTCACGTCACGAACCCGGGCCACGGGTCCCGTGATCCAGCTTGCACCAGCCATGCCATGCGACCAAGAGGGCGCCGCTCTCCTCAGGGGTGTTTTTCTTCCCCTCGGCAAGAAGCTGCTGTAAAACTCGGTCCAGAGCGGCAAGGACTCCCCGTCGCTCTTTCCGAATGATAGTCAGGCGTGAATGAAACCGAATTTTGCACTTGTCCTGTCCTTTGACGGCATCGGGCTGCTTAACCGCGCCCCGGTTGGCTGGCATATGGTGGGCGAGGTGGCGCTGGACACGTCCGATCTGGCCCCGGCGCTGGCCGTTCTGCGGCGCACCGCGACCCAGCTGGACAGCGAAGGCCTGCGCAGCAAGCTGGTCATTCCGAACGAACAGATTCGCTACCTGACGTTGCCCGCCCCTGCGCGCGGCACCGATATGGCGGCCCATGTCGCGGCCAGCCTCGATGGGGCCACGCCCTATGACGTGGCCGACCTGCGGTTCGACTGGGTCAGCGTCGGGGATCAGCTGCATGTGGCGGCCGTGGCCCTGGAAACGCTGGACGAGGCGTCAAGCTTTGCCACCGAACACGGGTTTGCCCCCGTCAGCTATGTCGCCATCCCCCCGGCCGACACCTTCCCCGGAGAGCCGTTCTTCGGCCTGACACCCGAGGCCGCGACGCTGATCCGCCCCGGTGACCGGCTGCTGCGCGACACCCATGCCATCCGGATCATCGGTCCTGCGGAACGCCCAACCCCCGCCGATGTGCCAGTCGAGACGCCAGTCGATCTGCCGACCGATGTGCCGACCGATGTGCCAGACGAAACGCGCGCGGCCCCCGCAACAGCCGAAATCAACGAACCGGCACCTGTCGCCGACACCGCGCCCGCAGAAGCGGTCGCGCCTGACCCGCAGCTCACCCGTGACGCCCCCGTCGCACCAGGGGCGCCCGAGGCGCAGCCCAGCCGCTTCTCCCTGATCGAACCTCCCGCGCCCGAGGTGGCAGAAGCCCTCGCGGCGGACACGGACGCGCCAGACGACGACGCGCTCACCACGGCGCAAGCGCCGGATCAGCCCGCCACCGTTGATCCGGTCGCCACCGTCAGCGACCAGGGTGCGGCGCCCGAAGACGCGCCCCCCCTGCCCCGGTTCTCCACCCGGCGCGACCGTACCGAGCCCCCCCTGACCGCCAGGAAACCCATCGTGGCGGAACTGCCCCCGCTGCCCGAACTGAACGCAGAGGGATGGACGGGCCTGCCCGGCGATCTGTGGGGCGCAACGGACACCGAAACAGAAGAGGACGCGCCGCCACCGCGCCCGACCCCGCCCCTTGTGGCCAGGAAAGACGGCGGCGCTCAGGACGCGGACAATGCCGCCGCCCTGACACCTGCCCCCTTCATCTCGCCCCCCGCGCCTGAGCCTGCGACGCAAGACGATACGGCCGCCGGTCTGACAGGCGCGCTGCTGGCGCGATTGGCCCGCAAGGGCGCACCCGATCCCGAGGCCGAAGCGGAAACCACGCCCGCCAGCCCCCGCAAGGCCGCCCGCACCAAGGTCAAACCCACCCATAGCGAACGCCAAAGGCTCACCGTCTTCGGCGCGCGCAAACCCGAGGTCGAGGCCGCGGCCATCGGCGGCAAGCCGCGCTATCTCGGCGTCGTGCTGACGGGCATCCTCGTGCTTTTCCTCGCGGCAGTCGGCGCATGGTCCGCGATGTTCAGCGACAGCGGCCTGCGTGGCTTCTTCGGACAGACCACGCCAGACATCGCCGAGGCGACAGCTACCCCGGACAGGGCAGCGCCAACGCCCGCCGAACCCGTGGCAATGGCAGAGGACATCCGGCAGCCCCCGCCCGCGGCCCTGCCGGAGGCCGAAACCGCCACCGCGCCGGCGCCAGAGACCGCGACCACGAACGCGACCACGAACGCGCCCGCCGCCAGCGACACGCCCACCCCGCTGCCCACCGGCGATCTGCCGTCGGACCTGGCACAGCTGCCGCCCCCTTCCACGCAGGAGGCGCGACAGGCCGCGCTCTCCTCCTATGCCGCGACGGGGATCTGGCAGATCGCGCCCGACCAGCCCGAGGCGCCGGTGTCGCAATCGCTCGACACGCTCTACCTCGCCTCGATCGACAGCAGCCTGCAGAACCTCGACGCGGTCGCCCTGCCCGATATCCGCCGCGCCCTCAGCGATGTGCGCCCCGAGGCGCAATCGAACCCCGCCGCACCGGGCAAGCAATTCGATCTGGACGCACGCGGCCTCGTGATCGCCACACCCGAAGGCGCCGAAACACCCGAAGGCGTGATCGTCTATACCGGGCGTCCCCCGCTGACGCCGCCGGGCATTCCCACCCGGTTCGCGCAGACACCCCAGGCGAATGCCCAGCCCGAACCCGATCTGGCCGGGGTGCGCCCCCGCCTGCGTCCCGACACGCTGATCGAAAGCAATGAACGCGCCACGCTGGGGGGGCTCAGCCGCAGCGAACTGGCCGGCCTGCGCCCGCGCGCGCGCCCCGAAACGCTGGCGGCGGTGGCCCTTGCCCTGCGCGAGGCTGATCAGGCCGAGGTCGAGGCGGACGAGGCCGATGCACAGGACACAGGCACCGATCAGGCCATCGCCTCCTCGCTCAAGCCGCTGGCCCGCCCGCGCGACCTGACCACGAACACTGACAGCGCGGGATCGTCGCGACAGCAGGTCGCATCAGCCGCCGCACTGGCGCCGCAGCGCAACGCGGCGCCGCAAATCCCGTCATCCGCCTCGGTCGCGCAACAGGCGACGGTGCGGGGCGCGATCAACCTGCGACAGGTCAACCTGATCGGCGTCTATGGCCAGCCCTCCAACCGCCGCGCGCTGGTGCGCCTGTCCAACGGCCGCTACCAGAAAGTCCAGGTCGGAGACCGCCTCGACGGAGGCCAGGTCCGCGCCATCGGCGAAAACGAGCTGAGCTACGTCAAGAACAACCGCGCGATCGTCCTGACCATGCCGAACGGGTGATGGGGGGAGGACAGCATGCATTAAGGGAAACCATATCAGAGGATGTTAGGAATAGCTTGGGCGAAGCAACTACATACATCCGCCTTTAATGAAAAGAATTTTGCGGCTGCTCGCCGCTAATAGCTAGAATAAGTCCTAATACTTTACACTTAGCATGCAGAAATTGAACTGCCAACCAAAAGAGCAAAACGGGTTAGATCAACAAACGTCAAAATTATTGCGGCATCATTCTTTAGCAGCATACAATTTTTAGTAGCAATGCGCGAGATAATAGGTTAGTCGTATTGTGTGCGGGCGTGAGCTTCGTGCTCGGCTGCTTTTGCGGCCTTTGTAAGTAACAGGCGAAAGTCTGGCGCTTGCAATATGGCGCCCATCTTCGAAAGAGGATCAAGAACCATGAAAAATTACGTCCGCACACCCAAAAGCACATGACAGAACCAACAAAGCTAGACAAACTTCACGACCGCATTTGGATAACTGAGCGTTGCCATATGAACGCTGAGAAGCGCAGTCGCTTTCTTGAAATTTATTTCCACATTGTTCTTGCCTTGTTCGCGTTGGCGTCAATCTGCATCTCGGTAGTAGGAGATGCACAGTACGTTCGGTTTAGTGAAAGCATTTTGAGTTTCACGTCTATCACGACGCTTTGCCTTTCGTTACTAATTTTCGGTTTTAAGTTCGGTGAAACTGCCGCAAACCACAGATCTTGCTATCTCTCGTTACAAAAGTTGCGTGGGAGCGCAGAAACTGATCCACATAAACTCGAAGAGGCTTACATTAAAGTACTGGGACATCACCCAAACCATACAACCGGCGACTATATGCGTTTAGCAATAAGTGACATTTTTGAGGACGAACAAAGTCTTATGTCACCAGATGGAAAAAAGGTCCGTATCGGATGGTGGCGGCGCCTTTCATATGCTCTCAGCTGGGCACTGTCTCGAGTATTGCTGGTAGTCTTTTCGATTACGCCATTCTTTTTGGTGAAATATGGCATTGACTTCACGAGCATTTTGAATCAGCAGCCATGAATTTGAGCTCCACAGTGGAATTCTCTAGGCATTTTTCGGAGCCTAGCTTGCAAGAGATCGTGGACCTGCATCTGAAAGAGGGTGTGGCACGCGGCGTGGATGGAACAAGCTATGAGCGCTTTTTACAATGCCGTGATCAAGAAGTCGGTCTAATTTCCCAGCGTGCTCTAGCTGGAAGATACAAATTCTCTCCGTACCGACAGAAGTTGATACTGAAGAATGCTGAAAGCCCACCAAGACAGGTTTCGATACCGACACTGCGAGATAGGGTCGCGCTACGCGCGCTGAATAACTTCCTAACTAGTATTTTTCCCGACTGTCGGCCGCAACATGCTCATCCAGTAATTAGTTCGGTCCTTGCTGCTATCGGTAATATGGTCAGTGATGATCGTTTCATAAAGTTGGATATCCGCTCATTTTACGATGAAGTAGATCATGAAATTCTTATGCGAAATTTAAGAAGACGTATAAGAAGCGAGAATCCATTGAAATTGATAGAAGACGCGCTGAAAACTCCCACTGGCGCTACCGTTGCCTCTCAGTCCACCAACGAATTAGGAATACCCCAAGGCTTAAGTATTTCCAACCTTTTGTCCTCCATTTATCTCAAGTCGATTGATGACAGATTTGGATCCCTGCTCGGTGTAAGCTATCACCGATACGTTGATGATATCTTGTGCATAGCAACCGCGTCGGAAGCCAAGGACGTTGCAGCAGAAGGAAAGTCTGATCAACGGCCTCGGCTGCGCCGATATTGCCGCTTGAGGGCACTATGGGGCCAGACAAGCACCGTTTCCAGTGATTTTGGCGCTGTTTGAGCCGCCTGAGCGGCGTTGATGCCGATTTCCGACAGACTCGTCCTCATGCCAGTAGCCGTCGTCGGACGAGGAACAGGTTGCCGAGCGCGAACAGTGTGAACAGATGGGCCCGGTTCTTTGCCAAACCGCGATACCGCGTTTTCATGTGACCGAACTGCCGCTTGATGACCCGGAAGGGATGTTCGACCTTGGCGCGCACCATGGCGATGATCCGGTTGATCTCCTCGTCGATGGGGTCGAGCTTGCCGCCCTTGGGCGCCTTGCGCATCACACCCCAGACCTTGCCATCCTTGCTGAACGCAGCCTCGCGCTCGGCGCTGACATAGCCCTTGTCGGCCCAGACCGACTTCTCTTCGCCATGGAGCAGTTCATCCCAGACCCGGCTGTCATGCACCTTTGCGGTCGTGGCCTCTAGGCTGTGGACAGTGCCGCTGTCCACGTCGACACCGACATGGGCCTTCATGCCAAAATACCAGTCATTGCCCTTCTTTGTCGAAGACATCTCGGGGTCCCGCGCCCTGGCCTGGTTCTTGGTCGAAGACGGCGCATCGATAATCGTGGCATCCACCAGCGTGCCAGAGCGCAGCGTGATCCCCTTGTCTGCCAGATGCGCGTTCACTTCGGCGAAGATCACCTCGGTCAGCCCGTGACGCTCAAGAAGATGCCGGCAGTTGAGGATGGTGGTCTCGTCGGGGATGCGGTCATAGCCCAGTTCGATCCCAGCGAAGCGGCGCATCGCTTCACTGTCATACAGCGTCTCTTCGGCCATCGGGTCGCTCAGGGCGTACCAATTCTGTAGGAAGTAAATGCGCAGCATCGTCTCCAGCGGCATCGGAGGCCGCCCGCCCTTCGGCCCAACCTTCGGGTAATGTGGCGCGATCAGCGCAAGCAGCCGCCCCCACGGAACCACCGCATCCATCTCTGCCAGAAACTGCTCGCGCCGTGTGATCTTCTTCTTCATCGCGTCGCAAAGGCCGGGAATGGCGGGCTGTTTGGGCATGAACACGGTCTCCTTCGATCGATGCCCGCAGCCTACCACATCACACTGAAACCGGCAGGTTTTTCAGACTTTCCAGAAGTCATCAAGCGACTAAAAAGAGAGAAGAAACTTGTCTGTCACCCTTTGGGTAAAGGGAAATCTCTGATTTCAGAACCAAACGCCAGCGTAAATTATTTGGGATATGAAATCAGCAAAGAAAGAATCTCTGTTCGCACCGCGACCGAGAAGAAACTCATGTCCAGTATCATGGAGATAATTTTTGGGGCGCGGCCTGAGGCTCCCGAACGAGCACTTTGGCGCGTCAATCTACGCATAACAGGGTGCAGGATTTCTGGCACAAACCTTGGTTGGATTTTCTACTTTTCGCAGATTGATGATCTTGCACTATTAGCAAAAATGGACACTCAAATCCGAGCTGCCGTGGTATCGCGATTTGGCGAGGCAGCAGCCGGACGTATCAAGAGACTTATCAAGGCTTATCACCAAGCCAAGTACAATCATCGTGACAGCACCTACTTCCCGGATTTTGCGAATTACACTCGGGAAGAGATGGAACAACACCTTGAACTCCTTGCACCGGGGCGATTTCGAAATATGGCTTCGAAAACCGATGCCGAGATTAAGCGAATCTTCAGTGCCTCAGTTTGGCGAGAAGTCAAACGTATGGAACGAGACACGCTCGGCAACTTTTCGTGATTTGAAGTCACCTCTATAAACTCGATTTGATAGTGCAACCTTAATCAAACTTTCTATGCGGACCGCCAGATGGTTCCCATACCCAACGTGCGCCGTCGTAGCTTTTGGCCTGCATAGGTAACGCCCTTCAACAACACGAAACCACAGTCAAACCCCTTAAAAAACAGCAAACACCCCCGCCCAACCCATTGATATCATTGGCTTCGGAAAATGTCCCATCGTGGGACGCCCCCCCCAGGACAGCAAAACGCCCCCGGCGATGCGGGGGCGTGGGCGTCCGTCCGGGCCCGGCTTACTCCGCCGCGATTTCGCCGGCGTTGATCTGCTCCTGTTCGATCGACTCGAACAGCGCCTTGAAGTTCCCCTCGCCGAACCCGTCATCCCCCTTGCGCTGGATGAACTCGAAGAAGATCGGCCCGATCACCGTCTTGGAAAAGATCTGCAGCAGGATCTTCGTCTCGCCGCCATCCACCACGCCTTCCCCGTCGATCAGGATGCCGTGCTTCGCCATCCGCTCCAGCGGCTCCTCATGCCCCTGCACCCGCGTCTTGCTGAGGTCGTAATAGGCCGCAGGCGGCGCCGGCATGAAGCGGATGCCGCGATCGAAGATCTCGTCCGTCGCGTCATACAGCCGCTCGGTCCCCACCGCGATATGCTGGATCCCCTCGCCCTTGTATTTCTTGAGGTAGGACACGATCTGCCCCGTCTCGCCCCGATCCTCGTTGATCGGGATGCGGATCCGCCCGCAAGGCGAGGTCAGCGCGCGGCTGAACAGGCCCGTGTACTTGCCCTCGATGTCGAAGAACCGGATCTCGCGGAAATTGAAGATGGAACTGTAGAAGCCGAACCACTTGTCCATGTTGCCCTTGTAGACATTGTGGGTCAGGTGATCGAGGTAATAGAACCCCACGCCTTCCGGCTTGAACTGCGTCAGCCAGTCGAATTCGCGGTTATAGGGGCTGGTGTCGTGATACCGGTCGATGAAATAGATCAGCGATCCGCCGATCCCCACGATGGCCGGCACGTCCAGCGTCTTGTCGGCGCCGGTATATTCCACCGCCCCCTTCGACACCGCATGCGCCAGGGCCTTTTGCGCATCCACCACGCGCCACCCCATCGAGGGCGCGCAGGGCCCGTGCTCTTCGACGAAGCGCGTCGCCATCGACCCCGGTTCGGCATTCAGGATATAGGTGATATCGCCCTGCTGCCACAGCTCGATATCCTTGGTCTTGTGGCGGCCGGTCAGCGTGTAGCCCATCCTGGCGAAGAGATCGCGCAGCTCTTCGGGCTGGGGATGCGCGAATTCGACGAATTCGAACCCGTCGGTGCCGGCCGGGTTCTGCGCCGAGATGATGGCTTGCGGGGCGTCATGCGGGAAAGGACCCATGGCGATGTCTCCTGTTGGCTGTTGGCTGTCCTGTTGCGTTGGCACCATCATACGCGCATGCAAACCGGATATTTGCGCATTTGGAGGCTTATGTTTTTCGATTTTCGCGATAGAATGACAGTATTTCAAAATATCATGCGGGAAATGCGCATATGCTGGACGAGACCGACAAACGCCTGCTGGCCGCATTGCAGAAGAACGCGCATCTGACCGCGCAGGAACTGGGCGAGGTGCTGAACCTGTCGCCCAGCCAGGCCGGGCGGCGGCGCCAAAGGCTTGAGGGCGAGGGTTACATCACCGCCTATGCCGCGAAGCTGGACCCGCTGAAGCTGGGCCTGCATGTGCAGGCCTTCGTGCAGGTGCAACTGGCCACCCATGGCCCCGAACAGTCGCGCAGCTTTGCCCGGCTGGTCGCCACCCAGCCTGCGATCATTTCGGCATGGACCCTGACCGGCGATGCGGATTACCTGTTGCGTGTCTATTGCGATGACCTGCCCGCACTGAACCGGCTGATCCACGAGGTGCTTTTGCCCCATGCCGCCGTGGCGCGTGTCCAAAGCCAGATCGTGATGGACCAGTTCAAGCAGGACGCCCCCCTGCCCACCTGACGCCAACCCCAAGGAGCCGCGATGGAAACCTTCCTCTACCAGGCCTCGATCTACCTTGCCGCCGCCGTGATCGCCGTACCGATTGCCGCGCGCCTTGGGCTTGGGTCGGTGCTGGGCTATCTGGCCGCAGGGATCATGATCGGTCCCGTTCTAGGCCTTGTGGGCACGGAAACTCAGGATTTGCAGCATTTTGCCGAATTCGGCGTGGTGATGATGCTGTTCCTGATCGGGCTGGAGCTGGAGCCGCGCGCGCTGTGGGACATGCGCCACAAGCTGCTGGGGCTGGGGGGCGCGCAGGTCGTGCTGACAACGGCCGCGGTGATGGCGGCGGCCATGGGCTTTGGCCTCGACTGGAGCATGGGCCTTGCCGTGGGCCTGGTGCTGGCGCTGTCCTCGACCGCGATCGTGTTGCAGACCCTGTCGGAAAAGGGGCTGATGCAGACCGGCGGCGGGCGATCCGCCTTCTCGGTCCTGCTGACACAGGATATCGCGGTGATCCCGATGCTGGCGCTGATGCCGTTGCTGGCGATGCCGCTGGTGGCGCGTGTCGGCCCCAATGGCGAGGTGCTGCGCCCCTCAGACATGGCTGATCACGGCCATTCCATGTCGCTGGTCGATGGGCTGCCCGGCTGGGGTGTCACGCTGGTCACGCTGGGGGCGGTGGCGCTGGTCATCCTGGCGGGCATCTACCTGATCCGGCCGCTTTTCCGGTTCATCCATCACGCCCACCTGCGCGAGATGTATACCGCGCTGGCGCTGCTGATCGTGCTGGGGATCGGTTTTCTGATGATGCTGGTGGGCCTGTCGCCCGCGCTTGGCACCTTCCTTGCGGGCGTGGTTCTGGCCAACAGCGAATTCCGGCACGAGCTGGAAAGCGATATCGAACCCTTCAAGGGCCTGCTGCTGGGCCTGTTCTTCATCACGGTGGGCGCCGGCATCAATTTCGGGATGCTTTTTGCCGAACCGCTGCTGCTGATCGGGATGACACTGGGGCTGATCCTGCTGAAAGGCGTGATCCTTTACGGGCTGGGCCGGGCCTTCAAGCTGAAGGGTCGCGATCAGTGGCTGTTCACCCTGTCGCTGGCGCAGGCGGGGGAATTCGGCTTCGTGCTGCTGTCCTTTTCGGTGCAGCAGAACGTGCTGCCGCCCCATCTGGCCGATCAGCTGTTGCTGGTCGTGGCCCTGTCGATGCTGATCACGCCGCTGCTGTTCATCCTGTACGACCTTCTGTCACGCCGCCTGACCGAGGCGGGGGACGCCACCCCCGAGGACGAGATCACCGAACAGGGCGCGGTGATCATCGCGGGCATCGGGCGGTTCGGGCAGATCGTCAACCGTCTGGTGCAGGCCAGCGGCTTCAAGACGGTGGTGCTGGACCACGACATCGCCACGATCCAGCTGATGCGCCGTTTCGGGTTTCGCGGCTTCTTCGGCGATCCGACCCGGCCCGAGCTGCTGCATGCCGCGGGTCTGGACAAGGCGCGCGTGCTGGTCGTGGCGCTGGACGATCCGGCCGCGGCCATCCGGCTGGTGACCTATGCCCGCCAGCAGCGCCCCGATCTGCACATCATCGCGCGGGCGCGCGACCGCACCCATGTGTTCCAGCTGTTCCAGGCAGGGGCCAATGACATCGTGCGCGAGCTTTTCGACAGCTCGCTGCGCGCGGGCCGCTACGTGCTGGAGAACATGGGCCTGACGGAATACGAGGCGTCGCAGGCCGAAACCGTGTTCTACCACCATGACCGGGACGCGCTGCGCCAATTGGCCGAACTGTGGGATCCGAACCTGCCCGCCGAACAGAACACCGCCTATATCAAGCGGGCGCGCGAGCTGAACAAGGAGCTTGAGGTCCAGTTGCTGGCCCGGATGGAACAGGATCGGCCCGCCGAGGCGGGCTGATCCGGCAGCTTACGCCCCGGATACGCCGGCTTCGGCAAAGGTCGCCATGCCGGAATGACAGGCGACCGCGCCCTTGATCACGCCGATCGCCAGCGCCGCCCCGGATCCCTCGCCCAGCCGCAGACCCAGTGACAGGATCGGTGCCTTGCCCAGATGCGCCAGCAAGGGCGCATGGCCGGATTCGGCGCTGACATGGGCAGCAAGACAGTGATCCAGCGCACCCGGCTGTGCCGCGTCCAGACAGGCGGCAGCGGCGGTGCAGATGAACCCGTCCAGCAGCACGGGAATCCGCAGGTGCCGCGCCCGCAGGATCGCCCCCGCCATCGCCGCCAGTTCGCGCCCGCCAAGGCAGCGCAACGCCGCGATCCCGTCGGTGCGTGCCTGGGGGTGCAGGGCGACGCCTTCGGCCACGACCTGCGCCTTGAGGGCAAGCCCCGCATCATCGACGCCAGTCCCGCGCCCGACCCAGTCGGCTGCAGCGCCACCACAGATCGCATGGGCCAGCGCCGCCGCAGAGGTAGTGTTGCCGATCCCCATCTCGCCCGTCACCAGCAGATCGGCGGCAGGATCGACGGCATCCCAGCCGGTGCGCATCGCCTCCAGCAGCTCTGCCTCTGTCATCGCGGGCTCTGCCGTGAAATCCGCCGTGGGCCGGTCCAGCGACAGCGCATGCACATCCATGCGCGCGCCAAAGGTGCGCGCCAACTGGTTGATCGCAGCCCCCCCCGCGCGGAAATTCAGCACCATCTGTTCGGTCACGGCCGCCGGAAAGGCCGACACACCCCGCGCTGTCACCCCGTGGTTGCCAGCAAAGACAATGACTTGCGGCGCATCGACATGGGGGCGGTCGGTGCCCTGCCAGCCCGCCATCCAGATCGCCAGATCCTCCAGCCGGCCCAGTGCGCCGGGGGGTTTGGTCAACTGCCCGTTGCGCGCCATGGCGGCTTGGACCGCGGCGGCATCAGCGGCGGGCAGATCGCGCAGCGCGGCGCGCAGGCTGTCGAGGGTCGGAAGGCTCTGGGTCATGCGCTCACTCATTGAACAGGGGTGCGATCCCGTGTTTAACCGAAGCACCCCCAAGAGCAAGACAGCGAGAGACGCATTGATGCCGCAGAACGACAGCAACCTTGCCCGGCCCGGCGACATCGTGGCAGGTTTCGTGCTGCTGACACGCCTGCCGGTGCGCGCATCCGAGGCCGCCCTGGCGCGCGGCGCAGCGGCGGCCTGGGCCTGGCCGGTGGTGGGCGCGCTGCTTGGCGGCATCGCAGGTCTGGCGGCGCTGCTGGCCATGTCCCTGGGCTTGCCCGCGCCGCTGGCGGCGGGGCTGTGCCTTGGGCTGATGGCGATGATGACCGGCGCGATGCACGAGGACGGTCTGGCCGACACGGTTGACGGGTTCTGGGGGGGCTGGACCCGCGAGCGGCGGCTTGAAATCATGAAGGACAGCCATATCGGCAGCTATGGCGTGATCGCGCTGATCCTGTCGCTGGGCCTGCGCTGGCTGGCGCTGAGCACGCTGTTCGAGGCCGGGCTGGCCTTGCCCGCCCTGATCGCGGCAGGGGCCCTGTCACGCGCCGTGATGCCCGCGCTGATGCATGCCCTGCCCCCGGCCCGCGACGGCGGTCTGTCGCGTTCGGTCGGGCGCGTTTCCTTCGACACGGCGGTTCTGGCGGCCGCCGTGGCGATGGTTCTGGCCTTGCTGGCGCTGGGTCTTGCGGCCCTTCCGCTGGTGCTGGCGGTCACGGTTGCCGGGTGGGGCATCGGGGCGCTGGCCCGCGCCAAGATCGGCGGACAGACCGGCGACATCCTTGGCGCGGCCCAGCAAATGGCCGAGATTTCACTGCTGCTTCTGCTCGCAAGCCTCTGAGACAAAAGAAAAACCGCGCCCCGAAGGGCGCGGCTTCATTGCTGCCGCAAGCTCTGCGATCACGCGGCGCGCGACACCAGCACCTCGTCAACCTGCTTAGCGGCCATCACCTCGTCGCCACCGCTGACGGCGGCAACTTCGCGGGTCAGACGCTCAAGCGCAGCCTCGTAAAGCTGACGCTCGGAATAGCTTTGTTCGCGCTGATCGTCGTTGCGGTGCAGGTCGCGCACCACTTCGGCAATGGCGATCAGGTCGCCCGAATTGATCTTCTGCTCGTACTCCTGCGCACGGCGCGACCACATGGCCCGCTTGACCTTGGCCTTGCCTTTCAGCGTCGACATCGCCTTGGACACGACATCCGGGCTGGACAGCGACCGCATCCCGATCTCGGTGGCCTTGTTGGTCGGCACCCGCAGGGTCATCTTGTCCTTCTCGAACGAGATCACAAACAGTTCCAGCGCGATCCCCGCGATTTCCTGCTCTTCGATCGAGATGATCTGACCCACGCCATGGGCCGGATAGACCACGTAATCATTGGGACGAAACTCGGACTTCTTCGTTTTGCTCATGCAATCTTTCCTCGCAGCGATCCTGGGCCCTGCGCGACAAAATCACGGCCGAGATTATCGCTAATCTCGATTACCGGGTCATGTCTCACAGAAAATCCGTCCTCAGGCTGCGCTTGGCGGGACGGGGGCCATGGATCTACATCATGTATGCAGATCATATCACAAAAATTACACATACGGAAGCAGGACGCGATGCACGGGCCGCTACAGGGCATCGAATCCCTTGTATTTCAGGGGCTTGCAAGGCTCGAGACGGGGCCGGACAGCCCGCGTGGATGACATCACGGCGTCACCCCTGCCGAATCGGGTCGCGCGCGCCGGGTTCAGCCGCCTTCGCCGGGTGCTTCGGAGAAGTATTTCTCGAGCTTGCCGGTCTCGCCGTCGCGTTCCTCGGAGTCGGGCAGCGGATCCTTTTTCGAGATGATCACCGGCCACTTTTCCGAGTATTTGCGGTTGAACTCGACCCATTTCTCCATGTCCGGTTCGGTATCGGGGCGGATCGCATCCGCAGGGCATTCCGGTTCGCAGACGCCGCAATCGATGCATTCGTCAGGGTGGATCACCAGCATGTTCTCCCCCTCGTAGAAGCAGTCCACGGGGCAGACCTCGACACAGTCGGTGTATTTGCAGGCGATGCAATTGTCGATGACGACGTAAGTCATGGCAGTCTCTCAAATCTGCGGCCCGTGTCGGGCCCTTTCAGGCCTAGCTAGAACAGGCGTCGCCGTCATTCAAGCATCCGACGACGATCAAGGTCAAATATCCGACGATCCCGCTTGGTCGGGCGTCCGCCGTCCTGCGGTTGCGGCACGGATGGAACATCCTCCCGCGCGGGGGTCATGTCTTCGTAAAGTGTCTGTGCTTCGGTTGCCGGTCCGCGCCGCACGCCATGGGCCAGAACCCGCACGACACGCACATGATCACCCTGCATGAAGGTCAGGACATCCCCCGGCGCAATGCCCTGGGCGGGTTTCGAAGCCTTCACGCTGTTGATGCGCACATGGCCCGCGCTGACGATGGCTGCGGCAAGCGTGCGGGTCTTGAAGAACCGCGCATGCCACAGCCATTTGTCGATCCGCATCCGTGCCGCAGGCGCGTCCAAGGGGCGCCCGCGTCAGGTCTTGTCGCGCAGCCCCATCAGGGCAGCCGCAAAGGGATTATCCGGGTCGATCCGGTCCTTAGCGCGCGGCGGGCGCGCCTCGTAGGTCTTGGCGCCCTGCTGCGGCTTGTCGCCGTCGCGGCCCCTGCCCTTGCCACGGTCCTGACCACGGGCATCGCGGCCGGGCTGATCCCCACGGGGTTTGCCCTTGCCACGCGGCTTGCCGCTGCGCTCGCCACGTTCGCCACGATCCGCGCGCGGCTCGCCGTCGGCCTGCGGTTGCGCAGTGGCGGCACCCTGCGGGGCCGGACGACCGCGCCCACCGGGGCGGCCCTGCTGCGAGGGGGGCTTGCGGCCCCATGTGAAGCTGTAGAAGACTTCCATTTCAACGGGTTCGGCAGTTGCCTCCGCCTGCGGTTCGGCTGCAGCCTCGGCCGTGGGTTCGGTCGGCGCCGGGGCATTTTCCTCGGTCGCGACGGCTGCGGCATCTTCGGGCGCGGCGGCAACCGGAGCATCGGCCTTGGACGCCTCGACCGCCTTGACCTTGGCCCGTTCGCCGCGTTCGGCCTTGTAGCCAAGCCCCTGCATCAGGTCCGCGAACTGATCCAGCGTCATGCCGGTGATCGACAGCATGTCGGCCTTCGCCTCGAAGCCGGTGCGGCTGTCCTCGGCGCGCAGCATGTCCGCCAGACGCTCCAGCATGTCGATGCGAATCGCCCGCTCGCCTGCCGCGCGATAGCCCGACATGATGTGAAACTCGGGGTGCGCATCCTTTATCGCGGGCACCGTCACCAGACCCGGCGGCGGCGCTTCGGGGAATTCATCCAGGCCCCGCGCCAGCGACCACAGCACCAGGCGCAGGCGCGTGGGGGCGGGTTTCAGCAGCAGCGGCATGAAAACGGTGAACTGGCCAAAGCGGATGCCGTGCTTGCGCAGCGCGCCACGGGCGTCCTGATCCAGGGCCTTGACCTCATCGGCCACGCTGGCGCGCGGCAGGATGCCCAGGTTTTCGACCATGCGGAAGGCAAAGCCGCGCGCAAGGCCGTTCAGCGCCTCGTCCCGGCTGAGCGCCAGCAGGGGCTCGAACAATGCCGCGATCTTGCGATCGATGAAATGCTGCAGGCGGCGTTGCACCTTTTGCGCCACGTCGGGCCCGGCTTCGTCATCGACGAAGGCCGCGACCTGCGGTTTCAGGGGATCAGCCCCCGCCACCAGCTTGCCCACCGCCTGATCGCCCCACATGAGGCCACCCTGTTCGGTGAAATCGATCTCGGTATCGGGCGCGTTGTAGAAACGGTCCGCCCTGAGATTGAAATGCGGCACAAGCGCGGAAATGCTGGCCTGACGGATCGTCTTGGCCTCCTGCGCGGTGGCGTCACGGTCCTGACGGAACCGGAACCCTTCGAGGCGGCCGACGAATTCACCTTCGACGGTCACTTCACCCTTGTCGTTCACTTCGGCCAAAAGGGCCTCCTTCTGCTTGAGCCGCCGCAGCAACACGGATGTGCGCCGGTCCACAAATCTCTGGGTCAGCCACGCATGAAGCGCATCCGACAAACGATCTTCTACAGCGCGCGTGGCCTCGCGCCAATGACTTTCATCACGTACCCAGCCGCTGCGCTGCGCGACATAGGTCCATGTGCGGATAAAGGCCAGACGTTTCGATAATGTGTCAATCTCGCCCTCGGTGCGATCGATCCGCTTGATCTGTGTCGCCAGCCAGTCATCGGGGACACGGCCGGACTGATGCAGGAAGTTGAAGATCGCTTCCAGCAGGGTCGCGTGTTCGGCGTGGCTGATCCCCCGGAAATCTGGAATGCGGCACACATCCCACAGCAGCCGGACCGAGGCCGCATCGGACGCGCGGGCGCGCACCTCAGCGACCTGTGACAGGGATTTGAGCGCCATCAGGTCATCCGCCTCGCGCACACGCACCAGCAAGTCATCCTGTGGCGCATCCTCGAGCGAGGCGATCAGCGCATCCAGCTTGCCGAATTGCAGCGCGTGATTGCGCCACTGCAGCTTGCGGATCGGGGTAAAGCGATGCTCCATGATCGCTTCGGCCACCTCGTCATCCAGCGGTTCCGCCTCGCCGGTCACACCGAATGTGCCGTCGGACATGCCGCGCCCGGCGCGGCCCGCGATCTGGGCCAGCTCGTTCGGCGCAAGATGCCGCATCCGCCGCCCGTCGAACTTGGTGAGCGAGGAAAAGGCGACATGGTTGATATCGAGGTTCAGCCCCATGCCGATGGCATCGGTGGCGACAAGGTAATCCACGTCACCGTTCTGATAAAGTTCGACCTGCGCGTTGCGTGTGCGGGGGGAAAGCGCCCCCATGACAACCGCCGCACCACCTTTCTGGCGGCGGATCAGTTCGGCAATCGCATACACATTATCAACTGAAAAGCCAACAATCGCGCTTCTTGCAGGCATACGGCTTATCTTTTTCGAACCTGCATAGGTCAGGCGCGACATCCGGTCGCGGCGCATGAACTGCGCCTGCGGGACCAGCGCGGCGATGGTGCCGCGC
The DNA here is from genome assembly GCF_048006315.1 of Seohaeicola sp. Lineage (GTDB taxonomy): Bacteria > Pseudomonadota > Alphaproteobacteria > Rhodobacterales > Rhodobacteraceae > Seohaeicola. Next base: position 3,698,891 of record NZ_CP180350.1, on the reverse strand, counting down.
ATGGTGTCGGACCCCAGGAACAGCGTCTCGTGCAGGCCGCGCGCGCGCAGCAGACGGTCGGTGAAGACATGGCCGCGTTCGGGATCGGCGCACAGCTGGATCTCGTCCACCGCCAGGAAATCGACGCCCATGCCTTCGGGCATCGCTTCCACCGTACAGACCCAATACTGGGTGCGTGGCGGCACGATCCGTTCCTCGCCGGTGACCAGCGCCACCACGGAAGGCCCGCGCGCCGCGACGATCTTGTCATAGACCTCGCGCGCCAGCAGTCGCAGCGGCAGGCCGATGATGCCCGTCCGGTGCCCCAGCATGCGTTCGATGGCATAATGCGTCTTGCCGGTATTCGTCGGCCCGAGGACCGCCGTGATCCGTGAAGGCTGCCCCATGGGCCTGTTCCCCGATCAGAGTTTGAGACCCTCGACTTGCGGCTTGAGCCGCGTCACCGCCTCGGCGGCGGGGTCGTAATGGGGATGGATGGAAAGTACAAGCTGATAGGCGGCATAGGCCTGCTGCGGGCGGCCCAGTTCCTCAAGCACGACGGCAAGGCCGTGCGCAGCCTCGTAATGGCGCGGATCAAGGGCAAGGGCCTGTTCAAGGTCGGCAACGGCCGGTCCGATCTGATCCATGCGGAAATAGGCACGCGCACGGGCATGGTAGCCTTCGGCCACGTCGGGCGCATGATCCGTCAGCGCGGTCAGATGTGCCACAGCGGCTTCGAAATCGCCCCGCTCCAGCGCGTCACGCCCGCGTTTCAGCAGCAGATCCATCGCCGCAGAGCCGGTCTTGCGCCACTCCAGACGGATTTCACGCTCGATCCCGGTCGCTTCGGCCTCGGTCGCGCTGATAAGCCGGTCATAGAGCGCATCCAGACCGGCACGGGGCGCGGCCACGCCCTGCCCCAGCACGGGTATGGAAAACGTGACTATCGCGACGAATGCCGCGACGACACGTTTGAGATTATGAAGGAACACGCTCATAACATATGAGTGTAACGCGCAACGCGGGAATTGTTAGCCCCCGCGCATGAAAAAAGGACCACGCGAATGAGCGATGTGATTACAGCGGCCGTGGCCGCGTTGAACGAAAAGATGGGCAGCGGCGGCTTTGCCGGATCGGCGAAATTCGTGATCGAAGGCGAAGGCGCCGTGATGGTCGATGCCAGCGGCGCACGCGCGGCCGATGAAGAGGCTGACGTGACCCTGACCGCCAGCGCCGAAACCTTCGAGGCGATGATGACCGGCGACATGAACCCCACCGCCGCCTTCATGAGCGGCAAGCTGGCCGTGGATGGCGACATGGGCATGGCCATGCAGCTTGGTTCCGTCCTGAGCTGAGCCTTGGACGCCGCCCCGCTTTTCCATGATGCGGCCGAAGGGCCGGACGGCGGGCGCGCCTGGTGGTTGCGCGCCGCCGACGGGCTGCGGATTCGCGTGGGTCACTGGCCCCGCGACATGCAGCAGGCGGGGCGCGGCACGGTCTTTCTGTTCCCCGGACGCACCGAATACATCGAGAAATATGGCCGCGCCGCCGCCGATCTTGCGCGGCGCGGATTCGACACGCTGACCATCGACTGGCGCGGCCAAGGCCTGGCCGATCGCATGGTGGCGGACCGGCGCACCGGGCATGTGGGGCGATTCACCGATTATCAGCATGACGTGGCCGCGATGGTCGAAGCGGCACAGGCGCTGGACCTGCCGCGCCCCTGGTACCTGCTGGCCCATTCGATGGGCGGATGCATAGGCCTGCGCGCCCTGATCGACGGCATGCCCGTGGCCGCCTGCGCCTTTACCGGCCCCATGTGGGGCATCCAGATGGCCACGGCCACGCGCCCTGCGGCCTGGGTGATGTCCTGGGCCGGCTCACGCCTGGGCTTCGGCCATCAGCTGGCACCGGGCACCAAGGCGGAAACCTATGTGCTGGCCGAGCCTTTCGATGACAACGCGCTGACCCGTGACCGGGACATGTATGCCTACATGCAGCGCCAGATGACCAATTACCCGGATCTGGCCCTTGGCGGGCCCAGCCTGCGCTGGCTGAACGAGGCCCTTGTCGAGATGGAGCATCTGGCGCGCCAGCCTGCCCCGCCGCCGCCCTGCCAGACCTGGCTTGGCACGCGAGAGCGGATCGTCTGCCCCGACAGGATCACCGCCCGCATGAGCGGCTGGCCCGGCGGCACGCTGGTCATGATCCAGGGCGGCGAGCATGAGGTGCTGATGGACACGCCCCAGACCCGCGCCGAGGTTTTCGACGGGGTGGCCGCGCATTTCACGGCCCACCCCGGAGTTATCGCAGATCGGCCAAAGGCCTGATTTAAAGCGAAAAAACGCGGCGCCCTCAGGCGTCGCGCCGCACCTCCTGCCGCTGCGCGCCCAGTCCCGCGATGCGCAGCTCCATCACATCGCCTTCGGTCAGGAAACGCGGCGGCTTCATGCCCATCCCCACGCCCGGCGGCGTGCCTGTGGCGATCACGTCGCCCGGTTGCAGGCTCATCAACCCGCTCAGATGCGCGATGATCTGCGCCACCGTGAAGATCATCGTGTCGGTGTTTCCGGTCTGCACACGCGCCCCGTTCAGATCCAGCGACAGATCAAGGTTCTGCGGATCGCCCGCCTCGTCCGGCGTCACCAGCCACGGGCCGATAGGGCCGAAGGTATCGGCGCTCTTGCCCTTGGTCCACTGGCCCACAAGCTCCATCTGGAAGGCGCGTTCGGACACGTCGTTGACCACGCAATAGCCCGCGACGTGATCCAGCGCCTGTTCTTCGCTGACATATTTGGCGGTCTTGCCGATCACGACGCCCAGCTCCACCTCCCAATCGCCTTTCTGCGCGTTGCGCGGAAGGTAGACCGGATCGTTCGGCCCGCAGATCGAGGATGTGGCCTTCATGAAGACGATCGGCATGGCCGGCGGCTCCATCCCCGCCTCGGCGGCGTGATCGGCATAGTTCAGCCCGATCCCGATGAATTTGCCCACCTGCCCCACCGGCGGTCCAAGGCGCGGGTTGCCCGGCACCAGCGGCAGCGTCTCGGGATCAACGCGCGGCAGATCGGCCAGAACGGCGCCCGCCAGATCGGGCACCACGCCCGACAGGTCACGGACACGCCCCGCGCTATCCAGCACACCGGGCTTTTCGGCCCCCTTCTCTCCGTATCTGACAAAACGCATGCCCGTGTCCTCCTCGTGAATGGCGCGCGAACCTTAGCCCGCACCGCGCGATGTGCAAGACCGCTTGGGGCTGGTCGTGGCCCCCCCCGCGCCCTACCCTTGGCCTGACGTGGAACAGGGACAGGTGCATGGCGACCCCGGTGCTGACATTGACGGATCGCGGGCTTTACTGCGCGGCGGGGGATTTCTTCATCGACCCCTGGCGGCCGGTGGATCGCGCGCTGATCACCCATGCCCATGCCGATCATGCGCGCCCCGGCCATCGGCGCTACCTTTGCACGGATGCCTGTATGCCGGTGATGCGGCACCGCCTGGGCGACATCACGGGCGATACGATCCGCTACGGCGAAACCCGCCGGATCGGCGATGCATCCGTCAGCTTTCACCCTGCGGGCCATGTGCCGGGCTCCGCGCAGATCCGGGTCGAGGTGGCGGGACAGGTCTGGGTCGTGTCGGGCGACTACAAGACCGAACCGGACGGCCTTTGCGAGGCCTTCGCGCCTGTGCGCTGCCATACCTTCATCTCGGAATGCACCTTTGGCCTGCCGGTCTTTCGCTGGCAGCCGCAGGCCGAGGTGGCGGCACAGATCAACGGCTGGTGGGCCGAGAACGCCGCGCAGGGTCGCGCCAGCCTGCTGGCGGCCTATAGTCTGGGCAAGGCGCAGCGCCTGCTGCATCTGCTGGATCCTGCCATCGGCCCGATCCTGACCCATGCGGCGGTGGAAAACACCAATGCCGTTCTGCGCGCGCAGGGTCTGGCCCTGCCGGACACGATCCGCATCACGCCCGACCTGGACCGCAAGGCCCATCCCGGCGCGCTGATCGTGGCACCGCCCGCCGTTCTGGGCAGCCCCTGGGCGCGCCGGTTCGGGCCACTGTCGACCGGGTTCGCCAGCGGCTGGATGCAGATGCGTGGCGTGCGGCGCAGACGGGCCGCCGACCGTGGCTTCGTGATCTCGGACCATGCCGACTGGACCGGCCTGCTGGATGCGATCAAGGCGACAGGCGCGGAAACCCTTTACCTGACTCATGGTTACACCGAGATCTTCACGCGCTACCTGCGCGAGACCGGCCATGACGCCCATGTCCTGGCCACCGAATATGGCGGCGAAGACGGGGACGACACCCCGGACACAGGCGATGCCGCATGAAACGCTTTGCCGCCCTTTTCACCGCCATCGACCAGACCACGCGCACCAGCGCCAAGGTGGCCGCCCTGGCCGATTATTTCGCGACCGCCCCGGATGACGACAAGCTCTGGACCATCGCGATCTTTTCGGGCCGCCGCCCGAAACGCGCCGTCACCACCACGCGGCTGCGCGACTGGGCGGCCGAGGCGGCGGGCATCCCGCTGTGGCTGTTCGAGGATGCCTACGCCGTGGTGGGCGATCTGGCGGAAACCATCGCCCTTGTGCTGCCCCCCGCGACAGGCAGCGCGGATGACAGCTTGTCCCATTGGATCAATCACTTGCGCGACCTTGGTGATTCAGATGATGAGCTACGCAAATCGGCTGTCCTTGCGGCTTGGGACAGGCTCGACACCACCGAGCGGCTGGTCTTCAACAAGCTCCTGACCGGCGGGTTTCGCATGGGTGTCAGCCAGAAGCTGATGACCCGCGCGCTGGCCCAGGCAACAGCCCGCCCCGAGGCGGAACTGGCCCATCGCCTGATGGGCAACTGGTCGCCCGACACCACCAGCTTTGCCGATCTGATCGAGGCCGATGATCCCGCTGCCGATCTTTCGCGCCCCTATCCCTTTTGCCTCGCCCACGGGATCGAAGACCTCGCTGCCCTTGGCCCCGTCACCGACTGGCAGGCGGAATGGAAATGGGACGGCATCCGCGCGCAGGTCATCGCGCGCGGCGGCACCCTGCATGTCTGGTCGCGCGGCGAGGAACTGATGACCGACCGCTTCCCGGAACTGGCGCGTCTGGCCGGTGATCTGCCCGGCGGCACGGTGCTGGACGGCGAGTTGGTGGCCTGGGACGGCACGGCGCCCCTGCCCTTCGCCGCTTTGCAAAAACGCATAACGCGCAAGACCGTGCCGAAAAAGCTGCTGGCCGAAACCCCGGTGATCCTGCTGGCCTATGACCTGCTTGAGGCGGGGGGCGAAGACCTGCGCGCATCCCCCTTGCAGGACCGCCGCGCCGCCATGGACCGGATACTGTCCGGCCTGCCGACCGATGCGCCTCTGCGCCCCTCGCCCCTGATCGCGGCCCCCGACTGGGACAGCCTTGCCGCGACCCGTGCGCAGTCGCGCCAGATGAAGGCCGAAGGGCTGATGATCAAGCGCCGCGCCAGCCCCTATCACGTGGGGCGCAAGCGGGGGGACTGGTGGAAATGGAAGCTTGATCCGCTGACCGTGGACGCGGTGATGATCTATGCACAGGCCGGACACGGGCGACGCGCGAATCTGTTCACCGATTTCACCTTCGCGGTCTGGCAGGGCAACGAACTGGTGCCCTTCACAAAGGCCTATTCCGGGCTGACCGATGCCGAATTCGCCCAGATCACCCGCTGGGTCCGGCGCAACACGCTGCAACGCTTTGGCCCGGTGCGGCAGGTGACGCCGCATCATGTCTTCGAAATCGCCTTCGAGGGCATACAGGAAAGCCCGCGCCACAAGTCCGGCATCGCCCTGCGCTTTCCCCGCATGCTGCGCTGGCGGCAGGACAAGACGGTGGATCAGGCCGATACACTGGATCACCTGCGCGCGATGCTGGCGCAATATGGCTGATCCGGCTTGAGGGACCCGCCCCAAGCCCCTATGTCTGATGCAACGCAACAAGACAGGTGATCCCATGTTCCAGCTTTCCTTTCCCGTCTCTGGCCCGATCTGGGACGCCAATGCCCGCCGTGGCAGCAAGGATCTGGGCGATCTGCCGGAATGGGACCTGTCGGATCTCTACACCTCCGAGGACGCGCCCGAGCTGAAACGCGATCTGGACTGGCTGGAACAGGCCTGCGCCAGTTTCGCCGCCGATTACGAGGGCAAGCTGGCCACGCTGGACGCCAAGGGGATGCTGGACTGCGTGCTGCGCAACGAACGCATCACCGCCGTGGCCGGACGGATCATGTCCTTTGCGGGCCTGCGCTATTACCAGATGACCATCGACGCGACCCGCGCCAAGTTCATGTCGGATTGCCAGGAAAAGATCACCAATTTCACCACGCCGCTGGTGTTTTTCTCACTGGAACTGAACCGGCTTGAGGATGATCATGTCGCGGCCCTGTTCGCTGCAAATGCCGAACTGGCGCGTTACAAACCCGTGTTCGACCGCGTCCGCGCGATGAAACCCTACCAGCTGTCGGACGAGCTGGAAAAATTCCTGCACGATCTGGGCGTCGTGGGCGATGCCTGGGAACGGCTGTTCGATGAAACCATCGCGGGGCTGGGCTTCGAGGTGGATGGCGAGCCCTTGAACATCGAAGGCACGCTGAACCTGCTGACCGATCACGACCGCGCGAAACGCGAAGCGGCCGCGCAGGAACTGGCGCGCGTTTTCGGCATGAACATCAAGACCTTCGCCCGCGTGCACAACACCCAGGCCAAGGAAAAGGAAATCGTCGATCGCTGGCGCGGCATGCCCACGCCCCAGACCGGGCGGCACCTGTCCAACGACGTCGAACCCGAGGTGGTCGAGGCGTTGCGCAATGCCGTGGTCGCGGCCTATCCGCGCCTCAGCCATCGCTACTACGAGCTCAAGCGCAAATGGCTGGGTCTGGACCGGATGCAGGTCTGGGACCGCAACGCCCCCCTTCCCGTGGAAGAGATCAAGACGGTGGACTGGCCGACCGTGCGCGGCATGGTGATGGACGCCTATGCAGGCTTTGATCAGCGCATGGCCGATATCGCCGCGCCCTTCTTCGACAAGGGCTGGATCGACGCGGGCGTGAAGCCAGGCAAGGCCCCCGGCGCCTTCGCCCATCCCACCGTGACCGAGGTGCATCCCTACGTCATGCTCAACTACCTGGGCAAACCGCGCGATGTGATGACGCTGGCCCATGAATTGGGCCACGGCGTGCACCAGGTGCTGGCGGCGGGTCAGGGCGAGATGCTGTCATCGACCCCGCTGACCCTAGCCGAAACCGCATCCGTTTTTGGCGAGATGCTGACCTTCCGCAAGATGCTGGAAGGGGCCAGGACGCAGGCCGAACGCAAGACCCTTCTGGCCGGCAAGGTCGAGGACATGATCAACACGGTCGTGCGCCAGATCGCCTTTTACGATTTCGAATGCAAGCTGCACGCGGCGCGCCGTGGGGGCGAGCTGACCCCCGATGACATCAACGACCTGTGGATGAGCGTGCAGGCCGAAAGCCTCGGGCCCGCGTTCGATTTCATGGAGGGCTACGAGACCTTCTGGGCCTATATCCCCCATTTCGTCCACTCGCCCTTCTATGTCTATGCCTATGCCTTCGGCGACGGCCTCGTGAACGCGCTCTACGCCGTCTATGAGGAAAACCCCGACGGCTTCCAGGACAAGTATTTCGACATGCTCAAGGCGGGCGGGTCCAAGCACCACTCGGCCTTGCTGGCCCCCTTCGGGCTGGATGCAACCGATCCCGCCTTCTGGGACAAGGGCCTGTCGATGATTTCAGGCATGATCGACGAGCTGGAGGCGATGGAGGATTGAGCGTCACGCTCATCCCCCTCGCTCTTTCGGACCGTGACCTTGTGGCGCATCTGGCGGTGCATCCCGACCAGCAGCGCTTCGCGGGCACCGTGGCCGAAGCCTTCGACAGCCCGCAAGTGGGCGTCGATTTCCATGCCATGCTGATGGATGACACCCCGGTCGGTTTCTTCAAGATCGACCGGACCTATCCGATGACCCATGGCTTTGCCGAACCGGGCGATCTGGGTCTGCGCGCGGTGATCGTGGATGCCGCACGGCAGGGTCAGGGGGTCGGCACCGCCGCGGTGCGCGCCCTGCCCGGCTACCTGCGCGCGCATTACCCGACGGCGCGCCGTCTTTGGCTGACGGTGAACCTGCAAAACCCCGCCGCCATCGCCAGCTACCGCAAGGGCGGTTTCCAGGATACCGGCGCGATCTGGCCGCATGGCACTGCAGGGCCGCAGCATATCATGCGGCTGTCACTTCAGGACTGACCGCGCTTCTTCTTGCTGCAAATATCCTGGGGGGAGTCCGCAGGACGGGGGGCAAAGCCCCCCCTACTTCAACTGGCTGTCCTTGGACCCGCGCCGATTGATGCCGCCCCGTTGGGCTTGTGCGGTTTGACGCTCGGTCTGGCAATCGATGCACAGCTTCACGCCGGGGATCGCCTGCCGCCGCGCCTCGGGGATCGGCTCCTCGCAATCGGCGCAATGGGTCAGGCTGTCCCCCACCGGCCCACGCCGGGCCTTCAACCGCGCGAGTTCGTCCTGGATCGAGGCTTCGATCTGTTCGTTTACCGCGCCGTCGCGCGCCCATCCACCGGCCATGGCCAACCCTTCCCGCAAATGCAGAACGGCACCAGCCTAGCGGGCCGGTGCCGTTCAGTTCAAGCCACAGATGCGATCAGGCGTTTTCCAGCATGCCCTTGGCGGCGGCCAGTTCGCGCATCCGCTTCTGCAGTTTCTCGAAGGCCCGCACCTCGATCTGGCGGATCCGTTCGCGGCTGACGTCATATTGCGCGCTCAGGTCTTCCAGTGTCACGGTTTCATCGGTCAGGCGCCGTTGGGTCAGGATATCGCGCTCGCGTTCGTTCAGCACGTCCATCGCCTGGGCCAGCAGGGCGCGCCGCGCTTCCATCTCGTCACGCTCGGCGTAATCGGTGGCCTGATCGGCATCCTCGTCCTCAAGCCAGTCCTGCCATTGCATGGATCCTTCGCCTTCGGATCCGACCGTGGCGTTCAGCGAGGCATCGCCACCCGACAGGCGGCGGTTCATGCTGATCACCTCGTCCTCGGTCACGCCCAGGTCGGTCGCGATCTGCTTGACGTTCTCGGGGCGCAGATCGCCCTCCTCAAGCGCACCGATCTTGGCCTTGGCCTTGCGCAGGTTGAAGAACAGTTTCTTCTGCGCCGATGTCGTGCCCAGTTTCACAAGTGACCACGAGCGCAGGATATATTCCTGGATCGAGGCGCGGATCCACCACATCGCATAGGTCGCAAGGCGGAAGCCCTTTTCAGGGTCGAACCGCTTGACCGCCTGCATCAGGCCCACGTTCGCCTCGGAAATCACCTCGGCCTGCGGCAGGCCATAGCCGCGATAGCCCATGGCGATCTTGGCGGCCAGACGCAGGTGGCTCGTGACCATCTTGTGCGCCGCCTCGGTGTCCTGTTCCTCGACCCAGCGCTTGGCCAGCATGTATTCTTCTTCCGGTTCCAGCAGCGGGAACTTGCGGATCTCCTGCATATAGCGGTTCAGACCGCCTTCGGGCGTCGGTGCCGGAAGATTTGCATAGTTGCTCATTGACTCCGTCCCTTTTCACTTGGGGTCCCCTCTAAGTTAAGGGGCTTAACATCGCATTTAAGAAGCAGCCTTTCGCGTTTCAAGGCTTGTGATGCGAAATCTTTAACGAAGCATAACCGATCCCCCGTCGTTTCGGACAGGCATTGACATGGTTTGTCACGCCGATGTGCGCGGCCGTGTAGCCCCGCGAGGGGGATGGACGCGGCGCACCGGGTCCGAAATCACCGGATCAACCCTGCAAGGCTGCGATCAGATCAACCATATCTTGCGGCATTTCCGATTCAAAGCGCAACATTTCACCACTCACGGGATGAATGAACCCAAGAAGTTGCGCATGCAGGGCCTGGCGTGGAAAGTCGCGCACGGCCTCTTCCGCTGCAACGGACACCGCGCCGCGCGCCAGTTTGCGCCGTCCGCCATAGGTCGGATCGCCCACAAGCGCGTGACCGGCATGGGCCATATGCACCCTGATCTGGTGAGTGCGCCCGGTTTCCAGCCAGCAATCGACCAGGCAGGCGACCGCCGGCGCGCCGAAACCCTCGACGACTCGGGCCCGCGTGACCGCATGTCGCCCGCCCTGGAACAGCACCGCCTGGCGCTGCCGGTCGGTCTTGTGCCGCGCCAGCTGCGTGGTGATCTTGAGGATGTTTCCCGGCTCGAAGCTGACGCCCCGGACCCCGCGCAGGCGCGGATCACTGGCATCGGGCAAGCCGTAAACCACGGCCTTGTACTGCCGCTCGACGGTGTGTTTTTCGAATTGCACGGCAAGACCATGATGGGCCCGGTCGGATTTCGCCACGACCAGCAGACCCGAGGTATCCTTGTCGATCCGGTGCACGATGCCGGGGCGCTTCATGCCGCCGACACCGGACAGCGCATCGCCGCAATGCGCCAGCAGCGCATTGACCAGCGTGCCCGAGGGCGAACCGGGGGCGGGATGCACCACCATGCCTGCGGGCTTGTCGATCACGATCAGGTCGTCATCCTCGAACACCACCGTCAGGGCGATGTCCTCGGGGCCGATATGGCTGTCCTCGGCCTCGGGGACCGTGATGGCGATACTGTCGCCTGCCGCGACGCGGGTCTTGGGATCGGTGACAACGGCCCCGTTCAGCGTCACCTGGCCATCTGCGATCAACCGCGCCAACCGGGTGCGCGACAGGTTCGCATCGTCTGGCACATCGCGCGAAAGCGCCTTATCAAGGCGGGGCGGCGGATCGTCCTGGATCCGGACAGAAAGGTGGCCTTGGCCCATGAGCGATCAATCCCCTCTGCCCGAACCGGGCAATCTGCGGTTTCTGCGCCTGCTGGTCACGATCCTGACCGGCACGATGATTGCGGGGCTTCTAGCCATCATCACCCTGCTTGTCATCCGTTTCCCGACAGCAACCCCGGCTTTGCCCGAGGCGATCACCCTGCCCGATGGCACCCGCGCCCAGGCGTTCACGGCAACTGCCCGCTGGTATGCGGTGGTCACCACCGATGACCGCATCCTGATCTACGACCGCGACACGGGCGACCTTCGGCAGGAAATTACCGTTCAAAACCAGTGATATGGTGAAGGATGGTACCACCTCCCCGGCTCGAACGGGGGACCTCTTGATCCACAATCAAGCGCTCTAACCAACTGAGCTAAGGCGGCACTGGGGCGGATTTAACGCCATGGCCCGGTGAATGCAAGCCCGTCAGAGATCAATTTTCCAGCTTTGCTCGACCAGATCGACGCCAAAGGAATGCACGGGTTTCGACGCGGCAAGGCGCCAGCCATTCGCCGCATAGAGCGCGCAGGCCGCCTTGTGGCTTTCATGGGTCCACAACTCCATCCGCGCATAGCCCACCGCCCGCGCGAAGCCCATGCAATGCGCCAGCATCCGCTGGCCCAGGCCCTGCCCCCGCATGGCAGGCTCCAGCAGGAACAGCCGCAGCTTTGCGGTGTCGTCATCCAGCCGCACGCAGAAGATGCTGCCGACGGGCTGGCCATCGGCCTCGACGATCCATCCCGCCTCCCGCGCCGGGTCATGATCCGCGATGAAATCGGCAAGGATGCCTGCCACCAGGGGCGCAAAGGTCGCATCGAAGCCTTCGAACTGGGCATAGAGCGTGCCGTGCCGCTCGGCCAGCCAGGCCGCATCCGCAGGGGTGAAGGGGCGAAACACGGGATCGGTCATGCCCTGATATGACCCCGCGCGCGCTTGCCAAGCAAGATCTAAACCGATAGCACCACTTCCCATACACCCGGAGAGACCGCCATGGGCATCAACAGCGAACGCGACATCGAGGCAAACCTGCAGATCGGCCCGACCGATCAGGGCATGGTGCGGATCTTCGTGGAATCGCAGGGCATCGAAGTCCCGATGGATTTCGATCCCGAAGAAGCCGAGGAAATCGCCGAGGAAATCCTGGCCGCCGTCGCCGCGGCCCGCCAGCTCAAACGCTGACAGCTCAAAGGCTGACGGAAAATCCGGCCCGCGCATCGGGGTCGCGCAACTGGTGCAACCGCTGCGCCGCATGGCGGGCGAACATCTGCGTGACCTTGCGCCGCCGCGCGGGCGCCAGCGGCACCTCGGGCGCCATGCGGACAATCTCGGCATCATAGGGATCGGACAGGATCAACCCGCTGTCATCGGGAAGCAGATCAACGGGAAAATCCGCATCCACCGCCCAGAAGAAACGGTCGCACCACTCAAGATAGCCCTGCCATTTGCTGTCCTGCATGAAATCGGCACGGCATGACTTGCATTCGATCACCCAGATTTCCCCCTTTGGGGTCAGGCCGATCAGGTCCACGCGCAAGCCGCGCGCGGGCACGAATTCCTCCAGGGTCACGATGTCATGACCCAGCAGATGCCGTGCCACCCCGCGCGCCAGAAGCCGTCCGTGCTGTATCATCTCGCTCATGCGACCAGTATCGAACGGAACAAGAACATCTGCAACCCCTTGCCGTAGGCCCGCAGAGCGCCTAACTGTTGCTGCGGCGGGTGCTGCTCTTCACGTGAACGGTTACATTCCAGTGGCCTTAAACACTTCCGAGGGAGTTGGCTCTGATCTGACCCTGGTCTTATTACCTGACGCCCACCTGTACACACAGGCTCTCGGGAATGCGTCAACCACACGGTCGCTGCGGGCCCGCCACTTTCACCCATTCTTTTCGCGCAAGGAAAAAGGGGCCACACAGGCCCCTTCGATCATCTGGATCGTGTCAGGATCAGCGGCGCGGGCCGCGTCCGCCCTTGGCCGCCACGCGCACCGGGATCATGCGCGATGTATCGACCCGGATCGGCCGGCGATGGCCGCCGCGCGGCTCATCGTCGTCGTCATCCTTCATGCGCATCACGGAAATGGCGAACTGCACACCGCCAAAAACGACGCCATTCGACACCCAGAGCACCAGAACGGCCAACAGGCCCATGTCTGAATGGGTCACGAGATGCCACAGGTTTGCGATATTGAACCACAGAAGCATCGCCACGAAAACGCCGGCAAGGCCAAAGCCGATTGCGGCCTGGGTGATGTAAAGGCGTATGAGCTTGGGCATGATGTCCTCTCTGATCCGCTACCTTCCAATGTAACCTGAATTCTGCCTCTCACAAGGGGGCATGCGCTGAACGATGCGCGACAGGCCGTTCCCCGCCGGAAAAAAACCGCAAAAGGCCGACCGATGCCCCCCGAAAAGGCAAGCTTGCCTTTGGTTCGGCCCGAAATAAATCCGCGCTGGTGGGGGATTGCCTTGCCATCCCTCACGTGCGCGATAGAATCGCACACGATACATATGGCGGGAAAGCGGTCAGGATGGCGACGACGGACGAGATCGAAGATCTGATCGCGCGCAGCGCATTGGGCGACCGCGCCGCCTTTTCGCGGCTCTATGACCGCACCAGCGCGAAACTTTTCGGAATAATCCTGCGTGTCTTGAAAGACAGGGCCAGTGCAGAGGACGCATTGCAGGACGCCTTCATGAAAATCTGGCGACATGCCAGCCGCTACAGCGCGAATGGGGCAAGCCCGATGACATGGATGATCACGATCGCGCGGAATACGGCCATCGACCACCTGCGCCGCAAAAGGGAAACCGTCGATGCCGACGATGCGGCGGACCGGCTGGTGTCCTCGGCCCCGACCCCCGAACAGAGCGCCGTCGCCGCGGGCGAGGCGCGGCGGATCACCGCCTGCCTTGACGAGCTGGAACAGGATCGCGGCGCCGCCGTGCGCGGTGCCTATCTTGAAGGCCGCAGCTATGCCGATCTGGCCGAAAGCTTTGGCATGCCGCTCAACACCATGCGAACATGGTTGCGGCGCAGCCTGCAGCGGCTGCAGGAGTGCATGGCAAGATGACCACCGGACCGGACGATATCCCCCAGGACGACAGCCTGCTGGCCGCCGAATATGTGCTGCGCCTGCTGGACCCGGTCGAGGATGCGGCGTTTCGCGCCCGCCTGGCGACAGAGCCTGCCCTGGCCGCCGAGGTGACCGCCTGGACCACGCGCCTGTCAGGTCTTGATGCGGATGTGGCCGAGGTCGCCCCCCGCCCCGCCGTCAAGACCGGGCTGGAACGGCGGCTGTTCGGTCAGCCGCAACGCCTGCCCTTCTGGCAGAGGGTGGGGCTGTGGCAGGCGGTCAGCCTGGCCTCGGTCGCCGTGGCGGCCTTTCTTGCGCTGCAATCGCTGCAACCGCCGCAGCCCGTCGCGCCGACACCTCTGTTCGTCAGCGAGATCGCGGCAGAGGATCAAAGCCTGCGCCTTCTGGCCGTCTACGACGCCCAAGCGGCTGAATTGCGCCTGACAAGGACCGCCGGCAGCGCCGCCGAAGGCCGCGTCTTGCAACTTTGGGCGATTGCCGGCGATGCCGCGCCCGTCTCTCTGGGGGTGCTTCCCGAAACCGGGACAACCGCCGTGATTCTGCCGGAAGCGCTGCGCGCAGGTCTGGCGGACCTGGTGCTGGCCATCAGCGACGAACCGCCAGGCGGATCGCCCACGGGCGCACCCACCGGGGCGGTGCTTGCGGTTGGGCAGGTCAGCGCGCTCTGATCGTCCGGTGCATCACCGCGCAAGAACGGCCTTGGCATCGGCTGCCAGTCTGCGGGTCAGATCAGCCGCCGTTGCGGCGCGGCACAGCCCCGCCGATTGCCCGGACCACAGCGGCATGAAATCGCCCGACCCCTGCGGCTCGGTCGCCGCGCGCAAGGGCGCGACCGCACCGCCCGCCAATGGAAAGGCGGGGGCCGCATCCGACATGAACCCCTGGTCGCGCATCAGGCGGTTGACCATGCCGCGCGCCGGGCGACCTGTGAAGACATTGGTCAGCGCCGTCTCGCGCGCGTGCCCCTCTGCCAGCGCCTGCCGGTGCGGCGTGCTGATCGTCGCCTCGGGGCAGAAAAGATAGGCCGTGCCGACCTGCACCGCCGCCGCCCCCAGCATGAAGGCGGCAGCGATCCCGCGCCCATCGGCGATTCCGCCTGCGGCGATCACCGGGCAACGCACTGCATCCACGATCTGCGGCACCAGCGACAGGGTCCCGATCTGGGTTGCGACATCCCCGGTCAGGAACATCCCCCGATGCCCGCCTGCCTCGGCACCCTGTGCGATGATCGCGTCGCAGCCCCGGCTGTCCAGCCACACCGCCTCGGCCACGGTGGTGGCAGATGACAGCACGCGCGCGCCTGTCGCCTTCACACGATCCAGAAGATCGGGCGCGGGCAAGCCGAAATGAAAGCTGACCACCTCGGGGCGCAGATCCTCGACCAGGGCGCAGAGGGTGGCGTCGAATGGCGCACGGTTCGACCGGGGCGCGGGCGTCGCGGGATCAAGCTCCAGCTCGCCGTAATAGGGCGCAAGCCGTGCCTGCCATGCGGCCAGACCGGCCGTGGCCGGATCGGGCGCGGCATGGCAGAAGAAATTGAGATTGAGCGGCTTGTCGGATTGCGCGCGAAAGGCTGCGACCTCGGCCGCGATGCGATCGGGCGTCAGCATGGCGCAAGGCAGCGCCCCAAGGCCTCCGGCTTCGGCCACGGCGACGGCCAGCCGGTGATCCCCTGCCCCGGCCATCGGGGCCTGCAGGATCGGCAGGGACATGCCCAGAAGTGTCAGTAGCCTGTCATCCGCCCACATCCGCGCGCCCTTTCCTGGTGTTGACCGCCCCCATCATGACCGATGGGACGCGCCGGGAACAGGGCGGATCGCGTGGCGGCTCAGAACGCCTGCGGCTGCGCCTCGCGCGCCATGTGGTCCAGCACCGCGTTGACGAATTGCGGCTCCTTGCCTTCCGGAAAGAAGGCGCGCGCCACATCGACATATTCGGTGATCACGACCTTGGGCGGCGTGTCGTCCTGCACCAGTTCGGATCCGGCCGCACGGAACAGCGCCCGCAGGACCGGGTCGATCCGGGCGATCGGCCATTTCGCCACCAGCGCGCGATCGGTCATCTGGTCGATCTTGGCCTGGCGGTTCACGGCCTCGTCCAGGATGTGGCGGAACAGGTCCACATCGCCGTCGCGCATCTCGTCGCCCTCATAGGTCGCGCCGAAGCGGTGTTCCAGGAATTCGCGGCGGACCAGTTCCGCGGTCTGGCCCGAATGCTCCATCTGGAACAGCGCCTGCACGGCATAAAGCCGCGAAGCCGCGCGCATCTTGCGCTTTTCATTGCCGGACAGGGTTTGCGGCTTGGCGGTATCGTCAATCATGCAGAGGGTGTGCCTTTGGTGCTTCCGGCCAGGCGGTATTCTTCCGAGGCGGGCTTGAATCCCACCCCCTTGCTGGCCGTGCCCCACTTACGGGCCAGCGCCACCAGATGCAAGGCCGCAGCAGCAGCCCCGCCGCCCTTGTTCTGCCCCGCCGGATCGGCACGCACCTCGGCTTGCGGGCGGTTCTCGACCGTCAGGATGCCGTTGCCGATGCACTGACCCTGCAGGCCCAGCAGGCTGATCGCGCGGCTGCTGTCATTGCAGACCGTGTCGTAATGCGTGGTCTCGCCCCGGATCACGCAGCCCAGCGCCACGTAACCGTCGAAATTGCTCATCCGTCCGGCGATGCCGATGGCGGTGGGAATCTCCAGCGCGCCGGGCACCTCGACCAGATCCCATGTGCCGCCTGCAGCCTCGATCTCGGCCTTGGCGCCGGCCACCAGATTGTCGGCGATATCCTTGTAGTAAGGGGCCACGACGATCAGGATCTTGACGGGCTTGTCGAATTCCGCGCGCGGCAAGGTGTAATGCGTTTCGTGTCCGGCCATGTCAGTGCCCTTCCGTGATCTTGCGCGTGCCCATGATTTCCAGCCCGTAAGCCTCAAGCCCCACGATCTTGGGCGTGGGCGAGTTGGTCAGAAGCACCAGTTTCGACAGGCCAAGCGAGGACAGGATCTGCGCACCCAGCCCGTATTGGCGCAGGGTCTGCGGGCTGACCTCTGCCCCGGTGGCCAGCTTCATATGCGTGTCGCGCAGCAGCACCAGCACGCCGCGCCCCTCGGCGGCGATGGTCTGCATCGAATTGGTGAACTCGAAGGCGCGCCCCCTGGGCCCTGCCCCCACCATGTCCTTGAGCGGGTCAAGCGCATGCATCCGCACCAGAACGGGGGCGTCAGTGCTGATATCGCCCTTGATCAGCACGATATGCTCGGCGCCCTGCGTCTCGTCGGTGTAGATCCGCAATGTCCAGTCGCCGCCGAATTCAGACTGGATCACCTCTTCGGAGCGAACCTTGACCAGGTTGTCATGACGGCGGCGATAGGCGATCAGGTCGGAAATCGTGCCGATCTTTAGCCCGTGTTTCTGCGCGAACCCCACCAGATCGGGCAGCCGCGCCATCGAGCCGTCCTCGTTCATGATCTCGCAGATCACGCCCGACGGGTTGAGCCCTGCCAGACGGGCCACATCGACGGCCGCCTCGGTATGGCCCGCGCGCACCAGAACGCCGCCATCGCGCGCGCGCAGCGGAAAGACATGGCCCGGAGTGGCGATATCGGCCGCCGTCTTGCCTGCATCGATCGCCACGGCGATCGTGCGCGCGCGGTCATGGGCGGAAATGCCGGTGCTGACGCCCTCACGCGCCTCGATCGACACGGTGAAGGCGGTCTCGTGCCGCGACGAATTGTAGGAGGCCATCAGCGGCAGGCCCAGCGCATCCACGCGCGCGCCCGTCAGCGTCAGGCAGATCAGCCCGCGCCCATGGGTGGCCATGAAGTTGACCGCCTCGGGCGTGGCCATCTGCGCGGGGATCACAAGATCGCCCTCGTTCTCGCGATCCTCATGGTCGACCAGGATGAACATGCGCCCGTTGCGCGCATCCTCGATGATATCCTCGATGGAACTGATCGCATCGCGCCAGTTTTCCTCGACCGGGCCGGGTGTCTCGAAAGGGGCGCTGTCAGCCATGGGATATCCTTTTCCTGTTGCCCCACCAGATAGCGCAGCCCGCCCGCATTGGCCAGAGGCAACGCGGCGGCACAGGGTCCGTTTGCGACAGCGCGCCCTGCCCGATTACCCCTCGAACTGCCAGAGCGCGGGCAGGAACCGCCAGCTCTCGCCCTCGCGCAGCACATGGCCCACGCCCGGAAAGGGGAAATGATAGCCAAGCACCGCGATCCGGTCGACCGCCGCCATGTCCAGCAGGCGCATCCGCGTGGCCACGGTCTGATCGCCGTCGGCGTCAAAGCCGTTGTACCATTCGGGATGGGCAAAGTTCGTATAGGCATGGCTCATCGCATCGCCCAGCGCCATCAGTTGCTTGCCGCCACTGTCCAGCATCACGCTCATGTGGCCCGGCGTATGCCCCGGCGTGGCGATCATGCGCACGCCCGGCACGACCTCTTCGCCATCCGCCACCAGCCGCCAGTCAACCCCGTCCAGCGTCAGCGAATTCACCGCCCCCAGCACGAATTGCTGATCCTCGGGTGCCACCTTGTTCACAAGGTCGTCCTGCAACCAATGGGCATGCTCGGTCGCCCCGATCACGTATTCTGCGTCGGGAAACAGCGGCTCGTCAAAATCGTCGCGGATACCCCAGATGTGATCGGGATGGGCATGGGTGATCACCACATGGGTGATGCTCGCCGGATCGACGCCCGCCGCCTCGAGGTTGGCCATCAGCCGCCCCGTGGTGGGCATGAAACGGCTGCCCGAGCCGACATCGACCAGCACCACCGCATCGCCCGCCTCGATCAGCAGGTGATTGGTGTGGGAATACCCCTCGTCGGGGGACAGGTAATGCTGTTCCAGAAAGGCGCGCACCTCGGCCGGGTCGGCATTCACGCCCAGCCCCGAGGTCGGCAGGGAAAAATACCCGTCCGACAGGATCGTCAGCTTCGCCTCGCCCAGGGTAAAGCGGAAATGCGCGGGATTGTCCGTGGCCGGGGTGCCCAGTTGCGCAAGCGCCGCCCCGGGGCGTCCCAGTGCGGGCAGCGCAAAGGCGGGGGCCATGGCGGCCAGTTTCAGAATGTCGCGGCGGCTTGGTGTGAAATCACGCATTTCGGTCCTCCCTTGTCGAGGCGCAGGATAATCCCGCCCCCGGCCAACGCAACCGATTTCGTGAATATGAAAGCCTTGCTTCTTCTTGCCGCAAATATCCCCGCCGGAGGCATCCGCCCCTCTCAGCCCGGCGAACCGCGCGGTCGGGGTCAGGACATTTCGGCCAGGCGCGCGACATAGCGCGCCAGCGTGTCGATCTCGAGGTTGACCTGATCGCCCAGGCCCACATCGCCCCATGTGGTCATCTGCTTGGTATGGGGGATGAAATTGATCCCGAAATCGCAGCCATCGACCTCGTTCACGGTCAGCGATGTACCGTTCAGCGCAACCGATCCCTTGGGCGCGATGAAGCGGGCCAGCGCCTTGGGCGCGCGCAGGGTGACGCGGGTGCTGTCGCCATCCTCGCGGATCGCCACCACCTCGGCCAGCCCGTCCACGTGGCCCGACACGATATGCCCGCCCAATTCGTCCCCCACCTTCAGCGCGCGTTCCAGGTTGACGCGCTTGCCCGTCACCCAGCCCGACAGGTTGGTCTTGGACACGGTTTCGCCCGAGATATCGACGTCGAACCAGCCGCCGGTGGCGTCACTGCCCTTGGCGACCACCGTCAGGCAGACCCCGTCACAGGCGATCGAGGCGCCCAGGTCGATGCCCTCCACCCGGTAGCCGGTGCCGATGCGCGCGCGCAGGTCGCCACGCTGTTCCACCGCGCGCAGGGTGCCGATATCGGTGATGATGCCTGTGAACATGTCGTCCCCCTCATGCGTCCGCTGATGCGCCCGCATCGCGCGGCGCACTTGACCTCAAGCCGCCAGCGGTGTTCCGTCAGCGTGATCCGAGACCTAGCCCTTGCCCGCCACAGAGACAAGATGCACCGCACCAGAGCCATATTTTTGCCGTGGAACCCGTCTATGCAGGACGGCGTGAAATGGTGAAACTGGTTCTGACGGATATGAGTGCACACCCCTCCCCCCCGCCGGGTGACCGGGTCTTCCTGTTCCTGCAAGGGCCGCATGGCCCGTTCTTCCACAGCCTCGCCCAGATGTTGCGGCAGGCCGGCGCCCAGGTCTGGCGCGTGGGCTTCAATGCGGGCGACCGGGCCTTCTGGTTTCATCCCGCCAGCTACATCCCCTTTCGCGCCCCCCCCGAGGAATGGCCCGACCGGATCCGCGTGCTGATCTCCGAGAAGGGCGCAACCGACCTCGTGCTCTATGGCGATACCCGCCAGATCCATGCCCAGGCGATCGCGGCGGCCAAGGCCGCGGGCGTGACCGTGCATGTCTTCGAGGAAGGGTATATCCGCCCCTATTGGGTCACCTATGAGAGGGGCGGGTCGAACGGCCATTCGCGGCTGATGCAGACCAGCGTGGCCGAGATGCGCGCGGCCCTGTCCACATCCGACATGGACGCGCCCGAGCCCCCCGCACGCTGGGGCGACATGCGCCAGCATATCTTCTACGGCGCGCTCTATCATTGGTTCGTCATGTTCCGGAACGGGCAGTATCGCCATTTCCGCCCCCATCGCGAGCTGGGCGTCACCCAGGAATTCCAGCTTTACCTGCGCCGCCTGATCGGGATGCCGTGGCGCGCGCTGGAACGGCGCGTGGCGCAATGGCGCATCCGACATGGCGGCTTTCCCTATCATCTGGCCCTGCTGCAGCTGGAACATGACGCCAGTTTCCGCATGCATTCGCCCTTCACCTCGATGGCCGAATTCCTCGAGATCGTGATCCGCGGATTTGCACAGGGCGCGCCCTCGCATCACCGGCTGGTGATCAAGGCCCATCCGCTGGAGAATGGCCGCACCCCGCTGGCCCGCGAAATCGCCCGGATCGCCCGCGCGTCCGGCGTGCGGGACCGGGTCCATTTCGTCAGCGGCGGCAAGCTTGCGCAACTTCTGCAAGGCGCGCGCAGCGCCGTGACGATCAATTCCACCGCCGCCCAACAGGTGCTGTGGCGCGGAATTCCGCTCAAGGTGTTCGGGGACGCTGTCTATGCCAAGCCGGAATTCGTCTCGTCCCAGCCGCTGGCCGAATTCTTCGCGGGCGCGACCCGCCCCGACCGGCGCGCCTATCGCGATTATCGGCGTTATCTGCTGGAAACAAGCCAGGTTCCGGGCGGATTCTACTCGACACGCGGGCGTCGGCAGCTGTTGCGCCAGGTGGTCGACATGATGCTGTCGACCGAAGATCCCTATGATGCGCTGCGTTCGGGCACCGCGGCACCACGGCAACAGTTGCGCGTGGTGACGTGAACAAGGCCGCTCAAGGCGCTGGATTTACGTGTCTCTTCGGGATAGGGTTGCCCGATAAACATAAATGTGCCGCCGCATGAACGGCTGGCACGACAAAAAAGTGTGTTGAGGCAGTATATCAGGTCGAGGAGACCGTGCAGTGAAACCCCTGGCAAATCCCTGGGCGAAGTCCGTCGCCCTTCTTGTAGTTGTGTCGCTTGTGGCGTCCTGCGGTCTACCCCGAGTCGGCCCCAACAAACGCGAGATTTTTGCAGGCTCCGTGCAGAAAGAGGGCGATGCCTTCGTGGTCACCGTCAATGACCGCGTGACGCGCGCAACCTCTGTCGTGCCCGCGCTCGGCTTTTCGGAAAGCTTCGTCAACGCAGGCCTTGTGGGATCGGACACGATCTCGGCCGGTGATACGCTGGGGCTGACCATCTGGGAAAACGTCGATGACGGGCTTCTGGCCAGCACCGGGGCCAATTCCACCATCCTCGAAGAGGTGCAGGTGGATGGCGCAGGCTTCATCTTCGTGCCCTATGCGGGCCGCCTGAAAGCCGCGGGCAACACCCCCGAGGCGCTGCGGCGCATCATCACCGAGCGCCTCAAGGATCAGACACCGGACCCGCAGGTCCAGGTGCGCCGCCTTGCGGGTGACGGGGCCACCGTCTCGCTGGTGGGCGCCGTGGGCGGCCAGGGCGTCTATCCCATCGAGCGTCCGACACGCACCCTTGCCGCCATGCTGGCGCAGGCCGGCGGCGTGTCGATCGAACCCGAGATCGCACAGGTCACCGTGATCCGTGGCAAGCACACCGAAAAGGTCTGGTTCCAGGACCTGTTCCGCGACCCGCGCTTTGACATCGCCCTGCGTGGCGGTGACCGCATCCTGGTCGAGGGCGACACGCGGTCCTTCACGGCGCTTGGGGCCACCGGCAGCCAGTCGCGGGTGAATTTCGAAAGCCAGACCCTGTCGGGGATCGAGGCGATCGCACAGGTCGGCGGCCTGCTGACATCGAGTTCCGACCCGACCGGCGTCTTCATCCTGCGCAACGAACCTGCCGATATCGCGAACACCGTGCTGGGCCGCGACGACCTGCAGGGCGCGCAGCGCATGATCTACGTGCTGGATCTGACGCAGCCCAACGGGCTGTTCATGGCCCGCGACTTTTCGGTGCGCGATGGCGATACGCTCTACGTGACCGAAGCGCCGTTCACCCAGTGGAGCAAGGCGATCGCCGCGCTGACCGGTTCGCTGACGGCGGTCGACACGCTGACGACCGTGCCCTCGGGCCTGTGATCCGCGGTGCAGAACGGCACAAGTGACAAGGCCGCCGGGGGACAACCCTCCCGGCGGCTTTTCTATTTCAACGCGGGCTTCCTGACCCAGCCGCGCATCCGGCGGATCGTGGAACTGGCCGGGTACGACCTGCGGCTTGGCGTGCCCACGCCCGATGACCGGATCGCGGTCTGGGGCCATTCCCCCTATGCCGCGCGGGGCGAGGCGATGGCAAACCAGACTGGCGCGGGCCTTGTGCGGATCGAGGATGCCTTTCTGCGTTCGGTCCATCCCGGCCGCGACGGGGACCTGCCGCTTGGCCTGATCATCGACAGCCGGGGCATGCATTTCGACCCCGCGCAGCCCTCGGACCTCGAGGTGCTGCTGGCGACCCATCCGCTGGATGACAGCGCGCTGCTGGACCGTGCCCGCGCGGCGATGGCCCGCCTGCAGGAGGCCGATCTGAGCAAGTACAATGCCCATGACCCAGGCGCCGCCTTGCCCGCGCCCGGCTATGTGCTGCTGATCGACCAGACGCGCGGCGATGCCTCGGTCCGGCAGGGGCGTGCGGATTCCAACACCTTCCGCGAGATGCTGTTTCATGCCTGTCAGGACAATCCCGGCGCGCGGATCGTCATCAAGACCCATCCCGAAACCAATGCCGGCCATCGCCCCGGCTATTTCGACGAGGGCACCCTGGCCCTGGCCCCTGGGGCCGACATCACCATGCTTGATACGCCGGTCAGCCCCCGTGCCCTGCTGGACGGCGCGATCGCCGTCTATACCGTATCCTCGCAAATGGGGTTCGAGGCGATCCTTGCGGGTCACAAACCGCATGTCTTCGGTCAGCCCTTCTATGCCGGCTGGGGGCTGAGCCATGATTTCACCCCCCTCGCCCGGCGCCAGCGCAACCTGACGCGGGCGCAGCTTTTTGCCGCCGCGATGATCCTCTATCCCGTCTGGTACGATCCCTTCCGCGACAGGCTGTGCCCACTGGAGACGGCCATTTCGACCCTTGATGCGCAGGTCCGTGCCTGGCGCGAGGATCGGCGCGGCTGGCAGGCCAGTGGCATGCGCCTGTGGAAACGCGGGGCGATCAACGGCTTTTTCGGCGGCATCCGCCCGGTCAGGTTTCGCGAGGGCCTGCCACGGGACGGGCGCCGCGCCATGGTCTGGGCCAGCAAGGCCGATAGCGCCACCGACGGCGCCGTCAGGGTCGAGGACGGTTTCCTGCGTTCGCGCGGCCTGGGGGCCGATCTGGTGCCGCCACTGTCACTGGTCTGCGACGATCTGGGCATCTACTACGATCCGCACCACGACAGCCGCCTGGAGCGGATGATCGCCAGCCGCGCCAGCCTGCGCCCCGATCAGGCCATGCGCGCCCGCGCCCTGATGGAGGCGCTGATCGCGCAGGGACTGAGCAAGTACAACCTTGGTCAGGACGCGCCCGACATCCGCAGCCTGGCTGCAGACCGGCAGGTGATCCTGGTGCCGGGCCAGGTCGAGGATGACGCCTCGATCCGGCTGGGCGCGGGCGAGATCCGCACCAATGGCGCACTGCTGGAGGCTGCGCGGGCCGCGCATCCGCAAGCCTTCGTGATCTACAAGCCCCATCCCGATGTAGAGGCAGGCCTGCGCCCCGGCGCGCTGACCGATGCGGGCGATCTGGCGGATCTGGTGTTGTCCGGCACCGATCCCGCAGCCCTGCTGACGCAGGTGGATGCGGTCTGGACCATGACCTCGCTTCTGGGGTTCGAGGCGCTGATCCGGGGGCGGCGCGTGGTCACGCTGGGCGCGCCATTCTACGCGGGTTGGGGCCTGACCGATCATCGTGGCCCCGCCCTGCCGCGCCGACAGGCGCATGTGAGCCTTGAAGGCCTCGTGCATGCGGCGCTGATCGACTATCCGCGCTACCGCGATCCGGTCACCGGCCTGCCCTGCCCGGTCGAGGTTGCGCTGGAGCGGCTGGCCACCGGTGCCGTTGCCCGCGGCGGGCGGGCGAACCGCCTGCTGGCCAAGGCACAGGGGCTGTTCGCGGGCCAGGCCCATCTGTGGCGGCGCGGCTGAGGCGGGCGGCAGGATTTGGATATTTAAAGCAAGAAGAAGCGGGGGCGTCAGCCCTGTGCCTGCCAGCGGTGCAGGATGTCGGCACCAATCGCCCGCGCCTCGACCAGGCGGAAACGGGGGGCATCGGCCAGCCGCGCAAGCCCCATGGCACCCAGGGCGGGCTGCCCCTCGGCGCCGATCATCACCCCGGCGGTGAAGCCGATCACCTCGTCTACCAGATCGGCCCCAAGCAGTGACGCGGCCAGCGCCCCGCCCCCTTCGCAGAAGACCGAAGTCAGCCCCGCCTGCCCCAGCGCCTGCAACAGCGCGGCAGGATCGATGCGCCCCGCCTGAAGCGCGCAGGGCAGAAGCCGCGCGCCCAGATCGCTCCAGGCTGACAGAAGGCCGGGATCGGCATCCGCGCCATGGCAGATCCAGACCGGCGTTTCACCCGCGGTACGTGCCAGTTGCCCGGTCAGGGGCAGATCCAGCCTGCGCGAGACCACGATCCTGACGGGCTGTGGGGTGATGCCAAGGCCGCGCACCGTGAGCGCCGGATCATCGGCACGCGCCGTGCCCGCCCCGACCATCACCGCGTCATGGCGCGCGCGCATCGCATGGACAAGGCGGCGCGCCTCGGGTCCGGTGATCCACTGGCTTTCGCCCGTGGCCGTGGCGATGCGCCCGTCGAAGCTGGAGGCCAGCTTGAGCGTCACGCGGGGACGACCGGCGCGGATGCGCAGGAAGAACCCCGCGAGGTCGCGCTCTGCCTGATCCGCAAGCACGCCCGTCGTCACCGCGACCCCGGCCGCGCGCAGCATGGCAAAGCCGCGCCCCGAAACGCGCGGATCATCGTCCTGCAGCGGCGCCACGACACGGGCAATGCCCGCCGCGATCAGCGCGCCCGCGCAGGGCGGTGTCTTGCCGTGATGGGCGCAGGGTTCCAGGCTGACATAGGCCGTGGCGCCGCGCGCCGCAGCCCCGGCCCGTTCAAGCGCCTGCGGTTCGGCATGAGGGCGTCCGCCCGCCGCGGTCCAGCCGCGCCCGACGATGCGGCCATCCTTGACGATCAGGCAGCCAACTGCCGGATTGGGCCAGGTCCGCCCATGGCCACGCCGGCCCAGGGACAGGGCCAGAGCCATGAAGTCTGTGTCCGTGGCGCGTGCCAAAGCCGCGTCACGTCTCTGGGGCGGTGTCGGGACGCAGTTCCGAGACGAATTTGTCGAAATCGTCCGCGGCCTGGAAGTTCTTGTAGACGCTGGCAAAACGCACATAGGCAACCGTGTCGATACGGGCCAGCGCCTCCATCACGATCTCGCCGATCACCTTGGAGGGGATGTCCGTCTCGCCCATGCTTTCAAGCCGCCGCACGATCCCCGAGACCATCTGGTCCATCCGCTCGGGCTCAACGGGGCGCTTTTGCAGCGAGATGCGGATCGAGCGCTCCAGCTTGTCGCGGTCGAATTCCTCGCGGCGGCCGTTGGACTTGATCACCACGAGGTCGCGCAGCTGCACGCGCTCGTAGGTCGTAAAACGCCCGCCACATGCCGGACAGAACCGCCGCCGCCGGATCGATACATGATCCTCGGCCGGACGGGAATCCTTCACCTGTGTGTCAATATTTCCGCAAAACGGACAGCGCATGCCCGGCCCCCTTCATCATCTCTGCCTCTGGCTGTGGAGTTCGCCCCCCACTTATCCACAGGCACTATAGGCCCTGCGCCAAGTCTTGGGTAGACGGAAATTCCTGTCGCAAGATAGGGCGTTGCCTTTTGGCCATGCCGCTGTTGCACAAGCCGCACAGGCCGTCAGAAGCGGTCGAACAGATCCTCGATCCGGTCATCGCAATAGCTGAGCGCATGACCGATCGACAGCGAGGCGCCGACATCGCGCAGCGTGATCGTATAGGGCCCATCCTGGCGCGGCCCCTCGGCCGCGACCGGGCCGGGGCTGAAACGGACCGTCTTGCGCCCCCCGGCCAGATCGCTGACGCCCAGCCCGCGCGCGATGTAAAGCCGCTGCGCGGTGGGCAGGCGGGCGACGTCGCGCGCATGTTCGGCAGCGGCGCACCAGATCTGGCGGGGCCCCGCCCCATGTTCTTCGACCACTTCGAAATCGGGGCTGCCGGGCACCTTGATCACGGTCAATTCGATCTGCCCCGGAAAGGCCTGGACCTGCCCCGTCAGGGCAAGGCCCGATCCGGCGCAGAGCAGCAACAGGGCAAATGCGGATCCTTTGAGTTGTCTCATGTCATCCCCCCCTTGATCGCCGCCCGGCGGTCAATCCGTCTCGATATGGTCGGTGCAATATTGCAGCGCCTGGGCAACCCCAAGGCTGGAGCCGGCCTGCATCTGCGCCAGAAGCAGCCCACCCAGAAAGGGTTTTGCCGCCGCCGGCACAGCATTCGCCTGCGCAGGCGACATGGCGAAGCCCACGGCCTTGCGGTCCGGCATGCTCTGGCTGGGGCCGCGCGGTGCCACAAGATAGATGCGGTCCGTACCCGCAGCCCCCAGCACGCGATACGCATGATCCGCCGCGACGCACCAGATATGCGAGGGTCCCGCGCCACGGGCTTCAATCACCTCGAAGGCGCCGGGATCGCCAAGGGGCACCACGTCAAGCGGGATATTGGGGCGGTACGCGGCCGCGGGCCCCGCCAGCGCCAGCATGAGGACGACGGCAAGGGTCGAGGTGGGGCGATGCGAAAATCGAAGCATGTGCGCTGTCCTGAGCTGGAAAGTATCACCGCCAGGGTAGAGCACGGGACAGCGCGAGTAAAACGATCCGCGCACACAGATGCGTGAAATCCGCATGAAAAAGGCGGCCCCCGATACGGGGCCGCCCTGACAACGCCTTGGCGCGGTTTACTGGTCCAGAAAGCTGCGCAGCTTGCGCGAGCGCGACGGATGCTTGAGCTTGCGCAGGGCTTTCGCTTCGATCTGGCGGATGCGTTCGCGGGTCACGCTGAACTGCTGGCCAACCTCTTCCAGCGTGTGATCGGTGTTCATGCCGATGCCGAAACGCATGCGCAGCACACGTTCCTCACGCGGCGTCAGCGAGGCCAGAACGCGGGTTGTCGTTTCCTTGAGGTTTTCCTGAATGGCGCTGTCGAGCGGCAGCACGGCATTCTTGTCCTCGATGAAATCGCCAAGCTGGCTGTCTTCCTCGTCCCCGATGGGCGTTTCCAGCGAAATCGGTTCCTTGGCGATCTTCATCACCTTGCGGACCTTTTCCAGCGGCATCTGCAGCTTTTCGGCCAGTTCTTCCGGCGTGGGTTCGCGCCCGATCTCGTGCAGCATCTGCCGGCCCGTGCGGACCAGCTTGTTGATCGTCTCGATCATGTGCACGGGGATGCGGATGGTGCGCGCCTGATCCGCGATCGATCGCGTGATCGCCTGCCGGATCCACCAGGTCGCATAGGTCGAGAACTTGTAGCCCCGGCGGTATTCGAACTTGTCCACCGCCTTCATCAGGCCGATGTTGCCTTCCTGAATGAGATCAAGGAATTGCAGGCCGCGGTTGGTGTATTTCTTGGCGATCGAGATCACCAGGCGCAGGTTCGCCTCGACCATTTCCTTCTTGGCCTGACGGGCTTCCTTCTCGCCCTTCTGGACCTGCGCGACGATGCGGCGGAATTCGCTGATATCAAGGCCCACGTACTGGCCCACCTGCGCCATGTCGGCGCGCAGTTCCTCGACCTTGTCGGCCGAGCGTTCGATCAGCGCCTGCCAGCCGCGACCCGGCTTTTCGGCCATCCGGTCCAGCCAGTTCGGATCCAGCTCGTAGCCGCGATATTCGTCGATGAATTCACGACGGTTGATGCGCGCCTGATCCGCCAGCTTCACCAGCGCGGAGTCGATCTGCATGACACGGCGGTTGATGCCGTAAAGCTGGTCGATCAGCGCCTCGATCCGGTTGTTGTGCAGGTGCAACTCGTTCACCAGCAGCACGATTTCGGACCGCAGGGTCTGATAGGTGCCTTCATCATCCGAACTGAAGCTTGAATCCTCGTTCAGCGTGGCCGAGATGCGGCTGTCCTGCATTTCGGACAGGCGGGCGTAATCCTCGGCGATGCGATCCAGCGTTTCCAGCACGCGCGGCTTCAGCGCGGCTTCCATGGCGGCAAGGCTCATGTTGGCCTGCTCGTCCTCGTCGTCGTCATCATCGCGGCTGATCGGGTTGCCGTCGGCGTCCAGCTCCTGCTCGTCCTCGCCTGCGGCACGCGGGGCGCGGGCGACATTGGCGGCGGCCACCACGGGGCCATCGCCCACATCGCCATCCTCGCCCAACTGGGTGCCGAATGTGGCTTCAAGGTCGATCACGTCGCGCAGCAGGATGTCTTCGGACAGAAGTTCGTCGCGCCAGATGGTGATGGCCTGAAAGGTCAGCGGGCTTTCGCAAAGCCCTGCGATCATGGTGTTGCGCCCGGCCTCGATCCGCTTGGCGATCGCGATCTCGCCTTCGCGCGACAGCAGCTCCACGCTGCCCATTTCGCGCAGGTACATGCGCACCGGATCATCGGTACGGTCCAGCTTTTCGGATGTGCCCGAGGCCAGCGCCAGATCACGGTTGGACGAGATATCGACGACGGCGGTCGATTTTGCCTCTTCGTCATCCACTTCTTCGTCTTCGATGATGTTGATGCCCATTTCGGACAGCATCGACATCACATCCTCGATCTGCTCGGACGAGACCTGATCCGGCGGCAGGACCTGGTTCAGCTGATCATAGGTGATGTAACCCCGTTCGCGCGCCTCTGCGATCATCTTCTTGACCGCGGCCTGGCTCATGTCGAGGGAGACTTCGGTGTCCTGATCGTCCTGCGGCGTGTCGTCGGTGTCTTTTGCGGCCATGAAATGCTCCTGCATTGGCGGTCGGTCTGTCGCGGTCGATCTGCGGCACACGAGGCTGTGCTTGGGCTGCCGATTGATTCGTTTCCGAATCAACCTTGATTCGCGGTGATTCGCAAACCGTTTACCGTGATTTCTTTATCAATTCCTTCATAAAACCTTCATCTGCCCCGTTTGGTGAAAGTAATCTTGCCGACGAGCGCATCAAGCGCACTGCGTTCGTCGCGATTGATTCGCGCCCCGTTCGGGCCCGTCTCGTATTCCGTGCGGTCCTGCTGCTGGCTGCGAAGGGCGCGGTTGCGCGCCTCTGCCGCCTGTCCCAGCCGCCATGTCACAGCCTCATCGGCAATCCCTTCAAGATCCTCCTCGGCCTCGGCGATTTCCGAGGCAAGCCCCCTTTGGCATGTCAGCTTGGCCAGTTCTTCGGCCATGGTCATGCGCGCCATTTCGGTATTTCCGGGCTGACGCACCGGGGGCACGATACGGACATGGGGAAGCGCGAACAGGCTTTCAAGGACATCGGCGCCAACTTCGTCCGACACGGCCTGCCGAAACGCATCCGCATCCTGCGCAAAGGACAGCGCCATGCGCAGGATCGCGTCACGCAGCGCGGCATGCCCCGGATCAAGGCACTCCATCATGTCGATCTGCGCTTCGAATTCCTCGATCACGGCGGGGGTGGTGATCAGCGTGGCCATGATCACCGCCTCGCGCAGGTGATCGCCCACATCCTCGCCCGATTGCGCCAGAAGGGATGACTTGGTGCTGGGCTGCGGCACCGGGGCCGCCTGCCAGCGCGCGTTGCCCGGTGTCCATGCGGCGCGCGGGGCGCGCGGCGCGCCCTCGGCCTTGCGCCTTGTGCCAAAGAGGTCCCACCGCATCTCTTTCAGCGCCTCGCCGTAATGGGCGCGGATCGAGGGGTCCTTGATCAGCTTGATCTTGGCGCGCAGCGCCTTGTCCAGCATGGCGCGGCGTTCGGGACTGTCAAAGACCTGTCCTTCGGTCTCGCGCCGCCACAGCAGATCGACCATCGGGATCGCCTGATCCAGCAGCGCCTGCATCGCCCCTGCCCCGCTGGCGCGGATCAGGTCGTCAGGGTCCTTTCCCTCGGGCATGACCGCAAAGCGCAGCGATTGCCCCGCCTCCAGCAACGGCAGGGCAAGGTCGATCACCCGCATCGCGGCGCGCAGACCAGCGGTATCACCATCCAGCGCGATGATCGGCTCGGGCGCGATGCGCCACAACAGCTGCAGATGCGTGTCGGTGACAGCCGTGCCCAGCGCCGCGACGGACGCGGTGAACCCCGCCTCGGACAGGGCGATCACATCCATGTAGCCTTCGGCCACGATCAGTGGCTTGCCCTTGCCGGCGGCCTCGCGCGCGGGGCCGTGGTTGTACAGCGTGCGCCCCTTGTCGAACAATTCGGTATCGGGCGAGTTCAGGTACTTGGCATTGTCATTGGGGTCCATCGCCCGCCCGCCGAAGGCGATGCAGCGCCCGCGCGGATCGCGGATCGGGAACATGATCCGGTTGCGGAACACGTCATAGGGCCGCTTGCCGGTGCTGGACGGTTTGGCAAGGCCAGCGGCAAGGATCAGATCCTCGGGCACGCCCTTGGCGGTCAGATGATCCCAGAGCCCTTGCCACCCATCGGGCGCAAAGCCGATCCCGAACCGCTCGAGCGCATCGGGCTTGAGCCCGCGTTTCGCCAGATAGTCGCGCGCCGCACCCGCCGCGCCCGTCCGCAATTGCAGCACGAAGAATTGCGCCGCCTGTTCCATCACCTCGGCCAGCTGGCTGCGCCGGTCGGCCTTCTGCTGGGCCTGCGGATCGCGCGCGGGCATCGTCATGCCCGCCTCGCGCGCCAGGATCTCGACCGCCTCCATGAACCCTACGTTCTCGGTCTCACGCACGAAGGACAGCGCGTCGCCCTTGGCGTGGCACCCGAAGCAGTAGTAATAGCCCTTGCGGTCATCCACATGAAATGACGCGCTTTTTTCCTGGTGGAAGGGGCATGGCGCCCACATGTCGCCCTTGCCCTGGTTGGACTTGCGCATGTCCCACATGACCTTGCGCCCCACCACCTGGCTCAGGCTGATGCGGTTGCGCAATTCGTCAAGGAAACCAGGTGGCAGACTCATGCAGGGGACTATAGGCGCAGACTAGGGCCAAGGCCATGCCCGGCACACCGATCAGCTGTGGATATCGCCGGCCTTCCGCCGGAACCGGTCAGGGCTTGTAGCCGAGGCACTGGGTCTGGAAGGCGATCGAGGTTTCCGGCGTCAACTGATCCACCGGCAGCGTGTAGATCCAGCCCACCAGCACCGAGATCGACGGCGCGTATTTCGGATCGATCCCGCTGTCGCTGGCTTCAAGCCGCGCGGTGGCCGTCCCCTGATCCGCGCCATCGGCCCGCAACTCGACCGCCCGTGTCACGATATTGGCCTGACCGGTGCAACGCGCAGCCCGCTCGGCATCCGATTCAGCCAGAGCCGGAGATCCGGCACCGGACAGAAACGCGAGACTCGCGGAAAACAGGGCTACGGACAAACGGGACATGGCTTCAACCTTTGCATGAAATGCTTTGGGCGCAAGATGTCAGCCTGCACGGCGGGCTTCAACCCCTTCCATCGCGATCTTCAGATCATGCACCATCGTGCGCGCCATGGACCGGAACCCCATGATCAGAAATGCATCATCAGACAGCCGGGTGATCGCGGCCTGCATGTGCAGCAGTTCTGTCCGGGCGGTGTGACCGGGCTGAAACACGCCGGGTCGCAGGTCGATCGGGGTGATCCGTGCAAGCACATCCGCCGCCCCCGCGCCTTGCAGCAGCACTGTTGCCCAGCCATCGCTGACATCCGTCAGGCTGGCCTGCGCGGCCAGCGAGGGATCGGGGGCCGGCCCCATCAGCAGCACATGGGCATGGCCGAACCAGACCGCGCGCGCATCATCCCCACCGGTGGCCCGGTTGGGCGCGGGCCAGTCCAGCCCATGCGCCGCCTTGAACGCGGCAGCCAGCGCAGCACCCTTGCCCCTGAGCGGGGCGATCGCGGTCAGATGGCCGGGCTCCACCTCGGACAGGGACAGCGCGCCGACCGTCAGCGGCAACAGCCCGGCGCAGGGGGTCAGGGGCACAAGGGACAGGGATGCATCAGCCACGGGCGCGCCCTCCTTCAGGATCGAAAAACACCGGATCGCAAACCTCGCACAGGGTTTCCACGCCGCGCAGGTGATCGACCATGCGGATCACCTCGCCATGGCGGGTGCGCCCCTGCTTGAGGAAGGCAAGGCCAAGGAAGCTTTCAAGCGTAGGCGAGAACCCGACCGAGGTGACATAGCCCTGATCGTTTTCCCGCGTGGCGGGCGCGTCGCGGTCGAAAAGATGCGCCCCTGCCGTCAGTTGCTTGACCGCGCCCACGGGTTTCAGACCGACCAGCTGTTCGCGGTCGGGATCGACAAGGCCGGGGCGCGCGGCGGCGGCCTTGCCGATGAAGTCCTTTTTCGCCGACAGCATCTTCTGCATGCCGATATCGAAGGCGGTGGTGCGGCCATGGATCTCGGCATGGGTGATGAACCCCTTTTCGATCCTGAGCACATTCAGCGCCTCAAGCCCGTAGGCCCCGCCGCCCAGCGCCTCGGCCCGGCTGACCAGCAGGCGGAACAGGCTGTCGCCATAGCGCGCCGGCACCGCGACCTCATAGGCATGTTCCCCCGAAAAGGAGATGCGGAACAGCCGCCCCGCAACCCCCTGCAGCGTCACCGGCCCGCAGGCCATGAAGGGCCATGCCGCATCGTCGATGGGGCTGTCGAGCAGGCCATTCAGCAGATCGCGCGCCTTTGGTCCTGCCACGGCGAACTGCGCCCAGTGTTCGGTCACGGAGCAAATGCTGACATCCAAATCGGGCCGCAGCGCCTGTTGTGCGAATTCCAGATGCTTCATCACCTGCCCCGCGGCGGCGGTCGTGGTGGTCATCACGAAATGATCCGGCCCCAGACGTGCCGTGGTGCCGTCATCCATGACATGCCCATCCTCGCGCAGCATCAAGCCATAGCGCACGCGCCCTTCGGGCAGGGTCGAGAACATGTTGGTATAGACGAAATCCAGCAGGGCTGCGGCGCCCGGTCCCTTGATGTCGATCTTGCCCAGCGTCGAGACATCGCAGACGCCGACCGCATTGCGCACCATGCCGACCTCGCGGTCGCAGGATTGCCGCCATGTGGTTTCGCCGCCTTTCGGGAAATAGCTGGGACGATACCAGAGCCCCGCCTCGATCATCGGCGCACCTGCCGCCACGCTGGCGCGGTGGCTGGTGGTAAAGCGCTGCGGGGCAAAGCCCGCGCCTTGCGCCCCTGCCCCCATCGCCGCAATCGACACGGGCACATAGGGCGGGCGGAAGGTGGTGGTGCCTGTCTCGGGAATGCCGCGCCCGGTGGCATCGGCCAGCACCGCCAGGGCGGCCACATTCGAATTCTTGCCCTGGTCCGTCGCCATGCCCTGCGTGGTGTAGCGCTTCATGTGTTCGACCGAGCGGAAATTCTCGACCGCGGCCTGTTTCACATCCTTGACCGTGACATCGTTCTGGAAATCCAGCCATGCGCGGCCCTTGCCCGGCACGGTCCAGAGCGGGGTGATCCGGTAGGGCGCATCCTCGGCCTGCGGCAGGGCGACATCGGGCGCCTTCATCCCCAGATCGCCCAGCACCTCGGCCGCGACGCGCGCGCCCTCGGCCAGACAGCCATGGGTGGACATGGTGCCATTGCAGGCCCCGGCCGTGACCAGCCCCGGAATGGCACCGGGCGTGGGCACGAAACTGGCCAGACCCGCATTCCAGGTGGGGCGGCCATTCATGTGACAGGTCAAGTGCACCGTCGGGTTCCAGCCGCCGGACATGGCCAGGCAATCGGTGCGGATCTTCTCGATCCCCGAGGTTGTGGCGATGCTGATCGCCTCAAGCCCCTTGCGCCCATGCGCGTCGCAGACCTGCCCGCCCTTGAAGAACGGAATGTCCAGATCCGTCACCGCATCCGCGCGGCTGTCGATCAGGGCCGCCACATGCACGCCTGCGGCCAGCAGGTCCGCCGCCGTGCGATGGGCATCGTCATTGTTGCCAAAGACGGTCACCGCCCGACCCGGGCTGACGGCCCAGCGGTTAACATAGGCGCGCAATGCGCCCGCCATCATCACGCCGGGGCGGTCGTTGTTGCGAAAGGCCACGGGCCGTTCCAGCGCACCCGCGGCCAGCACCGCACGGCGCGCAACGATGCGCCAGAACGCCTCACGCGGGGCACCCTTGCGAGCGGCAACGCCCGGCGCAAGCCGTTCCAGCGCGCCATAGGTGCCCTGGTCGTAGGCGCCGGTGACGGTGGTGCGGGTCAGTACGCGGACATTGGACATCGCCTCAAGTTCCGCCGTGACCGACGCCGCCCAATCGGCACCGGGCTGGCCTGCAACCTCATGCGTTTCGGCATTGAGCCGCCCGCCGGTGCGCGTATCCTCGTCGCACAGGATCACATCGGCCCCGGCGCGCGCCGCCATCAGCGCCGCCATCAGCCCTGCAGGCCCTGCCCCGATCACCAGCAGATCGCAATGGGCAAAGACACGTTCATAGCGATCTTCGTTGTTCTGCACCGACAGCGCCCCAAGGCCCGCGGCGCGGCGGATCAGCGGCTCGTAAAGCTTTTCCCAGAAGGCGCGCGGCCACATGAAGGTCTTGTAATAGAACCCCGCCGCCAGGAAGGGCGCGGCAAGATCGTTCACCGCCAGCAGGTCCAGCTCCAGCGAGGGCCAGGCATTCTGGCTGCGCGCCTCCAGCCCCTCGTGCAATTCCTGCACCGTGGCGCGGACGTTCGGCTCCTGCGCGGCCCCCTCACCGATGGTCACCAGCGCGTTGGGCTCTTCGGACCCTGCCGTCAGCACGCCGCGCGGGCGGTGATACTTGAAGGAGCGCGCCAGCAGGCGCTGCCCGTTGGCCAGCAGCGCCGAGGCCAGCGTATCCCCGGCAAAGCCTTCGTAGCGGTGACCGTCGAAGCGGAATGCGATGCGTTGGTTGCGGTCGATCTGCCCGCCCTTGCCCAGCCTCATGCCGCACCCCCTGCCGCATCGCGCGCCAGCACCGACCCCAGCACCTCATGCGTCACGGTATTGCGCGTCACCACCAGCCAGGCCCCGCAGCCGGTCTCGTGATACCACAGGTCGCGCGTCACGCCGGCGGGATTGTCGCGCAGATGCAGGTAGGCGTCCCATTCCTCGGGCGTGTCATCGACCTCGGGGCGGCGCAGGGCCACGGCATCGCCCTGGTAGTAGAATTCGCGGCGGTCCCTTTCGCCGCAGATCGGGCAGGTGATCCTCATGTCGTCTCCGTGTCGACCGGCGCTGGCCCCGGCCCAGTGTTGCAAGTGAACAGCGTCATCATGGTCAGTGCAGGTTGTGCTGCGATCCCGTGCCTTCTTCGTCCATCAGGCCGCGCCCGGTGCGGAACCGGTCCAGCCGGAACCGCGATGCCGGTTCATGGTGGCGATCCGTGGCGATCAGATGGGCAAAGGAAAAGCCCGAGCCCGGAACCGCCTTGAACCCGCCATAGCACCAGCCGCAATCGATATAGAGACCGTCCACATGGGTCTTGTCGATGATCGGGCTGCCATCGGGCGTCATGTCCATGATCCCGCCCCAGGAGCGCAGAACCTTGGCCTTGCCGATCATCGGCATCAGGGTCATGCCCGCCTCCATCACATGTTCGGTCATCGGCAGGTTGCCCCGGCTGGCGTAGGAGGCGTAGAAATCCAGATCCCCCCCGAACACCAGCCCGCCCTTGTCGGACTGGCTGATGTAGAAATGCCCCATGCCGAAGCTGATCACATGGTCGATCACCGGCTTGATCCCTTCGGTGACGAAGGCCTGCAGCACATGGCTTTCGATGGGCAGGCGCATGCCTGCCATCGCCGCCACCTGCCCGGACCGGCCCGCCACGACGATGCCGACCTTCTTGGCGCGGATCGCGCCGCGCGTGGTCTGCACGCCCTTGACCACGCCATTCTCGATGTCGATGCCCGTCACCTCGCAGTTCTGGATCAGGTCGACGCCGCGCTGATCGGCGCCGCGCGCATAGCCCCAGGCCACCGCGTCATGCCGCGCGGTGCCGCCGCGCGGATGCAGCAGCCCGCCGTAGATCGGAAATCGGGTATTGTCGAAATCCAGATAGGGCAGATGCTTGCGCACGCCCTCGCGGTCCAGCAGGATCGCATCGTCACCCTGGTTGATCATCGCATTGCCCCGCCGGGCGAAGGCGTCGCGCTGCCCGTCGGAATGGAACAGGTTGATCAGCCCGCGCTGCGAATGCATCACGTTGTAATTCAGATCATTTTCCAGGTTTTCCCACAGCTTCAGCGAATGGGAATAGAATTCCGAATTGCCCGGCAGGAAATAGTTGGCCCGCACGATGGTGGTGTTGCGCCCCACGTTGCCGCCGCCGATATAGCCTTTTTCCAGCACCGCCACATTGGTCAGACCATGTTCGCGCGCCAGGTAATAGGCCGTGGACAGGCCATGCCCGCCACCGCCGATGATGACGATGTCATACTCCGGTTTCGGCGCGGGATCCCGCCAGTGCGGCGTCCAGCCCTTGTTGCCGGTCAGCCCCTCTTTCAGCACGCGAAGCCCTGAAAAGCGCATCATCCTGTCCCTTCTCTTTCCGGTCAGTGAACCGGTTCGGGACCGAGTTTCAACAGTGGATGCGAAATTCCTTGCCCGTTCGCGACACGGATCGTCGTATCCCGTCCCTGCGACAAAGATGGCAGCCCCCCGCACGCGCCCCGCATGTCCCGTTGCCACGGGGCGGCATGCGGGGCGCGCGCGGGCCTGCCTCAGATCCCCTTGGCGCGGTAGCTGGCCGCGACCTTGCCGATCGAGACGATATAGGCGGCCGTACGCAGGTCCTTGACCTCGGGGCGGGCATGCCAGACCTCGCGCATCGACTGGTAGGCGATCCGCATCGTGTCATCCAGGCCCGAGCGCACCAGCTCCAGCTCGTCCGAGCCGCGCA
This sequence comes from Seohaeicola sp., assembly GCF_048006315.1. Lineage (GTDB taxonomy): Bacteria > Pseudomonadota > Alphaproteobacteria > Rhodobacterales > Rhodobacteraceae > Seohaeicola. Next base: position 3,661,412 of record NZ_CP180350.1, on the reverse strand, counting down.
GATACTTCTCCTTGAACGCGGGCCTGAGCGCCCAGGCATCGCCCAGGTAGCGATCAAGCCGCTCCAGCTCGTCGATCAGCAGCCGCGTCCGCGCCTCTTCCGCGCGGCGCTGCATCCGGCCGAACCGGATATGGCTGAGGTTCTTGACCCATTCGAAATAGGACACGGTGACACCGCCCGCATTCGCATACATGTCGGGGATGATCACGGTGCCCTTGTCGCGCAGGATGTCATCGGCCGCAGCCGTGACCGGGCCGTTCGCCGCCTCGATGATCAGGGGCGCCCTGATGCGCGGGGCATTGCTGCGGTTGATCACCCCTTCCAGCGCGGCAGGGATCAGGATGTCGCAGTCCTGTTCCAACACAAGCGCGCCGTTCTCGACATATTCGGCGCCGGGAAAGCCCTTGACGCCCGCATGTTTCGCGATCCAGTCGCGGACGGCATCGACGTCAAGGCCGCGCGGATCGACAAGCGCGCCGTCGCGTTCGATGATGCCGGTGATCAGGCATCCGTCCTCGTCGCGCAGGAAACTGGCCGCGTGATAGCCGACGTTGCCCAAGCCCTGCACGATGACCCGCTTGCCATCCAGCGATCCGGTCAGGCCCGCCGCCGCCATGTCTTCGGGATGGCGGAAGAACTCGCGCAGGGCATATTGCACACCCCGCCCCGTCGCCTCGACCCGGCCAGCGATGCCGCCCGCGTTCAGCGGCTTGCCCGTCACGCAGGCCCGCGCGTTGATGTCGGTGGTATTCATCCGCGCATATTGATCGGCGATCCATGCCATCTCGCGCTCGCCCGTGCCCATGTCGGGCGCGGGCACGTTCTGCGCGGGGTCGATCAGGTCGCGCTTGATCAGCTCATAGGCGAAGCGGCGGGTGATCAGCTCCAGCTCGTGTTCGTCATATTGGCGCGGATCGATCCTGAGGCCGCCCTTCGAGCCGCCGAACGGCGCCTCGACCAGCGCGCATTTGTAGGTCATCAGCGCCGCCAGCGCCTCGACCTCGTCCTGGTTCACGCCCATCGCATAGCGGATGCCGCCCTTGACCGGCTCCATGTGTTCGGAATGGACCGAGCGATAGCCGGTGAAGGTCTGGATCTGGCCACGCAGGCGCACCCCGAAGCGCACCGTATAGGTCGAGTTGCAGACACGGATCTTTTCCTCCAGCCCCGGCGGCAGGTCCATCAGCGCCACCGCGCGATTGAACATCAGATCCACGCTTTCGCGAAAACTCGTCTCCCTGGCTTCGGTCATCGTCCATCCTTTCTGATGCGGTGTCCGGCGGGGGGCCGGCACCCGCAAGATGCAATGCTGTCGATGATGGAAGAGTTAACAGCCCACCGTGCCAAATGCATCTTTTTCCGGTCGGGCCTCGCCCCGGTCATGACAGGACGAATCTGTCACCCCGGGCGGGGGATCGCGCGGCACGAAAGACCCTTCGACAGGAAAGCGTCGGAAAAAAGGCGGCACCTGCCTATCGAAGGAGAGGGAAATCTTTGTTTCACCTCAGCGGACAATCCTGCGAAATCCCCAACAATGTGCATCAACTGACTGAAAATACAGATAAATTTCTTCATTCACGCCCAAAATCAGCCATATTCGGCCCGCAAACACGGCTTTGGTCAAGTCCCCAAAGGGTTTGCCTTTCTGTCCGAATGGACGGTCCAAGTTCTCGAGGTTCACATGCTGACTGACGCAAACAAGGACAACTGCAAAGACGACATCGTCAAGAACGGTGGCGGATCAACGACGGCGCGCGATCGCATGCGGCGCCGCGGTTTCAGCCTGGCCGTATTCCGACGCGACGAAGACGGCGCGCTGGTGATCTTTTCGGTGTTCATGCTGCTGATGATCCTTTTCGTCGGCTCGCTTGGCGTTGACATGATGCGTTTCGAGATGGAGCGCGCGAAACTTCAAAGTACGCTGGACCGCGCCGTCCTGGCCGCGGCAGACATCGACCAGACCATGGACCCCACGGATGTGGTCAACGAATACTTCACCAAATCCGGCCTTGGCGGATCGGTCACGGGCGTGACGGTCAGCGAAGGTCTTGGCTATCGCTCGGTCAGCGCGACCGCGCGCAAGACGATCAACACGCAGCTGATCCACATGCTGGGCGTCGACACCATGAGCGCACCCGCGGCCGGCACCGCGGAAGAGCGCGTGGACTCGGTCGAGATTTCGCTGGTGCTGGACGTGTCGGGTTCGATGGCCTCGAACAACAAGATCGGCAACCTGCGCACCGCGGGTGGCCAGTTCATCGACGCGATCTTCGCCAATACGGAACAGGACAAGGTGTCGATCTCGATCGTGCCCTACAACGGCCAGGTCAACGTCGGCCCCGACCTGATCGACAAGTACAACATCACCAACCGGCACAACAACACGTTCTGCGTGGACCTGCCGGCATCGGTTTATACCTCGGCCGCCCTGTCGCGCAACCTGCCGATGCCGCAGCATGTGTTCGCGGACACCTACAACAGCTCGAACACCAGCTCCAGCTACAGCACAAGCAGCATGACCCCCTCGAGCGTGAACCGCTGGTGCGATGCCAACCCGGTGAACCGCATCCGGGTGCACAGCAACAACATCACCCAGCTGAAGGGCCATATCAACAACCTGCAGCCTGTCGGGGCGACCTCGATCGACGCGGGCATGCGGTGGGGCAGTGCCCTGCTGGATCCCAGCGCGCGCAGCGTCGTGTCGGAACTGGTCAGCGAGAACGTGGTGATCGCCCCCTTTGCGGGCCGGCCGCTGGAATACAACAACCCCGAGGTTCTGAAGGTGATCGTTCTGATGACCGACGGGGAGCATTGGCCGAATGAATACGTCAATGACGGCTTCCGCTCGGGTCCCTCGACCGTGTTCCGCAACACGTCTGACAACCGCTATTCGATCTACCACGCGGGCGTGAGCGGCGACGACAAGTACTGGATTCCTCACACCGGCAACTGGGGTCCTGTCCCCTGGGGCGGCACTGTCACCCAGTCCTGCACGGGCAACTGGCGGAACCGGGTCTGTACGGATGTCTATTCCAACGGCTCGGCGATCCGTCTTGACTGGCAGAACGTGTGGTCTGAGCTGCGCGTCCAGTGGGCCGCACAGCATCTGTACCGCCGCGCCCTGGGCGGCAGCCTGAACGGCTGGATCGACATGCTGCGCACCCGCGAAGGCACGCTGCAAAGCCCCGGCCCGCATGAGGTGACGACGATGAACAACCGCCTTCTGAACCTGTGCACACAGGTCAAGAACCAGGGTGTCGTCATCTATACCGTCGCCTTCGAGGCCCCGTCCATTGGCCAGTCGCTGCTGCGCAACTGCGCAAGTTCGCCGAACCACGCCTTTGACGTGGACGGTCTGGAGATCGCCAGCGCCTTCTCCTCGATCGCCACCTCCATCCGCAAACTGAGGCTGACACAATGAGCCGTACTTTGCCCCGCCCCTTCCGTCCCGGCCGTCTGGTCAACACCCTGCGCCGTCTTGCAAGGCGCGAGGATGGCACCGCCACGCTGGAATTCGCCATCCTGTTTCCGGCCTTCATCATCATCCTCGTCTCGGCTGTCGAGGTCGGTTTCATCACGATGCGCCACACGCTGCTGGACCGTGCGGTCGACCTGACCGTGCGCGACATCCGCCTGGGAACCGGAACCGCCCCGCAATATGCCCAGATCCGCGATACGATCTGCGCACGCGCCGGCGCGATCCCGGATTGCGAGGACAATGTGAAGATCGAGATGATCCGCATGGACCTGCGCAACTGGACCCCGCCGCCCGCGGATTACGACTGCGTCAACCATGCCGAAGAGGTGCAGCCCGTCCGCACCTTCACCAACGGCATGCAGAACGAGATGATGCTGCTGCGCATCTGCGCCATGTTCGAGCCGATCTTTCCGCTGTCGGGCCTTGGCCGCGATCTGAAGAACAACAACGAGTCCGGCTATACCGCCATGATCTCGTCCACAGCCTTCGTACAGGAGCCGCTATGACACCGCCCCGGTTTCTTCGCTGGACGCTGGCGCGCTTTGCACGCGATAACGATGGTACGCTGACCCTTGAGGCGGTGATCATGTTCCCGATGCTGTTCTGGGCCATGCTGTCGATGCTGGTCTTCTTCGACGGCTACCGGCAGAACGGGTTGAACGTGAAGGCGGCCTTCACCATCGGCGACATGATCTCGCGCGAGGTGGTTCCGATCACGCCGGCGTATCTTGACGGTGCAATCAACCTGTTCGACGAATTGTCCCGCTCGGCTTCCGCGCCCCGGATGCGCGTCTCGGTCGTCTATTTCCGGGCAAGCGAGAACAAGTTCTATCGCGATTGGTCGCAGCAGCGCGGCGGCGTGCCGGTGCTGAGCAATGCCGACCTGGTGAACATGCGCAACCGTCTTCCCGCGGTGCCCGACAACGAGCGGCTGATCCTGGTCGAGACATGGTCGAACTACCAGCCGCCCTTCAATGTCGGCATCAACCAGCAGGATCTGTACAATCTGGTCTTCACCCGTCCGCGCTTTGCGCCGCAGGTCAAATTCGAAAGCTGAGACAGGGCCGCGCTGACCGCGCAACCTGCCTCGCTCAGGCCTGGCTGTCGGCGCCTTCGCTCAGAACCGCCTGCATCACGTCGGCCATGTACTTGGCCTGAACCGCTGGCGCGACCCCGCCCACGCCGATCCGCCGACCGACCCGCCACCACAGCCCCGGATTCCAGTGCAGCGGCTGCGGCGCATGGGTGATGATGACAAAGCCGTTCGAGGGCTTGAAGGCAAAGACCCCCCGGTTGACCGATGCGATCTGATCCATGCGGACCAGCATCTGCCCCCCCTTTTCGCGCAGGCCGTCGCGCGTCAGTTCCAGAACCGTGACCTCGGCGCGGCGCATGCGTTCGGCCAGCAGCAGCACGACGACGCCAAGGCCCAGCATGACCACCTGCCAGCCCAGCGCCTGGGGCGGTTGCGCCAGGGCGAAATACACCAGCACCCCGCCCAGCACGACAAGAACGGTGATCGCCATGACACGCCTTGCGCCAGTGGCCGATACGGTCGCCAAAACCTCGTGCTGCATCTGATCCCGATCCTCTGTGTACCTGCCCGGCCCAGCGCCATGCAGAGCCTGCCGTTCGCGCGTAACTAGCCCGCCTGCCCTTGCGATGCGAGAGGGATTTGTCGCAATCGCCCAGCAGGCCCGCATGGCGGCGATGGCGCGCGATGTCAGGATCGCGCCGCGCCCCGCTCAGCCGGCGACGGCCTTGCGCACCATGTCCCAATAGATGGTTTCCACCTGCGCCACGTTCAGGCGTCCACCGGTCCGGTACCACGTAGTCACCCCCGTCAGCATGGCGATCACCGCAAGTGTCGTGATCTTTGTATCCGCCACGGCAAAGACCCCCGCTGCCACGCCGGCGCGCAGGATCCCCTCCAGCTCATCCTCATAGGCGCGGCGCAACCCTTCGATCGTGGCGAAATTATCGGGCGTCAGGTTGCGCAACTCCATGTACGAGACAAAGACGGCATCGGGCCGTTCCAGGTGAAACCGGATATGAAACCGGGTGAACCCTTCCAGACTGGCCACGGGATCGCCCGGCGCGGGGGCCGTGGCGCGGGCCGCGAGCAATTCGTCCATATGCCCGCGCATCAGATCGAACAGCAGGCTCTGCTTGTCCGGCGTGTAATTGTACAGAGCACCTGCCTGAACGCCCACCTCGGCCGCGATCTGACGCATGGATACGGCCGCATAGCCGTGGCGCGCGAACAGTCGCAGCGCCGCCTGTGCGACCCTGGGCCCGGTGATATCCGAATGAGATCCTGCAGTGCGTGCCATGGTGTCGTCTTATCTGAACATGCGTTCATATCAAAGCGGCATTCCTGCAGCCCAGCCGACAAGGACGACCCCGCCGCCTGCATGCTTGCAACACAAGCAAGGCTGTTGCATGACGGGGCCAACATCGAAAGTGCGCCTCATGTCCGCATCCGCCCATCCGCACCCATCGCGACGCAGCCTGCCCCGGCGGTTCCACCTGCTTTTTTGCGCGGGTCTTGCAGGGCTTGGCGCCTGCACCACGTTTCCGGATCTCGATGCCCGCATGACCGAGGCCGATGCGCGCGGCGACTTTCCCAGGCTGCAACCCGCCGAAGACGTGCTGCGGACAGCGACCAACAACGCGATCCAGCCGGACACGCCCGAAACCCTGGAAGACCGCATGGCGGCCCTGAACAGCCGCGCAGAGGCCCTTCGGCGCGCGGGCTTTGATGCCGATGCGCGCAAACGGCTTGAGACCGAGATAGACACATCCGCCGGGACCGAAACGCCGACCGACATCCCCAAGGCGCAACCCTGATCGCAACAGGCGCAGGCCGCCCGGTGTGGCCGCGCGGCGCAAAAGCCGCCGCACGGCGTTGCAAGGATGATCCGAACCCGATACATCGCGGCTGATCACGGATTTAATCGCATAGCGTTTCACGGAGGCCCCGATGACCCAACCCCTGCGCCTTGGCATTGCCGGATTGGGCACTGTCGGCATCGGTGTCGTCAAGATCGTCAAACAGCAGGCTGCCCTTCTGGCCGCCCGTACCGGGCGCGAGATCACGATCTCGGCCATTTCGGCGCGCACCCGCGACAAGGATCGCGGCGTATCGCTGTCGCGCTTCGCCTGGGAAGACGATCCCGTGGCGCTGGCGACCCGCGATGACGTGGACGTCTTCGTGGAACTGATGGGTGGCTCGGACGGACCGGCCAAGGCCGCCACCGAGGCGGCACTTGCCGCAGGCAAGGACGTGGTGACCGCCAACAAGGCGATGCTGGCGATCCATGGCCATGCCCTGGCCGAAACCGCCGAGGCGGCAGGCCGCGTCATCCGCTACGAGGCCGCTGTCGCCGGTGGCATTCCGGTCATCAAGGCGTTGACCGAAGGGCTGGCCGCGAATCGCATCACCCGCGTGATGGGGGTGATGAACGGCACCTGCAATTACATCCTGACCCGGATGGAAGCGACCGGACAGGGCTACAACGTTCTGTTCGAAGAGGCGCACAAGCTGGGCTATCTGGAGGCCGATCCCAATCTGGACGTGGGCGGGATCGATGCCGGTCACAAGCTGGCGCTGCTGTCCTCGATCGCGTTCGGCACCCGCGTGGATTTCGACGGGATCGAACTGGAGGGGATCCAGCGCGTCAGCCTTGACGATATCCGCCACGCGGCCGACATGGGCTACAAGATCAAGCTGCTGGGCGTGGCGCAGATGACCGGACGCGGCCTGGAACAGCGCATGTCGCCCTGCCTTGTGCCCGCGGGCAGTCCGCTGGGCCAGCTGGACGGCGGCACCAACATGGTGGTGATCGAAGGCGATTCCGTGGGCCAGATCGTGCTGCGCGGACCGGGCGCGGGCGAAGGCCCCACCGCCAGCGCGGTGATGGCCGATGTCTGCGACATCGCGCGTGGCTTCCGCCTGCCGGTCTTCGGCCAGCCCGCCAGCACCCTGACCACCGCGCAGCGCGCCCAGTCGGTGCTGCCGGCGCCCTATTACCTGCGGATGATCCTGCGCGACAAACCCGGCGCGCTGGCCAAGGTGGCGGCCATCCTGGGCAATGCGGGCGTGTCGATCCACCGGATGCGCCAGTATGACCATGTCGACGACAAGGCCCCCGTGCTGATCGTGACGCACAAGACCACCCGCGCGGCGCTGGACGAGGCACTGAGCGCGATCTCGGCGACCGATGTGGTGACCGATGCGCCCGTGGCCCTCAGGATCGAGACGGTGTGAGGGATGAGACCCCGATAGCGGGGGGCTGTCCGCCCCCCGGTGCGCCTCTGGCGCCCTCCCCCCGAGGATATTTCGGGCAAGAAGAAACGGGAGCGCGAGCATGAGTTTCCTGGGGGTTGCGGAATCGCTGGGCGGGCGGCGCTGGGTGGGACCGGGCACCGAGATCACCCGTCAGGCCGAAGCCATCGTGCAGGCGACGGGCCTGCCCGATGCACTGGCGCTGGTGCTGGCACGCCGCGGTGTGGACGCATCGGAAGCCGCCGCCTTTCTCGAGCCGCAGTTGCGCGACCTGTTGCCCGATCCGCGATCCCTGCGCGACATGGAACGGGCGGCGGCGCGTTTCGTGGCCGCCGTGGGCAAAGGCGAACGGATCGCGATCTTCGCCGATTACGATGTGGATGGCGGCAGTTCGGCGGCGCTGCTGATCCTCTGGCTGCGCCAGATGGGGCTGGCCGCCACGCTTTACGTGCCCGACCGCATCGACGAGGGCTACGGCCCCAATGAGCCCGCGATGGCGGCGCTGGCGCAGGATCACGACCTGATCATCTGCGTCGATTGCGGCACGCTGTCCCATGGCCCCATCGCAGCGGCCAAGGGTGCGGATGTGGTGGTGCTGGACCATCACCTTGGGGCCGAAACCCTGCCCCCCGCGCTGGCCGTGGTCAACCCGAACCGGCAGGACGAAAGTGGCGATCTGGCCCATCTCTGCGCGGCGGCAGTCGTCTTCCTCATGCTGGTCGAGGCCAACAGGCAGTTGCGCGAAAACGCGCGCCAGGGTCCCGACCTGATGGCGTTGCTGGACCTTGTCGCCCTCGCGACCGTGGCCGATGTGGCGCCCCTTATCGGCGTGAACCGCGCGCTGGTCCGGCAGGGCCTGCGCGTGATGGCGCGGCGCGAGCGGCCCGGCCTTGTGGCGCTGGCGGATGTGGCGCGCATGGATGGCCCTCCCTCGACCTATCACCTGGGCTTTCTGCTGGGGCCGCGCGTCAATGCCGGGGGCCGGATCGGCAAGGCAGACCTGGGCGCGCGTCTTCTGGCCTGCGAAAGCCCCCATGATGCCCAGCGGATGGCCGCGCAACTGGACCAGCTCAACACCGAACGCCGCGAGATCGAAGCCGCCGTGCGCGCCGAAGCCATGGCCCAGGCCGAGGCCCGCGGGCTGGAGGCGCCGCTGGTCTGGGCCGCGGGCGAAGGCTGGCACCCCGGTGTCGTGGGCATCGTCGCCGCCCGCCTGAAAGAGGCCACGGGCCGCCCCGCCGTGGTGATCGGGCTGGACGGGCACGAGGGCAAGGGTTCCGGACGCTCGGTCGCCGGTGTGGACCTTGGCGCCGCCATCCAGCGTGTCGCCGCCGAAGGGCTTCTGATCAAGGGTGGCGGGCACAAGATGGCGGCGGGCCTGACCGTGGCGCGCGACCGGCTGGAGCCGGCCATGGCGCGTCTGGCCGAACTGCTGGCCAAACAGGGGGCCGGGATCGGGGGACCGACCGACCTGAAGCTGGACGGCCTGCTGATGCCCGGTGCCGCGACCGTCGAACTGATCGACAGGATCGAGGCCGCGGGCCCCTTCGGCGCGGGCGCCCCTGCCCCGCGTTTTGCCTTTGCCGATGTGGCGATTCACTTTGCCAAGCGGATCGGGGACAGCCACCTGAAACTGACATTCGGTGATGGCCTGGGCGCGCGCCTGGAAGGGATCATGTTCGGCGCCTATGACACACCGCTTGGTGCCGCGCTGGAGGCCCATGGCGGCGCGCGCTTCCATCTGGCCGGGCGGCTGGAAATCAACCGCTGGGGTGGCCGCCAGAGTGTCCAGCTGCGCCTGGAAGATGCCGCACGCGCGGGTCGCTGACCACTTGCCCAGTCGCGCGACACAGCCGGATGCAACCATATCCGGGGCTGCGAAAAGAATCTCGGCCAGAGCGTAAAATTCCGCTTGCGCCCGCCATTTGCATTGCCTAAAAGCCGCTTCACGCCAAGGTTTGGCCCGTTCGTCTATCGGTTAGGACGCCAGGTTTTCAACCTGGAAAGAGGGGTTCGATTCCCCTACGGGCTGCCACTTCTTCCGAAAATCCAGAGCCATGCAGCCCGTTTTGCGCGGATGTAAGACAGCTATTGACGCATGCGCGGATCGGCAGGCCCTGCTGTTGGGACGGCTGACATCCGGCCATGCGCCGAACCGGCAAGGCAGGACCAGCGCCGCGCCACCGGGCCTGCAGCCTTGTCGGATGCGCAAGCGGCACGGCCGGGATCACGCGTTCCAGATGACGGTTCCGAGGTTCCTGGTGTCATAGCCGCCATATGCTGCGGCACGGCTGGCGAATGGTTTTCCCGCGCAGAAGTCCATCAGCTTCTGCATCGGTTCGTCGAACCAGGCCTTGCGGTCCACGACCAGCGCGAATTGCTCTTCGACGATGGGGCTGAATTCAAGGCCGTAGCTGCGCGCCACCGATTCCAACCCGAACGTGACATCGGCATCCCCCCGGCGAACCGCTTCGACCGCGTCGTCTTCGGTGCGCGCCACCTCGGCGAAGGACAGGTCCGACAGGTCCAGACCTTCCCTTGCGGCCAGTTCCCGAAACAACCTGTCCGTGCCAGATTCCGCCTGACGAGGCACCATGCGCCTGCCCGCCAGATCCGACAGCCTGGTCGGCTTGACCGCCCCCGGCAGAAACACGAGCCCGCGGCGCCGGGTCGCGAAGGAAATGAGGACGGCGTTCTGATGCCCGACCGCATCGGATACCGCGGGCACATTCCACTGCTCTGATTTGGCGTCGTGAATATGCAAGCCAGCTGCCACGCCCTCGCCAGCGGCAAAGCGGCCCAACCCGTCAAGCGAGCCGTCGAAGAACGTGGCCAGCCCGCAGCGTGACTGACGGATGGCCCAGTCCAGCAGCGGGTCATGGCTGCCCAGCACGATCGGAGGACGCTCTACCGCCCCCGGCGCGGACAGGCCGCCTGACTTGGCCTGTTCGATCCACTGCCTGATTTCCGTTGCGGGGAACAGAAGCTTTCCGGTCGCCTTCGAGCATGGCACCGCGCCGGATGCGGCAAGATCATAGACCTTGCGTTCCTTGAGACGCAGTAGCGCCGCCAGTTCCTTGACCGTCAGATATTCGTGATCGGGAAGGGAGAGGTCTGTCATCGGGCACCGGTCCAAGTGTCGGGGCGGCGGCCAAGGCCGCCCCGGCAAGCTTATCAATTCCGCGGTGCGTTTGGAAAGAACAACTGCTGATCGGCGATCTTGAAACCCGCGATGACCGCCTGGCCTTCATCCGACACAAGCCAGTCGGCGAAGGTCTGCGCGGCATCTGCCTTGACCGAGGGGCATTTGGCCGGGTTGACCGGGATCACGCCATACTGGTTGAACAGGTCCTCGTCACCCTGAACCTGGATCACGTAATCCTGCTTGTTTTCGAAGCTGATCCAGGTTGCGCGATCCGTCAGCACATAGGCGCCCATGCCGATCCCGGTGTTCAGCGTGGCCCCCATGCCCGAACCGGTCTCGCGGTACCATGTGCCGCTGGCGCCAAGAGGATCGACGCCGGTATCGGCCCAAAGCGCCATTTCCTTTTTATGCGTGCCGCTGTCATCACCGCGCGAGGCAAACATGGCCCCCTTCTCGGCGATCTGCACCAGGGCGCCCTGCACATCCTGCATGCCGCCAACGCCGGCCGGATCGGTCGCAGGTCCGACGATCACGAAATCATTGTACATGAGATCCGTGCGTATTGTGCCGAAACCCGCTGCGACGAATTTTTCCTCCGAGGCCTTGGCATGCACCAGAAGAACATCGCCATCGCAGTTCTCGGCGTTCTTGATGGCCTGGCCGGTACCGACGGCCACCACATTGACCTGAATGCCGGTTTCCTTCTGAAAGATCGGCAGCATGTAGTCGAAAAGACCAGAGTTCGCCGTCGACGTGGTCGATTGCACGATGATCGACTGGTCCTGCGCCCAGGCGGCCCCGCCCAGAAGTACTGCGACCGCAGATGCCATGATGGATGTTTTCAGCACGTTGAAGTTCTCCCTGTTCAAGTGTTGTGGTGTCAGACGACGATTGTCCCGCTGAGGTAATTCCGCGCGGCATCGCTGTGCGGTTCGGGAAAAAAGCTTGCGGCCGCGGTGTGTTCGGCGACCCGGCCGCGATGCAGGAACACGACATCATCGGCCATGCGCCGTGCCTGACCGATGTCATGTGTGACGAAGATGATGCGAACGCCGCGGCCACGCGCCTCGCTGACGATGCGCTCGATGGCCAGCACGGATGCCGGATCAAGGCTGGCGGTCGGCTCGTCCAGGAACAGCACCTCGGGGTCGGTGGCCAGGGCACGGGCCAGCGCCAGGCGCTGCGCCTCGCCACCCGACAGCAGACGCGCGGGCTGATCGGCCTTGTGGGACAGGCCGACATGATCCAGCAAGGCCTCCCGCCGCGCCATGTCCTTGCCGCGTGCCTTCAGCGCGAAGTCGATGTTCGCAGCCACCGAACGGCGCAGCAGCACCGGCTTCTGAAAGACCAGCGCCTGTCGCGCGGTCACGGCAGAGGGCGCGTGGTCGCCCCAGCGGATCTGCCCCGAGGTCGGCGGCATCAGGCCATGCAGCAGTTTCAGCAACAGGCTTTTTCCGGCACCGTTGGCCCCCATGATCATGGTGCAGCCGCTGGCCCCCAGATCAAGGTTCACCCCGTCCAGCACCGTGGCCCGGTCAACGCGCAACACCAGATCGCGCACCGTCAGCGGCAGCAACGCCGCGGCGCGCCCTTCCAGGGCAAGGTTCATCGATGTCATGGCGGGCGCGTCAGACATAGGCCTGCCTCGCGGCGGTCATGCGCACGGCCTGCACGGCCGCATTCACGCCAAGGGCAATGACCAGAAGGATGATGCCAAGCGCCAAGGCCAGGGCCAGATCGCCCCTGGATGTCTCCAGCGCGATGGCCGTGGTCATCACCCGCGTCAGATGGTCGATGTTTCCGCCCACGATGATCACCGCGCCCACCTCGGCCACGGCACGGCCGAACCCCGCAAGCCCGACCGTCAGCAGCGAATAGCGCGCATCCCACAGCAGCGCCTGAACCGTCTGCCACCGGGTCAGGCAAAGCGAGCGGAACTGCTCGGCATATTCGGCGTGCAGATCCTCGAGCACCTGACGCGACAGCGCGGCGATGATGGGCGTGATCAGGATCGCCTGGGCGATGATCATCGCCGTCGGGGTGTAAAGCAGCCCCAGAAAACCCAAGGGACCCGAACGGGACAGATGCAGATAGACCAGCAGCCCGACCACGACCGGCGGCAGCCCCATCAGCGCATTCATCAGGATCAGCACGGCGTTCCGGCCCCGAAACCGGCCGATGGCCACAAGGGCGCCGATCAGCAGGCCGACTAGGCAGGCTATGGCCGTCGCGGTCAGGCTCACGCGCAGCGACAGCAGCACGATCTCCAGCAGGTCCGCGTCGCCTGACAGCACCAGCCCGACGGCAAGCCCCAATGCCTCACCCATGCTTTGCATAATTTCCCAAACTGCGCATAATTTACATCCTGAATGCAGGTATGCAGCTTGGTTGCGAAATTTCAAGGCCGGATCTGGCCCTTTTCCGCGCATTCAAAGAAGAAAATTGCCAAGCCAAGCCTGGCAGCCTAAGAAGCCTCGACTGCATAATTTTCGGAAGACCCCATGACCGACACGGAAGGTTTGCGCCCCAACGAACGCAAGGTCGCGCTGGAGCCCGCTGCGGACGCCACGCTGCGCTTCATCGGCACCATTCGGACGCCTTGGCGCGATCGCGCGGATTGCCCGCGCCAGGGGCGTCTGGACGGGCCGGAATGCCGGCTGGTGCTGGATCCCGTATGGCATGATGCACTGACGGGTCTGGAAGACTACGAGATGATCGAGGTGCTTTACTGGCTGGACCGAAGCCGCCGCGACCTGATCCGGCAAAGCCCCAAGCACGATGGCCGGACCTTCGGCACCTTTGCGCTGCGCTCACCCGTGCGGCCCAACCCAATCGGCACCTCCATGGTCAAGCTGCTGCGGATCGAGAACGGAACCCTTCATGTGCGCGGCCTCGACTGCCTTGATGGCACACCGCTGATCGACATCAAGCCCGAGCGTTGCGCCTTCAGCCCGAAGGCCGCGGCGAAACCGGGCGACAGTCGCGACTGACAAGGCAGACGGGTCTTGGACCCTGCTGACAAAAAACGCCCGCAGATAAGACTGCGGGCGCTTGTTGACCTGTCAGATCATGCCCCTGGCTCAGGCACCGTTGCCGCCACCATGGCCTCCGCCGCCGCCACCGTTGCCAGCACCGCCACCGTGGCCTCCGCCGCCACCGTTGCCAGCACCGCCGCCACCATGGCCTCCGCCGCCACCGTTGCCCGCACCGCCGCCATGGCCCGCACCGCCGCCATGGCCCGCACCGCCGCCGTGGCCGGTTCCGTCAGCGGGTCCGACTCCGCCAAAACCGCCGCCCACAGTGCCGCTGCCTTTCTGGGCCATTGTGCCCTGCATCTGGTCATGACCAGGCTTTCCGACACTCTTCTCCTGGTTCTCGTCGTGCTTCTTGCCCAGGATGGTGTCCTGCGTCGTCGCCCACGGGTTGTTATGTGCCGCGACAGCAGGCGATGCCACCACCGATACAAGTGCAAAGGCCAGTGCGATCTTTTTCATTTTGATCCTTCCTCGAGTTATCTGCGCGCTCAGGGAGATCAAATATATTCCAATTATGGCATGTTTTTGGCCGGATCGGAAAATACCGACACCTCCGGCGTATTACCCCGGGCTACGCGGAAGGATCGCCGCAAGAAGCAGGCCAGTCGCTGCCGGATTCGCCACCGCCCCGTCAGGCAGAACGCCCGGCACGGCCCTGCCCCTCGAGGAGGGACAGAGCCCGCGGCGACCTTGGCGTGACATGGTCAGCCGTGCTTGATCATCACGTGGCGCACGAAGGTGTAATCCTCCAGCGCATAGGCGGACATGTCCTTGCCATAGCCGGATTGCTTTATCCCGCCATGGGGCATCTCGTTCACCAGCATGAAATGCGTGTTGATCCAGGTGCAGCCATAGCGCAGCCGCGCCGCTGTCGCCATTGCGCGGCCCACATCCTTGGTCCAGACCGATGAGGCCAGGCCATAGTCGCTGTCATTGGCCCAGGCCACGGCCTCGTCCACATCTGTGAAGGGTGTGATCGACACGACGGGGCCGAACACCTCGCGCCGCACGATTTCATCGGCCTGCGTGGCGCCTGCCACGACCGTGGGACGATAGTAGAAGCCCTGGTCCATCGCCTCGCCGCCCGTGGTGACCTGGATGTGGTTCATCTCGCGCGCGCGGTTGACGAAACTGGCCACCCGGTCGCGCTGGCGCAGGCTGATCAGGGGGCCGATCTCGTTCGTGGTGTCGTCGGCATTGCCCAGCTGGATCGAGGCGACGGCATCGGTCAGATCGGCCACCAGCCGGTCATAGACCTTGCGGCCCGCATAGATGCGGCAGGCGGCGGTGCAATCCTGCCCGGCATTGTAGAAGCCGAAGGCGCGCAGCCCTTCGACCACCTCGGACACATCGGCGTCGTCGAACACCACCACGGGGGCCTTGCCGCCCAGTTCCAGATGGGTGCGCTTGACCGTCTTGGCGGCGGCATCCAGCATCTTCTTGCCGGTCGCCACATCCCCCGTCAGGCTGATCATGTCCACCTGCGGATGGTTGATCAGGTAGTTGCCCACCGTATGCCCGCGCCCCGGCAGGATGTTCACGACCCCTTCGGGCAGTTCCTCGGACAGGATCCTTGCCATCTTCAGCGCGGTCAGCGGCGTCTGTTCGGATGGTTTGAACACCACCGTGTTGCCGCCCGCGATGGCCGGGGCCAGTTTCCAGGCCATCATCATCAGCGGATAGTTCCATGGCGCGATGCTTGCCACGACCCCGATGGGATCGCGCCGGATCATGCTGGTATGCCCTTCCATGTATTCGCCCGCGATCGCGCCGGTCTGACAGCGCACCGCACCCGCGAAAAAGCGGTAGCAATCCACGATGGCGGGGATTTCATCGTTGCGCGCGGCGTTGATCGGCTTGCCGCAGTTCAGCGCCTCGAGGGCGGCGAAACCTTCGGCCTCGGCCTCGACCCGGTCGGCGATGCGCAAGAGCACGGACGCGCGTTCGGCGGGCGTGGTGCGCGACCATGTCGCGAAGGCCCGGCGCGCGGCGGCCACGGCGCGATCCACCTGCGCGGTGCTGGCCTCGGCCACTTCAAGGATCAGCGCGCCGGTGCGCGGATCAAGGATGGGTTCCGCTGCATCCTGTCCCGGTTCGAACCGGTCACCGATCAGCAGGTCCGTATCAATATTGCCCATGTGGTAACCTCCCTTGGGTCATATGCGGGTCATTTCCCGCCGCCGGCGGTCTCGGATCCGCCGCGCGTCAGGTAATAGGCGATGAGGATCGGCACGAAGGTGGTCACGAAGACCACGATCGCCACCACGTTCGTCACGGGGCGCTGGCGCGGGCGCACCAGCTCGTTCAGCATCCAGATCGGCAGGGTGCTTTGCTGGCCCGCGGTGAAGGTGGTCACGATCACCTCGTCGAAGGACAGCGCGAAGGCCAGCATCCCGCCCGCCAGCAGCGCCGAGCCGAGGTTGGGCAGGATCACATGCCGAAAGGTCTGAAAGCCGTTCGCGCCCAGATCCATCGAGGCCTCGACGATGGAGCCCGACAGCCGCCGGAACCGCGCGACCGCGTTGTTGAACACGATCACGATGCAGAAGGTCGCGTGCCCCATCAGGATCGTCCAGGTCGAAAACGGGATATCCATGATCGAAAAGGCCGACCGCAGCGACATGCCTGTGATGATGCCGGGCAGCGCGATGGGCAGGATGATCAGCAGGCTGATCTGGTCGCGCCCGAAGAACCGCGTCCTTGCCATGGCGGCCGCGCAGAGCGTGCCAAGGATCAGCGCCATCACCGTCGACAGCGCCGCCACCTTCAGCGACAGGTACAGCGGCGGCCAGATGTCGGCGCGGTTCCACGCCACGGCGAACCATTGCGTGGTCAGTCCCGGTGGCGGGAACTGATAGGTGCGTTCATCCGTCGTGAAGGCATAAAGAAAGATCAGCAGGATCGGCAGGTGCAGGAACAAGAGCCCCGCAATGGCACCAACGGTCAGGATCAGGGGCGGGCGGCTGTCAGAGCGCATCGAATGCCCCCTTGCGCCGCGCGATGGTCAGATAGATCAGCATGATCACGATGGGCACCACCGCAAAGGCCGCCGCCAGCGGAATGTTCCCCGCCGTGCCCTGCAACTGATAGACCGCCTGCCCGATGAAACGGCGCGACGATCCGACGATCTGCGGGATGATGTAATCCCCCATCGTCAGCGAGAAGGTAAAGATCGACCCCGCGATGATCCCCGGCAGCGCCAGCGGAAAGATCACCGTGCGCATCGTCTGCCAGCGGCTGGCCCCCAGATCGGCCGAGGCCTCGAGCATGGATTGCGGCACCCGTTCCAGCGAGGCCTGCATCGGCAGGATCATGTAGGGCAGCCAGACGTAGAGAAATACAAGCCAAGTCCCGATATAGCTGGTCGATAGCGACGTGCCCCCGATCACCGGCAAGGCCAGAATACCGTTCAGCACCGCCGAGGCCCCGATCCCGTCCGTGGCCCATGTGATGATCCCCTCGCGCGCCAGGATCAGCTTCCAGGCATAGACCTTGACCAGGTAGGACGACCACAGGGGCAGCATCACGCCCAGGTAGAACAGCGCCTTCCAGTGCCCCTTGGCATAGCGGGCCGCGAAATAGGCGATGGGAAAGGCGATGACCACCGCCCCCAGCGTCACGGCGGCGGACATGGCAACCGTGCGGATGATGATGTCCAGGTTGGCCGGGCGGAACAGCTCGGCATAGGTGGACAGCGTGAATTCCCGCCGGATCTGCCCCGAGAATTCGTCGATCGAATAAAAGCTTTGCAGCAGCAGCGCCGAGAGCGAGCCAAGGTAGACCACGACCAGCCAGCCCAGCGGCAGGATCAGAAGTGCGGCCAGCAACAGGTTTGGATGCCGCCACAGCAGCGCAGACACCCTGTCGCCTGCCCCACGTTCGGGCAGGATCGCCGAAGGGGTGGCCGGGGTCCGATCCGATGGTTGCGCGGCCAGCGTCATCAGCCCTGCTCCATCACGTGCATGGCTTGATCATCCCAGGCCAGGCCAACCTCGCGCCCCTGTTCGGGTACCGAGCTGCCCTTGGGCAGAAAGACCGAAATCTCGCCGCCCGGCGCCGCCACGACGACGCGGGTACCGGCCCCAAGATAGCGCAGGGCGATCACCTGCCCGCGTATCCGCGCGCCGTCATCGACGATGCGCACCGATTCCGGGCGCAGGCTGACGGGACGGGGGGGCGCGCCGAAACTGGCGGCCATCTCGGCGCTCAGCACATTCGACGACCCGACGAAATCGGCAACAAATCGCGTCCGTGGTTTTTCATAGATTTCGGCAGGCGTCCCGATCTGCGCGATCCTGCCTTCGGAAAAGACCGCGACCTGATCGGCCATCGACAGCGCCTCGCCCTGGTCATGGGTGACGAAGACAAAGGTGATGCCCAGACGCTGTTGCAGGGCTTTCAACTCGTCCTGCATCGCCTCGCGCAGCTTGAGGTCCAGCGCGCCCAGGGGTTCGTCCAGCAGCAGGACGCGCGGCTCGTTGATCAGCGCGCGCGCCAGCGCCACGCGCTGCCGCTGCCCGCCCGACAACTCGCCCGGTTTGCGGCCGCCGTAGCCTTCCAGCTTGACCAGCGCCAGCAATTCCTCGGCCCGGTCATGCCGCGTGCGCTTGTCCACACCCTTGACCATCAGCCCGTAGGCCACGTTGTCGCGCACGTTCATGTGCGGAAACAGCGCGTAGTCCTGAAAGACGGTATTCACGTTGCGCCGGTTGGGCGGCACATCGCTGCAATCCTGCCCGAAGATGCGGATCATGCCGCCCGTAGGCTGCTCGAACCCGGAAATCAGCCGCAGGCAGGTGGTCTTGCCCGATCCCGACGGCCCCAGCATCGCAAAGAACGTGCCTTCCGCGATGCTCAGATCGACACCATCGACCGCCCGGACCGATCCGAAATGGCGCGACACGTTCAGGAATTCGACAGCTGCGGGCATGGGATCTTCCGGGTCAGACAGGGGGCGCCCCCCGCTTGCGCGGGGGTGCCGTTTCGCAAGTGGTGATAAGTCTGGCGTCAGCGGCCGCCGATCACGCCGATGTAGTCGGAGACCCAGCGATAATAGGGCACGCATTCGCCCTGGCTTTCGCATTTGGTGACAGGCGTGGTCCAGAAGCGGATCCGTTCGAAATCGTCGAAACCGTTCTTGGTGCAGCCCTCGGCGGTCTGCATGCCGCGCCCGTCGGTGCAGGCGGCCGGCACAACCGGGTTGGCCCCGAACCAGACCGACAGATCGGCCTGCAGGTTGGATGCCAGCGTATGCTCCATCCACAGATAGGCGCAGGTCGTGTTCTCGGCGTTCACATGCAGCATGGATGTATCGGCCCAGCCGGTCGCCCCTTCCTGCGGGATCACGCTGGCCACCGGCACGCCGTCGGCCTGCAGCAGGTTCACCTGGAAGGGCCATGTGCCCGATGCCGCCATGCCTTCATTGCGGAAGTCGTCCATCTGGATGAAGGCGTCATGCCAATAGCGCGCCGTCAGGGTGCGCTGCACGCGCAGAACATCCAGCGCCGCATCATACTGTTCCTGGTTCAGTTCGTAGGGCGAGGTGATGCCAAGCTCGGGCTTGTGGAACATCAGGTATTGCGCCGCATCCGCGATATGGATCGGGCCGTCATAGGCCTGCACGCGGCCCTTGTTGGTCTTGCCATCGGGCAGGTCCATTTCCTCGAACACCACGTTCCAGGACGTGGGCGGGCTGTCACCGAACACTTCGGTATTGTACATCAGCACGTTCGGCCCCCACTGGTAGGGCACGCCGTAATGCACCCCGTCGACCACGTACCACGGTGCGTCCTTCAGCCGGTCATCGACCGTGCCCCAGGACGGGATCAGCGACAGGTTGATCGGCTGCACGCGCTGCCCGGCCACCAGCCGCAAGGACGCGTCGCCCGAGGCGGTGACAAGGTCGAACCCGCCTTCGTTCATCAGCGCCACCATTTCGTCCGAGGTGTTGGCGGTCTTGACCTGCACCATGCAGCCCGTTGCCTCTTCGAACTTGGTGACCCAGTCGAATTCGGCCATCGTCTCGCCGCGCTCGATATAGCCGGGCCAGGCGACGATGTTCAGCTTGCCCTCGGGTGTGCCCAGTGCGGCGATCTGCGCCACCGCTGGCATCACGCCCAGCATGGCCGCCAATGCCGTGGTTCCCATCAGTCTGAGATGTTTCATTCCAGTGCTCTCCATGTCGGTGCTTCACGTTACGCCGCCCCTTGCGCGGGCCGGTCCTTCATTGCGGTCAGGGTATGGAGAGGGGGTTGCTTCGCAATATCAAAATCCAGAAGCGATCCATCGGTTTTTCCGATACCTCGCCGCCGCGATGGCCCGAACCGGGGTTTTCAAGTGAATATCGGATGATAGCAAAGGGGCGCGGTCTAGCGGCCCGGCAAGGTGGATTGCGCCACTCTGATGAAATTCCGGGCTTGCGGACTGAGTGGGGCACCCCGCCGCCAGGCAAGGCCAACCTGTACGGTGGGCAGGTCGCCCGACACGTCCCTAATCTCGATTCGGTCGCCTTCCAGCGACCATGGGCGATAGACCAGCCCCGGCAGGATCGCGAGGCCCGCCCCCGTGGCGACAAGGCTGCGCACGGCCTCGACCGACCGGGTGCGAAAGGCGATGGTCGGCTTGACCGCCAGCGCCGCCATCAGCTGCCGCATGCTTTCCTCGATCTCGTCGACCATCAGCTGGATCAGCGGCACCTCGGTCAGCTGCTCCAGCGAAATTGCATCCGCCTGCCCCAGCGGATGGCCCAGCGGCAGCCACAGCCGGTAGGGCGACACCAGAAGCGTCTCGACGTTCAGGGCCATGCGGTCATGCACCGAAGATGTCAGCAGAACCGCCACATCCAGCTCGCCGCCGATCAGCAGGTGTTGCAGGTATTCGCCGCTATCCTCGATCACGTTCAGCTCGACCCGGGGATGCGCGCGGCGAAAGCGCGACAGGATATCGGACAGCACATAGCCCGCCACAAGCGAGGTGACGCCCAGCGCCAGCCGCCCGCCTTCCTGGTCAGCCTGCCCCCGGAAGGCATGCCGCGCATTCGACACATCGGCAAGGATCTGCTGGGCGTGGCGCAGGAACTGGCTGCCCAGATGCGTGATCTCAAGCCCGCGCGCCTGACGCTCAAACAGGGTCACGCCCAGATCGTCCTCCAGCGCGCGAATCGCCTCGGTCACCGAGGATTGCGAGATCGACAGCACGCGCGCCGCCCCCGTCACCGACCCCTGTTCGGCGGCGGCGATGAAGAATTGCAGCTGTCGCAACGTGAATGCCATGTCATGGGCCCGCCCTCTGCCCCGACCGCAGCATCGCGGCCAGGGCGGGCCTTGGTCAAGTGCAAGCGCGCGGCCACCCCCGGCTAGAGGTAGCGCCCCCCCTCGATCACTGTCCCCGCAACGGTGCCGGGAATGTACGAAGGCCCTGCCCCCACCGTGTTGATCACGCCATTGCCCGTTGCAACGTAGCGCGTACCCTGGATCGCACCGGCCGCCTCGTTCCACGCGACCTGAGAGCCCACGATCTGCGCGATCCCGTTCAATCCGGCATAGACCGTGGCGTTGAATGTCACGGGGGCCGTCGTCACCACGCTGACGCCGCTGCCCAGGTAGATATGCCCGCCCGCCGTGCTGAAGAGAAAATGCGCGCTGCCCGTCACGCCAAGCCGCAGGGTGCAGGACAGCACCTCGACATAGGCGGCATTGTCGGCGCCGATCAGGCGGGCCGTGCCGGTGCCAAGCTCGACCGTGCCGCGCAGGTTCACCCGCGCGCCGTAGCGCGCCCATAGCGTGACACTTGCCCCGGCGATCCGCAGTTCGCGCAGGGTCAGGTCGCAGGGGCCCGACACCTGTACGCCATAGGTCGTCCCCGAAATCGTGGTGGCGCCCGCCCCCGCCCCTTCAAGCGTCAGGCGCAGGTTGCCATTGCCCGGCACGAAAAGCCGCGCGCCTTCGGCAAAACTGCCCGCACCGATGCGCACCGTCACCGCGAAGGGCCCGCAATAAAGCCCCGCCGCCATGTCGACCGCCCGCTGTACCGTCCGAAAGGCCCCGGCTGCGGAATCCGTCAACCCGTCATTGGCATCGCTGCCGTCCAGCCGCACGAAATATGTCCGGTTGGCGCTTAGCTGCTCGGGGACACCGCTGATCCCGGCCGGAAAGCTGGCCTGCCCGCTGCTGGCGTCGATGACCATCGCCTCGGTCCAGCTGGCCCCATCGGCGCTGACCTTGACATGCAGGTCATCATCCCCCGCCAGCCCAAGCTCGGCCCGGCCCGACCAGCCGCTCTGCCACAGAAGCGAGGCCGTATCACCCGCCGCCGCCTTGTTGACCACCAGCCGGTGGTCATCCCCGTCATGGGTCAACAATGTCGCGGGCGCGGCCACGGCAAGACGGTTGGTCGCGTCCGAGGTGGTGTTGATCCCGAGCCCTGCAAGGTTCTCGAGGCCCGCCAGACCCGGCACGACCCAATCCGCGCCATCCCAGACCCGCAACTCGGCGGAACCGGCCAGCGTGGCGATCCAGCCGGGGCGCGGGTTGCGGAAGATCCAGCCATTGCCGGAAAAGACCGCCAGAGCACCATCTTGCCCCCCCCAGGCGCCACCGGCCCCGGCACCGATGGCCCAGACCTCGCCCTGGGCGGGCTGCGCGGGCGGCGTGACGGCGCCGAACCCTTCGACCGCCAGCTGCACCAGGGCATCCAGCAGCCGCAGCGCCTCGTTATGGGTGACATGCTTCTGCGCTTGCGACGGCAGGATGAACGGCAGATCGAGCCGGGGCGAATTGTCCGACATGGGGCCTCCTTGGGGCTGGATGCGGGGGCCGATGGATAGGGCCGAAAGGGTCAAGACCGCCTGAATCGGGCGTGCGGGGGGTTAACACTTGGGAAAGGACCGGGGCATGCCGCAAGACACGCTTGGACAGGCCCCATGGCGCGGGCTAGGCTGCGGCAACGCTGCTTTGGAAAGACCCCCGCCATGCCCACCCGCGCCACGACGATCATCACCAATGCCCGCATCCTGACCATGGACCCGGACCACCCGAGGGCCGAGGCGGTAGCCCTGCGCCATGACCGCATCCTTGCGTTGGGATCGACCGCGGACATCGCGGCGCTTGCAGGTGCCGACTGCACGGTGATCGACGCGGGCGGCGCAAGCCTGCTGCCGGGTTTCATCGAAAGCCACCTGCACCTGTTCATGGGCGGGTCCGAACTGTCGCATCTTCAGCTTCTGGGCGTGGAAGGCCCGGACCAACTGGGCCATGCCATCCGGGACTATGCCCACACCACCCCTCAGCGGCGGGTGATCGTGGGACAGGGCTGCGATTATGCCATCTATGGCCGCGCGCTGACCCGCCATGACCTTGACGCGATCCTGCCGGACCGACCGATCATCCTTGTGGCCGCGGATCATCACACCGGCTGGGCCAATACGGCTGCCCTGACCGAGGCGGGCATCCTGCAGGGCGCCACCGTCGGCCCCGGCAACGAGGTGGTGATGGGCGCGGATGGCCTGGCCACAGGCGAGCTGCGCGAATTCGAGGCGATGGCCCCCGTCCTGCGCGTGGCGGGCGAGCACCGGATCATGGCGGGCATCGCCACCGGCTTTGATCCCTTGCCCGCGCCCACGCAGGACGACATGATGGCCGACCTGCCCGCGATGCTGGCGGGCCTTGCCCATTGCGCGCGGCACGGGTTCACCAGCCTGGTGAACATGGACGGCAATCGCTACACGCTGCAGGTTCTGGACACCCTGCGCCAGCAGGGCCGGCTGACCGCACGGGTGCGCGTGCCCTTCCACTATCGCAATACCCGCAGCCCCGCCGATCTGGCCGAAGCCAGCGCGATGACCCGCGATTACAGCGATGACTGGCTGTCATCGGGCTTCGTCAAGATGTTCATGGACGGGGTGATCGACAGCGGCACGGCCGTGATGCTGAACGACTATCCCGACCAACCCGGCTGGCGCGGCGATCCGCTGCACGAGGCTGACCGCTTTGCCGAGATCTGCATCGAGGCCGACCGTCGCGGCCTGCAGATCGCGGTCCATGCCATCGGGGACGGCGCGGTGCGCCGGGTGCTGGACGGCTATGCCGCGGCCCGCAGCGCCAATGGCCCGCGCGACGCCCGCCACAGGATCGAACATATCGAACTGATCGACCGGGCCGATGTGCCGCGCCTTGCGGAATTGGGTGTGATCGCATCGGTCCAGCCCTCGCATGTGCCGGGCGCGATGGATTTTCCACCCTTTCCGTCGCTCGACAAGATCGGTCGCACCCGCTGGAAAGACGCCTTCCTGACACGCACCCTGGCCGAGGCGGGCGCGCGGATCGTCTTTGCCTCGGACTGGCCGGTGGCCGACATCAACCCGCTGCGCAGCATCCAGGCCGCCCTGACCCGCCAACCCTATGAGGGCGCGCAGGACGAACGGCTGACCCTGCACCAGGTGCTGGCCGCCTATACGATCGGTGGCGCCTATGCCGAACATACCGAGGACCGCAAGGGCATGCTGCGCCCCGGCTACCTTGCCGATCTTGTGCTGCTGGATGGCGATATCGAGGCCGCGGCGCCGGACCGCATCGCCACCCTTTGTGTGGCCCGCACCATCTGCGGCGGGCGCACGGTCTGGAACGCCGCCACATAAGCGCGGACCTGCACTGGTCACGCGCAGCCTTTGCCCCATCTTGCCCCTGACAGCAGGATGACGGAGCACGAGCCATGTCCCAGCACGATCAGGATCGCGACGCTGTCGCCCTGCCCGGCGGCCGCATCGGGCGATTGCTGCGCATGGGCGGGATGACCACGGGGCTGGTCGGCGACATGGCGGCGGCGGGCCTGCGCCAGCTGGCGCAGGGTCAGCGCCCACGCATGCAGCAGATGATCCTGACACCGCAAACCGCCACCCGCGTGACGCGCGATCTACGGGTGATGCGGGGCGCTGCCATGAAACTGGGCCAGATGCTGTCGATGGACCCCGGCCTTGTGCTGCCGCCCGAGATGACGACGATCCTGGCCGCCCTGCGCGACGAGGCGCATCACATGCCACCCGCGCAGCTGCGCGATGTGCTGGATGCGCAATGGGGCCGCGACTGGCGCCGCCGCTTCAGCCGGTTCGACGTGCGCCCCTTCGCCGCCGCCTCGATCGGGCAGGTGCATCGCGCCCGCACGCATGACGGGCAGGAGCTGGCGATCAAGGTGCAATACCCCGGCGTTGCGGACAGTATCGACAGCGACATCGCCAACCTTGGCACCCTGCTGCGCCTGCCCGGTCTGCTGCCGCGCGGGCTGGATATCGCACCCATGCTGGAAGAGTTGCGCAGCCAGCTGCATGCCGAGGTCGATTACACCGCCGAGGCGCGCAACCTGACGGATTTCAATCGCTTGCTGGCCGGGTCACAGGTCTTTCGCCTGCCGGAACTGCACCCCGATCTGAGCACGCCGCATGTGCTGGCGATGACATGGCTGGACAGTCAACCGCTTGAGGCGCTGCTGTCCGAACCCCAGGCGCTGCGCGACAGGGTCGCCGCGCATCTGATCGGCCTGCTGCTGCAGGAACTGTTTGACTTCAAGACCATGCAGACCGATCCGAACCTCGCGAACTTCCGCTACGACCCAGGCACGGGGCGGATCGTCCTGCTGGATTTCGGCGCGGTCACCCGCTTTGCCCCGCAACAGGTCGAAGGGTTCCGCACCCTGCTGCAGGCGGGTCTGGCGCAGGATCGCGCGGCGGCGGACGCGGCGCTGACCGCACTGGGCTATATCGACAGGACCACCCCCGCATCCCTGCGGGCGCGCATCCTCGACATGTTCGACACGGCGATGACACCGCTGCGCGACAACGCGCCTTTCGACTTTGCCGGATCTGACCTCGCCCTGCGGTTGAACGCCATGGGCCTTGCGCTGGGACAAGACCCCGACATGGCGCAGACCCCGCCCGAGGGCACCTTGTTCCTGCATCGCAAGATCGCGGGCATCTATCTGCTGGCCGCAAGGCTGCAAGCCCGGGTCGCGATCCGGCCGCTTGTCGCCGCGCATGACGACACCATGGCCAACCGCGCCACTGCCTGAACGGTCAGGCCGTTTCAGGCAGGGTAGCCATAGCGCGAGATATGCGCCCAGATATCGCGGTTCACCAGCGTGAGATCGGCAATGGACCTGGCGATACTGTCCACGGCGGCCGCATCCAGATCCAGCGCCTGCCCCATGCGGATACCGTCCTTGCGATCGGCGATCCGCATGAGGATGGAACGGGGTGGCCCGCCTTCAGGGTCAAAGGCATAGATGCAATGGTTGAAGCGGTTTCGGGCACCTGACAGTTTCATCAGGTCACGGGTCAGCCGCAGCACCGCATCGCGTTCCTCGGGCTTCTGGTGATCCATCTTGGCCAGTCTTTCGACCAGATCCACCCTGGCGCGGGTCGTGTTCAGCGTCAGGAAGATCACGACCGCCACATCCTTGGTGGTACCGGACAGCCCGGCAATCAGGTGCAAAAGCAGGCTTTCGGTGTTGGTCCAGGTATAGTTCAACCGCCCGATCAGCAGCAGGAATTCATCAAAATCAGCGCGTTGTGCATCTGAGCTTATCGGCTTTTGCGCGCTCATCGCCCCTCTCCCCGCCCCTCTCCCCAATGGCGCGAGAGGTACCAGTTGGCGGCCTCCGTGCGGTTGCGCGCGCCGATCTTGGTGATCGCATTGTGCAGATGCAGCTTCACGGTATGTTCCGACAGGGACATCTTGTGCGCGATGGTCTTGTTGCGCCCCCCCTGCGAGACAAGGGCAAGCACCTCCTCCTCGCGTGGTGTCAGGCGCGGATCAGAGGCATCGTCGGCGCCTTCAGCTTGGGAAGGGACCTTTACTGACATGGGCGACGCATCCATCGCGCCATCCTGTGCTGCCTCTGCGGTGTCTGCCGCATCGGTCATGAACGGCATGTCACCGGCGGGTGCCGGTGAAATCAGGTCGCCCGCGGCAAGAAGCTGCCCCGCCAGCACCAGCCGCAGCATCGCGGACCAGGGACAGATCGGCAGCGTCATCGGCAAGAGCAGCACATCGGCCAATGCCGGTTTCTGCCCGCGCTGGCCCAGAAGATGCCGCGCCACAGCCGGATCCCGATAGGCCAGGATCCAGCCCGCATCCGGCAGATCGGCCTTGAAGGACGTGATCTTGCGAAAGACCTCCGGTGCCAGACGGTCATCGAAAAACACCTTCTTCACCGGCAGCGCCGATGTCCGGCTGAACGACAGAAGATCGCGCAGCGTTTCGACCCGCAGGGCATGTGCTCCGCCCGCCTCCTGCTCGGTCATGCGCAGGATCGAGTTTGGAAACGCCAGCGCACTACCGACAAATACGAAGATATCGGTAGAACCGCTCAGGTTGTTCTTGGGCCTCGCGTAAATGGCATCGCGTTCAAACATGTCACCCCCCCAGGCTGTCAAACGCTGAAATATGTCAGAAAAAAGGTCTGCTATTGGTACTCCGCATCGGAAATATGCCTTAGGACTCATACGACATTTTTCTAGCTATCGAAACTAGCCGAATGATTAAGGACAAATTGTGGCAACCCTAACCTGGTCTTGCGCGGGGTATCCTGATCGGGTGGCTTTGCGAATTGGATGGGTCAAAACGGTGGGCGCCGATCCTATCCCTTGGAATAGTCACTAAAGAACATGCCGTTAGTCTTAAGTGATTTCAGCCCCCTGGTCGATTTCCGCCTCAACCGGGGCAACCGTTATGGATGATTAGCTATTCATCTAAAAGTAGAATACTATCTTTTCCCAAATCGTGAACAATCCAATAAAACGAATAAAATCAAGGCGCTGACCATGCCTTAACCCTTTGTCCAACTTACGAATCCGGGGTTGCAGTGAAAATCTGTCAGCGTCGGCCCGGAATCGGGCGGACATTTGACAAAGCCTATTTTCAACGGCCGGACCGGCCCGCTCATCACATGCGACCACCGGCCCGCAGCGGCCAGCGCCCGGATCAACCGATTCGGACGACGGGTTCCTGCACCCGGACGAAGGAGGAGCACCGACACGATTTCACAGGACGGGCCGATCCGCAGGTGTGGCAGCACCTCTCTGACGCCCGGCTGACTTGAGACGACAAACCCAACCATGCCCGGCAGTTGTCACTTTTTAGATGATTGGTGGCCAGACGGGCAAACCGGAGGACCAATACCATGGTCAAGAGAAACTCAGCCACGAACAACAACTTCATGATCGACGACATCGAAGTCGATACGATCGACGCGGATTTCGACACCGATATCACCGTCGAAAGCGCCGACGTGGAACTTGACGCGCAAGCGCAGGATCAGGAGCAGACCACGACGACCGATGTCGATCAGGGTCAGGGACAGGACCAGGATCAAGGCCAGGGCCAGGATCAAGGCCAGGGTCAGGATCAGGGCCAGAGCGCCGAACAGGACCAGGGCCAGATCCAGGGCCAGAGCGTGGACAACACCAACGGCAATAACGACAATTCCAACGCCAACGAGGTGAATATCGACTTCGGCGGTGGCGAATGGATCCCGCGGGACGATGATTTCATCGATCTCGACCTGTCGGGCAATTCGTCCGTGGATGATGTCTTCGGCGTCAAGGGCGATCTGGAATACGACCCCGGCAACGATCTGGACATGACCGATGTCCTGAACGACGTGTCCTTCGGCGCGGGCAATTCCAATGCCTTCGCCATCGGCCAGACCAACAACCTGACCGACAATGACACGCTGAACAACCCGACCGTCGCCAACAACGCCGACTTCAATCAGAATGGCGACGCAACCGGCGGCACCGCCTCGGCCGAGGAAGGGATCAAGGTCTCGTCCGATGGGGCGGAAGGCGGCGGCGACGCCGATGCCGATGGCGGTGACGCCAGCGGAGGCACCGCACTTGGCGGTTTTGCCGCAACCGGAACCGACGGTGACAGCGACGGCGGCGATGCCGATGCCGACAGCGGCGATGGCGGCGATGCCGGTGCGCTTGGCGGTTCGGTTCTAGGCATGGCCTCGGGCATGGCCGGCACCAACAGCGACAGCAGCGGTGGCGCTGGTGGCAGTTCCATCGCGGCCTCGGGTGCCGACAATGATGGCGACAGCGATCAGGACGGGGATGCCGATGGCGGCGACAGCGGCGATGCCGGTGCGCTTGGTCTGGGGCTGGGCGTGGCCTTGTCCGGGGCCGAGTCAGATGCATCCGATGCAGATGCCGGTGACGCCGGCGCCGATGGCGGCGGTCTTGGCCTTGGCCTGTCCGGTGCAGGCGCCATGGCAGGCGGCGGCACGGGCGGTGGTTCGGGCGCGGAAGCCGATGCCGATGCTGACGCCGATGCCGACACGGACGCGGATGCCGATGGCGGCAGCGGCGGCGGGTCCGGTGCATTGGGCCTGGGCGCAGGCCTCGGTGCGGCGGAATCCGACGCGGACAGCCAGGCGGCTGGCGGCCCGGCCGGTGCGCTGGCCGGAACGCTGGGCGGCGGCCTTCTGTCTGCGGCACTGGCAAATGCCGAAGGCGGTGACGCCGGCAGCGGTGCCACCGCGGGCGATGCGGGCGGAACCGGGACCGGCACCGGCAGCGGCGCCTCGAACGGCGGCGACGTCGGTGCAACCGATGCCGCGGCGGGCGATGCAACCGGCACGGCCGATGGCATGGCCGATGCGGCCAGCACCGGTGGTGCGGGCGGCGGCGGCGCATCCGACGCGGCCTCGAACGGGACCGGCACCGGGACCGGCACGGGCGGCGATGCGGCAGGCGGAGCAGCGGCAAACGCATCCGATGCGGCATCGGATGCAGGCGCAGGCGGAACCGCGGACGCGGCGGCCGACAGCGGCAATGGCGGCCTTGCGCAGGTCTTCGCGACCAGCGACATCGACGGCAGCGCCGACAGCATGGCCGAGGCGATCGCCGGCTATGGCGGCGCAGGCTGGTCCGATGACGATGCTGCCAATACCACCGGCGTGACCGGATCCGCCAGCACCAATGGCGGCTATGGCGGCGGCTCGGGCATGGCCGAAGGCGTCGGCGGCGCGGGCGGCACCATCATGGGCGGTGACGCCACGGGTGGGGCCGGAACGGTCGGCGATGCGATTGGCGGCTGGGGCGGCGACGCCTCCACCGGTGCAGGCGGCGCAGGCGGCAGCGGCGGTGCATGGGGCTCCAACAATGGCGATGATGGCTTCGTGACCGGGGAATCCTATGCCTCGGCGGCGGCGGCCGTGAACGTGACGGCGTTCAACCAGAGCATCGTCATGGGCGCCAACGTGCTGGGCAACTCGGTCGACATGACCGTGGTGGGCGGCGGCCTGACATCCACGGCCATCGGCGACGACGACCTCGGCTGAGGCCAGGACACCAGGGATCGGGGCCGGTTTGACCGGCCCCGATCCAACCGCTGCACCGCAGGACCGGTAAGGCGTTGAAAAAAAGGGGGATCAGAGCATGGCACTTGACCAGATCAGCGAGGAAATCGCCCATTTCGTCGGCATGTTTCATCTTGAAATCGAAGCAGCCAAGATGCGGCTGGATTACCTGGCCTTTCGCACCGAAATGGATGGGCCGGAGCTGGACCCGCTGAAGGAAGACAGGTTTGCCACCCGCGACGAGATGGCGTTGCGCGACCTCAGGACCAGGACAGACAATCCCGACAGCACCCCGCCCAGCGCGACACCTGCCGCGCCCAAGATGGCCTTTGTGCCATGGCAGGGCGCCGAAAGCGCGGCCGCCCCGGCGCAACAACCCGACCTCGCGACTGACAGCCCTGCCCCCATGGCGGCGGGCAGCCTGTCGCTGGGCGGCCAGATGGTCGAGATCCTGCCGAATTCCATCGTGCTGGCAATCGCACAGACCGCCTTTCTGACCGACGACGACCTTCTGATCTTCGACGGCAGCGCCGGTTTCACCGATCCGGCGCTTTACCTGACCCTGCTGCAGGACCTGGCCGAACTGGCCCAGTCCCTCAGCCTGATCGCCCCCTGGGCCTGGAGCCCGGCAAATGGTGCGCTCATGGACGCGGCCCAGCAGATGGCCGAGGCGATGACCGCAGCCGAAACCCCCGAGGCCGAAGGCCTGTCAGCCGTGATCCTGCGCGGCGACGACGCCGAAGGAAGCTTTGTCAACGGTGTGCGCGTGGACGACGTGCCCGCAATCAAGGACCTGCTGCCCGCCTTTCTGAAACTCAAGTCCGAAGAGGCAGAGGCAGAGGCCGAGGCGACACTGGTGAAATCGGATGGCGTGACGGATCATGATCCCGGCCCCTTCGCGGTTGATCCCGGCCATCATGTCGTCACCGGCGGCAACCGGGTCATCAATGAAACCGTGCTGAAATCCGTATGGGTCGATGCCCCCGTCATCGCCGTGGCGCAGGATGTGCTGCGGCTTGATGTGATCTCGCAGGTGAACATGCGCATTGCGTCATCGGACCTGCCCGGCCCCGCGCAGGCGGCCCCCTCACATGCGCTCAATATCGCGCAACTCGAACAGACCTCGGCCCTGGTGGCGCAATCCGATGCAGGCAAATCCGGCGACGGACCGGCAGAGGGCCTGCCCTCGATCTGGAACGTGACCCGTCTGGACGGCGATCTGATGCTGATGAACTGGGTCCAGCAGCATATCTTCGCCACCGACTATGACCGGGTCGAGGTGCAGTTCACCGGCGCCACCACCTATATCGGCACGGGCGAAAACCTTGTCTTCAACGAAACGCTGATCCTGAACCTCGGCTTTCACTATGACCTGATCCTGATCGGCGGCAACATGCTGACGCTGAACCAGATCACGCAGGTCAATGTGCTGCTGGATCAGGACAGGATCACCGGCGATGTCCCCGACGGCGCCACCCTGCACGCGGGCGACAACCTGCAGGTCAACACCGCCGCCATCATGACGACCGGCACGGACAGCATGGCCGAAAAGACCGACGCTTTCACGCAGGCCCTGTCCGAACTGGCGGGCGGTGCCAAGACCATCCCCGCCGCGCTGGCGCAGGACGCGCTTTTCGCCGGGAACGACGCGCTGAATGTGCTCTACATCAGTGGTGATCTGATCCAGACCAATGTGATCGAACAGACGAACTACCTGGGCGATTCCGATCAGATCCACTTCATCAAGGACATGTTCGCCACCGCCGAAGGGGCCGATGTCACCGTAACCGGCGGATCGAACGCCCAGATCAACGCGGCCAGCATCGTAGCCCAGGGGCTGGATTCCACCGTGATGGCGGGCGGCGAGGCCTATAGCGACGCGCTGATCTACCAGGCCGAACTGATCGACGACTGCGCCCCCCCGGCGGGTGTGCAGATGGACAAGCTGGCACCCGAGGCCGTGGCCTTCCTGGCCGATGACATGATCGGCCCTGCCCCCGCCGATGACTGCGGACCGGCGGTGCAGGTCGATGACTGCCCGGGCACGGTGGACGTGATGCAGACCATGCTGGCATGACCCCGGACCTGCAAGCGGACCCAGCCACAGCCGATCAGGACGCGACCGGAGACAAACCTTGAACAAGATGATCGACAGACCGCTGGAATTCAGGACGGTGCGGGGCGATGGCCGCGCGGCAAGCAGCAGTCCCCTGCCGCTGCTCCGCCTGACGGCGGATCTGCGGATCAATACGATTGCGACAGGACTGGACGCGGCGCATCGGCCCGAAGTGGCCGACGCCCCCGCACCTGCCGAAGCTGCGGACAAGGCAACCATGCAGGCCACCGCAACCCCGGAATCCCCGCCCGAAGACACACCGGCGCCGGACACCGCATCACGGGACACCGCAGCAGAGGGTCCCGCACCCGATCGCAACGCCACTGTGGCCGAGGCCGATCCCGCGCGCATGAAGGCGTTTCGCGACGACAATGCCGCCTCGCTATCGGCGGTGACCATCGAGGGCAGGACCGGCGGCCCGGTCATGGCGGGCCCCGCACGCCCCGGCGCGGGACAGGGCGGCGGCGGCAATGGCGGCGCCAGGTTTCACAAGCGGATGGGCCCCGAGGATTTCCAGCAAAGCCTGAAACTGGGCATCCGCACCGTCTGGCGCAACCTGAGCATGGTCATGCTGATGACCTGCGCCACCAACGTCCTGATCCTGGCGATCCCGATCTACCTGTTCCAGATCTCGGACCGGGTGCTGACCAGCAGATCGACCGACACGCTGATCATGCTGACACTGGTGATCGTCGGCGCGGTGGTGCTGCAATCGATGTTCGACGCGGTGCGCCGCTTCATGCTCATGCGCACGGCGGTCGAGGTGGCGGCGCGGCTGGGGGCGCCTGTGCTCAGCGCGGCGGCGGCGGCCTCGCTCAACGGCTCGGGGCGCGAATACCAGACGCTTGGCGATCTGCAGCAATTGCGCGGCTTCCTTGTCTCGGGCACGCTGATTTCCTTTCTCGACGTGCCTTTCGCCCCCCTGTTCATCCTTGTGATCTTCATGATCCACCCGCATCTGGGCATGATCGTGGTCGTCACGGCGCTGCTGCTGCTGGTGGTGGCGCTGGTCAATCAGCGCATCACCGCCAAACCCTTTGCCGAGGCGAACCTGGCCCAGGCCAAGGCGAACATGCATCTCGATTCCATGTCCCGCAACAGCCAGATCATCAATGCGATGGCCATGATCCCCGAGGCCGTCACGATCTGGGGCCGCGACACGGCTGCCTCGCTGATCGCGCAGGTCCGCGCGCAGGATCGCAACATCATCAGCGCCTCGGTCAGCCGCGCGGTCCGGATGCTGACGCAGGTGGGCATGCTGGGCTGGGGCGCCTACCTGGCCATCGACGGGCAGATCACCGGCGGCATGGTCATCGCCGCCTCCATCGTGGCGGGGCGAGCACTGGCCCCGATCGAAGGCTCGATCGAAGGCTGGAACGCCTTCATCCTGTCGCGCGCCGCCTATGGCCGGGTCGCGGCATTGCTGCGGGGATCGCGCCTGCAGTTCGAACGCCTCTGGCTGCCGCGCCCCGAGGGCCGGCTGAACGTGGAACGCCTGCTCTATGTACCGGGCGGCACCAAGCAGGTGATCCTGAACGGCATCAGCTTTGCCCTGGAACCGGGCGACAGCCTGGCGGTGATCGGCAATTCCGGCGCGGGCAAGACCACGCTGGGCAAGATGCTGGTCGGATCCATCCTGCCCACATCGGGCAACGTGCGGCTGGACCTGATGGACCTGCGCAACTGGGACCCCCGGCAGCTGGGCGAGAATATCGGCTACCTGCCGCAGGACGTGCAACTGTTCCCCGGCACGATCAAGGACAATATCGGCCGGATGCGCGCCGATGCGACCGACGAACAGATCCACCACGCCGCCGTTCTGGCCGATGTGCACGAGATGATCGCAAGCCTGCCGCAAGGCTACGAGACGATGGTCGCCGCCGATGGATCGCCCCTGTCCGGCGGGCAGAAACAGCGGATCGCCCTGGCGCGCGCCTTCTTCGGCAACCCCCGACTTGTCGTGCTGGACGAGCCGAACTCGAACCTCGACACCGCGGGCGACAAGGCGCTGGCCCGCGCCATCGAACATGCCCGCAAGGAAAAGATCACCGTGGTCGTGATCACGCAAAAGCCCTCGCTGCTGAATGTCGTGGACAAGATCATGCTTCTGGCCAATGGCGGCGTGGCCCTGTTCGGCCAGCGCGACAAGGTCATGGCCCAATTGAATCCCGCCGCCGCAAGGGCGCCACAGGTCCCCGAAGGCGGCACCGCCGCCATCGCACAGCCACACCAGCCAGGAACACCACGACATGTCTGACCTGACCGTCATTCCCCGCACCGATCTCTGGTATCAGGACGTACCGCGCTCGATCGGCAAGCAGGCCGCGGTCGGCCTTCTGCTGATGCTGGTCACGTTCGGCGGCTTCGGCGCATGGGCGATGATGGCGCCACTGGCGGCCGCCGTCATCGCACAGGGCAGTTTCGTGGCCACCGGACAGAACAAGATCGTGCAGCACCTCGAAGGGGGCATCATCTCGGACATCCTGGTCAAGGAAGGCGACCGCGTCCGCGAAGGGCAGATCATGCTGACGCTGGACCAGACGCTGGCGCTGGCCAGCACGCGCGAACTGTCGCTGCGCCGCATCCGGCTTGAGGCGACGCAAGCGCGGCTGATGGCCGAACAGCAGCATCTTGAGGCGCTGACCTTCGCGCCCCACCTCGAAGCCGAACGCGCCGACCCCGAGGCCGCGATGATCCTTGATGGTCAAAGCCTGGCCTTCCAGGCCTCCAGCGCAAGCCTTGCCAACGATATCAGCGTCATCACCCGCAATCTTGAAGCCCTCGAAATCCGCACGACGGGCTATGGCATCCAGTTGGCCTCGACGCGCAGCCAGCTTGGCCTGCTGGCCGAGGAACTGGCCGCCAAGACCCAGCTTGTGGAAAGCGGCCTGTCACGCCGCAGCGAGGCTTTGGCCCTGCAACGCGCCATGCTCGAGGCCGATGGCCAGGTCGGGCGGCTCGAGGCCGAGATCGCCGAACTTTCCGAGATGCGCGCCAAGTTCGAAGCGCAGATCGCCAAGACGCGCGACGACTACAGCCGCAACGCGCTGACCCAGCTTCAGACCGTCGAAAGCGAACTTGAAAGCGTGCGCGAACAGTTGCGAAAGTCCGAAAACATCCTGGACCGGACCCATGTGATCGCCCCCGTCGATGGCACCGTCGTCCGCCTCTATTATCACACGACGGGCGGTGTCGTCGAAACCGGCCGCCCCATTGTCGAGATCCTGCCGGCCGACGCCCCGCTGATCATCGAGGTCCTGGTGCCGCGCAACAGCATCGACAGCGTGCATGTGGGTCAGCACGCCACGGTCCGGCTGACAGGCATGAACCAGCGGACCACCCCGGTGCTCAACGGTCTTGTGGACTACGTATCGGCCGATGCGATCGCGGACGGCTCGAACGGGACGCGCCGCGAGGTCTACCTGTCGCGCGTCACCGTGCCCGTCAGCGAGATGCAGCGCATCCGGGGGTTTTCACTCACGCCGGGCATGCCGGCGGAAATCATGATCCAGACCGAGGAACGAACCTTTGCGCAGTATCTGGTCAAACCGGTGCTGGACAGCATGTCGCGCGCCTTCCGCGAACAATAGCCCTTGGGCAGCGCGCAAAACTCAACCTTGTATCTTATTGCGTTAGCGCAACACTCTACTTCTGGAATATTATTTTCCTTGTTTCAAAGGCCCGCTACGCGCATTCTGTCCGCCGAGCATACCCCTTTCCAACAGTCCGGCGATAAAGACCGGCATGGGGGACCAGAAGGCAGGATATACCATGAGCAGCTTTTCCTGGCGCAAAGCGGGACAGGGCATCGCCGTGATTACAGGGGTATCCCTTGTGGCCGCTTGCACCGATGCGCCCTACACGGCGCCGACTTTCCCATTCCTGGGGAACTACAAGGCGCATGCCGACAGCGTGCCCCGCGTACTGGACAATCATGACTGGTGGCGGCAGTTCAAGGATCCGGTCCTTGACGGGCTGGTGGAACGCGCCCTGTCGGAAAGCCTCAGCCTTGAGCTGGCCAAGGAGCGCGTGATCGAGGCCCAGGCTGCGCGCGACGGCTTGCCCATGGCCGCCAACCTGTCACCCAATGCGCGTGTGCAGCGTGAACGGCAGGACGGTGGCCCCAGCCTGACCCGGTCCGAAGCCAGCCTGGGCTTTGACTGGCTGCTGGACATCTACGGCGCCCGGCGCGCCCAGATCGAAGCCGCCGGCGCCCGGATCGAGATCGCGGATGCCGAACTGGACGCGGCGCGGCTGTTGCTGCTGCTCAATCTGTCAAATGCCTATGTCGACTTGCGCTACCAGCAGGCCAGCCTTGATCTGCGCCGGTCCGAACTGCGTTCGCGGCGCCAGACGCTGGACCTGGTGGACACCCTGTTCAAGGGGGACGCGGCCACCAGCATCGACGTTGTGCGGGCCAAGGCGCTTGTCTCTGAAACCCAGGCGGAAATTCCGGCACTCGAGGCGGCGATTGCAAACCTCAAGTCCGAAATCGCGGTCCTGTCGGGCCGGATGCCGGGCCAGCCCCTGCCCGACCTTGACAGCCGGGCGGCCCAGCCGCGCGTCAGCCTGTCGCCCAAGGTCGGCATCCCCTCGGACCTGCTGCGCAATCGCCCCGATATCCGCGTGGCCGAACGGGGTTACTATGCGGCCCTGCGGGACCTGAAGGTGGCGAATGCGGCCCTTTATCCGCAGCTCTCGCTGGGCGGCACCATCAGCCTGTCCTCGGTCTCCGGCAACCGCAACACCGATTATGTCTTTGGCCCGGCGCTGCGATTGCCCATGCTGCCGACGCAAGGCGCGCGCGCCACGGTGCTGCAGCGCGATTCCCGCGTGCGACAGGCCCATACCGCATGGCGGATCGCCGTGATCGAGGCGATCGGCGATGTCGAAGGCGCCCTGGCCGATTACGAGGCGAGCATGCGCGGACGCAACGCGGCCACCGAAACTGTCCGGCTTTATACCGAAGCCGTGCGCCTGACCCGCGAGAGCGTGGACAAGGACGGTGGCACCATCCGCGACCTCATCGATGCCGAACAGAACCTTGCCGTCGCCCACGCCGGGTTGGCCAATGCCTTGCGGCAATCCGGGCGCAGCTTCATCGCGCTGAACATCAACCTGGGCGCGGGGCATCGTTACGGCGCACTTGCGGAAAAGGCGCGCTGAACAGGCCCCGCACCGGCCGGCGTGATGCCGGATCGGAAGGGGCGCGTGGCGGGGGCCGTGCCGGCGATCAATCGTCATCCGTGACCTGGTGAAAGAACTGGTGGCATCCCCGCCCGGCCTTTTTGGATCTGTAGAGCGCCGCATCCGCATCAGCCATCATCCGCCCCATGTCGAGCCTGTCGTAATCGCCGGACAGCACCGTGCCGATACTGCCCGAGATGTGGCAATGCGTGTCGCAATAGGGGATCGGCTGACACAGACGGGCGATGATGCGCTGCGCGATTGTATCCAGCATGGCACGATCCTGAAGCTTGGGAAACACCAGGACGAATTCATCCCCCCCGATGCGCGCCACCGTATCGCCGCTGCGCGTCTCTTCGGTCAGGATGATGGCGACATGGCGCAGCACGTGATCACCTGCGGCATGGCCAAGCGTATCGTTCACCGCCTTGAAGTGATCAAGGTCAAGATGCATGGCGGCGAAAGGCTCGCGCCCGTGGCAAAGCCGCTCCAGCAGATGATCAAGCGCCCGGCGATTGGACAGACCCGTCAGCGTATCGGTCAGCGCCTGCGCCTCTGCCGCGACCATCGCACCGCGCAGGCGCAGGTTCAGCTTGCGACTTTCCTCCATCGCGGCCGATTTCGCCTCGAATAGATAAAGAAGCTCCACCGTCATGTCCGTCGCGGCGAAATCCGCCGACGTCAGCGCGTAGTCCCGCAAGGCATCCATGATGGAGATCCCGAAAGACAGGTTCAGGACCATGCCCTGACCGGTCGCGGCCAGACACCCCTTGAAAGCGGTCATCGGATGGTCGCGAAACACAAGGTGCAGGATCTTGCCCTGCAGCGGGCGCAGATCTTCCCAGGCAGCGATCTGCCGCGGGCGCGTCACCTCGAATATGTCCAGCACCGATGCGCCTTTCAGCCGGGTTTGCGGGCGCAGCCGGGCAAGTGTCGGCCCCGCATGCAGCACCTCGCCCGCCGGACCAAGCAACAGGTGCATCGGGCAAAGCACATCCAGAACAGGCGCCAGATCCACCGGGTCAGGGCCGTGTGACGCCCCCCCGCCGGACACCGCCTGCTGGCCAGCCTGTCCCCCCGCACCGGTATCGCCGGACAGGGCGTCCGGCCCGACATGCATCCCCGCCTGCTGCCTGCCCATGCCTCAACCCGCCTTCCGGCCCAGTTCGAACCGGCGCCCTTCGCTGTAGTCGCAGGCCACAAGCGCGATCTCGATCACCTCGCATCCCGGCGCGGGCGGGCCGTGATCCAGCACGACCAGCGCGCCATAATCATCGGCCATGGCGCGCAGGACGCCCATCATTACCGAACCGAAACCAAGAAAACCGGCATCCTGCCGATAGGGCGCCCCCGTCAGGCAGCGCAACTGGTAGCGGTCCGGCGCAATCTCCTGCAGTTCCAGCGGGGGCAGGTCCAGATCGGAAACCGCCAGCCGGGCGCGATCGGGCAGATCGTCCAATGAGCACAGGAAATCGGTGAAACCCTCACCGCCGAACCGCAGCAAGCGGCGCAGCGCCTCGATATTCGGGTGCGAGACCAGGTAGGTGCCCAGATCCTCCAGCACCTCGGCCATGGGCCGGCCAAGCCGTCTGCAGGTCGCATCCAGCACCCTGC
This sequence comes from Seohaeicola sp., assembly GCF_048006315.1. Classification (GTDB taxonomy): domain Bacteria; phylum Pseudomonadota; class Alphaproteobacteria; order Rhodobacterales; family Rhodobacteraceae; genus Seohaeicola. The sequence goes on along the minus strand of NZ_CP180350.1, from coordinate 3,622,199 downwards.
CCGTCAGCGCCGGATCATGATCCAGCATCGCTTCGAACCCGGCGCCATCCAGGTGGGCCGCACGGGCCACATCGCGCCATGTGCCGGGACCATGCATATCGGTCACGAAACACTGTATCGCCCGGTTGATCAGCCCATGCATCCCAGATCCCTTCGCTGCGTCGCGCACAGAATCCGGGATAACCGTAAATATTTGACCAATATCTTCAATTTGCAGGACTTTGGCCTGTCCGGTCCGAGGGACCCGGCCCACGGCGCCCCCCCCGCCCTCGGAGGAAGGGAGCAGCCACAGGTTCCGCGTCCTGCGATCAGAAATCCGTCGGCGCACCGCCTTCGGCCTTGCGGCGGCTGACGAAGGACAAAAGCTCCTCATGGACGGCCACATCCATCGGCGGGGCTTCGAATTCCGCCATGATCTGACGATAAAGCCCATGCGCACGCTCGTGGGTCCAGACCGCCCCCGCGATATCCCAGGCCTCGTAGTTGCGCCAGTCGGACAGGAAGGGTTGATAGAACGCCTTTTCATAGCGGTCCTGCGTATGCTGGATGCCGAAGAAATGCCCCCCCGGCCCCACCTCGCGGATCGCCTCGAGCGCCAGATCCTCGGGCGTGGTGGCGAAGGTCGCAGGCTCCATGTAGCGCTGGATCTGCTGCAGCAGCTCGCAATCCATCACGAATTTCTCGGGGCTGGCGATCAATCCGCCCTCCAGCCAGCCAGCCGCGTGATAGACCATATGCGTGCCCGATTGCACCGCCGCCCACAGGCTGTTCGATGTCTCCCACATGGCCTGACCGTCGGGGATATTGGCCGCGCAGACCCCGGATGAGCGCATCGGCAGGCCGTAGAAGCGTGCCAATTGCCCGGTCATCTGGGTGGCGCGCATGTATTCGGGCGTTCCAAAGGCGGGCGCGCCCGATTTCATGTCCACATTCGAGGTGAAAGTACCAATCGCACAGGGCGCGCCGGGCCGGATCCACTGGGCCAGCGCAATCGCGCACAGCCCCTCGGCCAGGCTTTGCGCCACCGCCCCCGCCATCGTCACCGGCGCCATGGCCCCCGCCAGCGTGAAGGGTGTCACCACAAGGCCCTGCCCCCGCCGCGCCAGCCGGATCCAGCCATCCAGCATCGGGATGTCATGCTTCAGCGGCGAGGTGGAGTTGATGTTGGTGAACATCTTCGGGCTTGCGTCGAATTCCTCATGGCTATGCCCGCCCGCGATGCGGACCATCTCCATCACATCCTCGACCCGCTCCTTGCCCAGGCTATAGGCATGGGCGACCTTGTCGGTCAGGGTCAGCGTATCATAGAGCACGTCAAGGTGCCGGACCGAGGCATGCACGTCCACGGGTTCCACCGGATAGCCCCCGATGAAGTGGATGCAGTTGAAATACTGGCTGAGTTTTAGCAGGTCGCGGCACATCTCGCGGGTGCCGGACAGCTTGCGCCCCGTCGCCATGTCCCAGTAGTTCGGCGGGGAAGAGACATTGCCGAACAGGATGTGATCGCCCCCGATGGTGATCTGCCGATCAGGGTTGCGCGGCGTGATGGTCCATTGCTTCGGCGCACGCTCCAGCATTTCCATCACGAAATCGCGGCCCATGCGGACATTCTCGCCCTGCACGGTGCACCCGGCCTCGCGCAGGATGTCCAGCGCCTCGTGGTTCAGGAACTCGATCCCGATATCTTCCAGGATGAACATCGCCGCCTCGTGGACGGCCTGCACCCCCTCGGCGGTCAGGGGTTCGATGGGCCGGTCCGTGTTGACCGGCAGGCGCCATGGCATCTGCTCGATCACGGCCTTGCCGCGACGGGTCGCATGCCCTGCGCGGCCACCGCTGCGTTTCCTGCGAAGCACCTCTTCCGTCATCACGGCCTCCTCGTCTGTCGGAAGACCAGCAAACTACCGCCACGCCCCGCGCGCCTTTCCGATTGCGACCGAAGGCGTCGTTTTTCACGAATGATCTGCGCAAGACGCATGTGGTGACGGGATCAGGCGTCGATCCAGGCCGGGATATGACCGATATCGGGCAGAACCGCATCCGCCAGGGGTGACAGGTCCGCAGCCAGCGCCGTGCCGGTCAGCACGCCAAGGGTCTGCATCCCCGCCCGCCGGCCCGCCAGAAGGTCATGATGGCTGTCGCCCACCATGACCACGCGCGCAGGCTCCAGCCCGGTCTCGCGGCAGAAGGCCAGCAGCGGCGCGGGATCGGGTTTCGCGCCATGGCCACTGTCGAAACCGGCCACGAAATCGAAATGCGCCAGCACCCCGGCCGTGCCAAGATGCGCCAGTGCCCCGGCCTCGGTATCATTGGTGATCACGCCCAGCGCCAGACCGCGCGCGGCCAGCCCGGTCAGGTAAGGGTCCAGCGGCACCGCCGGGGCCAATGGCGCCATGGCGGCCCGCAGGCTCAGGAAACTCTCGATCTCGGCGACATCCCGGTCCGGCAAGGCCGTGCCGATCGCCTCGGCGGCCTCGCGGTTGGTGCCTGCGATGATCGGGCTGTCCGGGCGAAAGGCGCGCGCCTGCAGATCGAAGACTGCCGCATCGGCAATGCGTTGGGCCAGGGCCGCATCGCCCGCCGCCAACTCGTCGATCACCCCGAGCGCCCAGACATCCCACGTCGCCCGGAAGTCGAACAGGGTGCCGTCCTTGTCGAAGATGATCCCGTCTATGCGCATGCTTGCCTCCTGCCCATGCTCCGGCAGTTGCCACATCCTGCGCCCGCCGTCCCGCTCCTAAGGTGGCTGTGTGACACTGCGGTTACAAGCCCTTCCCGTGCTTGACTTTCGCGGGCCGATCCTGTGGCTTGGCCGGCATGGACAGCACCGGACCCTACCGCCTTCATGCCTCGCTGGGCTATCATCTTTCCGTCGCCGCGCGCCAGCAGGAGCGGCGGCTTGACGAGGCCTTGAAAACACTTGGCCTGACGCGCACCACCTGGTGCGTGCTTCTGGCCGTGGGAAACGAGGGGTTGTCCCAGCCCTCGGACATCGCGGGGTTCGTTGGCATCGACCGCACCGCCACCAGCCGGGCCCTACGCCAGATGGAGGCCGACGGCCTTCTGGCACGCTCCAGCGGCACCGAGGACCGGCGCACCCGCCGCGTCGAACTGACCCCGGCAGGCTGCGCCGCGATCGAGGCGGCAACCCCCTTTGCACGGCTCAACGCCACGATCATGGCCGATCGTCTGGCGCCGGGCGAGCAAGAGGTGCTGATCACGCTGCTGACCAAGCTGCGCCCCGAGGATGACGCGCCTCTCAACACGCTCTGATCACGCCGAACGCCATCAGGTCCAGTGCATCTGCGCGCCACCCGGCAAGGCCGCGCGCGCCCGCATCGGCGCGTCATAGGGCTGACGCGCGGCATCGCAGAACGCGATGACCCATGCATCCTCCAGCATCAGGAAATCCAGCAGTGCCCCCAGGAACGCGGGGTCCGCGGCGCCTGCGCGCAAATCGTCGATACTGGCGCCGCTTGCGGCCATGAACTGGCCCAGAACCTCGTCATTGCCGGCCATCCAGCCCAGCGCTTCGATCGCCAGCATTTCGGCCTTTTCCTGCTCGGATTTCATTTTGTTCAGCCCGGAAAGAAATTTTTAACCAGTTTCAGTAGAGACTGCGGGAACACGGTTGGCAAGTGGCCCGCCGCCCGCTTCCTGAGGCTGAGGACCATGCCCGGCAAAATCCTGATCGTGGATGACATTCCGACAAACCGCATCCTGTTGCGGGTCCGGTTGACGGCGGCGTTCTACGACGTGCTGCAGGCCGCAACCGGTGCCGAGGCCCTGGAAGTGATTGACCAGCAGGCACCGGACCTCGTGCTGCTGAGCGCGGGTTTGCGCGATTGCCACAGCCTTGATCTGTGCCGCCGCATCACCGGCTTTGCCGATGGCCCCGCCCCGGGGCAGCAGGATGTCGCCCCGCTGGAACTGCCGGATGCGCCCCCGGCACCGCCGCCCGTGCTGATCCTGTCCCCCCATGCCGATCATGACCTGCGCCTGCAGGCGCTGGCCGCCGGGGCAGAGGATCTGCTGGCTTTTCCACTGGACGACCTGCTTTTGCAGGCGCGCCTGCGCAGCCTCATGCGGGTCGGCGACAGCCTGCAGGAATCGCATCTGCGCAGCGGAACCAGAAAATCACTCGGTTTTGCCGAAGACACGCAGGACTTCGTCACCCCCGCGCGCATCTGCATCCTGACCGATCCCGGCCTGCGCGAACTGACCTGGCTTCGCGGTCTGAACACCCTGCCCCACGGCATCGTCAGCCGACATGACAGCCGCAGCTTCTTGCGCGATGTCAAGGCCGAGACGGCCCCCGACCTCTGCGTGATCGTGCTGGACCGCAGCGTGTCGTCGCCCGGACTGCGGCTTTTGTCGGAACTGCGCGCCCATCCCGAAACCCGCCATGCCGCCGTCATGGTCATCCTGCCCGAGGCGGACAATCACATGGCCGCGGACGCGCTTGATCTTGGCGCGGGCGATGTGGTCGCGGGTCGGTTCGATCCGGCCGAACTGGGCCTGCGGATCGCCAGCCAGATCAGGCGCAAACGCATGGCCGATCAGCTGCGCAGCACCCTGCGCGACGGCATGCGCGCGGCAGTGACGGACCCGCTGACCGGTCTTTACAACCGCCGCTATGCGCTGCCGCACCTGATGCGCATGGCGGACCACGCCAACCGCAGCGGGCGACGTTTCGCGGTGATGCTGGCGGATCTGGACCATTTCAAGCGGATCAACGATCTTCATGGCCATGCCGCGGGCGATGCCGTCCTGATCGAAGTGGCGCAGCGTCTGCGCGCCAATCTGCGCGCGGTCGACCTGATCGCGCGCATCGGCGGCGAGGAATTCCTGATCGCGCTGCCCGACACCAACAGGACCGAGGCGCGGGTGGCCGCGCGCCGCCTGTGCCGCATGGTCGCGCAGGACCCGATCGATCTGCCGGGACAGGGCCTGTCCGTCACCATGACGGTCAGCATCGGCGTCGCCATGGGCCATCGCCCCCTGCCGCTGCCGTCCGATCCCCTGCCCCAAACTGTCGAAACCCTGCTGCACCGGGCCGACAAGGCGCTTTATGGGGCCAAGGCCTGCGGGCGCAACCAGGTGACGATCAGCAATACCGCGGCCTGAGCGCGGACACAAAGCCGTTCAGTCGCGCGGTGCCTCGTCGCGCGCATTACGGCGCTGTTCGCGCCAGCTGTCGCGCCGTTCCAGCCGCTCTTCCAGCCTGTCGGCAAAGGCGGCGCGCGCGGCGGCATCCATCCCGGCAATGCGCTGCAACAGCAGCTCCTGCCCGATCTGCTGACGCTCCAGCCCCGCCTGGAACTGCCTTTCGACGATGACCTGCACGGCGGCCGGATCATAGGGCGTGGCGCGCAGTGCCTGCACGACGGCATCGAAATCGGCGCGGATATCGGCGCGCGTCGGCTGTCCCTCGGCCTGCATGGCGCGCATCTCGCGCCAGATGGCGCGCCGATCCTCACGGCTCAACGCGCCGGTATAGGGACCACCGAACTGATCGCTGCGCACGGACGCCCTGTCGCGTATCGCGTCATGGCGCAGCGCCGCGCCGATCGCGAGGCCCGCAACCGCAAGGTTCAGCGCCAACGAGACGAAAAGCACCACCTTGATCCAGCCGCGCCGGGGCGCGCCCGTCGCGGTGCCGGGGCCTGTCGGGGATGCGGGATCGGTCGGATAGGTCATGTTCAGCCCTCGCTCAGGTCCATGGCGATGTCGAAATCCAGCTCCGGCATCAGGTCGACAAGATAGGTATCCGTGCTCTGGCCAAGCACGGCGGTCGCCAGATCCGCAAGCCCGGCCGGTGCGGCAATCCCGAAGGCCAGCCCCATCACGCCCGCCGTCGCAAGCCCCCCCAGCGCGGGCCAGCCGCCCAGCGCCTCGCGCAGCTGCGCCCATGCGCCGGGGCGCGGCAAGGCGCGCGGCGCGGCAACAGGTTGCGCGGCAAGGGCATCGGCCAGAACCCGTGCCATGAGCGCATCCGACGGTGTCGGCTCCATGCGCCGTGCCGCTTCGAAAAAGCTCTCCAGCCCGTCATCATCCCGGTCTGTCTTGCGCTCGTCAGTCATCCTCATACCCCAATTCTGCGCGCTGGCCCGAAAGGGCCGCCGTCAGCGCGCGTTTGCCCCGGGCGACCAGACTTTCGACCGCCTCGGCGCTGATGTCCATGATCCCGGCAATCTCGGGATTGCCCAGACCCTCAAGGTGCCGCAGCACGACCGCCTGTTTCTGCCGCTCCGGCAAGGCTGCCAAGGCCTGCTGCAAGGCCGCAGCCCGCGCCTTGTCCTGCAAGAGGCCCGCTGGCCCCTGCGCATCGTCCTCGGGCTCGGGCACGCTGTCCAGGGCGACACCGCGCCTTTTGCGCAGGCGGTCGGTGGCCAGGTTGGCCGTCACCCGGTAAAGCCAGGTCGTGACCTTCGCCTCGCCCGCGCGCCAGTCCGGCGCGATCCGCCACAGGCGCAACAGCGCCTCCTGCGTGACATCCTCGGCCTCGGCCCGATCGCCCAGAAGCCGCATGGCATGGGCATGCACCCGTGGCGTCAGCCGCAGCGTCAGCGCCCGCGCCGCCGCCGCATCACCCAGGGCGAAGCGGCGCAGCAGCACGTCATCTGCCAGATCCGAGGGGGCATCGAAAACCATTGTCATCGTCCCTCCGGCCTATCCTGTCCCTGCCGTTTCGGCAATCGGGTGACATGTCCAGGTGGAATGGCCCCTCGGGGCCATTCCAGATCAGCCACAGGGGTGTCGATCAGTCGTTTTGCCCCCGGTGATGCCCGTCACGGTGATGCCCGTCACCACGCCGATGCGCGCTGCGCATCTCGCGGGCGGCCTCGAACTCTTCACGCGACAGCGCGCCGTCCTCGTCCTTGTCCAGACGCGACAGCATCCGCGCGAACTGATCGCCCTCGCGGGGGCCTGCGCGCATTTCCTCGGCCGACAGCTTGCCGTCGCCATCCCGGTCCATCCGCTCGATCATGCGCGCGCTGCGCTCTGCCATGCGCGCGGTCGTGCGGGCCAGCATCTGCGCCTGCATCTCGTCCGCGTCCAGCAGGCCGTCCTTGTCGGCATCGGCCTCTTCGAAGCGCAGGGCGGCATGGGCCTGCATCTCCCCGGTCGTGATCTTGCCGTCGGAATCGGCGTCGATATCCTCGAACGGCAGCATCATGACCCGGTCGCCCCGGTGTTCCGCTCGGCCGGGCTTGTCATCGGATGCGGCGATCGCGGCCAATGCCGTGCCGGCAAGGGCAAGGGCGGTCAGGCTGGATATCAGAACAGTGCGTTTCATCTTGATCTCTCCGGTTTGATGGCGGGGCCGGGCATGGGTGCCCTTGCCGCCTGTTGTGCCTGTATTACGGGGCGGCTGGCCGCTTCCGTCGCGGCGGGCGAAACTTTTTTCGCCCCAGCCCGCGTGCCGCCGGGCATCGGCAGGTTTTTGCGACATGTAGACGCGGGACCGGGATCGCCGCTTTTCAAGCACCGCGATTTGACAGATGGTCGCGCCTTCACAGACCCCGAGGCGACCATGACCAACCACAGCCATCACGCGATGACGGATCCGCAGACAGAAACGTTTTCGGATCAGGCGGCGATCACCGAGACTGCGCAGAAACCGTCGACCCGCGAAACCTGGCCCGCGATGTGGAAGGGCTGGCGCGGCAAATGTCCCAATTGCGGCAGTGGTCCGCTGCTGAAGGGCTACCTGTCGGTGCGCAAATCCTGCCCCGTCTGCCGCGAGGAACTGCACCATCACCGCGCCGATGACGGCCCGGCCTACCTGACGATCCTGTTCGTCGGTCACCTGATGGCGCCGCTGCTCCTGTTCGTCTTCGAGACATGGCGCCCCGAGCCCCTGATCCTGTTCAGCATCTTCGCCCTTGGCTCTGTCGCACTATCGCTCTACCTTCTGCCCAGACTGAAAGGGGCGATCGTGGGCCTGCAATGGGCGCGGATGATGCACGGGTTTGCCAAGGCAGCGTGACCCTTTCGCCGTGAAAGGGACCAGATGAGCATCGACAAGACTGCGATCCGCAACGCCTCGACCGTGATCGTGCTGCGCGACCGATTCAATGACCCCCATGTTCTGATGGGGCAGCGCGGATCGAAAGCGGCCTTCATGCCGGACAAATTCGTGTTTCCCGGCGGCGCCGTGGACGATGCCGATCGCGCCGTGCCGCTGGTCACGCCGCTGCCGGATCTCTGCGCGGGGCGGCTGTGCGACGATGCGCCCCCCGATCTTGCCCATGCGCTGGCCGCCGCCGCGATCCGCGAGTTGTGGGAGGAAACGGGTCTGGTGCTGGGGGCCAAGGGCCTCTGGACCAGCCCGCCGCCCGATTGGCAGACATTTGCCGCCACTGGCCACATGCCCGCGGCCCATCCGCTGCAATTCGTGTTCCGCGCCGTCACCCCGCCGGGCCGCCCGCGCCGGTTCGACGCGCGCTTTTTCCTTGTCGATGCCGATGATCTGGCCAGCGATCCCGATGATTTCAGCGCCGCCTGCGACGAGCTTTCGCATCTGCAGTGGATCCCGCTGCCGCGCGTGCGCGAATTCGACCTGCCCTTCATCACCGAGGTCGTGCTGGCCGAGGTCGCGGCAAGGGCCAAGGAAACCGCGCCCCCCGCAAGCGTGCCCTTCTTCAAGAACAACGAAGAGGAAAGCCTGTTCCTGCGCCTTAAAGGAATAGGACCAGTGACAGGACGCTCGCACTGATCAGGGCGATGCCCGCCGCCTCGCGGCGGGTGAACCTTTCATTGAAGAACAGGATCGACGCGGCCAGCGAAAAGATCAGCTCGATCTGGCCTACGGCCTTCACATAGGCCACGTTCTGCAGCGTGAAGGCGGTGAACCAGCACAGGCTTCCGGCCATCGAGGTCAGACCGATCCAGACCGCGCGGCGCCAAACAAGGATGACGGCACGGATCTGCCCCGGTTCGCGCCAGCGTAGCCAGAGCGTCATGGCGATGGTCTGCGAGGCCGTCACCGCCGCCAGCGTGACCATGGCGCGCAGAAAGGGATCGTCGCTGGCCAGTTCCAGCGATGCGCCCCGATAGGCCACGCTGGATACGGCAAACAGCGCCCCCGCCAGCAACCCCAGCCCCGCCGCGCGCGAGGCGATGCGCCGGATCCAGTTTCCCGTCAGCCCCGGCGTGCCCGACAGCACCAGCACCCCCACCAGCCCCAGCAGGATCGCGGCCAGCCCGGCGGGCGTCACCCCTTCGCCCAGCACCACAAGCCCGGCAAAGGCGGTCAGAACCACCTCGGTATTCTTGAAGGTGATGCCCACCGCGAAATTGCGCTGCCGGAACAGGGCCACCACGCAGATCGTGGCGAGGATCTGCCCCAATCCACCCAGCAGCGCATAGCCCCAGAAAAGACCCGACAGCGCAGGCAGCGCCAGCCCCTGCAATCCCAGGTAGACCGCCACCAGCAACAGCACCAGCGGCGAGGAATAGATGAACCGCGCAAATGTCGCGCCCGCAGTGGACAATGCCCCCATGCTCAGCTGTTTTTGCAGCATGAAGCGCGCGGTCTGAAACCCCGCGGCAAGGACAGTGGCGATGACCCATGTTTCCATGGGGCCACTCATGCCGTCAAATCAGGGCCTGCGCCAGAGGGGATGCGGCACCGGGTCCTTGGCCTTGAACAGGTAGCGCCGGAAAATCGCGCCATAAGACGGGAACATGTAGCCATCGTTGCGGGCCAGGTACCTGTCCCGGTTGGCGAAATAGAGACCCGGCAACCTGTACCACGGCAGTCTGGGATGCATGTGATGCACCACATGCAGGTTGTTGTTCAGAAAGAGAAACGCCAGCAGGCCGCGATCCTCGATGATCACCGTGCGCCCGCGCGCGCGCAGATGGGCCTGATGTTCAAGGAAGGTGCGGATCTTGAGGATCGAGATCGCCGCATAACTCGACAGCACAAAGGCCCAGACCGGCATCTGCCCCAGGGCCGCCATCCACCCGATCACCAGCCCCAGCGCCGGGATATGCCACAGCCAGCCGCGCAGAACCGTGCGCTCACCGGCGCGGATCGCGCGCCAGTCGGCCGCCATGAAGGCCACCTGGCTGACCACAGGGCCGATCAGCAGCCGCCCCACAAGGCGGTTGTTCAGGTTCAGTACCGCCTGCACCCATGGCGGAAGGCGATCCCAGACAGCGGGATCAAGGTAATTGCTTTCGGGATCGTCATAGGGATCGGTCAGGATCGCATCGCGGTGATGCGCCAGATGGGTGTCCCGAAACCGGATATAGGGGATGCACAGGGTCAGCGCCGGAAACACCAGCGCCTCGTTCAGCCACCCGAAGCGCGTGGGATGTCCGTGCAGCGCCTCGTGGCACAGCGAGGAATGCAGCGCCGCCGCCAAGGCCACCATCACCATGCCCAGCGGCAGAAACCATCCCGCCGCCCATGTGGTGCCGATGCCCCAGACCGCATAGCACAGGGCCAGCAGGGCCAATGTTGGCCATTCGATGGATTTTCCCGAAACGCCCTGCGCGCGACTGCTCATGAAGGCCCGTCTTTTCCTTGTTTTCCAAGGCTTAATCCGATGGCTTGCAGGTTTGAATTCGGGAAATGATTAACAATTCTCGACAAAGGTGATAATAGTGAACACATGAGTGAAAAAATAGACAAACGGCAGCGCGCCACACAGTTCCGCCAACGCCTTGCCCTCGCGATGGAGCGCAAGGGCGTGAACCAGAGCAGCATTGCCCGCCGGATCGGGGTGGACCGCTCGACCGTGTCGCAACTGCTGGGCGGCGATGGGGCGCGCCTGCCCAATGCGCAGGTCGTGGGCGAATGCGCGGCCGCACTGGGCGTGTCGGCGGATTGGCTCTTGTCGCTGTCGGACAGGCCCGAAACCGCCGCAGACCTCATGGCGATCTCGCTCTCGCTGACCGAAGCGCCCCGCGCCCTTGTCGATGAACAGATCTTCAGCTGGCACCGCGAGGCTGCAGGCTACAAGATCCGCCATGTCCCCGCCGCCCTGCCCGACATGCTCAAGACACGCGCGCTGCTGGAATGGGAATATACCCCCCATCTGGGCCGCACGACGGAACAGGCGATCAATGCCTCGCAGGACCGGCTGGACTGGATGCGGGGGGCGCATTCGGATTACGAGATCGCCCTGCCCCTGCACGAAATGGAAAGCTTCGCCCTCGGCACGGGCTACTATGCGGGCCTTTCCCCGACGCTGCGGCGCGAGCAGATCGACCGGTTCATGGCGCTGAATGCGCAATTCTACCCCGGCCTGCGGCTTTACCTGTTCGATGCGCGCCGCGTCTATTCCGCCCCGATCACCATCTTCGGCCCGCTTCTGGCGGTGCTTTACGTTGGCCGCAACTACGTGGCCTTCCGCGACAGCGAGCGCGTTCAGGCCTTCACCCGTCATTTCGATCACCTCGTGCGCGAGGCCAGCATCTCGGCCCGTGACCTGCCTTTGCATCTGCAGGCGCTGCGCGACCAGATCACGTGATCCGCGGGCGACTTAACGGACGGTCTGCAGCCGCGTCATGTCATAGCCGTACCAGTCAAGGATCTCGCGCGCGGCACGCAAACGGTCAGGGGCAGGTGCTGCACTGCGATCAAGGATGAAGCCCCGCGACCCCGAGGGCGTGCCAAGGACAGCGGTGCGGAACCCTTCATCGACCCATAGCACCCACAGATCCCCCGGCGGCGTGTCCTGCCCGCGCGGACGCAACCGCCCCGGTGCCACAAGGTCATAGACCTCGCGCCGTGTCGCCCCATCCGTCCCGGTGATATCGGCCACGATCTGCCCGGTGGTCGCGGGGCGGTAAAGATGCCGTTCGGGCGCGACGGCCTGCCCCGGTGCCGCAAAGGCCGCGACCTGCACCCATTCCCCCAGAAACAGGGCCGTATCGAACCGCTGGGTCGAGGCGAACGACGCGCCCGGATCACGAAACCCCCGCTCGGGCATGGGCGCATTGCACGCGGCCAGAAAGGCCAGCATCAGCAGGCCGGACAAGGGGCGAAACAGGGAAATCGGCATGACACTCCACTCCGGGCGGACCGAAGCCGCCACAGCCGCACCCTAAGGGCGCGCGTGGTGGCCGCGCAAGCGATTGCAGACGGTGCGGTCAGGCAAATCGCAGCCGTCGCACCGCCCACCAACTGGCCGCCGCCATCGCCCCCGCCGTGACCAGACACAGCGCGACACCGCCCAATTGATAGGACAGACCCGACAGCAATGTGCCCAGCAACCGCCCGGCGGCGTTGGACATGTAATAGAACCCCACGTCCATCGTGACCCGCTCATCGGTGCTGAAGGCCAGGATCAGGTAGGAATGCACCGATGAATTGATCGCGAAGACAAAACCGAAGACCAGCAGCCCCGCCACCAGCGACAGCGTCAGCCAATCGGCCGGCGCGCCGGCCGCAACGGCCAACCCCGCCAGCACCAGCGGGATCGGCACCAGAAGACCCGCCCAGCGGATCGCCTGCGCCACGATCTGCTCTTCGGGTCGCTTGGCCGCGCGCAGGATGCGCGGCGCGGACCCCTGCACCGCGCCATAGGCGATGATCCAGACCGCCATGAACCCGCCGATCAGGAAAAACGCCGCCCGCGCACCCTCGGGCGTGCCATCCGACAGGACCGACTGGAAATAGACGGGAATGCCCACCACGAACCACACATCGCGCGCCCCGAACAGGAACATCCGCGCCAGCGACAGCCGGTTGATCCGCGCATCGCGCGACCAGACCTGCGTGAATTTCGCATCCTTGCGCCCCTGTGGCAGGCCCTGCGGCATGAACAGCACAACCGCCTGCAGGATCACCGCCAGAACGCCCGCCATCGCCCAGACCGCGGGCACGAAACCCACCAGCCCCAAAAGTGCCGCCCCCAGGAAAAACCCCAGCCCCTTGACCGCGTTCTTCGATCCGGTCAGCCAGGCCACCCAGCGGAAAAGCCCGCCGTCCGCCTTGGGCGCCAGCAGCTTGACGGCCGATTTCGACGCCATCTTGGACAGGTCCTTGGCCACGCCGGAGGCCCCCTGCACCGCCATCACGAACACGACCGAGGCCGCCACCGTCCACGTCGGATCAAGCTGCGCCAGTGCCGCCAGTGCCGCGATCTGCACGGCCAGACCCGCGTATAGCGTGACCGTCAGCCCGAAGCGCGCGGCGATCCAGCCCGCCGACAGGTTGGTGACGATCCCCGCCACCTCATAGAGAAGAAACAACCAGGCCAGCTGCACCGGGCTGAACCCCAGCCCGTTGAAATGCAAAAGCACCAGCATGCGCAGCGCGCCATCCGACAGCATGAAGGCCCAATAGGCCGCCGTCACCGCCACATAGGCGCGCAAGCCGTCGGGGGCGGTCTGGCTCACATCGCCCCCGCGACCATGCGGGCGATATCGGCCATGCGGCAGGCATAGCCCCATTCGTTGTCATACCAGGCATAGACCTTCACCTGCGTGCCGTTCACCACCATGGTCGAGGGCGCGTCGATGATGGCCGAGCGTGGATCACCGCGATAGTCACAGGACACCAGTGGCCGCTCCTCATAGCCCAGGATGCCCGCCAGAGCGCCTGCGGCGGCGGTCTTGAACAACCCGTTCACCTCTTCCACGGTGGTGGCCCGCTCCATTTCGAAGACGCAATCGGTGATCGAGGCATTCAGCAGCGGCACCCGCACCGCGTGACCGTTCAACCGCCCCTTCAGTTCGGGATAGATCAGCGTGATCGCCGTGGCGCTGCCGGTGGTGGTGGGGATCAGGTTGGTCAGCGCCGAACGGGCGCGCCGCATGTCCTTGGCGGGGCGATCCACGATGGTCTGCGTATTGGTTACGTCATGGATTGTCGTGATTGATCCGTGCCTTATACCAAGACTCTCATGCAGAACCTTCACCACCGGCGCCAGGCAGTTCGTCGTGCAGCTGGCCGCCGTCACTAGGTCGTGCTGCACCGGATCGTAAAGGTCATGGTTCACCCCGTAGACCAGGTTCAGCGCCCCCCCATCCTTGACCGGGGCCGAGACGATCACCTTCTTCACCCCCGCTGCATAATAGGGCGCGACCTTGTCGGCGGTCTTGAAGACGCCCGTGCAATCCAGCACTAGGTCGATGCCCAGCACGGCCAGCGGCAGATCCTCGATCCGCTTTTGCGCCGTCACCTGCATCCGCTGCCCGTTCACGGTCAGGCTGTCGGCATCATGGGCGATATACCCCCGCCAGCGGCCATGCACGCTGTCGAACTCCATCAGCAGCGCATGCTGTTCGGGGGTGCCGGCGGGATCGTTCAGCAGGACAATCTCGCCCAGCGCCGGATCATCCGCCAGGGCGCGCAACAGCAGCTTGCCGATGCGGCCAAACCCATTCAGCGCGATACGAGTCATGCGTTTTTTCCTTCCAGAACCGCGTCGCGGCCAATGTCGTCGATGTGTTTTTGCAAACTGATCCGGTCCAGCGCATCCATGGGCAGCGCCACGAAGGCAGCGACCCTGCGGCGCAGCGCATCAAAGGCCGTGGCGAAGGCCAGCGCCTGCTCGGCCTCGGATCCGGTTTCCTTGACGGGATCGGGGATGCCCCAATGGGCGCTCAGCGGATGGCCCGGCCAGGGCGGGCATTCCTCGGACGCGGCCCGGTCGCAGACGGTAAAGACGAAATCCATCCAGGGCGCGCCCTCGCCCTCGAATTCGGTCAGATCCTTCGAGCGCAGCGCTTCCGTCGCGAACCCTGCCCGCTCCAGCAGGGCGACCGCACGCGGATGTGGTGCGCCGCGCGGAACGGTGCCCGCGGAAAAGGCGCGGAAGCGCCCTTGCCCCATGTCGTTCAGAAGCGCCTCGGCCATGATCGACCGCGCGGAATTGCTGGTGCAAATGAACAATACGTTGAACATGCCCTTCTCCTGTCCGTTGAGGGACTGCATTTCGGGTCCCGTCAGATGGGCGCAGACCTCTGGCCGCCCACGACAACAGTCATCGACGAGAAATGTGACAAGCATACCCGCGCGTTCCAGATTGACGCTGTAGTAGAGCGAGCGCCCCTCGCGGGTCGCGCGGATCAGCCCCGCGCGCTCAAGGTCGGACAGGTGATGCGACAGCGTGTTCTGCTTGAGGCCCAGCGCCTCGGCGATCTCGGTCGGGCGCACACCCTGGGGCATGTGACGCATCAGCAGCCGAAAGACCGACAGGCGCCCGGCATGGCCAAGCGTGGCGAAAGCGGTGATGGCGAGATTCGTATCCATAATTCCTAAATACCGGAATTATGGATACGATCAAGTGCGATCCCGTGCGATATGGCGAAAACCGATCAGTAGGGCAGCGGATGCGCCCGGTGGATCTGATCGATGCGCGCGGCCAGCCCTTCGGGCAGGACCATTCCGGCGCCCGCCAGCACATGCTCAAGCTGCGCCTGTGTCGTGGCGCCGAAGATCACCGATGTCATGAAGGGCCGCGCCGCACACCAGGCCAGCGCCATATGCACCGGGTCCAGCCCGTATTCCGCCGCAAGATCCAGATAGGCCGCCACGGCCAGATGCGCGCGTGCGGTATCGCGCCCGCCAAGATCTGGGTTCAGCGTCCTGCGCGATCCTTCCGGGGTGGCCCCGTCCCGGTACTTGCCGGTCAGAAGCCCGGTCGCCAGCGGCGAAAAGGCCAGCAGGCCCACATCCTCGTTCACGCTCATCTCGGCCAGATCGGTGTCATACATCCGGCACATCAGCGAATATTCGTTCTGGATCGAGGCCGCGCGCGGCCAGCCGCGTTCCTGGGCGATCCGCACCCATTGCGTGGTGCCCCAGGCGCTTTCGTTGGACAGGCCGAAATGGCGGATATTGCCCTTCTCGACCTGCTTTTGCAGCGCCTCCAGCGCATCCTCCATATGGGCGATGGTGTCGGCCCGGTTCTGGCCCGAGGGATCATAGCCCCAGTTGCGCCGGAACATGTAGGATCCGCGATTGGGCCAGTGGAACTGGTAAAGGTCGATCACGTCGGTCCGTAGCCGCTTCAGCGATCCTTCGACCGCCTGCGGAATCGTGGCCGATGAAATCGGCGCGCCGTCGCGCACATGGGCCATGCCTGCGCCGCTGTGCTTGGTCGCCAGAACATAGTCGCCGCGCCGCCCCGGATTGGCGGCCTGCCAGTTGCCGATCACCTCTTCGGTCAGGCCGATCGTCTCCTTGGCGACCGGGTTCACCGGATACATCTCGGCCGTATCGATGAAATTGATACCGTGATCCAGCGCGGTCTCGATCTGGCGGTGGGCATCGATCTGCGCCGTCTGGGTGCCCCAGGTCATGGTCCCCAGGCACAGTTCGCTGACCATCAGGCCGGTGCGCCCCAGTGGATTCATCTTCATCGCGGCTCTCCTTGCTTGGCATGTCGCGGGCGACCCTAGCGCTTTTTGCGGCAGGGTCACCCCTGAAATGGATATTGGAACAAAACAGGAACATGCTAGACTGCAGCCATGACGATTCCCCTGAACCCCACCCTGCTGGCCCGCGCGCCACACCGTCCGCGCCCGGCCCTGGCCCTGGCCGATGACATCTGCCTGACCCTGGCCCGCCTGCACGAGGCCTGCGGCCCCGCAAGGCGCAGCTTTGCCATCTGGCTGGCGGGCATGGTGCAGCACCGGCACACGGGCCCGGTGATCTGGATCGCGCCGCGCCACCTGCCCGACCGGCCCAACCCAGACGGCATCGCAGGCCTGGCCCGCCCCGAGGGTTTCGTGCATCTCACCCCCCAGCGCCCCGAGGATCTGCTGTGGTGCATGGAGGAATCGCTGCGCAGCGGCGCCGCCCCCCTTGTGATCGCCGACCTGCCCGGCCCACCCGGTCTGACGCCCGTGCGCCGCCTGCATCTGGCCGCCGAAACCGGCGCCGCCGAAGGCGTCTTTGCCCCCCTTGGCCTGATCCTGACCCCGGACACGGGCGGCGCGCCGGGGGTCGAGACCCGCTGGCACATGGCCCCCGCCCATACCCCGGCAAGCCAAGGCTGGAGCCTGCGCCGCCTGCGCGCCCGTCAGGACCCGCCAAGGGACTGGCAATTGCACGGCCCCGCCCATGCCGCCACGGGACCGATCCGCATCAAGGCTGCCTGAGCATTCGAGGGACAGCGAAAGGGCGCGCGCCTGACGCTGCATCGTCGTTCAAATACTCGGGCCATGGCCCGCAAAAGGCGCGCAAGCCCCCTTGTCATCCCCGACAGGATGGGCAGGACTGGCCCCATGCGCCTGATGATCTCTTTCGCGGCCCTCTTTCTGTCGGTCATCCTGCTCCAGCTCTCGACCGGGGGCGTGGGGCCGCTGGATGCATTGTCGGGACTGACGCTTGATTTCACCAATGCCCAGATCGGCCTTCTGGGCTCGGCGCATTTCCTGGGGTTCTTCATCGGCTGCTGGTGGGCGCCGCGCCTGATGGGCACGATCGGCCATTCGCGCGCCTTCGCCGCCTTCACCGCAACCGGCGCGATCGGTCTGCTGGCCCATATGCTGGTGATCGACGCCTATGCCTGGGCGCTGATGCGCGTGGCCTCGGGCCTCTGCGTGGCCGGCTGCTACACGGTGATCGAGGCCTGGCTTCAGGCCAAGCTGACCAACGAGACGCGCGGCCGCGCCATGGGCACCTACCGGGTCGTGGACATGGGGGCATCATTGGTGGCCCAGATGCTGATCTCGGTGCTCGAACCGGCCTCCTACGTGTCCTACAACCTGTTGGCGCTGCTGTGCTGCGCGGCCCTTCTGCCGATCACCCTGACCCGCACCGCCGAACCGGACACCCCGACCGCGCTGCGCCTGCGCCCGATGCTGGCGGTCACCCGCTCGCCGCTGGCGGCGGCCGGGGTTGTGGTCGCCGCCCTTTCCAGCGCGTCGTTTCGCATGGTGGGGCCGGTCTATGGCCAAGGCGTGGGACTGGCGGTGGACCAGATCGCCTGGTTCCTGGCCGCTTTCGTGGCGGGCGGCGCCTTGGCACAATACCCGGTGGGCTGGCTGGCCGACAAATACGATCGCCGCTGGGTGCTGATCTGGCTTTCGGTCGCCTCGATCCTCAGTTCGGCCCTGACCGCGCTGACCGGCGATCTGGGCACCACGGGCGTGCTGCTGACCGCCACGCTTTTCGGGGCCACGACCTTTCCGATCTATTCGGTGGCCGCCGCCCATGCCCATGATTTCGCCGAAGCCTCGGAACGGGTCGAGCTGTCGGCGGCGCTGATGTTCTTCTTTGCGCTCGGGGCCATCGCGGCCCCGCTCATGGCCTCGGGGCTGATCGAGGCATATGGCCCCTCTGCCATGTTCGTCATGATCGGCGCAGGTCATGCGGTGCTGGTGATTTTCGGCCTGATCCGCATGCGCATGCGTCCGCGCGCCGCGCAGCGCACGCCATATGTCTGGGCGCCGCGCACCTCCTTCCTGATCGGCCGGCTGACCGGGCGCACCCGCGACGAGGACTGAACCCGCAAGCCGCCGCTGGAACCCTGCCGCGCCTTGCGCTAAGGAAGGGCCAATCCGGACAAGGGCACAAGAACATGGCACGGCATCTGATCACCTCGGCGATCCCCTACATCAACGGGATCAAGCATCTGGGCAACCTGGTGGGCAGCCAGCTGCCCGCGGACCTCTATGCACGCTACCAGCGCGGGCGCGGCCACGAGGTGCTGTTTCTCTGCGCCACCGACGAACACGGCACCCCGGCCGAACTGGCCGCCGCCAAGGCGGGCAAGCCTGTTGCCGTCTATTGCGCCGAGATGCACGAAGTGCAGGCCGAAATCGCGCGCGGCTTCCGCCTCAGCTTCGATCACTTCGGACGCTCCTCCAGCCCGCAGAACCACGCGCTGACCCAGCATTTCGCAGGCCGTCTGGCCGAGGCCGGTCTGATCCGCGAAGTCTCCGAGACACAGATGTATTCGAAGGCCGATGGCCGCTTCCTGCCGGATCGGTATATCGAGGGCACCTGCCCCAACTGCGGATTCGAAAGCGCGCGCGGCGATCAATGCGACAACTGCACCAAGCAGCTGGACCCGGTGGACCTGATCAACCCGCGCTCGACCATCTCGGGATCGACCGATCTGGAACAGCGCGCGACCAAGCATCTCTACCTGCGCCAGAGCGCGATGCGCCAGCAGTTGCAGGACTGGATCGACAGCAAGACCGACTGGCCGATCCTGACCACGTCGATTGCCAAGAAATGGCTGAACGATGGCGACGGCCTGCAGGATCGTGGGATCACCCGCGACCTGGACTGGGGCATTCCCGTCAAGAAGGGCGATCAGGACTGGCCGGGGATGGAGGGCAAGGTCTTCTATGTCTGGTTCGACGCGCCGATCGAATACATCGCCTGCGGTGCGGAATGGGCCGAGGCGCAGGGCCTTGGCGCAGAGGGCTGGGAACGCTGGTGGCGCACCGACAAGGGCGCAGGTGACGTGACCTATACCCAGTTCATGGGCAAGGACAACGTGCCCTTCCACACCCTCAGCTTTCCGGCCACGATCATCGGCTCGGGCGAGCCGTGGAAGCTGGTGGATTACATCAAGTCCTTCAACTACCTCAATTACGACGGCGGCCAGTTCAGCACCTCGCGCGGGCGCGGCGTCTTCATGGACCAGGCGCTGGAGATCCTGCCCGCCGATTACTGGCGCTGGTGGCTGCTGTCGCACGCGCCCGAATCCTCGGATGCCGAATTCACATGGGAAAACTTCCAGGCAAGCGTGAACAAGGACCTCGCGGACGTTCTGGGCAATTTCGTCAGCCGCATCACCAAGTTCTGCCGCGCGAAATTCGGCGAGGCCGTGCCGCAGGGCGGCACCTGGGGCGAACAGGAAACCGCCCTGATCGACACGCTGACCGCCCGCATCCGCACCTACGAGGCGCTGATGGACGCGATGGAGGTGCGCAAGGCCGCGCAGGAGTTGCGCGCGATCTGGGTGCTGGGCAACGAATACCTGCAATCTGCCGCCCCTTGGGTCACCTTCAAGGAAGACCCCGGACGCGCCGCCATGCAGACGCGCCTGGGCCTGAACCTGATCCGGCTTTACGCGGTGCTGTCCGCGCCCTTCGTCCCCGATGCAGGTGCCACGATGCTGGCGGCCCTTCACAGCGACGATGCCGCATGGCCCGAGGGGGATCTGGGCGAATGGCTCTCCGCCCTGCCCGCCGGCCATGCCTTCACAGTGCCCGAGGTCTTGTTCGGCAAGATCACGGACGAGCAGCGCGAGGATTGGCAGACCCGCTTCGCCGGCATCCGCACCTGAAAAAAGGGCAGGCCCCCAAAAGGCCCGCCCGCTTCTTCTTGCCTAAAATATCCGCAGGGGGATCGTTGAACAGCGCGCTGCGCTGTTCAACGTAGGGGGGATGCATCCCCCCGGCCTGCCCTCAGGTCTTGAACACCCGGTAGATCGCCGGGATCACCAGAACCGTCAGCAGGGTCGAGCTGAACAGACCGAACAGCAGCGACAGCGCCAGGCCCTGGAAGATCGGATCGGCCAGGATCACCGTCGCGCCGAACATCGCGGCAAGCGCCGTCAGCAGGATCGGCTTGAACCGGATCGCGCCCGCCTCGATCAGGATATCCACGGGCGACTTGCCCGCAGGGTCCGTGTGGCGGATGAAATCCACCAGGAGGATCGAGTTGCGCACGATGATCCCCGCCAGCGCGATGAAGCCGATCATCGAGGTGGCCGAGAATGGCGCGGCCCACAACCAGTGTCCGACCATGATACCCAGGAAGGTCAGCGGCACCGGCGTCAGCACCACCAGCGGCACCCGGAAGGATCCGAACTGCGCCACCACCAGCACGTAGATGCCCAGCAGCGCCACGCCGAAGGCTGCCCCCATGTCGCGGAACGTGACCCATGTCACCTCCCACTCCCCGTCCCACAGGATCGTGGGGCGGCTGTCATCCATCGGCTGGCCGTTCAGCAGGACAAGGGGTTTTTCGCCCTCGGCCCAGTCCATCGCGTCCAGCGCCTTGCCCACTTCGACGATGCCGTAAAGCGGCGCCTCGAAACGGCCCGCCAGTTCGGCCATCACCATCTCGGCGGGCCGACCGTTGCGGCGGAAGACCGGATAGGACATCACCTCTTCCTCGATCCGCACCACATCACCCAGCTCGACCACGCCGCGCGCGCCGGGCAGCACGTTGGCGGGGATCGGCGTGGACAGGAACCGCTCGTCCATCACCCGGTCAGACAGGTCGCGCGCCACGGTGATCGGGATCGGGCGGCGCCCGTCCTCGCGATGCGAATAGCCCACGGTCGTCTCGCCATTCAGGATGCCGATCGTGTCGAACACATCCTGTTCCTGCACCTGGAAGAATTCCAGATCATCGGGCGAGATCACGGCCCGCAGACGGCGCGGCGGCTGGCCGAAACTGTCATCCACATCGACGATGAAATCGATGCTCTCGAAGGCCATCCGCAGCTTGGCGGCGGTCTCGCGACGGGCCTCGGGCGTGGGGCCATAGACCTCGGCCAGCAGCGTCGCCATGACGGGCGGGCCCGGCGGGGGTTCGACCGTCTTCAGGCTTGCGCCCTCGGGCAGGTCCAGCGCCTTCAGCCTCTCGCGCAGTTCCAGCGCGATCTCGTGGCTCGATCTTGCACCATGGCCCACCTCGGACAGGTTGATCTGCACATCGCCCATATGGGGCTCGGCCCGCAGGAAATAATGGCGCACCAGCCCGTTGAAGTTGAACGGTGCCGCCGTGCCCGCATAGGTCTGCACGCTGACAACCTCGTGCAGATCCATCGCGATCCGCGCCACCGATTGCGCCACCGCATCCGTCGCCTCGACCGATGTGCCCTCGGGCATGTCGATCACCACGGCCAGTTCCTTCTTGTTGTCGAAGGGCAGCAGCTTGACCGTCACATGTTGCGTGTAAAGCAGCCCGAGCGAGCCGAAGGACAGCACCGCCGTCACCAGCAAAAAGGCCAGGCTACGCCCCTTGGTCGCCAGAACGGGCCGGGCGACACGGGCGAACAGACGCCCGAGGAAGCCGCCATCGGCCCCGTCGTGACCATGCATCGGCGCCTTGCCCGCGATTTTGACCATCAACCAGGGCGTGACCATCACCGCGATGAAGAACGAGATGATCATCGCCGCCGAGGCCACCGCCGGGATCGGGCTCATGTAGGGGCCCATCAGGCCGGACACGAACAGCATCGGCAACAGGGCCGCCACCACCGTCAGCGTGGCGACGATGGTGGGGTTGCCCACCTCGGCCACGGCGTCGATGGCGCGGGTCACGCGGTCGCGCCCGTCCTTCATGCCCCAGTGGCGGGCGATGTTCTCGATCACCACGATGGCGTCATCGACAAGGATGCCGATGGAGAAGATCAGCGCGAACAGCGACACCCGGTTCAGCGTGTAGCCCATGATCCAGGCACCAAACAGCGTCAGCAGGATGGTCACCGGGATCACCACCGCGACCACGATGCTTTCGCGCCAGCCGATGGCGACCAGCGTCAGCACGATGATCGACAGCGTCGCCAGGAACAGCTTCAGCAGCAGCGTATCGGCCTTTTCCTTGGCCGTCTCGCCATAGTTGCGCGTGATCTCGACCGCGACGCTGTCGGGGATCAGCGTGTCCTGCAGTGCGGCGGTCCGCGACAGGATCTGTTCGGCCACGACCACCGCATTGGACCCGGCACGCTTGGCGAAGGCCAGCGTGACGGCGGGGCTGCGGCTGATCGTGCCATCCTCGGCGCGGGTCACATGGCCCGCGATCCGGTCGGACATGTCCGGCACGAAGTCGATCGTCGCCACATCGCCAACATAGACCGGACGCGCGTCGCGCGTGGTCAGCAAAAGCCCCGCGATTTCCGCAGGCGCGGTCAGGTTTTGGCCCGCCACAAGGCCGATCTGCTCGCCCCCGTCGCGCACGCGGCCCGCAGCCATCGTGCGATTGGCCGATTGCACCTTGCCCGCCAGCTGTTGCAGCGTGATGCCATACATCGCCATGCGTTCCGGGTCCGGCGCGATGCGGATCGCCTCGGACGCCTCGCCCACCACATAGCTCAGCCCCACATCTGCTACGCGCGACAGATCGGCCCTCAGTTCACGCGCCAGCCGCGTCAGGTCATTGGCGCTGACCTCGGCCCCTTCGGCGGCGGTCAGGGTCAGGGTCACGATGGCCACATCGTCAATCCCCCGCCCAATGATCAGGGGTTCGGGGATTCCCACGGGGATGCGGTCCATATTGGCGCGCACTTTTTCATGCACGCGCAGGATCGCCGCATCGGACGGGGTGCCCACCTCGAACCGCGCGGTGATCATCGCGCCGTCATCCATCGTCTGTGAATAGACATGTTCGACGCCGTTGATCGCCTTGACGATGGTCTCCATCGGTTCGGAGACCAGGCGCACCGCATCCTCGGCCTTCAGGCCCGGTGCCTGCAGCAGGATATTGACCATCGGCACCGATATCTGCGGCTCTTCCTCGCGCGGAACAACCATCAGCGCGATCAGGCCCATGGCAAGTGCGGCCAGCATGATCAGCGGGGTCAGGGGCGAGCGGATGAAACCCCTGGTCAGGTTCCCCGCGATGCCCAGCGATTGCGGTTTGTCGGTCATGGCAGCACCACCGTCTCGCCTGCGGCCAGACCCGAGAGGATCTCGCGCAGAACGACGCCGTCCCGTTCGTGGCGCTGGCCCAGCATCACGGCCCGCTCGCCATGATGCGCGCCCTCGACCATCACGAAATCCAGCCCGGCGCGGGTGGTCACGGCGCTTTCCGGCACCAGCAGCACATCGCGCTGGCCGACCGCAAGGCGCACCAGCACGCGCGCATCCACGAAACCTTCGGCCAGCCCTTCGACCGCCACATCGGCGATCACGCGGCCATTCTCGATCTGCGGATAGATGCGCGCCAGACGGCCCGTCGCCCCCTCATCCGCGCCATCGATCTGGATCTCGTCGCCTTCGCGCAGGGCGCGGGCGTGACGCTCGGGAATGGCCAGCCGCAGGAAGAAACCGCCGCCGCCAATCGTCGCCACGGCCTCGCCCGGCATCACCACGGCCCCGGCTGCCGCCGGAACCGTCAGCACCAGCCCGGCAATCGGCGCGAGCACATCGCCCTCGGTTGCCTGCTGCACGACAACCGACCGTTCGGCCCGCGTGGCATCCAGCTGCCCGTTCAGCACATCGACCTGCGTGCGCAGCGCATCCAGCCGCTGCACGGTTGTCACACCACGCTGCAAAAGCGCCTCGCCGCGCTCCAGCTCGACCTGGGCATTCTCAAGCTGCGATTGCAGCGATTGCAACTGCGCATCGATGGCACGCAGGCGCAGGTCCAGCTTGTCATCGACGACCCGCGCCAGAACCTGCCCCGCCGCGACCCGGTCGCCTTCGACCACGTCAAGCGAGACAAGCGTGCCGCCCAGCCGGGCGCGCGCCGGCAGACGGGTCTGCGCCTCGATCTGGGCATAAACCGCTTTCCAGTCGGTAACCGGTTGCGGGGTCACGATCAGGGATTCGGCCTGCACCAAGGGTGCCGACATCAAAAAACCAATCAGAGCAAAGACTTGCGCTTTCATATGCGCCTCCATGGGGTCCTGCTGGCCCGGTGTTGGGCCAATTTCATATTCCATATAGTGAATATTTGAATCCGGCACAATGGTATGGGGCAATGAAACATGCCCCGCCCATACATGATCGAACCCACCTCACCTTGTCGGTGGCAGGCTAGGGCGATGCGCCACCCCCTGCCCTGACCCAGATCAAGCCGGCCCCGATCCCTCGCCACTGTCCCCGGCCTTTGTGGCAAGGCTTCGCCCGAAGTGCTGGCGCGCCCGGGCAAAGCTGGCCAGGCGCGCCTCGACAAGCGCATTCACGCTGCCTGCGGGATAGGCCCCGGCCCCATCCCGCACCCCGGCGGCGACACCGGTCAGGATCGCGATCCCCTCGTCGATCGTGGAGACCGGCAAGACATTGAACTGCCCGGCCTCGACCGCGGCCACGACATCGGCGCGCAGCATCAGATGGGGCACATTGCTGGCCGGGATCAGAACGCCTTGTTCGCCCGTCAGCCCGCGCGCGGCGCAGGTATCGAAGAAACCTTCGATCTTTTCGTTGACCCCACCGATGGCCTGCACCTGTCCCGCCTGGTTGACCGATCCCGTCACGGCAAGCCCTTGGCGGATCGGCAGGCCGGACAAGGCCGACAGCAGCGCGTAAAGCTCGGCCGATGAGGCGCTGTCGCCATCCACGCCGCCATAGCTTTGTTCAAACACAAGGCTCGCATGCAGTGAAAAGGGCATGTCCAGCGCATAGTTCGCCGCAAGATAGCCCGACAGGATCAGCACGCCCTTGGAATGCAGCGGCCCGCCCAGATCAACCTCGCGTTCGATATCCACCAGCTTGCCCGCGCCCATCCGCACCCGCGCCGTGATCCGCGACGGTCGGCCAAACCGGAAATCGCCGATCTGCGCCACGGACAGGCCGTTGATCTGGCCGGTCACCGACCCTTGCGTGTCGACCAGGATCGTGCCCCGCCTGATCGCCTCCTGCATTCGGTCGCGGATACGGCTGCGGCGCCGCTCTGCCTCGTCGAGGGCCAGTTCGATATCATCGACCGACACGGGCGCCGACGCATCCGCGCAATCCTGCCGGGTGCAGGCGTAATGTTCGGCCTCGCGCAGGATATCGGCTAGTGCGCCCAGATGGAGCGACAGTTTCTCGCTGTCCTCGGCGCGGCGCAGCGCCTCTTCCAGAAGACGCGCGACGGCGGCAGCTGTCAGGGGGCGCAAGCCCTCGCGCCGGATGAACGAGGCCAGCAACCGCGCGAAAAGCTGCGTATTCTCGGGCGTCAGCGCGAAATCTTCCTCGAAATCGGCCTGCAATTTGAAAAGCTCGGAAAAATCAGGGTCCAGCATGACCAGCAGCGCATGCAGCATCCGGTCACCCACCAGCACCACCCGCAGATCCAGCGGGATGGGATCGGGTTCCAGCGACAAGGTCTGCACCATGCTCAGCCGCTCCGCCAGCGAGGTGATGGCAATGGTCCGGTGCTGCAGACTGCGTTTCAGCGCCTCCCAGGCGAAGGGTTCGGACAGGACGCGCCGTGCGTCCAGTACCAGGAAACCGCCATTGGCACGGTGCAGCGCACCGGGGCGGATCAGCGTGAAATTGGTCATGAGCGCGCCCATATGGGCGATATTCTCGATCCGGCCCACAAGGCGATTGAGGGTCGGCAATTCCTCGGTTTCCAGTGGCGCACCGGCCGTATCGGCCTCGGGATGCGAGACCATCACGTTGATCACGTAGCGCCCGAATTGCGGCAGGCGGTGGATCTTGCGGATACCGGCGGGAAAGGGGCCATCGCGCCCCTGGGCATGGGCCTCGAGGAACAGTTCCGCGTTGCGGATCATGTCCTGCGCGACCTCGTCCAGGTAATGCTGCACGCTGTCGATCCCGGCGAACTGTGCCCGCGCCTCACCGATGCGGGCCCTGACCGCCTGTTCGGCCATGCTGGCATGCAAGGCGATGACCCGCTGGCGATGCGCCCGCACCAGTGCGGGCGTGCCCTCGATGATCGTGTTCAGCTCTTTCTGGAAGCGGGCGATCTTTTCCTCGATCCCGGCCTGCTCTTCGGGCGGCAGCTTGTCGAACGCCTCTTTCTCGATCACCTCGCCATCGCGGACGGCGGCCACCAGAAACCCCGAAGGCGTGTTCACAAGCCCCACATCCTCGGCCTTGGCGCGGGCGGCGAATTCCTGCATGCGGGCGCTGCCGGCCTCGGCGAATTCGGCCTCAAGCGCCTTGCGCCGCGCCTGGTAATCATCGGCCTCGAACAGGGCGGGGATCTCTGCGCCAAGATCGTCGACAAGGTCTTCCATCTCGGCCCTCAGACGCTGCGCCTCGCCCGAGGGCAGCTTGAGGGCGCGGGGCTTCTGTTCATCCTCGAAATTGTTGACATAGGCCCAGTCGCAGGGCACCGGCCGGTCGGCGGCCTCGCGCGCCAGCACCATCTGCACGGCGCTGTGCCGCCCCGTGCCGGGCGGCCCCACGACGAAAAGGTTGAAGCTGCGATGCCCGATCCTTGCTGCCAGCCGGATCGCCTGCATCGCGCGGTCCTGGCCGATCAAACCCTGCACGACCTCAAGCGTGTCGGTCGTCGCGAAGCCCAGTGTCGCGGGATCGATCCGGCGCCGCAACTGCGCGGGCGTCAGCCCCGCCGGATAGGCCCTGCCCTGTTCGTGCTCGCCATGCATCCGCCAATCCCCCAACCCCAGGCATACGGACGCCGGCACGCGGGGTGATGCTGCGCCCGAACGCGGGCAAACCCCAGGGCGACCGATACGCAACACATGATCTTGAACATATTCATTTCACCCGATCCGTCGATCAAGATCAACCTTGCCCTGCCTTGCCCTGCCTTGCCCTGCCTTGCGCAACCCCTTCGCGACAGGCAGGCGTTGATCAGACGGTCTGGTACTTGCGCGACAGGATCGCGCGCAGGATCGTCTCCAGCTCCTCGCGGCGGATCGGCTTGGGCAGATGCGCGTCAAAGCCTGCCGCGAAATACGAATCCACATCCTCGGTCATGACATTGGCGGTGACGGCAACCGCCATCGGCTTGACCCCCGGCTGACGGCTGTCGCCCTCGCGCAGGGTCATCAGGGTCTCGACCCCGTCCATGCCGGGCATCGAGATATCGATCAGATAGGCGTCGAAACGCTGCAGGCAGGCCAGGCGCACCGCCTCGTGACCGTCTTCGGCCATCACCGGGTCGATCCCGTCAAGCTGCAGAAGTGCCTGCAACACAAGCCGGTTGATCGGATCGTCATCGGCGCACAGGATCGACAGCTTGGCGCAACCGGTTTCCCAATCCGCGGCCGCGCCCGGTTGCGGCGCGGGACGCACCGCGGTCGGCGCATCCGGCAGCGGCAGATCGAGGGCAATGGTCGTGCCCTGCCCCGGACGGCTTTCGACACGGATCTGTCCGTTCATCGCATCGACCAGCATCTTGACGATGCTCATGCCAAGGCCGGTGCCGCCATACCGCCGCGTGGTTTCGGCAGCGCCCTGGTGAAACGGCAGGAACAGCGTGTTGATCTGATCCTGCGTCATCCCGATCCCGGTATCGCGAATGCTGATGGTGACCATGCCCGGTTCGGGGCGGGTCAGCGTCACCGCAATCTCGCCCGCGCGGGTGAATTTCAGCGCATTGCTCAACAGGTTGTGCAGTATCTGGCTGAGCCGGGTGGGATCGCCCATGATCGTGGGGAACTCTTGCGGCCTGATATCCAGGTGAAGGTTCACGGCCTTGCTGGCCGCCAGCCGCCGGTACTGTCCGGTTGCACTTTGCAGGACTTCCCGCACATCGATCGGCAGCGTTTCCAGCTGGACATGCCCGGCCTCGGCCTTCGAGAAATCCAGCACCTCGTTGGCGATGGACAGCAGCAGGTTGCCAGAGCTTTGCAACTCGGCCAGAAGCGCCGCCCCCTCGCCATCAGGCAGATGCGGCTTGAGCAGTTCGGACAGGCCAAGAATGCCGTTCAGCGGCGTGCGGATCTCGTGGTTCATCTGCGCGAAAAAGCGCGCGCGCTGGCGCGACATGGTTTCGGCCTGCATCCGCGCCTTCACCAGCTCTTCGTTCATCGCCGCCTCGCGCTGGATGATCAGCGCAAAACCCCAGGACATCGAGGCCGCCCCCAGGATGAAGGCGATGATCGCCGTCGATGCCGCAGCAAAACCGGCGCTGCCCGCATCCGCCAGCACGACGAGGCGCATCACATAGGCCAGCCCGATGATCGCGAAAGGCAGCCCCAGCAGCACATTGAGGAACCGATTCTCCATCCGCGACAACCGCATGATGTCCGAGGCGGCATAGAACGCCAGCAACGAGTTCACCAGCGACGCGCTGATCATCAGCAGCAGCGCGGTATCGGCGAAGATGGCCATAGCCACCTGCACAAGGCAAACGCCCCCCGACAGCACCGCAACCCGGCGCCAGTCGAGCGGGCGCAAGGCCGTGTGCCGGAATGCGCCATAGGCGCAGACAATCCCGAAATGCGCCCCCGTGATCACCAGCGTCGCAGTCAGCGCGAAGGGCAGCAGATTGACGGTCAGTACGCCCAGAACGGCCACAAGAAGGGAAACGGTGCTTGCCCCGTACCAGAGCGTCGCCTTGTGGAACTGATCGCTTGCCGTCCGCATCAGGTAGACCACAAGGGCAAGCGAGATCACTGAAAGCATCGCCGCCACGCTGACAAGAAGGCTGAGGTTCACGGCCATGGTTGCTCGACTCCTTCGTTTCCCGCGTCTCGGGCACCTGTCGCGGATCGGGCCACCCGCACTGGATCACGGAACGCAGCACCGTACCCCCGGTCCGGCCGCAAGGCGATGCGAGGGCACGATAGGACATGATTCCGGGAACTACCAGTTCGACAAACGCGCCCGAACACCACCTTTCGTTGCATGCCCCACCCGAAGGGCGGGACTGCGCGACAGGGGCCGGGTTCTATTGCCGGTCGTCGGTGCCCACCCACCAGGGCCGCACCACGCCCTCCACCCGCGCAGAGCGCCAGATCAGCCAGCTAACACCGACCAGATCGGGAATACCGGCCAGACCGCGCTGCCAGTTGCTGTAATGCGATTGACCCCATTCGCGCGGTGCGTGGCTGACCGGATAGCTGATGATGTCCCAGCCATCGCGCCGCATCAGCGCCGGCATGAAACGGTGCAGGTGCTTGAACCAGGGCAGGTCCAGGTAGGCCTGCCGCCAGAACACGCGCAACGCACAGCCGGAATCGCGGCATCCGTCGCGCAACAGAAACCCCCTGATCGCATTGGCAAAGCGCGAGGCAAGCCGCTTTGACAAGGTATCCTTGCGCTTGACCCTTTCGCCCTGCACCATGCCCACGCCCTCCGGCGCGTCGATGAACCGCTCGAACATGCCGCGCAGGTTTTCCGGCGGGTTCTGGCCATCGCCGTCCAGCGTCGCGATCACGGGTGCGCGCGCGGCACGAATGCCGCTGCGCAACGCCGCCGACTGCCCCCGCGACACCTTGTGTGTCACGATCCGCAGACGGCTCCATGCGGCTGCCATCTCGTTCAGCACCTCGGCGGTATTGTCGCCGGAGCCGTCGTTGACCACGATCACCTCGGCGTCGAAATCTTCGGCGATGGGGCGGATGCTGGCCACAAGGCCCGGCAGGTTGGCGGCTTCGTCATGGGCCGGGATCACGAAGGCAAGGCGGGGATCAGTCATTGTTTTTCCATGTTGGACCAGATGGCCCAGTCGTCGTTGCGGTAATAGATGATCTCGGCGGGCGGCCAGGACGGATGCACCGCATCCTTCGGGCGCCCAAGGATCAGGCCCTCGGGCGCGGCCGCGGCGAAGGCCGCGATGTCGTCCGGGGTGGTCAGGATCGTGAAAGGCTGTGTCAGCCGACCTGCAAAATGAAACTCGGAATGATAGAGGCTTGTGACGATCCCGATACGACCGTCGGCCGGCGCAATCCGTTCGGCAATCGCGCGCGGGGACATGACATCGGACGCCGGTCCCGCCAGATAGGCCAGATGAAGCGCCGTCAGGGCCACCGGGGCGGTCAGCCAGACAAGCTGCCCACGTCGCGCGATCAGCACGGCCCCGCCCAGCAGCACGGCCGCCGCAACGATCGCCGCCGGGATCGACACCATGCGCCCCGCCTCGTCGCCCAGAAGGCCCAACCCCATCAGGGGAAAGGCAAGACCCAGCAGCACCAGAACCGCCACAGCCCCCCAGGCACGGCCCAGCGCCTGTGGAAAGCGCCGCGCCAGCAGAATGGCCAGCCAGGGCGTTTCGGGCAGCAAATAGTTCAACTGCTTGCCGCTGATCAGGCTGAACAGCAGAAGCGGGCCAAGGATGGCGATCAGCAGCAGCTTCTCGGGCGCATCCAGCGGCAGTCGTTTCCAGAAACCCGGCATCCAGCCCCAGGGAAAGACCAGTACCGGGATCAGCGCCAGGTAATACCAGAAAGGTTGCGCATGGGCGAAACTGGCCACGGTGCGGCCTGCGGATTGGGTCCAGAGCACCGCCTCGCGGTAGTCCGGCCCACCAAGGATCAGCGCGGGCAGCAGCCAGACAAGGACAAGCCCCGCGCACACGGCCAGCGCCACGCCCGTGCCGCGCAGGGCGCGCGGGCCATACGGAGCCCACAGACGCAACAGCAACAGGGCGGGCAGCACATGCACGAAGATGACCGGCCCCTTGCTCATCAGGCCCAGCGCCATGGCCGCGCCCAGCAAGGCCCAGTCGCGGGTGCGATGCGCCTCTTGGGTGCCGATCTTCCACAGCTGGCCGATCGCCAGCACCACCGCCAGCGACAGCATCCCGTCGAAACCCGTTTCAAGGCCGAAGAACGCAAAACATCCAAAGGTCGCAAGGATCAGCATCGCGGCCGTGCCGGTCCGCCTGTCCAGCCCCATCAGGTCGCTGGTGCGTCCCGTGGCCCAGATCGTCGCCAGCGAAAAGGCGGGCGCCACCAGGCGGCCGGTGAATTCGCTCACCCCCGGTATCCAGACCAGGTTGATCAGCCAGAACAGCAGCGGCGGCTTGTGATCGTAGGGCAGCCCGTTCTTGAAGGGCACGATCCAATGATCGCCCAGCCGCATTTCCCACGCGACCGAAAGATAGCGCGTCTCGTCGATCGGCAGCAACGGCCGCAGCAAGACCCCCGAAATGACGAACAGAACGTAGCCCAGAAGTATCAGGCGACGGTCAGGCAGGGTCATTTTTGGGGCGGGATTTCGAAATCAGCATGAGGTTGCGAGTGTAGACCACAAGGCCAAAGGTCTGGCCCAGAATGAAGACCGGATCCTGACGCCAGATCGAATAGATCAGAAGCATCAAGCCGCCACCGATCGAAAACCACCAGAACATGATCGGCATGACGGAGGCTTTCGCGCGTTCGGAGGCAAGCCACTGTACGAGGAAGCGCGAGGTGAACAGGATCTGTCCGGTGAAACCCACGATCAGCATGGGAGAGAAGGCAAAGGCTGTCAAAGGGACGCTCCCCTGAATGTTGACCTGCCTGACAATAGCCAACCGTCAGACTACCGATCCGTTACCAGAGGCGTGTATTACATTCAATGGCATTAATCCTTTGCCCAGACCAGAGGCGCATTGCAGCCCACGGCGTGACCCGCACGTCATGCCCCGGCAGAAGGTGTGAACCCTGCCGCCACGGTGCGGCGCGGGCGTCACTTTCCGTAGTAATCCCGGAACCATGCCACGAATTTCGCGATACCGTCGCGGACATCGGTTTGCGGCCTGTAGCCCGTCAGCGCTTGCAACAGTTCGGCATTGGCCCATGTCGCAGGCACGTCACCGGCCTGCATCGGCATGTAATTGCGGATCGCCTTCTTGCCCAGGCAATCCTCGATCGCCTCGACGAAATCCAGCAGGCGCACCTTTTCGGAATTGCCGATGTTCACAACCCGGAACGGTGCGACGGGCGACAGGCTGTCGCCTGCGGCAATGTCATCCGCACGGACCGGGCGCGCAGGGATCGCGTCCATCAGCAGGCGGATCCCGCGCACCAGGTCATCGACATAGGTGAAATCGCGGTACATGTCGCCGTGGTTGTAGATGTCGATCGGCCGCCCATCGAGGATCGCATCCACGAATTTGAACAGCGCAAGGTCGGGCCTGCCCCATGGCCCGTAGACCGTGAAGAAGCGGAACATCGTGGTCGGCAGGTCATGCAGATGGGCATAGGCGTGACCCATGCTTTCATTTGCCTTTTTCGTGGCCGCATAGATCGTCAGCAGAAGGTCGGCCTTTTCCGTCTCGACGAAGGGCATCAGCTCGTTGCCGCCATAGACCGACGAGGTCGAAGCCATCAGCAGATGCTTCACCTGCAGGCGCCGCGCCGCCTCCATCACGTTGAAGGTGCCGATCACATTGGCATCTAGGTAGGCGCGCGGATTTTCCAGGCTGTAGCGCACACCGGCCTGCGCCGCCAGATGCACGATCATGTCGGGCTGGAACCGGTCGGCGACGCCATCGAACAGCGCCTGATCTTCCAGCAGGCCCTCGGTGGCCGTGAACTGACCGTTCTGCAACAGCATCGCGTGGCGGCGCTGCTTGAGGCGCACGTCATAGTAATCCGTCATGCCGTCATAGCCATGCACCACGAATCCTTCCGCCAGCAGCAGCTGCGCCAGGTGGAACCCGATGAAACCGGCCGTTCCCGTGATCAGGATTTTCTTGCTCATGCTCTGCGCCTTGCCTCTTGCCTGCGTGACCGCCGGTCAGCTGTCCTCGTCCAGAAAGCCCTGCCGCCCGACCGAGGCATAGGCGGTAAAACCGGCCTGTCTTGCGTCCTTGGGCGCGTAGACATTGCGCAGGTCGGCCATGTGCGGGGTCGCCATCTTGCGCGCGATCCGCTTGAGGTCGAGGGCGCGGAATTCGTTCCATTCGGTCAGCAGCACCATCAGGTCCGCATTCTGCACCGCCTTGTAGACGTCGTCCTGCCAGTTCACGCCGGGCAGCAGCGCCTCGCCCTCGCGGCGGCCTTGGGGATCGACCACCCGCACCTTCGCCCCGCCCCCCACCATGGCGGGGATGATCGTCAGGCTGGGCGCATCGCGCATGTCATCGGTATTGGGCTTGAAGGTCGCGCCAAGCACGGTCACCGTCTTGCCGTTGAAGCTGCCGCCGCACAGGTCCAGCAGCTTGTCGATCATCCGGCGCTTGATCTCTTCATTGACCTTGATCACCGTCTCGGTGATCTGCATGGGCATCGAATGATCCTGCCCGATCCGCGCCAGCGCCACGGTATCCTTGGGAAAGCAGGACCCGCCATAGCCGGGCCCCGCATGCAGGAACTTGTTGCCGATCCGCCCGTCCAGGCCGATGCCGCGGGCAACTTCCTTGATGTCGCCGCCGACCCTCTCGCACAGGGCCGCGATCTCGTTGATGAAGGTGATCTTGGTCGCCAGAAAGGCATTGGCCGCGTATTTAATCATCTCGGCGCTTTCCAGATCGGTGGTCACGATGGGAAAGTCGCGCAGGTAAAGCGGTCGGTAGATCCCCGCCATGACCTCGGCGGCGCGGTCGGACTGCACCCCCACGACCACGCGGTCAGGCTTCATGAAATCCTCGATCGCCGCGCCCTCGCGCAGGAATTCCGGGTTCGAGGCGACATCGAAGTCAAGCGCGGGATTGGCCTTGCGGATCAACTGCTTGAGGTGGCGGTTGGTGCCCACCGGCACCGTCGATTTGGTGACGATCACAACATAATCGGTGGCGGCGCGCGCCACATCCTCGGCCGCGGCATGGACATAGGACAGATCCGCGTGGCCATCGCCGCGCCGCGTCGGTGTGCCCACCGCGATGAACACCGCATCCGCGCCCTGCACCGCCTCGGCGAGGTCCTGCGTGAAACGCAGGCGCCCCGCCTCGACATTCTTGACCATGAGCGCATCAAGACCCGGCTCGAAGATCGGCACGACCCCCGCGTTCAGCTTGGCGATCTTCGCAGGGTCCTTGTCGACACAGACGACATCATGGCCGAAATCCGAAAAGCAGACCCCCGAGACCAAACCGACATAGCCCGTTCCGATCATAGCGATTTTCATTCAAAGACTTCCCTACCAACATGACGTTTCTGTTTTGCGACGCGCCGGAACGCGTCGGATACCTGTCTGACAGCAGGGTTATTGCATCTTGTCCCCATGGTCCATCGGCAGGGTGCAAAACCGGGGGATTATGCCGGCCCCTGCCCGCCTTGCGCATGCGGCCCCTTGCCGAAACTGGTGCCCGCGGCCGGACTCGAACCGGCACGGCCTTGCGGCCTGAAGATTTTAAGTCTCCTGTGTCTACCATTCCACCACGCGGGCGCGCGGGACGAACGGCGCGACAATAGTCACTGGCGGAGCGGTGTAAAGCCGTGCAGGTGCCAGGCTGCGGCCCCGGACAGGACAGCTTGACGCGCCCCCGAAAACGCCGGATCGTGGCGGCATGTTCCCGATCCGCGATCACAACCCGTCCCAAAAGACGCCCTATGTCACCTACGCGCTGATCGTGGTGAACGTGCTGGTCTTTGTCAGCTACTGGGACATGTTTTCGAACCCGCGCGCGCTGAACGCCCTGTTCGGGGCCTTCGCCATGACCCCGGCCGCAATCACCTCGGGCAGCGACTGGCATACGCTCGTGACCTCGATGTTCATGCATGGCGGGCTGATGCACCTCGCAGGCAACATGCTGTTTCTCTACATCTTCGGCGACAACCTCGAGGAAGAGCTGGGCCATGTCCGCTACCTGGGTTTCTACCTAGTCTCGGGCCTGCTGGCCGCCCTTGCGCATGTGCTGTCATCCCCCTTCTCGACCGTCCCGCTGGTGGGCGCCTCGGGCGCCATCGCCGGGGTGATGGGGGGCTACCTGCTGCTCTTTCCCAAGGCGCGGGTGGATGTGCTCTTCATCTTCATCATCTTCTTCAAGATCTTCCCGATCCCGGCCTGGGTCATGCTGGGCGTGTGGTTCGGCCTGCAACTGTTCAACGGCATGGGCGTCGATGCGCAGGCGGGTGGCGTGGCCTACTGGGCCCATGCGGGCGGCTTCATCGTGGGCATGGTCCTGCTTTTGCCCTTCTGGGTGAACCGCGGCGGGCCAGCCTTCTGGCGCCGCACGGCAGGGCACCCGCCCCATCCCGAGGCGCAGTACCGCACCGTCAGAACCGCCATTCCCCGCGCGGGCCAGCGCAAGAACGGCGCGACGGATGCCGCAACACCGGCGCGCAGCCTGACAGACATTCCGCGCAGCGGACGGCCCCGCCGATGAACACCCCGCAAACCACCCCGGCCCACCGCCTGACCTGCCATTGCGGCGCGGTCGAACTGGCCGTGCAGCTGTCCGACGGGCTGGCCACGGCGCGGCGCTGCGACTGTTCCTTCTGCCGCAGACGCGGGGCCATCGCCGTTTCGGCACCTCTGGACGGGATCAGGATCGTCAGGGGCGCCGAGAACCTGACCCTCTATCAATGGGGAACGGGGGCGGCAAAGCACTGGTTCTGCAAGACCTGCGGCATCTACACCCATCACCAGCGCCGGTCGAACCCCAACCAATACGGTGTCAACGCTGCATGTCTTGAGGGGGTGAACCCGCGCGATCTTGACCCGGTGCCGTGGATGGACGGGGTCAATCACCCCTCGGACCGCAAACCGGGCTAGGCGTCAGTCCTTGACCATCTTCATGATGATGCAGGTCGTGGTGCCGGTGGCGTAAAGCTTGCCATCCTCGACGCCGCGAATCTCGCCCTCGGCCACGCCGGTCGACCGGCCCGCGTGCTGCACCCGGCCCGTGGCGCGCACCATCGTCCCGATGGGGATCGGGCGGATGATGCTGACCTTGTATTCAAGCGTGGTATAGACCGACCCGCGCGGCACCTTGGTCATCACGGCGCAGGCCATGCAACTGTCCAGAACCGTGCCGTACCAGCCGCCATGCACCGTACCCATCGGGTTCGTATGCTCGAAGAGCGGCGCACCCACAAAGACCACCTCGCCGTCGGCCACGCTTTCGGGGCGGTAATTCAGCGTGGCACCGATGGGCGGCCCGGCCAGTTGGCCCGCCATCATGTCCTGCATGAATTCCAGACCCGAGCGCGACAGCATCTCCTCGGGGGTGGCCAGTTCCTCGGGCCGTGTGGCGATGCGGCGTTCCTGCATGTCTGTCTCCCTGATCTGCGCGCAAGACTGGCGCGCAGCGCCGGGACAGGCAAGAGGCTGTTACGCAACGTTCTCCAGTTGCACCTTGGGCGTGACGCCCAGCGCATGGCAGACATCGCGTGTCAGTTCGGGGCGGTTCAGCGTGTAGAAATGCAGGTTCTCCACCCCACCTTCGATCAGTTCGCTGCACATCTCGGTGCAGAGCGCCGTGGCCAGAAGGTCCTGCCGCCCGTCGCGGATCGCCTTGTCGAAGGCATCGTCCAGCCATGCCGGAACCGAGGTGCCGCAGCGCAGGGCGAACTTGCGCGCACCGACCCAGTTCTCGATCGGCAGGATGCCCGGCGTGATCGGCGCCGTGATCCCGGCCTTGGCGCAGGCATCGCGGAAACGGAAAAACGTATCGGCCTCGAAGAAGAACTGCGTCAGCGCCTCGGTCGCGCCCGCATCCAGCTTGCGCTTGAGCCAGTCGACATCGGCGGCGGTATTGGCCGCCTCGGGATGCGCTTCGGGATAGGCGCCGACGCGAATGGTGAACTTGCCGGTGCCGGCCAGCGCCTCGATCAGCTCCACGCTCGACGCGAAGCCATCGGGATGCGCCTCGAAGCCCGCGCTGCCCTTGGGCGGATCGCCCCGCAGGGCCACGATCTCGGACACGCCGGCGGCTGCAAAGCTGTCGGCAATCGCCAGCGTCTCTTCGCGGCTGGCATTCACGCAGGTCAGATGCGCCGCCACGTTCAACCCGCTGGCCTTGTGCAGCGTCGCCACCGCATCGCGCGTCAGATCACGTGTCGTGCCCCCCGCGCCATAGGTCACCGACACGAAGCGCGGCCCCAGGGGCGCCAGCACCTGCACCGTATCCCACAGACGAAACGACGCCTCAAGGTTCTGGGGCGGGAAGAATTCGAAGGAAACGGAGGGCGTGGTCATGACATGAAATCCTGTACTGGGTTGTCCCCTTGTCGCAAACCCTCATATGTGAGACAACTTCATAATTCTCAAGGTCATCATGAGGACCACCACATAATGCATATCGAGTTCCGCCATCTGCGTACCATCAAGGCGATCCATGAGGCGGGCGGCCTTGGCCGGGCCGCCGACCTTCTGAACATCACGCAATCGGCGCTCAGCCATCAGATCAAGGGGCTTGAGGATCAGGCGGGGGTGGAGCTTTTCGTGCGCCGCTCGAAACCGCTGAAACTGTCGGCGGCAGGGATGCGCCTGCTGCGCGCCGCCGAACGTATCCTGCCCGAAGTGGCTGCCTTGGAAGAGGAATTCAGCGGCCTGCGCGAGGGCAAGGCGGGGCGGCTGCATATCGCCATCGAATGCCACGCCTGTTTCGAATGGCTGTTCCCGGTGCTCGAGAATTTCCGCAAGACATGGGGCGATGTAGATGTGGATATCCGTCCCGGCCTTGCCTTCGATGCCCTGCCCGCCCTGATGAAGGAAGAGGTCGATCTTGTCGTCTCCTCCGACCCCGAGGACCTGCCCGGCATCTCTTTCGAGCCGCTGTTCGATTATGCGCCGGTCTTCGTGGCCTCGGCCCAGCATCCGCTGGCGCAGAAGCCATGGATCGACGCCGAGGATTTTCGCGGCCAGACGCTGATCACCTATCCGGTGGAACGGTCGCGCCTTGATATCTTCAGCCAGTTGCTGACCCCGGCCAAGGTGGAACCCGCCCAGATCCGGCAGGCCGAACTGACCGCGGTGATCCTGCTGCTGGTCGCCTCGAACCGCGGGGTCGCGGTCCTGCCCGACTGGGTGGTGCGCGAGGTCAAGTATTCGTCCGATTACGTGACGCGCCCCCTGACCGAAAAGGGGATCACCCGCCGCCTTTATGCCGCCGTGCGGACCGAGGATCTGGAAAAGCCCTATATGTCAGGCCTGATCAAGCTGGCAGGCGAAGAAGCGCGGCGCTTGCAGGCGGCGTGAGGCGGCGCGCCGCCCGCCTCATACACCCCGCGCTGAACCTAAGGTGCGCAGCACCGCCGCGCGGGGCGCTTGGGGTGAGGGTTGCTCATTTGATCCAATGAGCGGTGGGGCCTGCCGACACGCGGGGTGGCGATCTAACCCCTGCGTGGCGCGGTTTATGGTCGCCCGGTCTTCGGGCCTCTGTTCCTCGCGCAACGGTCGCAAAATCGCCGCCCCGTCGGGGCGTGTCGGCGATCGCGCGGCGGCCTTCGGCCTTGCTTCCGCGCGGGGGGAAACCAATACGGGGCCAGCGCATCGCGCCAGCCCCGCTTCGCAACCATCAGACGGATCAGGCCGAAAGCTTGGCCGTCATCTCGACCAGGCGCCTGGCCTGATGCGCCACGGCGGCGCGGCCCTTGTCGTCCAATGCGCCCGCATTGGTCGAGAAACCGTAGGGGTTGCCGCCTGCTTCGGCCACGGATGCATCGGTGAAACCGGGTGCCACGATCACCGCCCCCCAATGCATCGCGGTGGTGTAAAGCCCCAGGATCGTGCTTTCCTGCCCGCCATGGGCATTTTGCGCGCTGGTGGCCGCCGTAAAGGTCTTGTTGGCCAGCTTGCCTGCAAACCAGAGCCCACCCAGCGTGTCGATGAAGGCGCGCATCTGGTTGGCCGCCGCGCCATAGCGGGTCGGCGAGATGAAGAAATAGCCATTGGCCCATTCCATGTCGTCATGGCTGACCTCGGGGATGTCCTGCACCTTGTCCAGTTGCGCTTTCCACGCCTCCTGCCCGGCGACAACCTCGGCTGGGGCGGTTTCGGCGATGCGGCGCAGGCGCACCTCGGCGCCGGCGGCGCGGGCGGCTTCGGCGGCGGCAACAGCCACCTGATGATTGGTGCCATAGGTCGAATAGAAGACGATGGCGATACGGGCTTGGGTCATGCGAGGGGCTCCTGAGGGGAATGTCTGGATCGCGCCATGCGATCTGGCGCTTGATCCGCCATATATGCCGCCGCCATCGCGCCGTCCTTTGCGCCGCAACGCAGCCCCTGTGCGCAATTTCGCAAGCCGCACACCCGGGCCGTTCTACCCTTGGCAAGCGCCCCCCCAGCGCGTATACGCGCGGCCTGACAGACAGGAGCCGGACGATGCAAGGCAGCGCAAATCTCAACATCATGATCAAGGCCGCACGCAAGGCGGGTCGGTCGCTGGTCAAGGATTTCCGCGAGGTCGAGAACCTCCAGGTCTCGATGAAAGGTGCGGGCGATTTCGTCAGCCGCGCCGATCTGGCCGCCGAGAAGATCCTCAAGGATGAACTGCTGGGCGCGCGCCCGACCTATGGCTGGCTGGCCGAGGAAGGCGGCGAGATCGCGGGACAGGATCCAACCCGCCGCTGGATCGTCGATCCGCTGGACGGCACCACCAACTTTCTGCACGGCCTGCCGCATTGGGCGATCTCGATTGCGCTGGAGCACAAGGGACAGATCGTGTCCGCCGTGGTCTTCGACGCCGCCAAGGACGAGATGTTCTATGCCGAAAAAGGCAGCGGCGCCTGGATGAACGATTCCCAGCGCCTGCGCGTGTCGGGCCGCAACAAGATGATCGAGGCGATCTTTGCCACCGGCATTCCCTATGCCGGCAAGCGCACCCTGCCCGCCACCCTGCAGGATCTGGCCCGGCTGATGCCCGAATGCGCGGGCGTGCGCCGCTGGGGGGCTGCCGCACTGGACCTGGCCTATGTGGCCGCAGGTCGATACGACGGTTTCTGGGAACGCGAACTGCAACCTTGGGACCTGGCCGCAGGCATGCTGATCGCCACCGAGGCGGGCGCGCTGGTCGGCCCGATCCGCGACGGCCATGACCCGGTGGAACATGGCGATATCGTCGCCGCGAACGGCGCGCTGTTCGACCATTTCGCAGGCATCATCCGCGCGCGCCCCTGAGGGCGCCCGCGCGGCCGGATCACTCCGCCGCCATGCGCCCCTGTGCGTTCAGCAGCATCCACACCCTGTGCGGGGTAAAGGGCATGTCGGCCCGCCGCACGCCCGCATCCCACAGCGCATCCAGCACCGCATTGGCCGTGGCGGCCATCGCCCCCACGGTGCCCGCCTCGCCGCAGCCTTTCATCCCCATCGGGTTGGCCGTCGAAGGCACCGGCTCCGTCTCGAACACGAACATCGGCAGATCATCGGCGCGCGGCATCGCGTAATCCATGAACGTGGCCGTAAGAAGCTGCCCATCCGCGTCATAGACGACATGTTCCGTCAGCGCCTGCCCGATGCCCTGCGCCACCCCGCCATGCACCTGACCTTCGGCCAGTACCGGGTTGATAAGATTCCCGAAATCGTCAACCACGCTGTAACGGTCCACCCGCACCACGCCGGTATCGGGGTCCACCTCGACCTCGGCCACATGCGCGCCATTGGGATAGGACCGCCCCGGCAGGGTCGCGCGCGCCTCATGCACCAGCAGGTCCGCGCGACCATCGGCGGCGGCCATCTCGGCCACCTCAAGCACCGTGGGCGTCAGGTTCGACCCCGGCGCGCGGAAGCGTTCATCATCAAAGCTGATGGCATCAGGTTCAACGCCCATCTTGTCGGCCAGATAGGGGCGAAGCGCCGCCATCATCACATCGACCATGGCCAGCGTGGCATTGGCCTGAGTCGTGACCGAACGTGACCCGCCCGTGCCGCCGCCCTGCGCGATCAGATCGCTGTCGCCCTGCACCACGCTGATCATATCGGCGGGAATGCCGGTCTGATCCGACAGGAACTGCGCATAGACGGTCTCGTGCCCCTGGCCGTTGCTTTGGGTGCCCACATAGATCGTGGCGGTCATCCGGCCCTGATCGTCGGTGGCAAATTCCACCTTCGCCCCTTCCGAGGGATCGCCCAGGATGCTTTCGATGTAATAGCAAAGACCCATCCCGCGCAGCTTGCCGCGCGCGGCACTGGCCGCCTTGCGCGCGGCGAAACCGGCCCGATCGGCGGTGCGCTCGGCATGGGCCAGCACGCGGGCGAAATCGCCCACGTCATAGGTCTCGCCCGTGGCGCTGACATAGGGAAAGCGGTCGACGGGGATGAAATTGCGCCGCCGCAACTCCCAGCCATCCACGCCCAGCTCGCGCGCGGCCATGTCCATCGCGCGCTCCAGCACATAGATCGCCTCGGGCCGCCCCGCGCCGCGATAGGCATCGACCTGCGTGGTGTTGGTGTAATAGCCCTCGACATGCAGATAGGTCGCCTGCACGTCATAGACCCCCATCAGCACCTTGGAAAAAAGATCGGTCTGGATCGGCTGGCCGAACTGGCTGTTGTAGGCGCCAAGGTTGCAGCGCGTCTCGACCCGGTAGGCCAGTATCTTGTGGTCCGCATCAAAGGCCAGCGCCACGTCATGCACCAGGTCGCGGCCCGCGTTGTCCGACAGCATCGCCTCGGTGCGTTCCGACATCCAGCGCACGGGACGGTCCAGCACCCGCGCCGCATGGGCCACGGCAAAGGACTCGGGATAGCTCATGGATTTCATGCCGAATCCGCCGCCCACATCGGGGTTGGTGACGCGGATCTGTTCGGGCGACAGGCCAAGGATCTCGGACAGATGGCGCTTGATCACCCAGACCCCCTGCCCGTTCACCGCCAGATGCAACCGCCCGTCCTGCCATTCGGCAAAACAGCCGCGCGGCTCCATTGCATTGACGATGATGCGGTTATCCTCGACCTCAAGTCGCACCACGCGGGCAGCCGCGGCAAAGGCGGCATCACAGGCCGCCTCGTCCCCCTTGCACCAGTCAAAGGCGCGGTTGTCGGACGCCTCGTCATGAAGCGCCTCGCCCCCCGGCGCCAGATCCAGCTTGGCGGGCAGATCGTCGCAATCCAGCGCGATCAGCTCTGCCGCATCGCGCGCCTGTGCGGCGGTCTCGGCGATGATCACGGCAATCGGCTCGCCCACGAACCGCAACTTGCCCTCGGCCAGAATGGGCCGCTTGGGCGCCGCCGCCTTCGTGCCATCGCGGTTCGTCAGCACGGTTGCCACCAGCCCCTTGGTGATCCCTGCCGCCGCCAGGTCATCGGCGGTGATCACCAGGTGCACCCCCTCGGCCGCGCGCGCGGCCTCCACATCCAGCCCGGTGATCACGGCATGGGCCACGGGCGAGCGGAAGACAAAG
Organism: Seohaeicola sp.; assembly: GCF_048006315.1. Classification (GTDB taxonomy): domain Bacteria; phylum Pseudomonadota; class Alphaproteobacteria; order Rhodobacterales; family Rhodobacteraceae; genus Seohaeicola. The sequence continues at coordinate 3,579,507 of NZ_CP180350.1, read as the reverse complement.
GCCTGCAAGGCATCCTCGGGGGCAATATCATCGACATAGCGCCCCTGCCCGGTCAGAAATCGCAGATCCTCGACCCGCTTGACCGGTTGACTTTTCCCGAACTTTTCCATGGCGCAATCCCCGCTTTGACTGGCCTCGAACCTAGCGGACAACGCGCCAGTGTCCAGAGGACGCGCCCGTGGCAGGCCCGGCAAGGTCGCGTATTTCCGGCAAGATCAACGAACAGGCCGCGCCCAGCTTCTTCTTGCCTCAAATATCCATGTCCACATCAGCCCGCAAAACCGGCGACCGTCACCATGGCGCAGGGGCCATATCCGTTGAAACGCGTGGCGATGGCATGGGAATAGGCCCCCATGCCGGCAAAGATCAGGTAATCCTCCTCGGCCATGTCCGCGGGCAGCAGCACGGGTTCTGGCAACCGGTCGATGCTGTCGCAGGTCGGCCCGAAAACGACCCGGGCCATGCCCGCCCCCTGCCGCGCCGCGCCCTCGGGGCTGATCACCCGGATACGGTCATGGGCGGCGATGTCGCGCCATTCCGCCAGCGCGCCATAGATGCCGTCGTTCAGATAGACCGCCGCGCCCCGCAGGCTTTTGACCCGCGCGCCCAGCTGGCAGGCCTCGGCCACCATGGCGCGGCCCGGCTCGCAGACCAGCGCGGGCGCGTCAGGGCCAAAGGCGGCGCGAACCTCGGCCCCGATCCGGGCAAAGACCGCCTCCAGATCCGGCGCGACACCACGATGCGCGGCAAAACCGCCCCCCACGTTCAGCCGCGCCAGCCGCACACCCGCCCGCGCCGCCACATCGGCACAGGCCCGGATATAGCCGGCCCAGACGCCCGCATCGCCGCATTGCGTGCCGGGATGAAACGTCATCGCAGGCTTGAAGCCCATGGCCGCCACCTGGCGCAGCAAGGCCGCCGCCTGATCCGGCCCCGCGCCGAACTTGGCCCCGAAATCATAGGCCGCGCCCTTGATCGGCAGCGCCAGCCTGACCGCCACCTCGACCCCGCGCGGCAAATCGGCCAGCTTGTCCAGCTCCCCCGCACAATCGACCGAGGCCGAGGCAATGCCCATCCCCGCCGCCTGCGCCACCTCGGCCCGCGACCGCACAGGGTTGTTGTAATGCAGCACCGCATCGGGGCAGACCCCGCGCACCGCCTCCATCTCGGGGACCGAGGCCACGTCGAAGGCCCGCACCCCGGCGGTCACAAGGTTCTCCAGCACCGCGCGCGCCGGGTTGGCCTTGACCGCATAGGTCACAAGCCCCGGAAACCCGGCCTGAAACCGCCGCGCCATGCGGCTGATCTCGGCCGGACACAGGTAAAGCTGTGCCGTATCGGGCTGCATCTTGCGCAGATGGTCGTCGGGTGTGGACCAGATCGGATCGGATTTCATGGCGCTGCCTCAGGATTGGTGTTTTGGCCCAGTCTGCGGTGTGATCCTGTCGATTCATGTTGTCACTTGTTGCATTCTGTCTTGCATGGCTGTCATATCGTCAGCATGAGCATACAGATAGACGATATGGATCGCGCCCTTCTGGCGCTGCTGGCTGAAAACGCCCGCCTGCCCGTGGCGACGCTGGCCCGCAGGCTGGGGCTGGCACGCAGCACTGCGCAGGCGCGGCTGGACCGGCTGGAACAGTCGGGCGTGATCGCGGGCTACGCGCTGCGCCTGGGCCAGGCCGCGCGCCCGGCCCTGCGCGCCACGGCACTGTTGCAGATCGAACCACGCAGCGGCCCCACGGTGCTGGCGCGGCTCAAGTCGCTGCCGCAGGTCACCCGCGTCAACACCACCTCGGGCCGGTTCGACCTGATCGTCGAGGTGACGGCCCGCAATACCGAAGAACTGGATGAAACCCTCGATCGCATCATCGAGGCGAAGGGCGTGCGCTCTTCCGAAAGCCTGATCCACCTGTCGACCAAGCTGGACCGGATCTGACAGGCACCGCAGCCCTTCCCCTTTCCCCCTCAATTCGCTAGAGGGTCTGCGACCCGAGATTTCCAGATACCAAGCAGGATCAGGCACAATGGCGATGGACAAGACCTTCGATGCGGCTGCGGCCGAGGCGCGGCTTTCCGCAGCATGGGAAGCAGCAGGATGTTTCCGCGCAGGCGCGAACGCAAAGCCCGGCGCGGATACGTTCTGCATCATGCTGCCCCCCCCCAATGTGACCGGATCGCTCCATGTCGGCCATGCGTTCAACCACACGCTGATGGATGTGCTGATCCGCTGGAAGCGGATGCAGGGCGTCGACACCCTTTGGCAGCCGGGGCTTGATCATGCCGGCATCGCCACGCAGTTGCAGGTCGAAAAGCTGCTGGCCAGCACCGGCCAGCCGGGCCGGCGCGAGCTGGGACGCGAGAAATTCCTTGAAAAGGTGTGGGACTGGAAGGCGCAATACGGCGGCACCATCGTGATGCAGGACAAGCGGCTTGGCACCTCGATGGACTGGGACCGTCTGGCCTTCACCATGACCGGCGCGCCGGGCGATCCGTCCGGCGGCACCGATGGCCCGAATTTCCATGACGCGGTGATCAAGGTCTTCGTGGACATGTACAACAAGGGCCTGATCTATCGCGGCAAGCGACTGGTCAACTGGGACCCGCACTTTGAGACCGCCATTTCCGATCTGGAAGTCGAGAACCTCGAAACCGACGGCCACATGTGGCACTTCAAATACCCGCTGGCGGGCGGCGAAACCTATACCTACGTGGAAAGGGACGAGGACGGGAATGTCCTGTTCGAGGAAGAGCGTGATTATATCTCGATCGCCACCACACGCCCCGAAACCATGCTGGGCGACGGCGCCGTCGCGGTTCACCCGGAAGATGAACGTTACGCGCCAATCGTCGGAAAACTCTGCGAAATCCCTGTCGGCCCCAAGGAACACCGCCGCCTGATCCCGATCATCACCGATGAATACCCCGACCGCAATTTCGGCTCGGGCGCGGTCAAGATCACCGGCGCGCATGACTTCAACGATTACCAGGTCGCCAAGCGCGGCGGCATCCCGATGTACCGCCTGATGGACACGCGCGGCCAGATGCGCGCCGATGGTGCGCCTTATGATGAGGCAGCAACCCGCGCCCAGGCCATCGCAGGCGGTGCCGCGTTCACCGAGGCCGAGGTGGATACCCTCAACCTCGTCCCAGATCACCTGCGCGGGCTGGACCGGTTCGAGGCGCGCGCCCGCGTGGTCGCCGAGATCACCGCCGAAGGTCTGGCTGTGATGACCGAAGCCACCGACCCGCGCCTGGGCAAGGCGGCGGTGAAAGCGCCGGTGGAACCGTCGGAGGGCGGCGAGATGCGCACCGAAGATGCGCAGCTTGTGCCCCTGGTCGAGGCCAAGAAGATCATGCAGCCCTTCGGCGACCGCTCCGGCGTGGTGATCGAACCGATGCTGACAGATCAGTGGTTCGTCGACGCCGCCAAGGTTGTCGGCCCCGCGCTGGATGCCGTGCGCACCGGCCGCACGAAGATCATCCCGGAATCGGGCGAGAAGGTCTATTACCACTGGCTTGAAAACATCGAACCATGGTGCATCTCGCGCCAGCTCTGGTGGGGTCACCAGATCCCGGTGTGGTTCGACGAAGAGGGCCGTGAATACTGCGCCGCCTCGGAATCCGAGGCGCAGGCCATGGCGCCGGGCAGGACGCTGACCCGCGACCCCGACGTTCTGGATACATGGTTCTCCTCCGGTCTCTGGCCCATCGGCACCCTCGGCTGGCCGGAACAAACGCCTGAAATGGCGCGCTATTTCCCGACCGATGTGCTCATCACCGGGCAGGATATCCTGTTCTTCTGGGTCGCGCGCATGATGATGATGCAGCTGGCCGTGGTGGATGAGGTTCCCTTCCACACCGTCTACCTGCATCAGCTTGTCCGCGACGAGAAGGGACAGAAGATGTCCAAGACGCGGGGCAACGTCATTGATCCGCTGCAGATCGTCGACGAATTCGGTGCTGACGCGCTGCGCTTCACCATGGTGCAGATGGCCGCCCTTGGGGGGGTGCTGAAGCTGTCGACCGAGCGGATCAAGGGCTACCGCAACTTCGGCACCAAGCTCTGGAACGCCTGCCGCTTTGCGGAAATGAACGGCGTCTGGGAAGGCCACGCCACGCAGGCCACGCCCCCGCAAGCCACCGCCACCGTCAACCGCTGGATCATCGGCGAGACAGCGCGGGTGCGCGCCGAGGTGGACGCCGCCCTCGACGCCTACCGTTTCAACGACGCGGCCAACGCGCTCTATGCCTTTGTCTGGGGCAAGGTCTGCGACTGGTACGTGGAATTCTCCAAGCCGCTGCTGATGGATGGCGATGATGCGATCCGCGCCGAAACCCAGCGTGTGATGGCCTGGGTACTGGATCAATGCCTGGTCCTGCTGCACCCGATCATGCCCTTCATCACCGAGGAACTCTGGGGCCAGACCGGCAGCCGCGCCGGCATGCTGGTCCATGCCGACTGGCCGACCTACAGCGCGGACGACCTGTCCGATGCGGAAGCGGATCGCGAAATGACCTGGGTGATCGGGCTGATCGATTCCGTCCGCTCCGCCCGCGCCCAGATGCGCGTGCCCGCCGGCCTGCAGGTCCCCATGGTGCTGCGCGAACTCGACCAGGCCGGCCGCGAGGCCTGGGCCCGCAACGAGGCGCTGATCGCCAAACTCGCGCGTATCGACAGCCTGACCGAAGTGCCCGCCTTCCCGAAAGGCACGGTGACGATCCCGGTGGAGGGCGGCATCTTCGGCCTGCCGCTGGCCGATATCATCGATGTCTCGGCGGAAATGGCGCGGCTGGAAAAGACGCTGGAGAAGCTTGCCAAGGAAATCGGCGGGCTGAAGGGGCGTCTGAACAACCCCAACTTCGCCATCTCGGCCCCGGAAGAGGTGGTGACCGAAACCCGCGACAACCTTGCCCTGCGCCAGGAAGAAGAGACGACGCTGAAAGCAGCACTGGCCCAACTGGCCGAACTCGACTGATCAGACGGTGAAGGGGGGCTGTCTGCCCCCCTCGTTCAGCTGCGCTGAACGCCCCCCCGAGGATATTTCCGGCAAGAAGAATCCAGGCGCGCGCCCGGCTTCTTCTTGCCTCAAATATCCAGGGCGCAACCGCAGCCCCGCAAAGCCTCAGCCGAATTTGGGGGCGCGGCCCTGCAGGTTTGCCGCGATGACTTCCATCTGATGCGGTTTGCCGATCAGGTCCACCTGCTCGCGGCTTTCGTACCAGAGCACCGTTTTTGCATCCTGTTGTTCGGAAAGACCGATCAGACGCTTGGCCGCGCGCATGGCGCTGGGGCTTTTGCCCGCGATCGTCGCGGCCATCGCGCGGGCGGCGGCCAGCGGATCATCCGCCAGCTCCGTCACCAGCCCCCAGTCAAGACCCTGTTTTGCATCAATGGGTTCCGCTGTATAGGTCATGCGGCGGATCACGTCTGACCGGGTCAGTTGCGGCAGCAGGACCATCCCGCCCATGTCGGGGACCAGCCCCCATTTCATCTCCATGATCGCAAGTTTCGTGTCAGGTGCCGCGATGCGCACATCCGCACCCAGCGCCAGCTGGAAACCCGCGCCGAAGGCGACCCCGTGCAGCGCCGCGATGACCGGCACCGGCACCGCCCGCCAGACCAGCGCCACCTGCTGCATCAGGTTCGCGTCCCCATGGCTGCGCGGCATGATCCGCGCCTCGGGGTCCTGGGCCGCGAAAGCCGCGAAACTGGCCACGTCCAGCCCCGCGCAAAAGGCCCGCCCTTCGCCCGACAGCACCACCGCACGAATATCGGCATTGTCGATCAGGCTGGTGCCCGCCGCGACCACGGCCTCGGCCATTGCCGGGTCGACCGCGTTCATCTTGTCGGCCCGTGTCAGGGTGACATGGGCGATATGGTCCTTGATCTCTATGCTGACGCGGTCCATGGGCGCTCCTCCTTTGCGTGGCGTTCAGTCTTGCCGCAAACCGCGCGCCGATCCAGCGCGACGTTGGGGAATTTTGCCGCCCCTTCCGGGGCGAGAGGCCGCTATCAGCCCCTTGCCGAAAGCCGCGCCCCCGGTTTATCTGGCACCATGACCGGACCCAGATTGACACCGCTTGCCGCCAGCCTTCCCGCCACCGTGCCCTTTGTCGGGCCCGAGGCGCAGGAACGCAGCCTGAACCGCCCCTTCGCTGCGCGACTGGGCGCGAATGAAAGCGTCTTTGGCCCTTCGCCCCGCGCGATTGCCGCGATGCAGGCGGCCGCCGCCGATATCTGGATGTATGGCGACCCCGAGGCGCATGACCTGCGCCACGCCCTTGCCGCCCATCACGTCTGCGCGCCTGCCAACATCATGATCGGCGAAGGGATCGACGGGCTGCTGGGGTATCTCGTGCGCCTCATGGTGGGGCCTGGCGATGCGGTCGTCACCTCGGACGGGGCATATCCGACCTTCAACTACCATGTCGCGGGCTTTGGCGGCGTGCTGCACAAGGTGCCCTACAGCGGCGACCACGAAGACCCTGCCGCCCTGATGGCCAAAGCCGCCGAGGTGGACGCCAAGCTGGTTTATCTGGCCAATCCGGACAACCCGATGGGCAGCCACCACACGGGTGCGGCCATCGCCGCAGCGCTCGATGCGCTGCCCGATGGCACGCTGCTGGTGCTGGACGAGGCCTATATCGATCTTGCGCCCGCAGGCACCGCCGCGCCCGTTTCGCATGACGATCCGCGCGTCGTGCGGATGCGGACCTTTTCCAAGGGCTACGGCATGGCCGGCGCGCGCGTGGGCTATGCGCTGGGGGCCGCCCCGCTGATCGATGCCTTCAACAAGGTGCGCAACCATTTCGGCATGAACCGCGCGGCCTTGGCGGGCGCGCTGGCGGCGCTTGAGGATCAGGACTGGATGGCCCATGTGCGCGCCGAGGTGTCAACAGCCCGCGACCGCATCGCGCAGATCGCCCGCGACAATGGCCTGGTCCCGCTGCCCTCGGCCACGAATTTCGTGACCGTGGATTGCGGCGGCGACGGCGCGCTGGCGCGCCGCGTGCTGGAGGGGCTGGTCAAGCGCGGCATTTTCGTACGCATGCCCTTCGTCGCCCCCCAGAACCGCTGCATCCGCATCAGCTGCGGCACGCCCGCCGATCTGGACCTGCTGGCCGCAGCCTTGCCCGACGCCCTGCAAGAGGCCCGCGGCTGACGCAAATGTGACAGCCGGTCAGGCAGGATGGGTCCATAAAGACGCCAGGACGCATTCCACACAGGACCACCCCCATGAGACTTCTGCCCGTCACCCTTGTTGCGGCCATGTGCGGCACGGCGCTTTTTGCCCAGAGCACCGATCATTCCACCATGAACCACGCCGCCATGGGCCATGGCGCGGCCAGTACCGATGACAGCCCGGCAACGCAGGCTTTCAAGGCTGCCAATGACGCGATGCATTCCGGCATGGCGATCCCCTTCACGGGCGATGCCGATGTGGACTTCATCCAGGGCATGATCCCGCACCATCAGGGCGCGGTCGATATGGCCCGCATCGTGCTGGAACACGGGGCCGACCCCGAGGTGCGCAGGCTGGCCGAGGCCGTCATCGCCGCCCAGGAAGAGGAAATCGCCTGGATGCGCGCCTGGCTGAAGGCCCGCGGGATCGAATGATCGCGCGGGTGGCGCCGCGGCGCTACCACTGCGCCATCACGCCCGCCGCCGCATCAAGCGCGCCCGGCCCATGCGGGATATCCAGTGCCATGAACCCGGCCTGAATCGCGCCCAGTGCGCCTATGACCATATGGGCGTTCACATGCCCCATATGGCCGATACGGAAGAACCCGTGCCACGCAGGATCGCCCGGTTCCGCCATGCCAAGCCCGATGCCCAGCGTCACGCCAGCCTGATGTTCCGTCCATTTGCGCAGATCCGTGCCAAAGGGCGCACCGATACGCAACGCGGTGACCGCCCGGCTGCGATGCGCGGCATCGGCGATGTTCAACTCCAGCGGCCCACCCTGCCCCCAGGCCTCGCAGGCGGCCCAGATCGCGCGGGCCAGCACGTCATGCCGCGCCCAGATCGCCTCGATCCCCTCGGAATGGATCATGTCCAGCGCGGCGCGCAGCCCGTAAAGATGATGGGTCGGCGCCGTGCCGCCCGAATACTGAAAGAAGAACTCGGGGTTCGCGCGCGGCACCCAGTCCCAATAGCGGCTGACCCGCTCCATCCGGGCGCGCGCTTCGGCGGCGCGCGGCCCGAAGAACACGAAACCAAGGCCCGGCGGCACCATCAGCCCCTTCTGGCTGGCCGCCACCATCACATCGACGTCCCAGGCGTCCATCTCGAACCGGTCACAGCCCAATGACGCGATGCAATCGGCCATCAGCAGGGCTGGATGCCCCGCCGCGTCCAGCGCCGCGCGCAGCCCCGCGATATCGTTCAGCACCGAGCTTGACGTATCCACATGGCTGGCCAGCACCGCCTTGATCCGGTGATCGGTGTCCGCGCGCAGCGCGTCCTCGATCCGGTTCAGGTCAAAGGGCGACCGCTTGCCGAAGTCGATCACCTGCACATCGCAGCCCAGCCCGGCCGCCATATCGCCCCAGCCATGGCCGAACCGCCCTGTCGCGGGGACAAGCACCCGGTCACCTGCGGCCACCACATTGGCCAAAGCCGCCTCCCATGCCGCATGGCCATTGCCGATGTAGAAGGTCGCCGCATGTTCCGTGCGCGCCACCCGGCGCAGGTCGGGGATCAGGCTGTCGGTCAGCGCGACCAGATCGCCTTCATAGATATTGGGCGCGGAACGGTGCATCGCGCGCAGCACCTCTTCGGGCATGACCGAGGGGCCGGGAATGGCCAGATAGGGGCGACCGTGGGCAAGGCTCATGTGGCATCTCCGAGAACGTGACCGCGCGACACTATCCCCTTGCCGGGCGGCGTCAATCTCTGGCGGGCTGCCCCGGCGGCAAACTTGCCAGCGCGCCCCCAAGCCATTACATCATCGCCCAGAGAAAAGGCCAAAGGATCACGATGAACCCGCTTTCCCGACTGCTGCGAAGGGACCGCCCTGCGCGGCTGCCGACCGAAGGCGACCTGTCCGATCCCGGTCAGAGGCGTCGCGCCTTCTGGGCCTATCAGTTCATGGACCACGCCATCCTGCGCCATCTCTGGAGCAATTTCGACCAGATCGCGCCGGGTGTCTACCGCTCGAACCAGCCCGGCCACTGGCGGCTGAAACGCTACCGCGCCATGGGGATCAAGACTGTCCTCTACCTGCGTGCCTCATCCGAGAAATGGGCCTTCCACTTCGAACGCGAAAGCCTCGATGCCCTCGGCATGACCATGATCAGTGCGCCGCTGCATTCGCGCAGCGCCCCCACGCGCGAGGCCGTGCAGAACCTGATCGCGGCCTTCCGCAGCATCGACAAACCCTTCCTGATGCATTGCAAATCGGGCGCGGATCGCGCGGGCCTGGCCAGCGCCATTTACCTGATGGTGATGATGGGCCAGGATGTGCAGGCCGCGCGCCGGATGCTGTCGCCGCGCTACATTCACCTGCGATTCACCAAGACGGGCGTACTGGACATGATGCTGGACTGGTATGAGGCGCGCCATGCCAAGGACCCGATCGCGTTCGAGGACTGGATCGCCCATGAATACGACGCGGCCGCCCTTCAGGTGGCATTCGACGCAAGCCGCCGCTAACCGCTGTTGCAGCCCGCCACCGCGCCCCATATCCTGATCACGCCTGAACCCGGATCCGCATAGCCATGACACGACGCATCTACCGCCTGAGCGGTGCCGACGCCCGCCATTTCCTGCAGGGGCTGATCACCAATGACATCGCCGGGATTGATCGCGGCGCGCTGGTCTATGCCGCGATGCTGACACCGCAGGGCAAGTATATCGCGGATTTCTTCCTCAGGGCCGATGGGGACGACATCCTGCTGGACGTGGATGCCGATCTTGGGCCCGCGCTGGCGCAGCGGCTGACCATGTACAAGCTGCGCGCCGATGTGCGGATCGCGGAAACCGGGCTCTGCCTGCAGCGCGGCACATGCCCCGCCCCCGCGGGCGCCCTGCCCGATCCGCGCCACCCCGACTTGGGCTGGCGGCTTTACGGCGACACAACGGGCGATGACGGCACCGACTGGGACGCCATCCGCGTGCGCCATTGCATCCCCGAAACAGGGATCGAACTGACGCCCGAAACCTACATCCTCGAGGCCGGTTTCGAACGTCTGCATGGCGTCGATTTCCGCAAGGGCTGCTATGTGGGGCAGGAAGTGACCGCGCGGATGAAGCACAAGACCGAGTTGCGCAAGGGTCTGGTGCGGGTCGCGGTCAAAGGCGCGGCCCCCGTCGGCACCGAGATCACCGCGGGCGAAAAACCGGCAGGCATCCTTTATACCCAGTCAGGCGGACAGGGCATCGCCTATCTGCGACTGGACCGCGCCACAGGGCCGATGCAGGCAGGCACGGCCGACGTGACGCTTTTGCAGGACTGACCCCCGGAAAAGCCCGGAAAGCATTGCATCTGCTGCATGACGCTGCGTCACGGCAGCATCGGCACCGCAAAAAAGAAAACCGCCCCAGCCGGGGCGGTTTTGCACATCGGATCGTCAGCGACGCCTCAGGCGCGTTCGACATATTCCATCAGTTCGGTGTTCACGATCACATCTTCATCCTGGCCGACGAAGGGCGGCACAAGGATGCGCACGCCATTGTCCAGGATCGCCGGCTTGAAGCTGTTGGCCGCGGTCTGACCCTTCACGACGGGCTCTGTCTCGGCCACGCGGCAGGTCACCTTCTGCGGCAAGGTCGCGTTCAGCGCTTCCTGGTCATAATATTCGATATGGACCATCATGCCGTCCTGCAGGAAGGGACGACGCTCGCCCAGGATATCGACCGGCAGTTCGATCTGCTCGTAAGTCTCTGAATCCATGAAGACAAGCATGCCGTCCTGCTCATACAGGAACTGCTGATCCTTCTGGTCCAGGCGCACGCGCTCGACCTTGTCGGCACTGCGGAAGCGCTCGTTCAGCTTGGATCCGTTGCGCAGGTTGCGCATTTCGACCTGGGCAAAGGCACCGCCCTTGCCGGGCTTCACATGATCGACTTTCACCGCGGCCCACAGACCGCCATTATGCTCCAGCACATTGCCGGGGCGAATTTCGTTTCCGTTGATTTTGGGCATGGGTAAACCTGACCAGAAGGTTGATGAATATCAGGGCGCACCTATATCTGGGGTTCACCTGCGTGGCAAGCAGACGAAATACAGGCAGATTGAGCACAAGCCATGCAATCCGTGCATGACAGCCATGTTTTAACAGCCTATCCGAATCGGATCCGATCCGTCATAAGGAGCGCCACGCCAGAAACGCAAGAGCAATAACAAAGGACGAATCATGAAGGATTTCGTTGACGGCACCGCCTTCAATAATGAGCAGGGCAACCGTGCACGCAAACTGTTTGCGGCCGTTGTGCTGGCAGCTTTGGATGACGCGATCGCCGATGACAAGAAATACGGCAATGGCCCCGAGCAAATCGCCCGCTGGGCGCGTTCGCGCGATGGCCGTGAAGTACTGTCCTGCGCAGGGATCGACCCCAACGAGCGTGTTGTGGCCGGCCTGATGGAGTTTGTGGCCAAAGGTGTGCGCACCTCGGTCGCCCTGTCGCGCGAAGAAAGCGAGCGTCGCAACGCCGCACATCAGGCCGAAGCAGCCTGATCCCCGGCCCCGCCTGACGGCGGGGCACAGTCGCGAAAAATGCGCCCTTTCACGGGCGCATTTTTCGTTTCAGATCATGCGATGAAAAAGGTTTGTGAACCGCCCAGGCAGGCCGTCATTCAAGCTCGTGGCTTGTCAGGGCCCGGTGGATTTCCCGGCGCACCAGTTTGCGCACATTGCGGGTGATCCGTTCGCCAAGCGCGCCCTGCAATTCCTGGCGGACGATTTCGGCCACCAGTTCGCGCAGGCTTTCCTCGTCCAGAATGGTATCTTCGTCGCGGAAAATGCTGGCTGCGGGTTCGCCGTCGTCGGCAGCGTCATAAGCCGCCGACTGTCCGGTCGCATCCTCATAACCCGCAGCATCCCGCGACGATGCAAAGACGAAATCCGCCGATGCAGCCGGATCTTCGACATCAGCAATCATCGCCTCGCCACCCTCGGGCGCCGGGGATGACATCGTCCAGGCGTCATGGGTTTCAGCCGCTTCGGACACCATGTCCTCAGGCGCTGCATCCGCATCGCCCGCCTCCTCGGCCATGTCGATCATGGCTTCGGGGATATCGGCCACCAGCGCATCCGACAGACGCAGAGGCGCGGTATCGCGCGCATCATCCAGATGGTCTTCCCACGCCATGGCGGCATCGTCACCGTCCTGCGCCATCTCCACCTCGGCGGGGTGGTGGGCATCATCCTCTGCAAGCTGATCGGAAAGGTCGCCCTGCACGGCGTCTTGCGTCGGCGCGTCTTCGGAATGATCCTGATCGACCGCGGACGGCTCTGCCTCGGTTGCGGCATCCTGCTGTGCTTCGCCCTGTGCGTCGTCACCAGCGTCGTCACCAGCGGGGGCAGAGACACGCAGCGCCGGCGTCAGCACCAGCTTGCCTGCAGAGGCCTCAGGCACCTCAGACTCGGCGCGCAGCCCAAGCGGACGCACGCGGGCATCTTCGGACACCAGCCGCCTGATGGAGGACAAGACGTCCTCGATTGCCACATTGGTCACAGGATCGCTCATGTCGAATTACCACTCTCGCCTCGTGGCAAGTGTAGCCTCTGCCAGCAGTTCGCACAACAGATAGAAAGTATTTTACTCTCTTCCCAAAGACTTCAGGACCTGGTCAAGCTGGCGTCCCTGGCTGCTGATCTTGCTGGGCGCGCGCTGCACCTGGTTGTAATAGGCGCTGGGATCATAGACCTGCACGTTCAGACGCAGCTTCTGCGCCGTCAATTGCCCCATCGCGGCCAGAAGGCCGTAGCCCGCCACATACTGGTTCGACACCGCCGTGATCCGGTTGGCCTGCGCATCCAGCAATTCCTGTTCGGCATTCAGCACATCCAGCGTGGTGCGCGCCCCAAGAGATGCCTCTTCGCGCACCCCCTCAAAGGCGGTGCGGGCCGCGCGGATCTGCCGGTCGCTGGCCTCGATCGCGGCACGGGCCACATCGACACGGGCAAAGGCCGTGCTGACGTTCTGCGCCACGCGCCGCGTCGACTCGTAAAGCGCGGAACGGGCCGCGGTGCCGCGGTTGATCGCCTGCCGCTCCAGCGCGGAATTGCGCCCGCCCTGGTAGATCGGGCCGGACACGCCGATCCCGATGCTGCCGCTGCGGCTGTAATCGGTGTTGTTCAGATCTTCGGTCACCCCGTAACGCGACTGAAGGCGCACGGTCGGGATCGCCGCCGATTTGGCCACCAGTACACGCAAGTCCGACACGGTCACCTCGTGCTGCGCACGCAGGATGTCGGGATGGCTGCGCATCGCAAGGTCCTGCGCCGCCGAAACCGATGCGGGCCGCGCCGGCAGGGCCGGCGGAGCGGCCAGCGCATTCGCATCACGCCCCACGGCAAAGCGGTAGAAGGCGCGCGCCTCGGCCAGATCGCCTTCGGCCTGCGCCAGCAACGCATTCGCGCCAGCCAGGCGCGCCTCGGCCAGGGCCACATCGGTCCGGGTCACTTCGCCCACGTCGAAACGGTCCTGCGCCGCGCGCAGTTCCTGGGTGATCACGCGCACGTTGTTGCGCCGCAGGGCCACGATCTCGGTATTGGACCGGACATCCATGAAGGCCTGCACGGCCTGCAACAGGATGCTCTGCTCGACACTCAGAAGCGACTGGCGCGTCGCCAGCACGGATTCCTTGGCGATATCCACGCCCATGCGCGTCCGGCCGCCATCATAGAGAACGATCTCGAACGACAGGCCCAGGGACGCGGTGGTTTCTTCGGTTTCGCGCACAAGGTTGCCGACCGCCAGGGCTCGTTGCTCGCCCTTGTTGTAGGTCACGTCGCCGACCCAGCTGACGACCGGACGCAGCGCCGACAGCGCCACGGCCACATCTTCATCCGCCGCCCGCAGAAGCGCGCGGTTCTGTTCAAGCAGACCGCTATTCGTGTAGGACCCTGCCAGGGCATCCGCGAGGGTTTCGGACACGGCCGCCACGGGCGCCCCGAGGAACAGCATCCCGGCGACCACCCCCGCCACGAACCTGTGCAAGTGTCTTGCCTTGCCGCTGCTGGTCTTGTGCGCCGTGGTTTTGGTCATCCGTGCCATCGCTTCATCCCGTCAACTGATGTCTGGGGCGCTGCCGCCGCGCCCCCATTGTCCATTCAAAGGCTGAACGCTGCCTGTTTCTCGAAGCCCGCCAGCACAGGTGCGCCGGCATTGAAGGCAAACCGCCAACTGATGCCGCCGTCCAGCTTGTAGCCGATGCGCACGACGCCCAGCGCCCCCTCCATGAAAAGGCAGGCGATGCGCCCGCCGTCCTTCAACTGATCAAGGATCGAGGCCGGCAGTTCAGCGACCGCCCCTTCGATCACGATCACATCATAGGGACCATGCTGTGCTGCACCCTCGGCCAGCGGCCCCTGATGCAGGATCACGTTGTCGGCACCTTCCCGCGACAGGATATCCTGCGCCTCGGAGGCCAGTGCCTCGATGCTTTCCACGGCCACGACCGCTTCGGCCAGGCGCGCGATCACCGCAGAGGAATAACCAAGCCCGCAGCCCAGATCGAGCACCATCTCGTCGCGCTGCACATCAAGCGCATCCAGCATCTTGGCCAGCGTGCGTGGCTCCAGCATCACGCGTCCCGCGCCAATATCCAGATTTTCGCCCACATAAGCCGCCTCGCGGCGGTTGTCGGGCACGAATTCCTCGCGCGGGATCGAAAGCATCGCCTCGATGATGGGGAATTTCGTCACATCCGAAGGACGGACCTGCGTATCCACCATGGTGGTGCGGCGCGCGGCGTAATCTGTCATCAGCTAAACTCTTCCGTTCAGTCTCTGCTTTCGTCTTTTGTCACATCGTCGGGGGCTGGGCAACGAGAATGCGCCGCCTCGTGCGATCTGCCGCAGCTCTCGTCTGAGGTCTTGCAGCGGCCCGGAATATCCGCTAGTTGCATCGCCATCTCGGCGGCGGGTTGGCGGAGAGGTTACGCAGCGGATTGCAAATCCGTGTAGACCGGTTCGATTCCGGTACCCGCCTCCAAATTCCTATTTAGAGCATTGATTTTATTCAGCTTTTAAGCGATCAATTTTTACTACCCACCATAGAGCCCGCCATAAATTTTGCGCTTGATTGCTACGCATCGCTAAGGCTGAACTGCCGAACTTCTTGGATGCATAAGTGTCGTATCCGATCGAAAAAAACCGTTTGTAGGGTCGAAGACTAATCGACCCCACAATAGCCCCGGAAAGAATTCTTGCTGTATTTACTGTTTTGTGATCAAGGCTTCCGCCAGTTCCATCGCATCATCGGCCCAATAGGTCACCGGGCGTGGATGTATTACGCCGGCTCTTTGGACAGCGCGGCAGCCTAGCACTTGTGACCGCCACGCCTGCGGAATGGCATCGCGCCCGTAGGCCGCCCCCAAAAGCGCGCCAGTTATGGCCCCGTTTGTGTCTGTGTCACCTCCAGACATGACCGTTTCGACCAGCGCCTCATCAAAGTCCTGTGCACACCACAGGCGATGAAAAGCGTTGCCGAAGGCGATCAGAACCCAGCCTTGGTTGCGCGTGAAGTTGGGCGGAAGTCCCTCTCGCGCCTCCAACAGTGCCTGACGAATTTCCGCGCCGCCCGCGTCTTCGCCCGCATATGCATAAGCCTCGGCCCACATCGCGTGGCTATTGGCCCCGGCCACTCCTGCCGCGATAGCCGCCGCGAAGGCGGCAGAGGCTGCTTGGCAGACAGGATGGGGGTGGGTCATCACCGCGTCCTGCCTAGCCCATGCCGCCGCTTTGGCCGGATAGCCCGCTGCTGCGATGCCGATGGGTGCGACCCGCATCAAGGCCCCGTTGGCCTGACTGACAGATTTCGGTTTGCCTCTGCCCGCTAGCGCGTGGATGCCTTCAGCCGTGGTGGAGCCAACATCGAAGGGGCCAGAGGCCATCCAGTCGATATACCCTTTCGCAACACGGTCACGGTCGAACCCTCCGCCGGCGACCAAGGCTCGAGCCAAGACCAGCGCTAATTCACCGTCATCGGTCGGCTGCCCTGCCAGCAAGTTCCACGTACCGCCGGGCAGCAAGTCGCGCAAGCCGCCCGGATGCCGAGCCCAGATCGTGGCGGGGTCAAGGAACTCCACTTGCGACCCCAGCGCATCGCCCACTAGCAGGCCTATTAGCGCGCCCTGTGCCCAACGCAGCTGGTCGATGGCGGTGGTGCGCTGCTTGGGCTGAACAGCATGCCGAGCCATGCGGGAACTGCCTGTGGGGCCATCGGTGCGTCCCTGAGCGTTAGTGAATACTTCGCCCATTTCGGCGACGTATGCCTTCTGACCGTCCACGATGAACCAGCTGCTCTTCTGGATTTCGGCTTTTAGTTCGAACGGCCTTGTCTGGCGCAGACCCGCGTCGAGTTCTTCTTGAACCTTTGCGAATAGCGGTTTGAACTCAATGAAGTCAGCACAGCGCTGTCGATTTGCAATGTCTTCAGCTTCGCGGCGTTCTGACGCCGATCGCACATGGCGGAGTTCAGACAGACCAGTTCCATCCTCGTCGACCCCCAATTCAGCAAGCAGATCATCATCGCTCAGATCGTCAACTTCGCTTGGATATACCCGACACGGGAAAGAAGCGCCCCACAAGCTCATCCTGCGGAAGCGCGGCGAATACCGCCCGGTGATCTCGAACCTCAACCTGACGCTGCCCAGCGGCCGCTCGCTGGCGCTGCTGGGCCGCAACGGGGCGGGCAAATCCACCCTGCTCAGCATCGTGGCAGGCACCCTGCGCCCCGATACCGGCCGGGTGATCAGCGACGGTACGATCTCTTTCACCGTGGGCTTTTCCGGCAGCTTCCACGGCGACATGACCGGTGCGCAGAACACCCGCTTCGTGGCCCGCATCTATGGTGTCGATACCGACGAGTTGACCGATTTCGTGCAGGACTTCGCCGAAATCGGCGAGCATTTCCACATGCCGGTGCGCACCTATTCGGCGGGCATGCGATCACGGCTGGCCTTCGGCATCTCGATGGGCATCCGCTTCGACACCTACCTGATCGACGAGGCGACAGCGACCGGCGACGCCCGCTTTCGCCAGAAAAGCAGCGAGGTGTTCCGCGCCCGCATGGCCCAATCCAGCGCCATCATGGTCAGCCACAGCATGGCCGACATCCGCAGCTTCTGCGATGCGGGCCTGGTCCTGCACGATCGGGGGATCGAGGTCTTCGACGATGTCGAGGATGCAATCAAACGCCATCAGGACCTGATGAAATAAGCAGCCCCTCAGACACGCCCCAGCAGCACCGCCATCCACAATGACACACGCCCCGACACCCCGGACCGGAACAGGCCCAGCCGTCGCAGCAAGGCCATGCGCCGGATCAGCCCCGCGCGCTGCATCGACGCAAAGTCGCGCAGCACCGCCCGGTTGTCCGGCGTCAACCGATGCGCCGACGCCTCGAGCGCCCGCAGGTTGATCGCGTTCCAGCGCCGGAACCGCCCCTTCAGCAACCAGCCCAGCCGCCGCAGCGCGGCCTCCAAACCGGCATTGGCCCCGATCTGGTTGGCCCCGTGCTGCCTATAAAGGACCAGCGGCGCGCGATCGAAAATCACATGCCCCCCGGCACCCGACACGATCTGATAGGCCCACCAGTCATGCATCACGATCCGCCCCGCCTCGGGGGCGGCATCGCGCAACAGGCGCGCGGCGGCGGCATTCAG
This sequence comes from Seohaeicola sp., assembly GCF_048006315.1. Lineage (GTDB taxonomy): Bacteria > Pseudomonadota > Alphaproteobacteria > Rhodobacterales > Rhodobacteraceae > Seohaeicola. The sequence goes on along the minus strand of NZ_CP180350.1, from coordinate 3,561,667 downwards.
CATCATCGTGTTGCCGCCTGCGAAATTCTGCACCAGCGCATGACGGAACGAAGGCGCATCCGGGGCCATGCGCGACAACCGCCGCCGCCCCAGTTGCGCATCGCAGACATAGCTGCGCCCACCGACCAGCGCCGGACGCCCGTCCGGCACATCGCGCAGCGCGCGAAGCCCCCGCGCCAGCTTGTCGGGCAGCCAGACATCGTCCTGATCGGCAAAGGCGACCGGACCGCAATCGGCGGGCAGCGCCTGCAACAGATGCAGGAAATTGGCCGCCGCCCCGCGCTGCGGCCCCGCGATGATCCGAAGGCCCAGCCCCGGATGATCGGCCGCGAATCGCGCAAGGATCGCAACCGTCGCGTCGCGCGATCCGTCATCGCTCACGATCACCTGCGCGGGCGGATGCGTCTGCGCCACGAAACTGTCCAGCTGCGCCCCCAGATTGGCCGCCCCGTCGCGCGTCGCCATCAGGATCGTGACCCGCTCCACGGGGTCAGCGCCCGCCCCGGCAGGGTCGGTCAAGGGCAAAGGGGAATGGGCGATCGGACCTGACAGGGACATGGGGGCAAACAACAAAACGGGTTACGCAAACAAAATCGTCACCTGCCGAAAAACAGGCCCCAATGGGCGGGCAGCAATCCGGCACAAGTCATCTTACTCTGGCGCATTTCGCGCGCGGCTGATAGACCCAAACCGTTGTTAACCAGTGGCGGTGTATGCGCCACCTTATACCGTGGCGCAGATCAATGTTTTTCATAAACCGTATTCTCAATTTCATGCTCTATCCGGGTGCACGGACCATCGTCACCGCCCAGTCCGAGTATCAGCGCTTCAGAACACTCGGCAAATCACCGAAAATCCATTTCGAGGAAGCCTATGACGGCCAGCCCATCATGCTGCTGGCGCTCTACCAGAAGGGCCGCCTGCGCCCCGACCTGATCCGCCTGATCAAGACCGCCAGGGCACAGGGCATCTATGTGCTGGGTGTCAACACCCTCAAGCTCAAACAGCCCGAGGAACTGCGCGGCCTCGTCGACTGCTATATCGAACGCCCCAATTTCGGCCGCGACTTCGGCAGCTACAAGACCGGCTTCCTGCACCTCTTCACCCGCCGATGGGAGGGGACATGCCCTCGCCTCCTGATGCTGAACGACAGCGTGTTCTATTCGGAAAAGAGACTCCCCAAATTTCTCGAAGACATGATGACATCCGATATCGAGGTTCTCGGCAGCACCGAGAATTTCGATATAGAGCATCACATGGGGTCCTTCTGCATCGCGATCGGATCAGTTGTTCTGCGGCACAAACTGTTCAAGAAATACTGGAAAAACTACCGGCTGACGGATGTTCGCCCCACCGTGATCAAACATGGTGAATTGAAACTGTCCAAAGTCCTGAAACGATGCGTGACAGGGCTTGATCAGTTTGTCGCACTTTACAGCGCGTCTCGGTATATTGAAGCGATCAAGACAGATCGAGAGTTGATGGATTTCGCAATCGCAAATGTCAGGACATCGAAAATATTCGCATGGAAACGCGCATCACTGAAAAATGTAGCGGTGGAATTTCGAGACAGGTATGCGATCCGCAAGGAGGACCCCGGCGCATTTACCAAAGGCGTTGAAGTGTCGTCACACGAATACTTCGAAGAGGTCTACCTTGAGAATTTCGATGCCCTGTACACCTACATCAAGGATGTCTTGAAAGCGGAAGACATCAACATTTACGACCTGCACAATCTGGTGGTCGCGGAACTGGGCGAAGGTTTCCTCTCCGGCAGCCAAGTGCATCAGAACGCTTGCATCCTGCTAGAAACAGGATTGCCCTTCGTGAAAAACGACGGCCTTTACCGCGGGATCTTCTCGCTTGAGGATATAAACAGGATATCGACTTTTATCGAACCTGACGAGGCCAGCGAACTACTGGCACTTTTGGTATCCCGACCCTATGGCGGACGCTATTTGACTGGCTGGAAACGCGCCGCGTTCGAGGCAGGTTTAATTTGATGAAGGCGACAAACACTCTCAAAATAAAACACTCTTTGCTGACTGTTTTTGTTCACATACCTAAAACCGCCGGATCAACTGTAAATCATCATCTGCAAAAATCCCATCTGTCTGGGCAAGATCACATCGAACAATGGCTTGGCAACCCCCAAGTCGCCAAAGACAAAATCAGATACTTGGATTGGGTTTCTGGGCATATTTCATTTCCGTCAATGAGATCCTTTCTTGCAAACTGCTCACCGCGGCACATGCTTTATTTTTCGATTTTCCGAGACCCGATCAAGCAAATTACATCACATTACAACTGGTTAATCGAAATATTCCACAAGGGTGAAGGTTTCTATAATTCACACCCAGAGAACATCAAGAAGATATCAGAGACGATTAGAAATTCAGCAAATAATGAACCATTAGCCATAATTGAAAACCTCAAGTCTTTTCCCGGACTATTTCTCAACCAACAATCGCGTGTATTGCTTGGAGAAGACGCATCACAACTGTCCGAAGAAGACATCCTGAACCGCTTGCAAGCCTATGAATTCGTTGCGACAGAGAGAACGTTAGATGTGCTGATCGAAAGACTTACCGCCAACGCCAGTTCTGTTCCCTCGCACGAGAACAAGAGCGGCTATCATTTCGACCCTGCGGTTTTTCAGACTCCTCAAATGCGGGAGTTTCTCAGCGAACATCACAAAACCGATATGTTTATCTATGACATCCTTATGCGCCTAGGGGGCTGTTACCCTCCTGCCAAGCCTACTTAAATCTGAACGACAGGCTTGATGAAAGCTTTGCACCCCCCCTTAAATGAAATCGCAACACCCGCTGTCACATACTGGAACTGACGCACCGCCTGCTGTAGTCTTGCCCAACGCGCCCCTCCGGGCGCCTTCCTGCCACGCGCCATCCAGAAAGGCCCCGGTTCTTGACGGTCCAGAGCATCAAGCAGCTGCCGCTCCGGCTACAGGTCGCGCATAAAAGCGATGTGCGGACCCAGTTTGCCGCGCTCTGCTACCGGGTGGTCAAGGACAAGACCCAGATCCTTCTGGTGACCAGCCGCGGCTCGGGGCGCTGGATCCTGCCCAAGGGCTGGCCGATGGACGGCGTCACCCCCGCCCGCGCCGCCATGACCGAAGCCTGGGAAGAAGCGGGCGTCGAGGGTCAGGCCGTTGATATCTGCCTTGGCATGTTCTCCTACGCCAAGGTGCTGGGCCCGGACACGCTGCTGCCCTGCGTCGCCATGGTCTACCCCGTGCGCGTGCGCGACCTGGCCGAGGACTATCCCGAATCCGGGGCGCGGCGGCGCAAGTGGTTCAGCCAGAAGAAGGCCGCCAAGGCCGTGCAGGAACCCGAACTGGCGCAGATCATCCGCCATTTCGATCCCCGACGGCTGCGGCGCTGACTTGATTTCGCGGGCCAAGCCTATATGTCTGGATACAGTCAGGGCGCAGGCGCATTCCGGTGGACCGCGGCACCATGGCACCCCGCAAGCGCCCGGGGCAGATGGCGCGATGACCGCAGAGCAGGCCAGATGATCCAGTTCTCGCTGAAATGCAGCAATGACCATCGCTTCGACAGCTGGTTCCAGTCGTCCGAGGCCTATGACAAGCTGGCCCGCGCCGGCATGATCAGCTGCACCATCTGCGGCGCCACCTCGGTGGACAAGGCCGTCATGGCGCCGCGTGTGCGCCCCGCCCGCGATGCAGCCCCCGCAGCCCAGCCCGATCAGCCGCGCCCCACCCCGCTTGCCGCGCAGCCCACCCCCGCCGAACAGGCGCTGGCCGCACTGCGCCAGCATATCGAGACGCATTCTGACTATGTCGGCCGCGATTTCGCCCGCGAGGCCCGCGCCATCCATGACGGCGAGGCGCCCGACCGCGCCATTTTCGGCGAGGCCCGCCCCGAAGAGGCGCGCCGCCTGATCGAAGACGGGGTGCCCATCGCGCCCCTGCCCTTCATGCCCCGCCGCAAGACCAATTGACCCCAGCAGAACAGGACAGCCCATGCATATCGTGATCACCGGCGCCAGCCGCGGCATCGGACAGGCGCTGCGCGCCCATTACCTCGACCAGGGCCACCAGGTCACCGGCACCTCGCGCGCGGGCGGCGACGGGCTGCTCCCCCTCGACGTGACCGACTCTGCCGGCCACGCGCGGCTGGCCGCAACGCTGGACAAGGCGCCCGTGGACCTGCTGATCTGCAACGCGGGCATCTATGCCGACAAGGGACACAGGCTTGACGACGGTTATCCCGCCCCGCTCTGGGCCGATACTTTCGCCACCAATGTCACCGGCGTGTTCCTGGCGGTGCAGGCGCTGCTGCCGCATCTGGCCCGCGCCAGCACCCCGAAGATCGCCATCATCTCGTCCCAGATGGGCAGCGACACCCGCGCGCCCGGCGGCAGCTATATCTACCGCGCCTCAAAGGCCGCCGCCCTCAACCTCGGGCGCAACCTCGCCGCCGACCTGCAACCGCGCGGCATGGCGGTTGGCATCTACCATCCCGGCTGGGTGCAGACGGACATGGGCGGCAGCGCCGCCGAGATCACCGTGGATCAGTCCGCCACCGGCCTTGCCGCGCGCTTCGACGCGCTGTCGCTGGACACCACCGGCTGCTTTGAGACATGGGACGGGCGCGCGCATCCCTTCTGACAGGGGCGCGCGGCCTTTTTCTTCTTGCCTCAAATATCCATCCACATGGACCGCAGGCTAGTCGACCAGATCGCCGCGCACCTCGTCCAGCACCACGCGCCACCAGTCGAATGTATCATCCAGGTTTCGGCGGGTGACACCGCCGAACAGGTTCACGTCCATGTCGACCGCAAGGTCGCCGTCCCGATCGATGTAGGCCGTGCCGAAACGGTTCTCGTCGTTCCAGGTGCTGACGACCTCGGCGCTGGGACGGGTGCCGATATACCATGTCGTGAATTGCAGCGACATGCAGTTCCGGCCGCCATCGTCGCAACCATAGAAGAAGACATCATAGGGCTGCCCGTCGATGCGGCCGCTGATCTTGGGGTCACCCACCCCATCCACATCCAGCATGGCAGAGCCATAGCCGCGGGCGATTTCCAAGATCGCGCCGGGATCGGACCCGTCCAGGATGTCATCGGCCGATTGCGCCGCAACCGGCGCGGCACAGATCAAGGCCATGGCGGTGGCCGCAGCAAGCTGGCGGGCCGCGCGGATACGTGCGGGTGGGCGCAACCCGGCGCGCAGGGCTGATGTGGTCATTCCGGTCTCCTGTTCTTCTTCGTGTCACTGCGGTCAGGGGCCTGCCCCCGCACCAGCTTAACGATGCCGCCCCCGATGCCGCAACCCGCAAGGCCATGCCCGTCGACTATCGTTCGAGGCGATGCCGCAACCACAGCCCCGGAACCGGCGGACATTCCGGGACATCTGATCACCAGCCCCGGCGTGATTGATATTGCGTGCAGGGCCGTGACGGATTACACGCGGGCGCAGCTTGCGACCAAGGACAGACCATGCCCGTTCTCGTGATGAAATTCGGCGGCACTTCCGTCGCCAACCTCGACCGGATCAAGCGCGCCGCCAAGCGGGTCGGCGTCGAGGTCGCAAAAGGCTATGACGTGATCGTCATCGTCTCTGCCATGTCCGGCAAGACCAACGAACTGGTCGGATGGGTGCAGGAAATCTCGCCCTTCTACGACGCGCGCGAATATGACGCCGTCGTGTCCTCGGGCGAGAATGTGACCGCCGGTCTGATGGCCCTGACGTTGCAGGAAATGGACGTCCCCGCGCGCAGCTGGCAGGGCTGGCAGGTGCCGCTGATCACCACCTCGGCCCATTCCGCCGCACGGATCGAGGAAATCCCGACCGACAACATCAACGCCAAGTTCGCCGAAGGCATGAAGGTCGCGGTCGTCGCGGGCTTCCAAGGCATCTCGCCCGAGGGCCGGATCACCACGCTGGGCCGGGGCGGGTCGGACACCACCGCCGTCGCCTTTGCCGCCGCGTTCAATGCGGAACGCTGTGACATCTACACCGATGTGGATGGGGTCTATACCACCGATCCCCGCGTCAGCCCCAAGGCCCGCAAGCTGGACAAGATCGCCTTCGAGGAAATGCTGGAACTGGCCAGCCTTGGCGCGAAGGTGCTGCAAACCCGCTCGGTCGAGCTGGCCATGCGCTACAACGTCAAGCTGCGCGTGCTCAGCTCGTTCGAGGAACCCACCGACACTGCAGGCACATTGGTCTGCGACGAGGAGCTTATCATGGAATCCAAAGCCGTCTCCGGTATCGCCTTCTCGCGTGACGAGGCCAAGATGACCCTCGTCACGATCGAGGATCGCCCCGGCATCGCCGCGGCCATCTTCGGCCCGCTGGCCGATGCGGGCGTCAATGTCGACATGATCGTGCAGAACGTGTCCGAGACCAATTACCAGGGCCATGCCGGCGGCGTCACCGACATGACCTTCTCCTGCCCGGTCGATCAGATGAAACGCGCCGAAAAGGCCCTGAACGATGCGCGCGAGGCCGGGCTGATCAAGTTCGACCGGCTTGAGGCCGATACCAACGTGGCCAAGGTCTCGGTCGTGGGCATCGGGATGCGCAGCCATGCGGGCGTGGCCGCGCGGATGTTCAAGACGCTCTCGGATGAAGGCGTCAACATCAAGGTCATCGCCACCTCCGAGATCAAGATTTCCGTCCTCATCGACAGGAAATACATGGAACTTGCGGTGCAGGCGCTGCATGATGCCTTCGAACTGGAAAAATCGGCCTGAGACAAGGCGATCGGTGGCCCCCTGCGGGCCGCGGATCAGACCTGCGGGCCGGCACGGAACGGGGAACTAGGCAGGCCATATGCCCGAACAGACCGAATCCGAAAGCCGCAAGCTGCTGCGCCGCTTGCGCGACGCGATGGCCGAAGACAGCGCCGGACAGGCGCGTCTGGACAAGATCACGCATCTGATCGCTGATTCGATGGGCACGGAAGTGTGCTCGATCTACCTGTTCCGCGATCTCGAAACGCTTGAACTCTGTGCAACCGAAGGCCTCAAGGCCGAGGCCGTGCACCAGACCCGCATGAAGCTGGGCGAGGGCCTCGTGGGCCGTGTCGCCAAATCCGGCAGCATCATCAACACCGCCAACGCCCCGCAGGAAAAGGGCTTTCGCTTCATGCCCGAAACCGGCGAGGAGATCTATTCGTCCTTCCTCGGCGTGCCGGTCCAGCGGCTGGGCGAAAAGCTGGGCGTGCTGGTCGTGCAGTCGCGCGAGGCGCGCGAGTTTTCCGGCGATGAGGTCTATGCCCTCGAAGTGGTCGCCATGGTGCTGGCCGAGATGACCGAACTGGGCGCCTTCCAGGGCGAAGGTGCGGCCCTTTCGGCACGTCACCAGCAATCGGTGCTGATCCGTGGCACCACCGCGCAGGAAGGTGCTGCCGAAGGCCATGTCTGGCTGCATGAACCGCGCGTGGTGGTCACCAACCCGATCTCGGAAGATCCGCACAAGGAAATGGAACGCCTGCAGGGCGCGGTGGAACAGCTGCGCCTGAATGTCGATGCCCTTCTGGCCAATACCGTAGGCGACAAGGACCAGAACGAGGTGCTGGAAGCCTACAGGATGTTCGCCAATTCCAAGGGCTGGATGCGCCGGATGGAGGAAGACATCGCCCGCGGCCTGACCGCCGAGGCGGCGGTGGAAAAGGAACAGTCCAACGCCCGCAACCGCATGGAACAGGTGACGGACGCCTATCTGCGCGAAAGGCTTCACGATCTTGATGATCTTTCGAACCGTCTTCTGCGCATCCTGACCGGACAGGGCAAGGATACCGGCGCCGAAATGCCCGCCGATCCCATTCTGGTCGCGCGCAACATCGGCCCCGCCGAACTGCTGGATTACGGCCGCAGCCTGCGCGGCATCGTGCTGGAAGAAGGATCGGTCGGCTCGCATGCTGCCATCGTCGCCCGTGCGCTGGCGATCCCGCTGGTGATCCGCGCCGCCCGCATCACGACCGAGGCGCTGAACGGCAACCTGATCATGGTCGATGGGGATCAGGGCGTGGTTCACCTGCGCCCCGAGGAAACCGTGGCCTCCGCCTTCCGCGACAAGATCGCCATGCAGGCCCAGGCGCAGGAACGCTATACCTCGATCCGCGACAAGCGTGCCGAAACCCCCTGCGGCCGCGTGATCGGGTTGCACATGAACGCAGGCCTCATGGCCGACCTGCCCAGCCTTGCCGGATCAGGCGCCGAGGGCGTGGGCCTGTTCCGCACCGAATTGCAGTTCCTGGTCCGCAACCAGATGCCCAAACGCTCGGAACTGTCGGCCCTCTATGCCCGCGTCCTCGATGCAGCGCAGGGCAAGCGCGTCGTGTTCCGCACCCTCGACATCGGGTCGGACAAGGTGCTGCCCTACATGAAGCCCAATGACGAGCCGAACCCGGCACTTGGCTGGCGCGCGATCCGCGTCGGCCTCGACAAGCCGGGCGTGATGCGCATGCAGTTGCAGGCGCTGATCCGTGCCGCCCATGGTCGCCCGTTGACCGTGATGTTCCCCTTCGTCGCCCAGTACGGCGAATACCTGGCCGCCAAGTCCGAGATGGACAAGGCGATGGAGCGTGAACGCATCCTTGGCCATCCCCTGCCCGAGCGGCTTGAGGTGGGCGCGATGCTGGAAACCCCCAGCCTTGCCTTCGCCCCCGAACAATTCTTCGAAGAGGTGCAGTTCCTTTCCATCGGCGGCAACGACCTCAAGCAGTTCTTCTTCGCCGCCGACCGCGAGAATGAGCGCGTCCGCCGCCGCTACGACACGCTGAATGTCAGCTTCCTGACCTTCCTCGAGAATATCGTCGAACGCTGCCGCGCCACCTCGACCCCGCTCAGCTTCTGCGGCGAGGACGCGGGCCGCCCGGTCGAGGCCGCATGCCTCGCCGCCATCGGCTTCGACATGCTCTCGATGCGCCCCGCCTCCATCGGCCCGGTCAAGTCGATCCTGCGCCGCACCCGCCTTGACGGCCTGCGCGACGTGATCCATGCCGCCCGCGCCCGCGGCGAGGAAACCGCAAGGCCTGCGGTGATGGAATACCTCGCCAGCCAAGGGTGAGGGGCACCCCGGAAGTGCAGCGCCTCCCCCCGCGCGGAATCAAGGCGCGGCACGCGCCGCCGCGCAATCGCCGACCCGCCCCCCGGGGCGGCGATTTGGCAACTGTTGCGACATGAACCGCCGTTCGATGACCGGGCAACCATAAACCGCCCCGAACACCCCTCGCATCGCCCCCCCGCGTGTCGGCGACCGCACGGCATCAAATGTTCAGAGTAGGGCTATTGCGTACGGTGGTCAAAAGCCCAGTTTCCATTCTACAATGCTTTGCTGATTTTCATTGCATACGAAACCTCAGGCAGAAGCCTTTCTGACCGCCCTGTGCTGATTGAATCCACAAGAGATTTTAATGCTGCTTGGCTGGCGACTACCCCAGCAGGCACGACGCCACCAGCAACGTAGGCTGCGCCTATAGCGGGAACCCCGTCCTTCCAGAAAGAGTAACCGGCTTGACGGAGTTGGCGGGCTGCCAATGAAGAAGTTGCCTCTTCTATGATCCTCGCCTTTGGGGCTAAGGAAAGTCTGAAAAACCTGCCGGTTTCAGTGTGATGTGGTAGGCTGCGGGCATCGATCGAAGGAGACCGTGTTCATGCCCAAACAGCCCGCCATTCCCGGCCTTTGCGACGCGATGAAGAAGAAGATCACACGGCGCGAGCAGTTTCTGGCAGAGATGGATGCGGTGGTTCCGTGGGGGCGGCTGCTTGCGCTGATCGCGCCACATTACCCGAAGGTTGGGCCGAAGGGCGGGCGGCCTCCGATGCCGCTGGAGACGATGCTGCGCATTTACTTCCTACAGAATTGGTACGCCCTGAGCGACCCGATGGCCGAAGAGACGCTGTATGACAGTGAAGCGATGCGCCGCTTCGCTGGGATCGAACTGGGCTATGACCGCATCCCCGACGAGACCACCATCCTCAACTGCCGGCATCTTCTTGAGCGTCACGGGCTGACCGAGGTGATCTTCGCCGAAGTGAACGCGCATCTGGCAGACAAGGGGATCACGCTGCGCTCTGGCACGCTGGTGGATGCCACGATTATCGATGCGCCGTCTTCGACCAAGAACCAGGCCAGGGCGCGGGACCCCGAGATGTCTTCGACAAAGAAGGGCAATGACTGGTATTTTGGCATGAAGGCCCATGTCGGTGTCGACGTGGACAGCGGCACTGTCCACAGCCTAGAGGCCACGACCGCAAAGGTGCATGACAGCCGGGTCTGGGATGAACTGCTCCATGGCGAAGAGAAGTCGGTCTGGGCCGACAAGGGCTATGTCAGCGCCGAGCGCGAGGCTGCGTTCAGCAAGGATGGCAAGGTCTGGGGTGTGATGCGCAAGGCGCCCAAGGGCGGCAAGCTCGACCCCATCGACGAGGAGATCAACCGGATCATCGCCATGGTGCGCGCCAAGGTCGAACATCCCTTCCGGGTCATCAAGCGGCAGTTCGGTCACATGAAAACGCGGTATCGCGGTTTGGCAAAGAACCGGGCCCATCTGTTCACACTGTTCGCGCTCGGCAACCTGTTCCTCGTCCGACGACGGCTACTGGCATGAGGACGAGTTTGTCGGAAATCGGCATCAACGCCGCTCAGGCGGCTCAAACAGCGCCAAAATCACTGGAAACGGTGCTTGTCTGGCCCCATAGTGCCCTCAAGCGGCAATATCGGCGCAGCCGAGGCCGTTGATCAGACTTTCCCTAAGTTAAACGCCGCCTCGCTTTCGGCCCACCGCAATAAGTCTTTGTGGTCACCGTCTTTCAAACGTTCGTAAGTTTGTTGCGCCAGTGTCGACACTGCGTCTAGGTATTGATGTCGCTCTTCCTTAAGATCTTCCTTGATGCGCTCGATTTCCTCATCAGCCACAAGGTTGAAGGATACATTCGGGAGCATGATTTCCAAACCCACTGCAGCGAGGCAAAGAATCGCGGTCTGGGCGCTTAATCCACAATCCCTTAAATGCGCCCGATGCACCACTTCCGAGGCCGACAACACAAATTCTCTCTTTAGAACGACTAGACCGGACATGGCGCCTGTTTCTGGATCTGCAGGTTTCTCCCATGATCCTTCTATCAGATACACTAGCGCGGGCATTTCCAGAGATTTTGGGTCGCCAGGGAGCAAATCATGCTCTTTAAGAATACGGCGCTGTATAGGGTTGAGGTTATCGACGTGCAAACCAAACCCTTGAATGGTTTCTTGCTTTGACCATTCGCTATTAAGGTAAAACACTGCGGGAGTAACTGTGTCAGCAACAAATCTGACACAACTTAGGAAACGCCTATTCGGCGGTCCATTCTTTTCGCTTATATCTAGCGCGGCCCGAAAAAACAGTTATTACTCCCTTCCTACACAGTGTTTCGTTTGTGTGGCCCCTCCATGAGCTTCCACAAACAATCACAACATCACCAAGCCAAATAGTTGCGTACAGGTGCGCCTGAAATCAAGACATTATGTGGATATCTCGACCTCCCGCTCCGCCCAGCAAAGCAGCTATGCGTTGATGATGAAGCGAATGGCTGTACCCCACCCGAACCATCACCAACCTTGAACACGAAAAACGCGCCATCCCCCTCAATCCGATAAAAAACGGTAAACGCGCCCCCGCAACCCATTGAAAACAAAAACCCCACGAAATGTCCCATCATGGGACGGGGGGCCGGGGCCGTCCTGACGGGCCTCAGATCTTGCGGCCTACGCCTTCCCAATAGGGCTTGCGCAGGCGGGGTTTGAAGATCTTGCCGCTGTCCTCGCGCGGCAGGGCCGCGTGGAAATCCACCTTGCGCGGATGTTTGAAGCGGGCCAGCTTGCCCTCCAGAAAGGCCATGACCTCGGCGGCATCAGGCGTCCAGCCGGGCATCGGCTCCACCGCCGCCACGACCTTCTCGCCGAACTCGGGATCGGGCGCGCCGAACACCGCCACATCGCGGATGAAGGGCGCGCGGATCAGCACCGCCTCGATCTCGGCGGGAAAGATGTTGGCCCCGCCCGATATGATCATGTCCTTTGCCCGATCCGTGATGAACAGGAACCCGTCCGCGTCCAGCCAGCCCAGATCGCCCACGGAAAAATGCCCGTGCTTTTCCGCCGCCGCCCGTGCTGCGGGATCGTTGGAATAGTCAAAGCCCCCGAACACATCCATGCGGGCGTGGATCTCGCCCACCTGTCCCGGCGGCAGCGGGGTGCCCTCGGCATCAAGGATCATCACCGTGCCGCCCATCTGCATCCGTCCCGCCGTTCCGGGCCGCGCCAGCGCCTCGGCCGAGGACACCATGGTCATGAACCCGATCTCGGTCGCGCCATAGCTTTCCCAGAACACCGGCCCCCACCAGTCGATCATCGCCACCTTCAGGTCATGCGGCCATGGCGACCCGGTGGACACCACGAACCGGACCGAGGACAGATCATGCCGCGCCTTGACCGCCTCGGGCAGTTTCAACAGGCGGCTCATCATCGTGGGGACCATGTAGACATGGGTGATCCGGTCCCGCGCGATCCGTTCCAGAAAGGCCTCGGGGTCGAATTTCGGGGCGACATGCACGCAGACGCCCGGCGTGACCAGCGCCGCCGCCGTCAGGGTCGAGGGGGCCGAGTGATAGATCGGCGCGGCGGTGAAGAAGCGGTCGCCAGCCGAGAGGCGCATCATCTCGTCGCCCACCTGCCGCAGAACGGGTTCGAAATCCCGCCGTGCCCCGGTGCTGGCGCGCCGCACCCCCTTGGGCCTGCCGGTCGAGCCGGAGGTGTAGCGCATCAAGGGCCGCGTCATCGCCTTTTCGGACAGGGGTTCGGCGGCATCGACCAGGTCGGCCCATTCCGCGCAATCCGGCGCGTCCGCGGCAGCGGCGGGTGAAATCCCGTAGGCTGCGCAAAGCGCCGGGCCCGGCGTGACGGCGATCACCTGCCGCCCATCAAGCACCGGGCGCAACGCGGCGATCAGATCGCGGTGGATGATCACCGTCCCTGCGCCGCTATCCTCGCAGATCGCGCCCACCTCTTCGGCGGCACCGTGCCAGTTCAGCGCGACGATCACCACGCCCGCATGGGCGGCCGCGCGCATCACCTCAAGCTGGGTCAGGTCGTTTCGCATGATCACCGCGACGGGCGTATCTTCGGCCAGACCCTGTGCGCGCATGGCCCCAGCCCCCTTGGCCGCCCGCGTCTCAAGCGCGGCGCGGGTCACGCGCCGGTCGTCGTCACCTACCCAAGCCTCGGTCATCGCGGTCTCCTCCTCCTGCTCCGGGGGGCAGTCTTGGGCAATTGCGCGCGATGTTCCACCCCTGATCGCCCAATGCATCGACCTTGTGCAAAACCGCGCCGTGGTGCATGAGCAGGCAACACCCCAGACAGTCGAGGGCACGGTGATGGATTACGGAAAACAGGGCGCAAACAAGTCGGCCAAGAACATGCCGCGCCACAAGGAACACAACGAGAAGGGAACCGACAAGAACCCTTACGGCAAGGCGGCCCCCAAGGCCGAACTGCTGGCCCGCATGAAAGCTGCGGCAGAGGCCAAGAAGAAGGGCTGAACCGCCCGCGGTCCGGTGTCAGAACCGGATCGTCGCCGCGTGATCGGCAAGGGCTGACAGCACGCTCATCGCGGCAAGGGCGGATGTGCGCGGATTTCCGGGCAGGGTCCGGCCGGTGATGGTCAGCCGCATCTCGCCGAAATCACCGCGCGCCGTGATCGCATGGGTATTGCCCTGCGCCGCTGGATCCGCGATCAGCCGCACCTGCGTGCCCTCGAAGCCCAGCCCGGCCAGGGCGACCGCCGCCGCGACATTGGCGTTCTTGGGATAGCGCAGCGCCGCCTGCCGCGCGTCCCCGTCGAAATGCACCGCCTCCGCCGTCATGGGCGCCCCAAGATCCAGCACCGCCTCGGCCGGCGATCCCAGCCAGCCCTGCGGCGGTTTGCGCCCCTCATAGGTCACGGCATCCAGCCGCCCCATCCGGGCCGCGCGCAGGGCATCAAGCCCGCCAATGGCCCCGGAACACAGGATCAGGCGAGTGCCACCATCACGGGCCGCCTGCTCCAGCCCGGCGGCAAGCGCCGCATCGGCCAGCGCCCCCAGCGACACGGTGATCAGCGGCACACCTGCCCGCAGAACCGTGGCCCCGTGCTGCGCCAGACCGGCATGGCCCGCGCAATCCACCATGATGTCGGGCAGGTCATCCCCGATGCGGTCGCGGCACATGACGGGACCCAGCGCGGCATGGGCCGCGTCGTGACGTCCCGCCCGCGCGATCACCAGCGAAAGCGACGCCCCCAACCCCGGCAGGCGCTGCGCCACATGCTGCGCGATGGCCCCATGCCCGATCAGCCCGACCCGCAGCATCGTGCCCTAGCCTTCGGCCGGGCGCGTGTAGTCGTCATCGCTGACATGTTCCATCCAGGTCACGGCAGAGCCGTCCAGCGCCTCCTGCATCGCCAGATGGGTCATGGCATTGCCCGGTGCCGCACCGTGCCAGTGCTTTTCGCCGGGCGCGAACCAGACCGTGTCGCCGGGCCGGATTTCCCGGACCGCCCCCCCCTCGCTTTGCGCCAGCCCCAGGCCCGACAGCACCAGCAGCGTCTGTCCCAAGGGATGCGTGTGCCAGGCCGTGCGCGCGCCGGGCTCGAAGGTCACGCTGACCGCGCGCAGGCGGGCGGGGTCCGGTGCCGTGATCACCGGCTCCATCCGCACATGGCCCGTGAAATAGGCCGCCTCGCCCCGTCCCGAGGGCCGTGCCCCGTTTTTCGTGATGTCCATGCCTGCGCTCCTCCTGCGGTTCTGCGCCCAGTGTCCCGAAAAGGGGCAGACAGGGCAAGCGCCGATCAGGTTCAGCGCCGGACGGGCTGGCGCACCAGTCGCTCGCGCAGACGTTGCGCCAGTTCGGCCTGCGGCACATCCCCGTCGATCGCCAGCTTGCGCAGGCCGAAATGCACATGGGCGATTTCCTGGTAGTAGCTGGTATAGGCGTAGTTCGTGGCCGCCCCCGCCACCGCCCCCAGCACGGGCACCGTCTGCGCCGCCAGCTTCTGGCCCAGCACGGTCGCAAGGCGCGGCGCGACACGGGCAATCAGGCCGTGCAGCACGGGCCCCGTCACCGTCAGCCGGGTCGAGATGAAGGCCAGGTCCGCCCCATCGTCACGCGCCAGAGGACCGGCGGCAGAAAACACCTGAAGGCAGTCGAACTGCACATTCTCGGCGGCGGGGTCGAAATCATATTCGACCGCAACTCCCTGGATGGCGCGCAACAGGATCGTGGTGGTGATCGGCAATTCCGCCAGCGCCGAAGGCAACCCGCCGAAGCCGCCCGCCGCCCCCATCGCCGTGGTCACGGCGGTGTTCATCCATCCGGGCTGATCACCGACCACCCCGCGCGAGCTTTGCGCGGCCTTCATCGCCCAATGCAGCGCGGCCTCTGTCCCCTCGCCCAGCCGGTCGCGAACCGGGGTCGGCAACCGCTCGAGCAGGGTTTCGGTCTGGCTGCCGATCAGGTTCAGCACCTGGATGCCAAGCCCGCCCGCGCGCGCATGGCGCAGGGCCAGCCTGTCCAGCGTGGCGTCGACATCGACGGGGATCAGCGAATGCGTTGTCATCGGGCCATCCTTGCAGCGGTTGCATGATAGATTGGATGCAGCGGCCCAAGGTTCAAGCACCCATGCTCAGGCAAATGGGCTGTGGATCACCCGACCCAGCGGGTCACGCGGCCCTTGACGCCCTGCCATGCGCCGTCGCTCAGATCCTGCCCCAGCACCCGGTCCGGGTTGGTGGGCGGCGGCATCTCGACCCCTTCGAGTTTCCAGAAACCGAAACGGTTGTAATAGGGTGCATCCCCTACCAGCATGACCCGGTCCCAGCCAGCGATGCGCGCACGCGCCAGGCTGTCCTTGATCAGCAGCGCGCCAAGCCCCTCGCCCTGCCGGGTGGGATGCACCGCGACCGGCCCCAGCAGCAATGCGGGGCTGTCGCCGACACGCACGGGCCAGTAGCGTATCGCCCCGGCCAGGATGCCGTCGCGATCCCGCGCCACAAGCGACAGGCCCGGCACCGGCGGCACGCCGTCGCGCAGGCGGTAGGATGACAGCGCCTCGCGGCCCGGCGCGAAACACAAGTCATAAAGCGCCTCGACCTCCCACCAGTCGGCGGATGTTTCCTCGGACAATTGGAACACCTGGGCCAGTCCTCGCGCGTCTTTTCCAGTTTCAGGTGGAAACGCCCCTAACATGGCGCTAGGTCAGGCACAAACCACAAGCAACGCCGAAGGCGACATAAACGAGGGACCTGATGTTCTACGAACCCAAGGACGGCCACGGACTGCCGCACAACCCGTTCAATGCCATCGTGACGCCGCGCCCCATCGGATGGATCTCGTCGCGCGGGCATGACGGCGTGGACAACCTTGCGCCCTATTCCTTCTTCAACGCTGTCGCCTATACGCCGCCGCAGGTGATGTTCGCCTCGACCGGGACCAAGCCCGATCGTGACGGCACCAAGGATTCGGTTGCCAATATCATCGAAACCGGGGTGTTCTGCGTGAATATCGTGGAATTCGCCATGCGCGATGCGATGAACGCCTCGTCCAAGACGCTGCCCGCCCACCAGTCCGAATTCGACCATGCCGGGCTGACGCGCGCGGAATGCACCACCATCGCCTGCGCCCGCGTGGCCGGTGCGCCCGCGGCGCTGGAATGCCGCCTGACGCAGATCGTGACCCTTGAGGGCGAGGGCAACACCCTGGTGCTGGGCGAGGTGACGGGCGTGCACATGCGCGACGATTGCCTGGTCGACGGGGTGTTTGACGTCACGACCTTCCGCCCGCTCAGCCGGCTGGGCTATCGCGACTATTCGGTCGTGACCGAACTTTTTGCGCTCAGCCGCCCCGACGACTGATCACGGGCGCAATCACGGCTTGCGGCCCCCGCCGGAGGGGGTAACCTGACGGCAACGCAGGACAGCAAGGAACGGGCAGGCCCATGCAGACACGGATCGGGATCATCGGCGGATCGGGCATTTACCAGCTGGACAGCCTGGAAAACCCCGAATGGGTCAGCGTCACCAGCCCTTGGGGCATGCCTTCGGACCAGATCCTGACCGGCGTGCTGGACGGGGTGCCCATGGCCTTTCTGCCACGCCACGGGCGCGGTCATGTCCATGCCCCCTCGGATGTGCCCTACCGCGCCAATATCGACGCATTGAAACGGCTGGGTGTGACCGATGTGATCAGCGTCAGCGCCTGCGGCTCGTTCCGCGAAGCGATGGCGCCGGGCGATTTCGTCATCGTGGACCAGTTCATCGACCGCACCGTGGGCCGCGCATCAAGCTTTTTCGGATCGGGCTGCGTGGCCCATGTCAGCCTGGCCCACCCCACCTGCCCGCGCCTGTCGGCTGCCTGCGCCGATGCGGCCCGCGCCGCCGGTGTGACGGTGCATGAGGGCGGCACCTACCTTGCCATGGAAGGTCCGCAGTTCTCGACCCTGGCCGAAAGCCGCATGTACCGCGAGGCCTGGGGCTGCGACGTCATCGGCATGACCAACATGCCCGAGGCGAAACTGGCCCGCGAGGCCGAGCTTTGCTACGCCAGTGTCGCCATGGTCACCGATTACGACTGCTGGCACCCCGACCATGACGAGGTGGACGTTGCCCAGGTCATCGCGACGCTGGGTGCGAACGCCGCCCATGCCCGCGCGCTGGTCGCAGGATTGCCCGCACGACTGGGCGCAGAACGCGCGCCCTGCCCGCATGGCTGCGACCGGGCACTGGAACACGCGATCATGACCGCCCCCGACCGGCGCGACCCCGCCCTGCTGGCCCGCCTTGATGCGGTGGCGGGTCGTGTTCTATAGCACTGAGCATCACAGCGCATCCCGGAGCCCCCATGAAAACCGTCAAGGATTACATCCGCACCATCGTCGATTTCCCGCATGAAGGGATCCTGTTCCGCGACGTGACCACGCTTTTCGCCGATCCGCGCGGCTTTCGCATGGCGGTGGACCAGATGCTGCACCCCTACGCGGGGCAGCGCATCGACGTGGTCGTGGGGCTTGAGGCGCGCGGCTTCATCCTGGGTGGCGCCATCGCGCATCAGCTTGGCACCGGCTTTGTGCCGATCCGAAAGAAGGGCAAACTGCCCGGCACGACGATCAGCCAGGACTACAAGCTGGAATATGGCGAGGCCATCGTCGAGATCCATGACGACGCCATTCAGGCCGGCCAGCGCGTGCTGATCGTCGATGACCTGCTGGCCACTGGCGGCACGGCCGAGGCCGGGATCAGCCTGGTGGAACGGCTGGGCGGTGCGATCGTGGGCTGTGCCTTCATCGTGGATCTGCCGGACCTGGGCGGTCGCAAACGGCTTGAGGCGCTTGGGATGGAGGTGCACGCACTTTGCGCCTTCGAGGGGCTGTGACGCCTGGCTGATCGCAAGAGGGGGGGCTGTCTGCCCCCCGTCCCTGCGGGACTCCCCCCGAGGATATTTGCGGCAAGAAGATCTCAGGCCTGGCGCAGAACAGCACCGGGGTTGAGAATTCCGTTGGGATCGAGCGTGTCCTTGATCTGGCGCATCACGGCCAGTTTCACCGGATCGCCATACCGTTCCAGATCGTCGATCTTCAGACGGCCGATCCCGTGTTCCGCACTGACCGAGCCGCCCATCTGGTGCACCAGGTCATGCAGGTCGTGCTTGACCCGGTCGCGTTCGGCCATGTGATCCGCGCGCGTCTTTCCGGGCATGGGGAAGACGTTGTAATGCAGGTTCCCGTCACCCAGATGACCAAAGCAATTGACGCGGAAGGCGCCGATCCCGGCGATCAGCGCATCGGCCCGCGTGATGAACTCCGGCACCAGCGCGACAGGCAGCGAGATGTCATGGCTCGAGACCGATCCGATACGGCGGTTCGCCTCGGGGATCTGTTCGCGCACCTCCCAGAACTGGTGACGCTGCGCCGCGTTCTGCGCGATCAGCCCGTCACTGACGAGGCCGGCGTCATGCGCCCGCTCAAACAGGGTTTCCAGCGCGGCGGCAGGGTCCAGCCCATGCGCAAGGCCTGCGTCGATGAGAACGAACCATTCGGGCGCGTGATCGAAGGGCTGGCGGATGTCCGGCAGGGTCTGGGCCAGGAAATGCAGACCGTTTGCATGCATCAGCTCGAAGGCGCTGATCCCCTCGCCCATCAGATCGCGCGCCAGTGACAGCAGGCCCAGTGCCGCAGCCGGGCTTTGCACGATCATCATCGCCGTGCCCTCTCCGGCCGGGCGCGGCACCAGCCGCAGGCTGGCCGCCGTGATCACGCCCAGCGTCCCCTCGGAACCGATCATCAGGTGGCGCAGGTCATAGCCCATGTTGTCCTTGCGCAGCCGCGACAACCCGTTCCAGATGCGCCCGTCGGCAAAGACCACCTCAAGCCCGAGGCAGAGATCGCGCGCATTGCCGTAGCGCAGCACGTTGACGCCCCCCGCATTGGTCGCAAGGTTTCCCCCGATCCGGGCCGATCCTTTGGCCGCGATGCTTAGGGGGAACAGCCGGTTCACGCCCTCGGCCGCGTCATGGATATCGGAGAGAATCGCGCCCGCCTCGGCGATCAGGACGTTTTCATCCGCATGGACCGCACGGATGGCGGTCATCCGCTCCATGGACAGCAACACGGGCGCGGGCCCATCCGGCATGATCTGCCCGCCCACCAGACCCGTGCCCCCGCCATAAGGCAAGACACCGATCCGGGCCGCGTTGCAGGCGCGCAGGACCTGTGCCACCTCGGCTGTCGTTTCGGGGGCGATCACCAGCCCGGCATGCCCCGCCCATCGTCCGCGCGGCTCTTCCAGGTAGGCGGGCGTCACCTCGCGGAAGGCGCGGGCGGGCAGATGATCGCGCAGGGCGCGGGCGAAATCGGGTGTGGCGGGGTTCAGCGTCATGTGCATGGTTCTATCACGCCGCCACTTGCCGTCCAGTGCGCGCGGCGCCTAGTCGTCCTCGCGCAGCAAGGCGGGCTGCAACAGCACGATCGTGGGCTGGCGTGGCAAGCCGCGCAGGGACAGCTCCAGCTGGTTTGCCCCCTCGTCAATCACGGCAAACTGGTCGCTCATCCCGGCGATGAAGGCGCGCAGGGTCGTCTCGCCGAACCAGTGCATCGGGATCACGACCGACGACCGCAGGCGCCCGATGACCCGCATCATCGTCTCGATGTCCAGCGTCAGCCCGCCATCGACCGGCGCCATGACCACATCAAGCCGCCCGATTGCGGCATATTGTTCGGGGCTGGGTTCCTGGTGCAGATGGCCCAGGTGACCGATGCACAGGCCCGCCACCTCGAAGATGAAGATCGAATTGCCGCGCGGCTCGACCCCGCCGAAAGACCGGATATCGGTCGAGACATTGCGCACCAGCATCTCGCCAAGATCAAGGTGATGCTCGACGCCGGCGCCGAATTCCTCGCCCCAGCCGCGCAGCACATGGGGAATTGCGGGGTCCGGCGCAGAAGTCCAATGGGTGGAATGGGCGTGGTTCATGGTGACCACATCCGGGATCAGGTCGACATTGCCGATGAAGCCGGTGAAATCGGTCACCGCGTTCAGCCCGCCTTCGGTCTGGATCAGGAACGAGGCATGGGCGACATAGCTGATCCGCACCGTGTCATCGGGCAGCGGATCACGGAAACTGGCCTTGTGGAGGTATTCAAGGCCGGGCGCCGATTGGGCAACGGCAATGCAATGGCTGGGTCTGCGGTCCTGTGCCGTGACCGGGGGGGCCGCAACAAGTGCTGATAAGGTGAGTGCAAGGGGAAATGTCAATCGGACCATCGGGCATCCTCCTTTTGTCGTGATGAGCTTAGTGCTTTCATCCGTCGTGACAAATGCGCGCCATGTCCCTGGACAAAGGTTCACGCCCCGAAGCTGCGGCGGGCAACATTCTTGATCGCGTCAACCGCACCATTGGCAAACTCCAGCGTCATCACGGCCACGGCATGCCGGAAGGGTGGCTCCACCTCTTGCCAGAGCCGAATAGCAAGAACGGCCGTCCCATCGGCCAGCCAGATCACATCCACATCTTCCGCAGGGTGGTCGATGCAGCCGACCAGCTGGACGGCATGCACGCCCGTCAGATTGGCCTCGCAGGCGCCGGTGATCGCGTCGAGGCCCATCTCGAGAGTAAGGCGCAATCTCGGGCTGGTCACTTTGCAAAAGTCTCGACCGATGTGACCGGACCCAGCCGCCGCGCGGCGTCCATTCCGATGAACACCTGCACGCGGCGATCATTGCGCAGAAAACCCCGCCGCAACCCGAAAATCGCCATCACGGGGGCAGGTTCGGACAGGGTATCTTCAAGCGTGATGCCGATGTTTCGGGCGCCCATGGATGACAGAACCGGCTCCAGTTGGTCAAGCGCAACACCCGCCAGGGCAGATTGCAATTTCACCTCGAGTTCTTCGACGCTGTCGGTCACGGCAAGTTGTGGCAATCGGTCGGCCATGGCATCTCCGGGGTTGGGCGCAAGCAGGGCCAGACAGGCCGACAGCATGAAGGCAAGGTGATCGCGCCGGGTCACAGGCTCATTCCCGAACCGGGCGCATCGCCGCTGGGCTTGCGGCGCGGAAGGCCGACACGCTCGGCCAGCGACATCGCGAAAGAGTTGCTGTTGGGGCCTGTCGCAACATAGCGGATCCGGCGTTCGTCAATCGCGATCCCAGCATTGATCAAAGGCGTGTGAAGGTTTTCGTCTTGATCTGCCAGCGTTACAAATCGGTTCGTTGGCGAATATTCACCGCTGCGCCAATAATTCGGAAAATACGTGAACTTGAGATACCCCATGTCTTCAGGGTCATCCGGGTCGGCTTCATGACCCTCTTCGACAGACTTTGTCGCATCACTTTGCATGGCACCGAACATCGGTCCCGCGATACCCGGATCACCGTCAACGGATGGGAATGCGCTATAGGTCGAGATGATGCCCGTCGCACCGCTACGATTCCAGCCCAGAACGAAAAGATGGTGCCATGAATAAACGTATGGAACGCTACCCAGCTGCCGGATGCCCATTTCATAACGCCATTCAGGGCATGTCGCACAGGTGCGGGCCTCACGATCCGCGCGATCGGCCGCCATTGTTCCTTCGGCGCTTGAGCCTGAGCCCGAAGCCTCGGACCCGCGACTGCCGGCCGATCCAGAGCCGCTGCCGAGGCTGCCCCCCTGCGAGGCGGTCGACCCTCCTTCGGAACTGCCGCCAGCCCCGCGCGTGTCGCTGCTCTGTGATATGCCAGCGGCGTCTTGCGCGTCCTCTGCTACTGATGATGACATGACACTAGAACTCCACTTCACTGCGCAGAAGATGCGGTTTTATATCATGAACAAGGGAAAACATGCACTGTCCGTGCAGCACTTCCAGAAAAATTGCTGCACCTGCCTTTGCCGGTGCGCAGCGTGACGCGATGCGATCGTTCAGCATCGTCGCGGCATCAGCGCCGTAATGGGCATGGATTGCATAGGCAATGTCGGTACATTTGCGCACCACCGCGTAATCCATGCCGCGGAGTGACAAACGCGCGCGCGCCAGCCTGTAGACTTGGCGCGGCGCACAGCCGCGCTTGAACCTGCGTTCAAGCTGTCGCGCATGGGCCAGCGACACCATGGCTGTGCCAGCATCGAACACCAAGGCCAGATCACCTGCCCTGTCAGGGGGGGCAAGGGCACAGGCCGCCAGCGCTGTATCGGCAGACGCGATTTCACCCTCGATGATCACCGTGAAACCACGCAGGCTTTCCAGCGGGGACAACAATTGCCGTTTTTCGAGAAACAGAATGAAATACAGGAAGAATTCGGGTTCCCAGAAGCGGCAGTAATACCATTTATCGTCGAGGTCGCGCAGACGCGTCAACTTGCGCAGGGCCTGCCGCATCGCGACAAGATCGCTGTCAGCGCGCAGGAAGGTGCACTGCCCCGCATTGGCAAGGGTCGCGAATAAAGTCCGATGTATATCCGACGGCGGGTGCGCATTGTCCTGGTGCGCCAACGTCAAATCGATCAGCCAAGGTGCATAAGGTGCCAGCGGCGATTCCTCATCCAGATCGAAAAGGCAGACGCCCGGCACATCAGCTTGCGTCAATGCCTGGGCGATATCGTCATCCGCGCCCATCCAGCGGGCCGCCTCGATCAGCGCGTAAACCCGCCCCGTGCCCTGCTGTGCAAAAAGTGCATGCCATAGCTGCGGCGCGATCCAGCGCGGCGCCCCATCCGGGGTGTCATCCGATGCACGGTGGGCCGGGCGCAACTGCACACGCGTGGCGCCGCTTTGCGATATGCCCGCAGTGCTTTCGCGCAGAACTGTGGAGATCCCCACGCCTTGCGCCAGGTCTGCCTGGTTTTGCTGACCAGGATCCAGTGGCGCAATTTTTGCGTCAATCAGCGACCGGCCGTCCTTGATCAGGCTGGAGCGCAAGATGGAGTGAGCCTGGACTTCGGTCTGTGCTTCGATGGCCCAGTCTGATTGCGCTTGCTGTCCATCACGGGACAGGTATCGCGCATGGGCAAACCACAGGGCCATGCAACATTCCTTGCAACAAAACTCACCACACGCGGTCGAGGGTCTTAAACTGAAAAGCGCATGTCAAGGCCCCTATGCAATCATGGGCCTTTGCATGTCGGCCTCAGCCCACGTCAGTGCGCCCGCGCCGGTCCATCCGCAGGGACGCGTAAAGCACATGGGTCCGCCAGCGCCCTGCGATCTGCAGATAGCTTTGGGCCACGCCCTCGTATTTGAAGCCGCAGCTTTCCAGCAACCCGCGCGAGGGTGTGTTCTCGGGCAGGCAGGCGGCCTCGATCCGGCTGAGGTCGAGGCGGTGAAAGGCGTGATGCACCACGGCCTCGATCGCCTCGCGCATGTAGCCCTGGCGCGCATGGCTGCGCCCGATCCAGTAACCCAGTGTGCCCGCCTGTGCGGGACCCCGGCGGATATTGTCCAGCGTGATCGCGCCCAGCAGGCAATTGTCTTCGCGCCGGATCAGGAATAGCGGCAGGGCCGATCCGTTGCCAATGGTACGCTGCGCCCAGTAGACGCGGTTGGTGAAGGCCTTGCGCGACAGGTGATCGGTCGCCCAGGTCGGTTCCCACCGGGTCAGGAAATCCTCGCTGTCGCGGCGCAGCCCGACCCAATCGCGGAAATCGGCATGGGCCGGAGGCCGCAGGGTCAGGCGTGCGGTCTCGATCCGGACTTTCCGACGCCCCAACAGCATCAGGCGGCGCGCCTGTCCTGGATTGCCTGCCAATCGGGTGCCCCTGAAACAGGACCATAAAGCGCCAATGCCGCAGGGGCCGCGCCGATCATATGCGCGGCCATGGCGCGCACGTCATCGACCGTGACCGCGTCGATGTGATCGACCACCTCGGCCAGCGGCGGAATGCGGCCCCAGACCTGCATCTGCCGCGCCAGGCGTTCCGCCCGGTTCGAGGGGCTTTCCAGCCCCATCAGCAGCCCCGCCTTCATCTGGGCGCGGGCGCGGGCGACTTCGGCCTCGGTCATGTCATCGGCGGCGCGCTTCATCTCGTCCAGGGTGATCGCGGTCAGATCGCCCAGATCCTCGGCCGAGGTGCCGGCATAGATCGTCATCATGCCGGTATCGGCATGGGCGCCGGCCTGCGCGAAGATGGTGTAGCACAGCCCGCGTTTTTCGCGCACCTCCTGGAACAGGCGGCTCGACATGCCGCCCCCAAGGGCCGAGGCGTAGATCTGCGCGGTATAGATCGCAGGATCGGTATAGTCCGGCCCCTCGAAGGCCAGGGCAAAATGCGCCTGTTCCAGCGTCTTTTCGACCCGGTGCTCGCCGCCGATGAAATGCGCGGGCGCCGGATGGTGCAGGCGGCCCTTGGGCAGATGGCCAAAGATCGCCTCGGCCTCGGCGACGATGGCGTCGTGATCCACCGCCCCTGCCGCCGACAGGATCATGTTGGCCGGGCTGTAATGTTCGGCCACGAAGCCTTTCAGATCGTCGCGCCCGAAGGCCCGGATCCGTTCGGCCGGTCCCAGAATGGTGCGCCCCAGCGCCTGGTCGGGATAGGCCTGTTCCTGAAGCCAGTCGAAGATCACGTCATCGGGCGTGTCCAGCGCCTGCCCGATTTCCTGCAGGATCACGCCGCGCTCGACCTCGATCTCGCCGGGGTCGAACACCGGGTTCAGCACGATGTCGGACACGACGTCCAGCGCCAGCGGCACATCCGCCTCAAGCACGCGGGCATAATAGGCCGTCGCCTCGCGCGAGGTATAGGCGTTGATATAGCCGCCCACATCCTCGATCACCTCGGCGATCTCAAGCGCAGAGCGGCGCTTGGTGCCCTTGAAGGCCATATGTTCCAGAAAATGCGCGATCCCGTTCTGTTCGGGGCGTTCATGCCGCCCGCCGGACAGGACCCAGATGCCGATGGCCGCCGATTGCAGCCCCTCCATCCGTTCGGTGACGATGCGCAATCCGTTGGCAAGGGTGTGGGTGCGGACGGTCAATTGGCGATACGCTCTCTGATCAGGGATTCGATGGCGGCAAGGTCATTGCCGATCCGGGTGACACGCTCGGGCCGGTCGTAAAGATCGGCCATGCGCGGCGGCAAGGGCGGGCGCACGGTTGTCGCCGCCTCGACCGCATCGGGGAATTTCGCGGGATGCGCGGTGGCCAGCGTGATCATCGGCACGGCGGGATCGCGCAGCGTCTCGGCCACATGCACGCCGACGGCGGTATGCGGACACAGCAGCTCGCCCGTCGCCTTGAGGGTGCGGCCAATGGTGGCGCTGGTCTCGTCCTCGCCGCAGCGCCCCGAATTGAAGGCCTCGCGCAGCGCCTGCAGCGCGCCCTGGCTGACGGTGAACCCGCCTGCCTTCAGCTCATCCATCAGCTGCGCCACGGCAGCGCCATCCTGGTTGTAGGCGTAGAACAGCGCGCGTTCGAAATTCGAGCTGACCTGGATATCCATCGAGGGGCTGATCGAGGGGATCACCCCATCGGGGCGATAATCGCCCTGCGACAGGCAGCGGTGGAGGATGTCATTGTGGTTGGTCGCCACCACCAGCCGGTCGATGGGCAGGCCCATGCGCTTGGCGATGTAGCCTGCGAAGATATCGCCGAAATTGCCGGTGGGCACGGTAAAGCTGACGCGGCGATCCGGGGCACCCAGGCTGACAGCAGAGGTGAAGTAATAGACCACCTGCGCCAGCACGCGGGCCCAGTTGATCGAGTTGACGCCCGCAAGACGCACCCCGTCGCGGAAGTCGAAATCGTTGAACATGTCCTTCACGCGGGCTTGCGCATCGTCGAAATGCCCGTCGATGGCCAGCGCATGGACATTGCTTTCCACCGGCGTGGTCATCTGGCGGCGCTGCACCTCGGACACGCGGCCATGGGGATAGAGGATGAAGACATCCACCGCATCAAGGCCGCGAAACGCCTCGATCGCGGCGGACCCGGTATCGCCGCTGGTGGCGCCGACGATGGTGACACGCTCGCCCGACCGGGCCAGCGCTGCCTGAAACAGCTGACCGATCAGCTGCATGGCAAAATCCTTGAAGGCCAGCGTCGGCCCGTGAAACAGCTCCAGCAGGTGATGGTTGCTGTCCAGCTGCACAAGCGGTGCGCGGGCGGCATGGCCGAAGCCGGCATAGGCGCGGGCGATGATGTCCTGGAATTCCGTATCGGTGAAGGTCTGGCCGATATAGGGGCGCATGATGCGAAAGGCGGCGTCCTCATAGGACAGGCCAGCCAGAGCGCGGATCGCCTCGGGCGACATCATGGGGATCGCTTCGGGCAGGTAGAGGCCGCCATCGCGGGCAAGGCCGGTCAGCATCGCCTGTTCGAAGGTCAGCACCGGTGCGGCGCCACGGGTCGAGATATACTGCACTGTCTTCAGCCTTTCACGGGTTTGCGGATGCGCCACAGGAAGAAACCGGTCATCACCGCCCAGACGATGGCCAGACCGAACCATGTGACGGCATAGCCCAGATGATCGTTCGGGATGCCGGATGTGTCCACCGGCAGGGGCGACAGCGCACTGTCCGGCAGCGACGTGGCGCGGGCGACGACCAGCACCGGCTCTGCCCCCAGCTGATCGGCCATGCGCGGCAGGTCGCGCGCGAACCAGATATCCGCCTTGGCGTCGGGTTCGGGCGTATAGCTGTCCACCTCATCGGGCCAATGCAGATTGCCCTGCACCGTCACGGGATCCGGGCCCGCCACCGGCGTGGGCGACTGGATCGGCAGAAAGCCCAGATCGACAAGGATCCGGCGTCCCTCAACATCCATCGGGCGGATGATGCGATAGCCAGCGCCGACCTGTTTCTGGCTGACAAGCACCCGGATGGCGGGGTCCTGCAGCACACCGCTGACGGTCACCGGCAGATAGCGGTCGGCCTGCGGGTCGGGCTGATCCGGCAGCGCCACGGGGGCGGCCACGATGCGCGCGTCGATATCGGCCAGGATCGCCTCTTTCCAGTCGAGGCGCTGCATTTGCCACACACCAAGCCCCACCAGCACCGCGGTGCCGGCCAGACCGAAGATCAAGGGAAGAAGGATACGCACCAAGTCGGATAGGCCCTTTGAACGTGGAAAGCGCGCGGAACCCGCGCGCTTTGCTTTCTTTCGTTTTGTCCGCCGGATTTCAACCGCTAATGCGGCATCCCCGGCGATCCGGACGATCAGCCGCCCCAGACGTAGACCGCAGCGAAGAGGAACAGCCAGACCACGTCAACGAAGTGCCAGTACCAGGCCGCCGCTTCGAAGCCGACATGCTTTTCCTGGCTGAAATGGCCGCGCTGCAGGCGGATCAGGCATACGAACAGAAAGATCGTGCCGACCACCACGTGGAAGCCGTGGAAACCCGTCGCCATGAAGAAGTTCGCGCCATAGATGTTGCCGGCGAAACCGAAGGCCGCGTGGCTGTATTCATAGGCCTGGAACCCGGTGAAGATCACACCAAGGGCGATCGCGATGATCAGGCCCCATTTCATGTCTTCGCGGTTGTTCTCATGCACCAGCGCATGGTGCGCCCATGTGGCTGCCGCACCCGAGCAGAGCAGGATCAAAGTGTTGATCAGCGGCAGGTGCCAGGGGTCGAAGGTCTCGATCCCGGCGGGCGGCCAGATGCCATCCACGGCGGGGCTGAGCGGGCCCATCGGATACATGGCGTGCTTGAAGAAGCTCCAGAACCAGGCCGCGAAGAACATGACTTCGGACATGATGAACAGGATGAAGCCATAGCGCAGGCCGATCCGCACCACGGGGGTGTGATCGCCGACCTGGCTTTCTGCCACGACATCGGCCCACCAGCCGAACATCACGTACAGGGTGCCGACAAAGCCGGCCAGGAACATCCAGGGCATCCCCTGCACCATCCACAGCACGGCCCCGTAGAGCATGACAAAAGCCGCAACCCCGCCCAGGAAGGGCCAGAGCGACGGGGCCAGAATGTGGTAATCGTGATTTTTCTCGTGCGCCATCTCGTTTCCCTCGTTGGAAGGCTTCTTAGTTCAGTGTGGTATCCGCGCCGGGGACAGCCACGTCAAGGGCTGCCTGTTCGGCGGGCAATTCGGTCTCGTAAAAGGTGTAGGACAGGGTGATCTGCTTCACGTACTGCCCGTCCCGGTCGGTAACGATCTCGGGGTCGACATAGAAGGTGACGGGCATCAGCACCCGCTCACCGGGTTGCAGGATCTGCTGCTCGAAGCAGAAGCACTGGATCTTGCTGAAGAACCCGCCCGCTTCATAGGGGGTCACATTGTAGCTTGCGGTGCCCGCCACAGGGCGGTCGGTCGGATTGTATGCCTCGTAGAAGGCAAGGCCCGTCTCGCCGATGCGGATCTCCATCTGCCGCTCGACCGGCTTGAACTCCCACGGCATGTCGCGGTCCTTGGAGGCATCGAACCGCACGATGATCGTCTGGTCCAGCACCTGATCGGGGGCGACGGTCGACACGCCCGTGGTGCCGCCGAACCCGGTGACACGGCAGAACCAGTCGTAGAACGGCACCGAGGCCCAGGCAAGACTGCCCATGACCACCACAAGACTGGCGGCCTGCACGACGGTTTTCGATTTGGGGGACAATGCCATCACTCAGTCTCCTTGCGCCGGGGCGGCACCGGGAATGATCTCGGGCCGCGATACATGATCGAACGCCTGCATCGGATTGCCGCTTGTGACCTTGACCACGGTCAGGCCGAAGACGATCGCGATGAACCCCAACAAGACCAGCGCCAGGCCGATGTTGCGCCCGGCACGGCGGCGGTGCAGTTCATGTTCGGCGCGCAGGCTCATCCCCAGCCTCCCAGGCCGTAGGGCCGCAAGGCGGCTTCGGCGAGGATCGCACCGAAATGCAGGAAAAGATATAGAAGCGACAGGCCGAAGAACGACTTTTCGACCTTGTACTTGTCATCCTGGCTGGTCGCCTCGTCGCGGCGCCAGATCCGCACCGCACCGATCAGGAACAGGGCGTTCAGCACCACGGCCACCGCCAGGTAGACCGGCCCGCCGATCGAGGTGAACCCCGTGCCGATCGCCAGCGGCGCCAGCAGCAGCGTATAGGCCAGGATATGGTTGCGCGTCACGCGACGGCCATGGGTGACCGTCAGCATCGGCACGCCCGCCTTTTCGTAATCGGCATTCATGAACAGCGCCAGCGCCCAGAAGTGCGGCGGTGTCCACATGAAGATCAGCAGGAACATCAGCACGGACTCAAGCCCGATGCCGCCGGTCGCCACCGCCCAGCCGATCATCGGAGGGAAGGCACCCGCCGCCCCGCCGATCACGATGTTCTGCGGGGTCCAGCGCTTGAGCCACATCGTATAGATGACGGCATAGAAGAAAATGGTGAAGGCCAGCAGCCCCGCCGCGACCATGTTGGACGCCAGCGCCAGCATCACCACGGCAAAGCCCGACAGCGCCACGCCCACGGCCAGCGCCTCGCCGGGTTCGACCTTGCCGGCCGGGACCGGCCGCTTGGCCGTGCGCTTCATCACCGCGTCGATATCCGCATCCCACCACATGTTCAGCGCACCCGAGGCCCCTGCCCCCACCGCGATGAACAGGATCGAGGCGAAGCCGATCATCGGATGCACGCCGACCGGGGCGGCCAGCAGACCCACCAGCGCCGTGAACACGACCAGAGACATCACACGCGGCTTTAGCAGCGCGACGTAGTCCCCAAAGCCCGCCTCGGGCTGGATCGTCTGGGTGTTGATGCTTGCGTCGGTCATGTGTGGCCCCTGTAGGGTCGATCTTGCAGAAGAGGCGCGGCTTGCACACCTCATGCGATCCGCAGGCAGGAACACCCCGCCTGCGGTCATGTCACGCCTTATTCGGCTGCCAGTTGCGAGACCTGAACCTCGCGCGGGGTGCCGCCATATTCCTCGATCGCACCGTCGAGCCAGGCTTCATACGCTTCCTCGCTCACGACCTTGACGGTGATGGGCATGTAGGCATGGTCCTTGCCGCACAGTTCCGAACACTGGCCGAAGTACACGCCTTCCTTTTCAGCCGCGAACCACAGCTGCGCCAGACGACCGGGCACACCATCCTGCTTCACGCCGAAGGCCGGGATCGTCCAGCTGTGGATCACGTCGCCGCCGGTGACCTGCATCACCACGGTCTTGCCCACGGGCACGACCACTGCGGTATCGGTGGCCAGCAGGTATTCGTCCTGGCTGTAGCCATGCTCTTCCAGCTGGTCGCGGCTCAGCATGAAGCTTTCAAAGCCGAAATCATGATCGGTGTATTCATAGCCCCAATACCACTGGTAGCCGGTCACCTTGATGTTGATGTCGCCAACCGGGATTTCCTGCTGCTTGAACAGCACCGGCAGAGAGAAGGCGCCGATGAAGATCAGGATCACGACCGGAACGACGGTCCAGGCAATCTCGACCGGGGTATTGTGGGTGAAGGTCTTGGGGACCGGGTTTGCCTTGCGGTTGTAGCGCAGGATCACGATGGCCAGCAGCGCGCAGACGAAGATGGTGATCGCGGTGATGATCACCAGGATCATGCCGTCCAGCCACTGCAGGTCGCGCGCCAGTTCGGTCGCGGCCGGCTGGAAACCGATGCCACCCATGTGTGGCTTGCCGATGATCGGCAAGGCCTCCTGCGCAGCGGCAGGAACGGCAAGAAAGGCGGGGAAAAGCGCCAGCAGGCTTGTGAGTTGTCGCATATGTCACCCTGATCGGTTGAGGTGTTTCTGGGTCTTGATACGGTTATCCGTGGTGTATGCCATAAATCCCGTTGTTTTGTCGAGGCGTGAAACCATATTCTTACAGACAAAACAACAACGACCATTGCGGCAAACGGACGCGAAATTGATTTAGATCAACTTGACGCGCTGCGAAAGACACAGAAAGCCCCCTCATGTCCGATATGGAATTCCGCCCCCTCGACGATCGAATCTCCCCTGAAACCGCGCTGGCGCTGCTGCGCGAGGCCACGGCGGGCGCCGATGACGGAGAGCTTTTCTTCGAGCGGCGCCGGTCCGAAGCGCTGGTCTTTGACGATGGCCGGGTGAAAACCGCCAGCTATGATGCCTCCGAAGGCTTCGGTCTGCGCGCCGTGCGCGGCGAGGTGACGGGCTACGCGCATTCCTCGGAAATCTCGGAAGCGGCGCTGCGCCGCGCGATGGGCACGGCACGGCTGGCCGTGGGCGATGGCGGCGGCACCTGGGCCGAGGCGCCGCGCGCCACCAATCGCCGCCTTTATACGGATGCCGATCCGATCGCGGGTGTCAGCTTTCCGGTCAAGCTGGAGACCCTGCGCGAGATCGACGCCTTCGCACGCAGCCTTGACAGCCGCGTGGTGCAGGTCAGCGCGACCATCGCGGCCTCGATCCAGGAGGTCGAGATCCTGCGCCCCGACGGGGTGCACCTGCGCGACGTGCGCCCGATGACCCGCGTCAATGTCAGCGTGATCGTGGACCAGGACGGGCGGCGCGAAAGCGGCTCGGCGGGCGGCGGCGGGCGCGTGGGGCTGGACGGGCTGCTTGATCCCGCCGACTGGCAGGCCAAGACCCGCGAGGCGCTGCGCATCGCCACCGTCAACCTCGAGGCGGTCCCCGCCCCCGCGGGCGTGATGGATGTGGTCCTTGGCCCCGGCTGGCCCGGCATCCTGCTGCACGAGGCGATCGGGCACGGACTTGAGGGCGATTTCAACCGCAAGGGCACATCCGCCTTTGCCGGGCTCATGGGGCAGCAGATCGCGGCGCGCGGCGTGACCGTTCTGGATGATGGCACCATTCCCGATCGGCGCGGCTCGATCAGCATCGATGACGAAGGCACGCCCTCGGGCAAGACCACGCTGATCGAGGATGGCGTGCTGGTGGGCTACATGCAGGATCGTCAGAACGCGCGCCTGATGGGCGTGGCCGCCACCGGCAACGGCCGGCGCGAAAGCTATGCCCATGCGCCGATGCCGCGCATGACCAACACCTACATGCTGGGCGGCGACACCGATCCCGCCGATATCGTGGCGGACCTCAGGGACGGGATCTATGCGGTGGGCTTCGGCGGCGGGCAGGTCGACATCACCAATGGCAAGTTCGTCTTCAGCTGCACCGAGGCATACCGCGTCCAGAACGGCAAGATCGGCGCGCCTGTCAAAGGCGCCACGCTGATCGGCGACGGCGCGACCGCCCTCAAGAAGATCCGCGCCATCGGCAATGACATGGCCCTTGATCCCGGCATGGGCAATTGCGGCAAGGCCGGGCAATGGGTGCCCGTGGGCGTGGGCCAGCCCACGCTGATGATCGGCGGGCTGACCGTTGGCGGCTCGGCCGCCTGACCCGCTCCGTCATCGTTCTGCAGGGATGGAACTGAAAACGGCCCGCCCGCAAGGCGGGCCGTTTTTCGGCGTGGTTTACCGCCCATTAACCACCCATCGTCTACACCTGATTCTGCAAGCAGACGGAGTCGTGATGACCTGGGAACCCACTTCTTCCACTCACCCCCCACTCCCACCCACCACGGAAGATGACCGGGTGTCATGGCTTCGTCTCTTGCGCTCGTCCCGTGTCGGCCCCGCCACCTTTTTCCGGCTGATGGCCGAACACGGCAATGCCGCCGCCGCCCTGGACGCCCTGCCCGATGTGGCCCGCGCCGCGGGCGTGGATGATTATCGCGCCTGCCCGGCAGGCGTGGCGCAGGCCGAACTGCGCGCGGCACAGGCAGCCGGTGCGCGCATGATCTGCGCCGGCGATCCTTTCTATCCGCCGCTTCTGGCCCAGGTCCCGGATGCCCCCCCGATCCTGTGGGCCATGGGCGATCCCGCCATCCTGTCGCGCCCGATGCTGGCGCTTGTGGGGGCGCGCAATGCCTCGTCACTGGGCACGCGCATGGCCCGCAACCTGGCGCGCGAACTGGCCGAGGCCGGTTTTGTCATCGTGTCGGGCCTGGCGCGCGGTATCGACACCGCCGCCCATGCCGCCACGCTGGGCACCGGAACCCTTGCAGTGCAGGCCGGCGGCGTGGACGTGCTCTACCCGGCTGAAAATGCCGCCCTTGCCCATGACATCGCGGCAACCGGGCTGCGCCTGTCCGAACAGCCCATGGGGCTGGTCCCGCAGGCCCGCCATTTTCCGCGCCGCAACCGCATCATCTCGGGCCTCGCGCAGGCCGTGGTGGTGATCGAGGCTGCGGCGAAATCCGGCAGCCTGATCACCGCGCGCTGCGCGCTTGATCAGGGGCGCGAGGTGATGGCCGTGCCCGGTCACCCCTTCGATGCGCGATCCTCCGGTTGCAACATACTGATCCGCGACGGTGCCCGGCTGATCCGCAATGCCGCCGATGTGATCGAAGGGCTGGCGCCCGTGCCGCAACCCGAAAAACCGCAAGGTGCCGCCACCGTCACGCGGCCGCCTGCCCCCGTTACTCCCCCGCCCGACCGCCGCAGCTTGCGCGAAACCGCCGCGCTGCATGGCCAGATCCTGGCCCGGCTTGGCCCCTCTCCGCTGGCCGAGGATCAGCTGATCCGCGACCTCGACAGCCCCGCGCATCAGGTCGCCCCCGCCCTTCTGGCGCTGGAGCTTGAAGGCCGGATCCTGCGCCAGCCCGGCGGCTTGCTGGCCCGCGCGACGCAGCCTTGACCCGGCACGCCCGCAAGGCTTGCCGGGGGTCACAGACCCCGTCCGATGCAGGCCCCGCCCCACGCACCAAGCAGGCAGGCACCGCATTTTCGGCGCATTGACAAAGCCCCCTTTCACCCCACATGGTCCGCCGCCATGGTGCACCGGCACTGATCAGTGTCCGAGTCGAAAGGAAGTGTGATGCCCGTCGTCGTTGTGGAA
Organism: Seohaeicola sp.; assembly: GCF_048006315.1. Lineage (GTDB taxonomy): Bacteria > Pseudomonadota > Alphaproteobacteria > Rhodobacterales > Rhodobacteraceae > Seohaeicola. The sequence continues at coordinate 3,527,356 of NZ_CP180350.1, read as the reverse complement.
TCCCCGGCCAAGGCCAAGACAATCAACAAGTATCTGGGATCCGACTACACGGTTCTGGCCTCCTACGGCCATGTGCGCGACCTGCCGGCCAAGGATGGTTCGGTCGATACCGAACAGGGCTTCGACATGACCTGGGAAGTGGGCGCCGACAGCCGCAAGCACGTGAAAGCCATCGCCGATGCGCTGGCCAAGGACAACGCCCTGATTCTGGCGACCGACCCCGACCGCGAGGGCGAGGCGATCAGCTGGCACCTGGAAGAAACCCTGCGCCAGCGCAAGGCGATCAAGAAAGACACCCCCGTCAGCCGGGTCGTGTTCAACGCCATCACCAAGGCCGCCGTGACCGAGGCGATGCAGCACCCCCGCCAGGTCGATGCCCCGCTGGTCGAGGCCTACCTGGCGCGCCGCGCGCTGGATTATCTGGTAGGTTTCAACCTCTCGCCCGTGCTCTGGCGCAAGCTGCCCGGCGCGCGCAGCGCAGGCCGGGTGCAATCGGTCTGCCTGCGCCTGATCGTCGAGCGCGAGATGGAGATCGAGGCGTTTCGCGCCCGCGAATACTGGTCCGTCACCGCCCGCCTGGTCACACCGCGCGGTCAGGAGTTCGAGGCGCGACTGACCCAGCTGGCCGGCAAGAAGCTGGACCGCTACGATCTGGAAAACGCGACCCAGGCCGAAATGGCCGTGCAGGCCGTCACCTCGCGCGACCTGTCGGTGATCTCGGTCGAGGCGAAACCCGCCTCGCGCAACCCCTCGGCCCCTTTCATGACCTCGACCCTGCAGCAGGAGGCCAGCCGCAAATACGGCATGGGCGCGCGCCAATGCATGAACGCGGCGCAGCGCCTCTACGAGGCGGGGCACATCACCTACATGCGGACCGACGGCATCGACATGGCACCCGAGGCCGTGATGGCCACGCGCGATGCGATCAAGGACCGTTACGGCGCCGAATATGTGCCCGCCAGCCCGCGCATGTACAAGAACAAGGCCAAGAACGCGCAGGAAGCGCATGAATGCATCCGGCCCACCGACATGTCGCGCGATGCCGAAAGCCTGCGGATTTCCGAGGCCGACCAGCGCAAGCTTTACGATCTGATCTGGAAACGCACCATCGCCTGCCAGATGGAGGCCGCCCGCTTCGAGCGTACGACCGTCGATATCGGCAGCAAGGACGGCCAGGTCGAATTGCGCGCCACCGGTCAGGTGGTGCTGTTCGACGGCTTCCTCAAGGTCTACGAAGAGGGGCGCGATGACGACGCCTCCGAGGACGAGCGCCGCCTGCCCCAGATCATGCAGGGCGAAAAGGCCGACAAGCGCGCCGTCACGCCCGAGCAGCATTTCACGCAAGCCCCCCCGCTACACCGAGGCGACGCTGGTCAAGCGGATGGAAGAACTGGGCATCGGCCGCCCCTCGACCTATGCCAGCGTGATCACCACGATCCAGGACCGCGAATATGTCCGCAAGGACAAGAACCGCCTGTTCCCCGAGGACAAGGGCCGGATCGTCACGGTCTTCCTGATGAATTTCTTCCGCAAATACGTGGAATACGACTTTACCGCCGATCTTGAGAACCAGCTGGACGAGGTCAGCGCGGGCGATCTGGATTACAAGGATGTGCTGGCACGGTTCTGGCGCGATTTCTCGGCCGCCATCGCGGAAACCTCGGAATTGCGCATCACCGAAGTGCTGGATGTGCTGGACGAGGCGCTGGCCCCCCAGCTTTACCCCCCGCGCGAGGACGGATCCGATCCGCGCTCCTGCCCGCTCTGCGGCACCGGCCAACTGCATCTGAAGACCTCGCGCACCGGCGGTTTCGTGGGCTGCGGCAACTATCCCGAATGCCGCTACACCCGCCCGTTGAACGGCGATCCCGAGGCGCAGGGCGACCGGATCCTCGGCGTCGATCAGGGCGACGAGATCAGCCTGCGTTCGGGCCGGTTCGGCCCCTATGTGCAGCGCGGCGAGGCGACGCCCGAAAACAAGAAGCCGCCCCGCGCCAGCCTGCCCAAGGGCTGGTCGCCCGATGACATGGACCTGGACAAGGCGCTGATGCTGCTGAACCTGCCGCGCGAGATCGGCCCCCACCCCGAGGATGGCGTGACCGTCGAGGCCGGGATCGGACGCTACGGCCCCTACATCAAGCACGGCACAGTCTACGCCAACATCAAGGAAGTCGATGACGTCTTCACCATCGGGATGAACCGCGCGGTCGAGGAATTGGCCGCCAAGGCGTCCCGCACCCCCGGCGCGGGCCGCGCCGCCGCCAAACCGCTGGCCGAACTGGGCGAGCATCCGACCGAAGGCGGCCCGGTGCAGGTTCTCGATGGCCGCTACGGCCCCTATGTGAAATGGGGCAAGATCAATGCGACCCTGCCCAAGGACACCGATCCCGTCGCCATGACGATGGACGCAGCCGTGGCGCTGATCGCCGAAAAGGCCGCGAAATCCGGCAGCAAGAAGGGGGCTGCGAAAAAGACAGCGGCCAAACCCAAGGCCGCCGCCGCCAAGAAACCGGCAGCCAAGAAGCCGGCGGCCAGGAAGACCGCAACAAAGCCCGCCGCCAAGAAGGCGCCCGCCAAGAAGACAGCGACCTGATCCGGCGGCCCCCTGGCCGCTCTGCGGCGCGGCATTTGATTGAACTCTTGCCACTACCGGCGGCAAACAAGGCCGCAACGCGGATGCGAGGGAGATATCAATGAAGAAAGTCTACACTTCGGCGGCCGAGGCGCTGGACGGGCTGCTGTTTGACGGCATGTTCATCGCGTCCGGCGGGTTCGGCCTGTGCGGGATTCCGGAACTGCTGCTGCAGGCGATCAAGGACGCGGGCACGAAGGATCTGACCTTTGCGTCGAACAACGCGGGCGTGGATGATTTCGGCATCGGGATCCTGCTGCAGACGAAACAGGTGAAGAAGATGATCTCGTCCTACGTGGGCGAGAACGCGGAATTCATGCGCCAGTACCTGTCCGGCGAGCTTGAGCTTGAATTCAATCCCCAGGGCACCCTGGCCGAGCGGATGCGCGCCGGCGGCGCGGGGATCCCCGGCTTCTACACCAAGACAGGCGTGGGCACGGTGATCGCCGAGGGCAAGGAGCACAAGGATTTCGACGGCCAGACCTATATCATGGAACGCGGCATCTTCGCCGATCTGTCCATCGTGAAGGCCTGGAAGGCCGATGCCACCGGCAACCTGGTGTTCCGCAAGACCGCGCGCAACTTCAACCCGCCGGCGGCCATGTGCGGCAAGGTCTGCGTGGTCGAGGTCGAAGAAATCGTGCCGACCGGCAGCCTGGATCCCGATCACATCCACCTGCCCGGCATCTATGTGCACCGCATCATCCAGGGGCAGCACGAGAAACGCATCGAACAGCGCACGGTTCGGAAACGGGAGAACGCATAATGCCTTGGGATCGCAACCAGATGGCCGCACGCGCGGCGCAGGAACTGCAGGACGGCTGGTACGTGAACCTCGGGATCGGGATCCCGACGCTGGTCAGCAACTACATCCCCGAAGGCGTGGAAGTGACGCTGCAGTCCGAGAACGGCATGCTGGGCATGGGCCCCTTCCCGCTTGAGGGCGAGGAAGACCCCGACCTGATCAACGCGGGCAAGCAGACGATCACCGAACTGCCGCAGACCGCCTATTTCGACAGCGCCACCTCCTTCGGGATGATCCGCGGCGGCAAGATCGCCATGGCGATCCTGGGCGCGATGGAAGTGTCCGAACAGGGGGACCTCGCCAACTGGATGATCCCGGGCAAGCTGGTCAAGGGCATGGGTGGCGCGATGGACCTGGTCGCGGGCGTGGGCCGCGTGGTGGTTGTGATGGATCACACCAACAAGGCGGGCGAAAGCAAGGTGCTGCCCGTCTGCACCCTGCCGCTGACCGGCAAGGCGGTGGTCGACCGCATCATCACCAACCTCGGTGTGCTGGACGTGGTAGAAGGTGGCCTCAGGATCGTCGAGACCGCCGATGGCGTGACCGAAGCCGAACTGCGCGCAGCCACCCTGGCCACCATCGTCGACTGACGCAGGCATCAGGCAACGCGAAGGCCCGCGTCATGCCACGCGGGCCTTTTGCGTTTCTTCTTGCTGCAAATATCCAACCGCCACGGATGCGACAGGCACAAGGCGGATCTGTGTCACCCCTCGCCGAAGTTGAAAACGCACCCGTCCGAAATCAACTGAGGCGGCGTCTTGCACAGGTTGCGCGCCACCGCGAAGGCCGCCAGCACCTTGGGCACATAATCGCGTGTCTCGGCAAAGGGCGGCACGCCGCCATGCCGTTTCACCGCGTTCTCGCCTGCATTGTAGCCAGCCAGCGCCATGATAGGATCGCCATCGAACTCCTGCAGCAGCCAATCCAGATAGGCCACACCGCCCTTGATGTTCTGCGTGGCATTCAGACTGTCCTCCACGCCGAACCGGTCAGCCGTGGCCGGGATCAGCTGCATCAGCCCCACCGCCCCCGCCGCACTGACGGCATCCGCGCGACCCGAGGATTCCACCGCGATCACCGCCAGCGCCAGCGCGGGCGAGACCCGCGTGCCCACCGTATTGAGCAGTAAGGCGGGCTGATGCGCGCGCGCGATGCCCAGAAGATCGCTCAGGCGCGGCGCGGCGATCTGCTGCTCCTGCCTCGCATTGGCGATCTGGATCAGCGCCGGTTCCAGCCGTCCGGGTCCGCTGTCGTCCAGCGCGGGCGAGACCGCCTCCCAGAACCAGCCATAGCGGCCCGGCACCGTCACGGCGGCCCCTGCATCCGGAACTACGGGCGCTGCGGGGCGCGCGACGGCCACGGGTTGCGGTTCGATCTGCACGGTGATCCGCGGCGCGGTGCTGCCGGCTTCGGGGGGGCGCACGCGCTTGAAGGTGAAATCGGGAAAGGCCGGCTTGTCCTGCGCCGCAACCGGCGCCGCGAGCATCCAGGTGGAGGCCCCGATCACGCCTGCGGCGGACAAGGGCTGCATCGCCAGCGCCAGGACCAGGCCCAGCCCACGGCCACCGCAGCCGAATCGGCGCGGATCGTGCCCACGTTTCACGTCGAAGAACCGCCACATCGCGGAAATGCCTGCCTTTGTCGTCGTCGTTTGCTCGATCTTGTGTCGTGCATCATCGCAGAAAACGCGATCCGGAGCCAGTGATTCATGCGAATCGCGGGCCGCACAGGCCCGGATCCGCCACCTCCATTGCCGCAATCTGCACTCCAAAGTTACAAATATATTATCTTTAGATAGTTTTTTATCATTACTTAACAGGCACTTAATCCCGACTTTCGGGTGCCGGTCCCAAAAAGATAAAACGCGCGATTCACGTCAAACTGTTGCCCCAATCCACTGGCTATATCAGGCCATACCGAAACGGAGACGGGCCAAGAGAGAGACAGCCCAGACAGTCGCCGGCGCGGTTGTGCAACTGAGCAACTGATCCTTTGGAGGGACACAAAATGATTAAATTCTTCAAGAACTTCAGCAAAGACGAATCCGGCGCCGTGACTGTTGACTGGGTCGTGCTGACCGCAGCCGTTGTTGGCCTGGCCGTCGCCGCCTACTCCTCGATCGAGACCGGCGCAACCAACCTGACTGCCCAGACCAACACCTTCATGGGCACGCAGAACCCGAACAACTGAGCCGTGGCTTAGGTGAACGTTCAGGCCGCTCCCGCCCAGCCGGGTGCGGCCTTCTTGTTTGATGGGCGATCCGGCGCGCCCCACCCGTGCCCTGTTCTGCCGGTAGGAGAAGTAGAATGAAGATCTCCACGTTCATCGCCCGGATCAGACGGTTCAGCACCGCCAGGGATGGCGCGATCACTGCCGACTGGGTGGTCCTCACCGCCCTTGCCGTGACCTTGCTGTCCGCAGGCTATGGCACCATGCGGGATGGCGCAACGGGCCTGGCCGACGACACAAGCAGCTTCATGGCCACCTACCTCGATTGACGACGCGCCGCGCACACAGCCCGCGGCCCTGATCGCCTGACCGGCGCGGAAAGACCAAGGCCGCAGGACACGCCAAATCCGCAAGGCCTCCCTGATTTGGCCATATTGCGTCATTACACTGCATTCGAGCAGTAGATCATTTCCCGACATCTCTGATGCGACGGGAGCAGACACAGGAAGGGTACCACCATGCGAGCTGTCTTTGGACTTGTTCTCATTGCCGGTGTCGGTTTGGCCGGTTTTGCCGTGATGATGGCGAAGAAGCAATTTGACGCATACCAGATGCAACTGGCCCAGGCGCAGAGCGCACAAAGCCAGATCATCCCGACGGTCGAGGTCTTCGTGGCCAACAAGACCCTGAATTACGGTGATGTGCTTACCGCAGAGGACCTGCGCGCGGTGAAATGGCCCAGCAATGCCATTCCCGAAGGCACCTTCGCCGCCATGACCGACATTTTCCCCGAAAACAACACGGCGCCCCGCTATGTCCTGCGCATCATCGAAAAGGATGAGGCGCTGATGGCCAGCAAGATCAGCCTTCCGGGCGAGGATGCGGGCATCAACTCGCGGATCGAACGCGGGATGCGGGCCTTTGCGATCAAGGTCGATGTCGCTTCGGGCGTGTCGGGTTTCCTGCGTCCGGGTGACCGGGTCGATGTCTATTGGACAGGCTCGATCAATCAGGACATCACGGGCGAGGCACGCGGCGAGATCACCAAGCTGATCGAGGCCAACGTGCGCCTGATCGCAGTGGACCAAAGCGCCGACGGCGGCATGTCCGAGGCCCTGATCGCACGCACGGTGACTGTGGCGGCCCGTCCCGACCAGGTGGCGGCCCTGGCGCAGGCGCAATCCACGGGGCGGCTGTCGCTGTCGCTGGTGGGCGCCAATGACGATACGATCGCCGAAGCCATCGAGGTCGACCAGCGGGCTCTGCTGGGTCTGGTCAGCGCCCCCATCGCGGCCCCGGTCGAGATCGAAAAGGAAGAAGTCTGCACGACCCGTGTGCGCCGCGGCGCCGAAGTGGTTGAGCTGGCGATCCCCTGCACCAACTGACAGGGCAGGCAAGGCAGGCCGCAACTGGCCGCAGCCCCGACAGACAGAGGGACAGATTCCGCAAGGGATCTGTCCTTTTTTCTGTTCCCGGTCGTTTGGCAGGCGCCAGTTCATCCCCGACCAAAAGGTCACTATGGCATAATATCCACATAAACACGGCTTCTGAACCTCTTGATTCTTGCAATAAATATCGAAATGCCCCATGCTTTGCCGAAAGTGGGCGACAAAAGACCCGCAATTTGAGGCGTGATCGGAAAGGCAGGTCACATGAAAATTGACAGATTTATCAAGGCCGCCCTTCTCGGGCTGGCTGTTGGGCACGGCCCATTCATGCTTGTTCCACAGGCGCAGGCGGAAACCGTTCGCGTCCTTCAGGAAGGCCGTTCAGCAAACCTTGCCGTCCCGATGAACCGCGCGGTCGTGGTCGAAAGCGAAGTTCCCTTCGCGGAACTTTCGATCGCCAATCCGGCCATCGCGGACATCTCGTCCCTGTCCGAGCGCACGATCTACGTGCTGGGCAAGTCCCCGGGGATCACAACGCTGACCCTGCTGGACGCCAGCGGGCAGCTGATCACGAACGTGGATGTACGCGTCGCAGCCGATGTCAGCGAGTTCAAGGAACGCCTGGGCCAGATCCTGCCCGGCGAAAAGATCGAGGTGCGCACCGCCAATGACGGGATCGTTCTGTCGGGCACGGTGTCGAGCACCCAGAAACTGCAGCGCGCGCTGGATCTGGCGGAACGCTACGCGCCGGAACGGGTGTCCAACCTGATGACCGTTGGCGGTGTGCAGCAGGTGATGCTCAAGGTGCGCTTTGCCGAGATGCAGCGCAGCGTGTCGAAATCGCTCAGCGCGTCGCTGGCCCTGAACGGCAGCGCCTTCGGCAATGATCTTGGCGTTTCGGGCGGCAGCAATACACTCAACAACCTGGGCGCCCAGACCAACGCGATCACGGGCAGCATCCCGGCCATCAACTCGAACAACGGCGCCATGCTGCTGGGCTTCGGCGCCGGTGCGGTCGAAGTAGGCATCCTGCTGGAAGCCCTTGAAACCAAAGGGGTTGTGCGCACCCTGGCCGAGCCGAACCTGGTCGCCCTGTCAGGACAGGAAGCCAAGTTCCTGGCCGGCGGCGAATACCCCGTGCCCGTGGCACAGGACGGCGGCACGATCACGATCGAATTCAAGCCCTTCGGGATCGAGCTGAATTTCGTGCCGCGCGTCGTGGATGGCGATCTGATCAACCTCGAGATGATGGCCGCGGTCTCGTCTCTGGACCCGAACAACGGGATCGAGTTGAACGCCTTCCGCATCGATGCCTTCCAGCGGCGCGAGACATCGACCACGGTCGAGTTGCGCGATGGCGAAAGCTTTGCGGTCGCGGGCCTGCTGCAGGACGATTTCCGCGATACCGCCGGACAGGTGCCGTGGCTGGGCGACATCCCGGTTCTGGGCTCTCTTTTCCGCAGCGCGGATTTCCGTCGCGCCCAATCCGAGCTTGTCATCATCGTCACGGCCCATCTGGTCACGCCGACACGTGGCGATGCCCTGGCCCTGCCGACCGACCGGATCCGCCCGCCAAGCGAGCGTGACCTGTTCCTGTTCGGCCGTGTTGCCCGCGACGGTCAGCCTGCCCTGCGCGGCGCGGCCGGCGAGGTTGCCAAACAGGATTTCAACGGGTCTTATGGATATGTAATGGACTGATCGGATGCAGGGGAACATGTACAAGACTCTCGCAGTTATAGGGCTTCTGGGCGTCAGTGCCTGTTCCGGCTCCGATCCCATCTATCGCAGCTTCCAGGGTGAAGCCGGGGCCAGTCTCGATGACGGCAGCTTCGGCAACGCCACGATGAACAACACCCTGGCGATGACCAATCGCCAGAACTTCGTGATCGACATGTCCCGGCGCTTCTCGCAGGAAGTGTCGCCGATGGTGAACTTCGCGTTCAACTCGGCCGTACTGGATGAAGGGGCACGCGAAACCCTGCGCGAGCAGGCCCGCTGGATCCGCCAGTTCCCCGAAGTGCGCTTCCGCGTCTATGGCCATACCGACCTTGTCGGATCCGACAGCTACAACAAGACACTGGGCCTGCGCCGCGCGCAGGCCGTGGTCGGCTACCTGGTCAGCCAGGGAATCAGCCGTTCGCGACTGGAAGCGGTGGCCTCGTTCGGCGAGACACAGCCGCTGATCGTCACCGAAGGGCGCGAACGGCGCAACCGCCGCACCGTCACCGAAGTGTCAGGCGTGGTCGAGAAGCGGCACGGCGAACTGGACGGCAAATATGCGCAGATCATTTATCGCGAATACGTGAACAGCGCGATGCCCGCCAGCACGCTGAGCGGCGTCGCGGAAGCCGGCAGCCAGGCCGAATGATCCCTTGCCGGGGTCCCCTCCCCGGCATGGCACAACCCTGCCCCGAACAGGCAGAAACAGGTTTTTATACGACTATTCAACGACATAGGAAGCGCCGCACATAGGGCGCAGGGCCTGACGGGCAAGGCATCGCCAGCGCGATCCGCGCCTGACGCAAGCGTCAGAACCGCGTTTTGATCGTCCAATGATACCGTACAATTACGATCTTTTAGCCCTAATGTTGCCCAGATTTTCCGCGACCTTACCTCCAAAGGGTTAGCTTTGTCCGGCATGTGCCGGGCACGGGTGGTCGGATGCCGGAACAGGAATGAACCCGTCAGAGGTTCACATTGCTCCTGCCTTGCCAGACGACGGCCCCCGACGTCAGAGGACAAGAGGCGCAATGAGTAGCACAGCACATTCCCCCGCGGAACCGGCACCGATCCTGGCCTGCACGATCAGCCGCGACGTGCAGAATTTCGATCTGCTGATCGAGGACATGGAAGCGGTCCTTGGTGAAAGCTGGGGCGATCTGGGCTTTGGAGAGGCCCTGGCCTTCCTGTCGCAGCCCGATGCCGATGCGCTTGAATTCGTGGCCATCGCGATGGACCAGGAAGATGAGGACAACCTCGTGCTTCTGGGCGAGATCATTCGCCACGCGCGCAGCCGCAACATCCGCGTGATCCTGATCGCGGAGGATGTCAGCCCCGCCGCCTTGCACCAGCTGTTGCGCCAGGGCGCCGATGAATTCGTGCCCTACCCCTTGCCCGAGAACGAACTGGCCTCGGCCATCGACCGGATTCGCATGCCTGAACCGGCCCCCGTGCTGGCCGCCCCCGAAACCACCGCGACCGCCCGCAAATCGTCCCATGACCGCGAAGGCGTGGTGCTGGCCGTGCAGGGCCTTGCCGGTGGTACAGGTGCGACCACCTTCGCGGTGAACCTGGCGTGGGAATTGTGCAACGTCGCAAAGAAGGGCAAGCCCGAACCGCGCGTCTGCATTCTTGATCTTGATCTGCAGTATGGCTCGGTCTCGACCTTTCTGGACCTGCCCCGCCGCGAAGCGGTGTTCGAGCTTATGTCGGATACCGAATCCATGGACAGCGACAGTTTCACGGCCGCCATGATCAGCTTCGAGGAAAAGCTTCAGGTGCTGACCTCGCCCGCGGACATGCTGCCGATGGACCTTGTCGGATCCGACGACATCAACCGCCTGATCGGCATGGCCCGTCAGCAGTTCGATTACGTGGTGATCGACATGCCGCGCACCTTGGTGCAATGGACAGAAGCGGTGCTGAACAGCGCGCATGTCTATTTCGCCCTGCTGGAACTGGACATGCGGTCGGCACAGAACGCGCTGCGCCTAAAGCGCGCGCTTCAGGCCGAGGACCTGCCCTTCCAGAAACTGCGCTTCGCGTTGAACCGCGCGCCGGGCTTTACCGACCTGAGCGGCAAGAGCCGGGTCAAGCGCATGGCCGAAAGCCTGGGCATCTCGATCGATCTTCTGCTGCCTGATGGCGGCAAACAGGTGACCCAGGGGGCCGATCACGGCCTGCCCTTGGCGCTGAGCGCCGCGAAAAACCCGCTGCGCAAGGAAATCGCCAAACTGGCCCTGTCCTTGCATGAGCTGGGTCAAAGCGACGTGGAAGCGGCCTGAACAGTAACCGGGGGAAAAGACAATGTTTTCACGCTACAAAAAGAGTGGTGACGCCAAGGACTCGGCCGCCAAGCCTGCGCTTGCGACGGCAAAACCCGCTGTACAACCGGCAACCCGCCCCGTGGATGCAGGCGCAAGCCCTCTGCCGGCGTCGATGCGGCGCGCGCAAGCCATTGCCCCTGCACAGACCGTGGCAATGGACCGCGACCGCAAGCGTCGCGAACGCCTGGGCGAGATCAAGCTGGAACTGCACCGCGCGCTGCTGGACAACCTGAACCTCAGCGCGCTGGAAAGCGCGACCGAAAGCGATCTGCGCTCGGAAATCACCTCGATCGCGTCCGAGTTCCTCGAGGAAAAGGGGATCGTGCTGAACCGCGAGGATCGCACGCAGCTGACCCAGGAACTCTATGACGAGGTCAAGGGCCTTGGGCCGCTGGAAACCCTGCTGAAGGATGACAGCGTCAACGATATCCTGGTGAACGGGCCGCAGCGCATCTTCGTCGAACGCGGTGGCAAGCTGGAACTGACCGACATCACCTTCAAGGACGAACGGCACCTGTTGCGGATCATCGACAAGATCGTGTCCGCCGTGGGTCGGCGTGTCGACGAATCCAACCCCTATGTCGACGCCCGCCTTGCGGATGGCTCGCGTTTCAACGCCATGGTGCCGCCTGTCGCGGTCGATGGCAGCCTGGTGTCCATCCGTAAGTTCAAGAAGGAAAAACTGGGGATCGACGACCTGGTCCGCTTCGGCGCCTTTTCCGAGGAAATGGCCGCCTATCTGCAGGCCGCGGTCGCCACGCGCCTGAACATCATCGTCTCTGGCGGTACGGGTTCGGGCAAGACGACCACGCTGAACGCGCTGTCGTCCTTCATCGACAACTCGGAACGGATCCTGACGATCGAGGATACGGCCGAACTTCAGCTGCAGCAGGTCCATGTCGGCCGGATGGAAAGCCGCCCGCCCAACGTCGAAGGCAAGGGCGCGGTGACCCAGCGCGACTGTCTGCGCAACGCGCTGCGGATGCGCCCCGACCGGATCATCGTGGGTGAAACCCGCGGCGAGGAAGTGATCGACATGCTGCAGGCGATGAACACGGGCCACGACGGGTCGATGACCACGATCCACGCCAACAGCGCGCGCGACGGTGTCAGCCGACTGGAAAACATGATCGCCATGGCGGGTATCGAGATGCCGATCAAGGCCGTGCGCAGCCAGATCGCAAGCGCCGTCAACCTGATCGTGCAGGCCAGCCGCCTGCAGGATGGCAGCCGCCGCATGACCTCGATCACCGAGATCACGGGCATGGAGGGCGAGGTCATCTCGATGCAGGAAGTCTTCAAGTTCCAGCGCGTCGGCCTGACCCCGGAGAACAAGATCATCGGCCATTTCACGGCCACCGGTGTGCGCAGCCACTTCTCGGAACGGTTCCGGTTGTGGGGCTACGACCTGCCCGCCTCCATTTTCGAGCCCATCGCAGCGGAGTAAGACCATGGCCATCAGCATAGAGCCGCTTATCTACGGCCTGATCTTCTTCGGCGTCCTTGTCCTGGTCGAAGGCCTGTACCTGACCGTTTTCGGCAAGTCGATCAGCCTGAACAACCGCGTGAACCGGCGTCTGGAGATGCTGGAAAAGGGCACGCGCCGCGAAGAGGTCATGGAGACGCTGCGCAAGGAAATGCGCCAGCACATGAACTCGCGCTCGATCCCGCTCTATTCGATGCTGGCCGATCGCGCGCAAAAGGCCGCCATCGCCTTTACGCCTGTGCAGCTGATCATGATCATGATCGGCGTCAGCGTCATCTCGTTCCTGGGCCTGACCATCGGCACCGAGACAGAGCCGCCGATCCGCGCGGTGCTGTCGGTCGCCATTGGCGTGGGCGGCGTCTATTTCTGGGTCAACAACAAGGCCAAGAAGCGCATCGCGATGATCGAAGAGCAATTGCCCGATGCCGTCGAACTGATGGTGCGGTCGCTGCGCGTGGGCCATCCCTTCTCTTCGGCCATTTCGATCGTGGCCAAGGAAGTCGCAGACCCGCTGGCCACCGAATTCGGCATCATCGCGGATGAATCCGCCTATGGCCGCGACATCGGCGAGGCGCTCAAGGACATGGCGGAACGCCTGGACATGCAGGACCTTCGCTTCCTGGCCGTCGCGGTGACCATCCAGCAGCAGTCAGGCGGCAACCTTGCCGAGATCCTGGCCGGTCTGTCGCGCGTGATCCGCGCCCGTTTCCGCCTGTTCCGCCGCGTCAAGGCGATTACCGCCGAAGCGCAGTGGTCGGGCAAATTCCTGTCGGGTTTCCCAATCTTCGCCCTGATCGCGATCAACGTGCTGGATCCGAACTACTATGACGACGTGCTGGACCACCCCTGGTTCATCCCGGCCTGTATCGCGGTGGGCCTGTTCCTGGCCGCCAACCTGATCGTCATGCGCATGCTGGTCAACATCAAGGTCTGAGGAGAAACGAACATGGATTTCATCAACGACCTTCTGACCCGGCATTTCGGCGCGATGGGGCCCTTCCTTTTGATCGGCGGGCTGGGTCTGGCGCTGATCCTCGCGACGATCCCGATGATGCTGAACCAGCGCAAGGACCCGCTGGAGAAACTGCGCGAAAGCACCGGATCGGGGCGCAACACCGCCGCGACCGGAAAGACGCTGCGCAGTGCCAAGGGCAATGACAAGCTTGAGAAATATTCGAACTTCCTGGAACCGCAGAACGAAGAGGAATATTCGGCTGTCCGCAAGAAGCTGATGCAAGCGGGCTATCGCAGCAAGGATTCTGTGCGTTTCTTCCATTTTGCGCAATTTTCCTTGGGCATCCTGTTCCTGATCGGCGGCGTGGTCTACTATCTTCTCAATCTGGCGGGCCTGCCAGACACCACGACGCAGGACGCCATGATGTATATCCTGGGGCCTGGCATCGTAGGCTACATGCTGCCCAAGTACTGGGTGACCAAGCGCCAGCAACAACGCCAGGAAGAGATCACCTCGGGCTTTCCCGACGCGCTGGACATGATGCTGGTCTGCATCGAGGCGGGCCAGTCGCTGGACCAGTCCATCATCCGCGTCGCGCGCGAACTGCGCGCCTCCTATCCGTCGCTGTCGGACGAATTCGAGATCGTCAGCTACGAGATCAAGGCCGGCAAGGACAAGCCGACCGTTCTGGCCGACATGGGCGAACGCTGCGGCGTGGCCGATATCTCGAGCTTCGTGACCGTTCTGGTGCAATCGGCGACCTTCGGCACCTCGATCGCGGATGCGCTGCGGGTCTATGCGGACGAGATGCGTGACAAACGCGTGATGCGCGCCGAAGAGAAGGCAAACAAGTTGCCTACCAAGATGACACTTGTCACTATGATGCTGACCGTGCCGCCGTTGCTGATCATTCTGGTCGGACCTTCGGTGGTGGGGATTCAGAATCTGGGGAACATGTAAACTCATCATGGCCTTACGCCTTCGCGGGCTTCGCCCTGCCCTTGCACTGGGGATCACCTTGTCCTTGGCCGCCTGTTCGACAGGCGGCTTTGGCACATCTGCGGACAGTCCCTATGCGCCCGGCATCCGCCCCGGCGCCAAGTCCGAGGATGGGCTGATCGTGGGCCACCGGCTGATGGCCGCGGGGGAGTTCGAGCTGGCGCTCAAGGCCTTCACGCGGGCCGCCTATGAGGATGGGTTGACCGTGGACGTGCTGTCGGCCCTGGGCAGCGCAAACCTTGGGCTTGGCCGTCTGGGCCAGGCGGAAACCCTGCTGCGCCGCGCCATCGCCACCGACGAGGCCATTCCCGAAACCTGGAACAACCTTGGCGTCGTGCTGATGGAAAAGGGCGATGCGGCCGAGGCCGAACAGATCTTTCGGCGGGCCTATGCGCTGGACAATGGCGAAAGTGACTCAATCCGCGACAATCTGCGCTTGGCCCTCGCAAAAATCGAAAATCAGGGCTATGATGAGGCTGATCAAGAGTACAAGATGGTGCGGCGTGGAAGCAGCGAGTTCCTTCTGCGTCGTATACCGTGACAAGGTAGAGCAGCAAAAAAGGACGCAGAACATGCGCCACCCCATTTTCGTGACCCTCTGCGCAGCAGGGGTGTTTGGTCTGGCAGGGTGCCAGAATGCAGGCGGAAACGACGTGGAACGTGCCCTTCAGGCCGTGAATGTCGTCGATGAAAGCAACCTCAGCGACATCATGCTGACCGTGGCGGACCCCAATGAAGCCGTGGCCTATTTCACGCGCACATCGGGTGAACAGCCTGATCGCATCGACCTCAGGCGCGGGCTGGCCGTGTCGCTTGTGCGCGCGCAACGCCCCTCCGAGGCGACGGCGGCCTGGCGCGGCGTGATCGCCCATCCCGAGGCAACAGACGAGGATCGCGTCGAACTGGCGGACGCGCTGATCCGCGCCGGCGAATGGGACGAGGCGCGCAAGACGCTGAACGCCGTGCCCCCCACCCATGAGACATTCAAGCGCTACCGGCTGGAAGCGATGGTGGCCGACGCCAACAAGGACTGGAAGCGCGCCGACAGTTTCTATGAAATCGCCCTCGGCCTGACCACGCGCCCCGCCGGCGTGATGAACAACTGGGGCTTTTCCAAGCTGACCCGCGGCTCCTATGCCGAGGCCGAGCGGCTGTTCACCGATGCGATCCGGCAGGACAACAAGCTGTTCACCGCCAAGAACAACCTGGTTCTGGCCCGCGCGGCGCAGCGCAACTATGCCCTGCCCGTCATGCCCATGACCCAGCTGGAGCGCGCACAACTGCTGCACACGCTTGGCCTGAGCGCCGTCAAGCAGGGCGATGTCGAGATCGGCAAGAACCTGCTGCGCGACGCGGTGGAAACCCATCCCCAGCATTTCGACGAGGCCGTGCGCAGCCTTGCGGCGCTGGAAAACAACGTGCGCGGCTGATCGGTCGCGCGCGATGCTGACACCAGGTCCGACCCTGTCAGAGCCCTTGTTCGCCCTGCCCGCGCAGGCCGCGTTCTGGTTTTTCCTGGCCAGCCTGCCGATCTGTTTCTGGGTGATCCTCAGCGATCTGCGCGCCATGCGCATTCCCAACAAGGCGGTGCTGGCGCTGGTGGCCGTTTTCCTGCTGGTCGGTGTTTTCGTGTTGCCGCTGCCGGTGCTGGGCCTGCAGCTTGTGAACCTTGTCGTGATCCTGCTGGCCGGGATTGTGCTGAACGCCGCCGGGGCCTTTGGCGCGGGCGATGCCAAGTTCGCGGCCGCCGCCGCGCCCTTCGTGATGCTGGCCGATGTCAGTTTCATGATGATGCTGCTGGCCGTCACGCTGCTGGCGGGCTTTCTGACGCACAGGCTGGCAGGGCGCAGCCCCCTGCGCCGTCTGGCGCCTGACTGGGAAAGCTGGGAAAGACGCAAGGATTTCCCGATGGGCCTGTCGCTGGGCAGCAGCCTTGCGATCTACCTGGGGCTTGCGGCGCTTTACGGCAGCTGACCCCCCCGTACGCCGTTGCCGCACGCGGCCGATTTCGCGCGGATTCCCCGTCCATTCCATCATTTTGCCACTTTATCAGGGCAGGTCTTGGACCATCCGTCCGACACAGGACAGGCAGGAACACCCCGGACCCGCATAACGGACAGGCACGCCCATGAACATGCAGACCGCCCCCGCGCAGACCCGCGTGACAGCCCCACCGCCGCCCAGCAGCATCGCCGAAATGCGCCTTCCCGTCGTGATGATGCGCGACATCCTGCTGAAGACCATGTTCCGCAAGAACGTGACCATGGTCACCGAGGTGGCCGAGGCCGTCTGCCTGCCGCGACAGGTCACGCAGGAGCTGATCGACATGGCGCGTGAACAGCGCCTTCTCGAGGCAACAGGCACGCTGAACGCCAATGCCGGAAACGAAATGGGCTATCAGCTGACCGATGCGGGCAAGGCCCGCGCGCTGGACGCCCTGTCGCAATCCGAATATTTCGGCGCCATGCCGGTCCCCCTGTCGGTCTACCGCGAACAGGTCAAGCGCCAGTCGATCCGCGACATCCAGATCACCCGTTCGCAGCTGACCACCGCCATGGGCCACCTGATCCTGCCCGAAGACCTGCTGTCCAACCTTGGCCCCGCCGTCAGCTCGGGCCGGTCCATCCTGATGTATGGCCCTCCGGGGAATGGCAAATCCTCGATCTCGAACGGGATCCGGGACGCGATGGGCGACAAGATCTATGTGCCGCGCGCCATCGAATACGCGGGTCAGGTCATCACCGTCTACGACCCGATCGTGCATTCCGCCGCCGAGGTCGAGGTGGACGACCCCAACTCTCTGCGTCGCCGGCGCACCTTCGACACGCGCTATGTGCGCTGCGAACGTCCGACCGTGATCACGGGCGGCGAACTCAGCCTGTCGATGCTGGATCTGGTCTATAACCCGACCGCGCGCACCTACCAGGCGCCGCTGCAACTCAAGGCGACGGGCGGCATCTTCATCGTCGACGACCTTGGCCGCCAGGCCGAACCGCCGCAAAGCCTTGTGAACCGCTGGATCGTTCCGCTGGAAGAAAGCAAGGACATCCTTGCCCTGCAATCGGGCGAAAAATTCGAAGTGCCCTTCGACACGCTCGTGGTCTTCTCGACCAACTTCCATCCGAACGAGATTTTCGACCAGGCCGCGTTGCGCCGGATCTTCTACAAGATCAAGATCGACGGTCCCAACCAGGAGAATTTCCTGAAGATCTTCGCGCTTGTGGCGCGCAAGAAGGGCATGCCCCTGGACGAGGCGACCCTCGTACACCTGCTGAAGGTGAAATATCCCACGATCGGCAATATCTATGCGAACTATCAGCCTGTCTTTCTGATCGATCAGATGATTTCGATCTGCCGGTTCGAAGGCATCCCCAACCAGATGAGCCCGGCCCTGATCGACCGCGCCTGGGCCAACATGTTCGTGAAAGACGAAAAGATCGTCAAATAAGCCGGTATCAGACCGCGCTGACAAATAGCTGCGCGGCCACAAGCACCACCAGCGCCCCTGCCGCGATTTCAATCAGCGACAGTGCCCGCGCCATGGAGGGGCCGCCCGCCACCTGTGCCAGCGCGCTTTCGCGCGCGCTTACCGACAGCACCGCAACCAGTACGGTGACACTGGCCGTGCCCAGCCCCATGACAAAGGCTCCGGCGATCCCCGCCGCATCGATCCCCATGCGCCAGGTCAGGATCAGCAGGAACAGCGCGCCCGTGCAGGGGCGCACCGCGACGGCCGCGATCAGCATCAGCGCATCACGCAGCGACCTGACCTGCGCCGCCTCTTCGATACTGGGGCCATGCGCATGCCCGCAGCTTTCGCAGTGGTCGTGACCGTGGTCGTGATGGTGGTCATGATGGTGGTCATGATGGTGATGATCGTGCACCTTCGCCGTCATCGCCGCGCCAGCACGTTGCTGCCAGAGCTTGCGCCCACCACGCAACAGAAGCCACAGGCCCACCAGCCCGATCAGGACATAGCTGAGCGGTGCAAGCCAGGCCTCGACCGTGTCGACCATCCGCTCGCGCGACCAGTCCAGAAGCAACACACCGCCATAGACCAGCGCCACGGCGGTGCCCGCCTGCGCCAGGCTGGACGCGACCGCAAGCCCCGCCAACCGGCCCACCGGCACGCGCCGGCCAAGGCCGTAGCCGCCAATCAGCACCTTGCCATGCCCCGGCCCCGCCGCGTGAAAGAACCCGTAGGCGAAACAGAACCCCAGAAGCGCCGACAGCGCCGCCGCATCGCCCGCCTTCAAGCGGCGCAGCAATCCTGCCATGGCGTTCTGCGCATCGCGCTGCCCGTCGGCGGCCCAGCGCTCCAGCGCGGTCATGCCGCCCATGCCCCATAGCCAGACCGCCAGCGCAGCCAGCCCGCCCAGCAGCAGCAACGCCCATGGCGCACGGGTCAGGCGCTGCATGACACCTCGACCACATCGGCGAAAGCCTCGCCCACCTCGGGGAATTCATCGTCTGGCATGGCGGGGTTCTTGTACAGCGCCTCTTCGACCATCGTATAGGCGCGGTCCAGGTCGGCGGGCTGGATCGTAAGCTTGCAGCTGTCAGGCACCGTGACCCCGCCTTCAAGGTCATAGGCCGTGTAGAAGGTCGGATCATAGGCCTTGACGATCACAGGCCCCGATTGCGGCGCGAAGGAACGGAAATGCCGCGTCACGATCTGCCCCGCGATCACCGCGGTGCCGCGCCCCTCGGGGCGGCCCAGATCGACCGGGGCATCGCCCGCTGTCAGGTAAAGATCACCGAGGTAACCCTCGATCCATTGCAGGTCGAACCCGTCCAGACGGGCCAGTTCGTCAGGCGTCAGCGCACCGTCACCGTCGGGGTCAAGGCCCATGTCCTCAAGCAGCAGCAGCGAATAGAAATCGTCATAGGTCCAGCTGACCTCGACGCCGACCAGCCGCCCGTCGGCGTCGGCCACAAGGGTCAGGCCGGTCTGCACGAAAACATGCGGATGGGCCTGCGCCAGTGGCGCAGCCAGCGACAACGCAAGCGCGGCAGGAATTACCCGTGATCTGATCATGACCAGATCCTAGGCCAGCCCGGCCCAGCCCGCAACATCGCTGCGCGCCATAGGCCAAAACCTGCGCGCCCGTCAGACGCGCCGCTGATCGGGATGCAGCGCCGTGCCCAGGATGTGATCGGCCCGGTGAATGACATGCCCGGCCCCGCCCACGATCAGCGGATCGGGCCCATGCACCAGATGCGGATCCTTGTCCGGATAATCCAGCGAGTTCAGGAAATGCAGCATGCAGTTCAGCCGCGCGCGCTTCTTGTCATTGGATTTGACCACGGTCCAGGGCGCATCGGCGGTATCGGTGTAGAAGAACATCGCCTCCTTCGCCTCGGTATAGTCGTCCCATTTGTCCAGGCTTGCCTTGTCGATGGGCGACAGCTTCCAGCGTTTCAGAGGATCGGTCTCGCGGCTCAGGAAGCGGGCGCGCTGTTCTTCCTGCGTGACCGAGAACCAGTATTTGTAAAGCCGGATGCCCGAGCGTACCAGCATCCGCTCAAGTTCCGGGGTCTGGCGCATGAATTCCAGGTATTCGGTCGGCTGGCAGAAGCCCATGACCCGCTCGACGCCCGCGCGGTTGTACCAGCTGCGGTCATAGAAGACGATCTCGCCCGCGGTGGGCAGATGCTGGATGTAGCGCTGGAAATACCATTGCCCGCGTTCCACGTCGCTAGGCTTGTTCAAGGCTACCACGCGGGCCGCGCGCGGGTTCAGATGCTCTGTGAACCGCTTGATCGTCCCGCCCTTGCCGGCCGCGTCCCGGCCCTCGAACAGCAGCACGAATTTCTGCCCCGTTTCCTGCGCCCAAAGCTGCACCTTCAGCAACTCGGCCTGCAACCGCGCCTTCTGCGCCTCGTAACTGCGGCGCGACAGGGGCTTGTCATAGGGGTATTCGCCCGTCTCGAAGGCGTGACGCACCTGGTCGGGCGAGGGGCGCGGCGCAGCCCGGCCCGCGCGCGCCTTGGCCTGCGGCGCATCCGGCTGCTGGCACTCGATGTCCGCCACAGCGGGTTGCGGCGCGGCGGCAGGCGCATCCAGAAGTGCGATCTCGGTCGGCGACGGGGTGGGCTTGGCAGCTGGCGGCATGGGACAATCCTTTTTTCAAACTGTCACAATCATACGCCAGAACGGACCGGCGGGCCTTGATCCGCGTCAAATGCAACAACCGAGATCTGACGCGACGGCACGACAACCCACTGTTGCGCGATGATCCGGTGCAGGCTCCTATGAATCCGTGAACAGGAGGAGAGACCCCCATGATCCCGCTCAAAACCGCAGCCCTCGCGCTGGGTCTGCTTGCCAGCCCCCTCGCCGTCAGTCCAGTATCGGCCCAAATGACAGCCCATAACCCCATTGACCAGACCCGCCCCGACGCCCCCGAACTGGCCGCTTTCGGCGACCATGTGATCGGTGTACGCACGCTGAATTTCACCCATCCCGATCAGATCGACATCCTGAACGTGACGGATGCGGCCACGCCCACCTATGACCGTCCCCTGACGGTCGAGGTCTGGTATCCCGCCGCAACAGGCACAGCCCCCGGCACCACCTATGACACGGTGATCCGCGACGGCCGCACCGCAACCAGCCTGTCGGGTCGCGCCGCGCGCGATGCCGCCCCTGCTGCGGGGCAGACCTTTCCGCTGGTGATCATCAGCCACGGCTATCCCGGCAACCGGTTCCTGCTGTCGCACCTGGGCGAGAACCTGGCCTCCAAGGGGTATGTCGTGGCCTCGATCGACCATACCGACAGCACCTATTCGGATCAGGCGGCTTTTGGCTCGACCCTGTTGAACCGGCCGCGTGACCAGCGTTTCGTACTGGACCAGATGGCGGACCTGTCGGCCACCGCGCCCGAACTGGCGGCCATCATCGACGCCTCCAACACGGGGGTCATCGGCTATTCCATGGGCGGCTACGGCGCGCTGATCTTTGGCGGCGCGGGCGTGACGCAGGCCGCGGTCGAATTGCCCTGGGGCACGCCCAAGGGCCTGCTGGCGGCAAACCTGGCCGGGTCGGACAGCCACGAGGCGATCATCGACGGCCGCGTCAAGGCGATCATCGCCATCGGCCCCTGGGGGCGGCATTTCGGCTTCTGGGACGAAGCAGGTCTGGCCGGGCTGCGCAAGCCCACGATGATCATGGCCGGATCCGTCGATGACGTGTCGAACTATCCCGCCATGCGGCAGATCTTCGAACAGGCGACAGGCACCACCCGGCATCTGCTGACCTTCGAGAACGCCAACCACAACGCGGCAGCACCGATGCCCGCGCCGGTGGAAAGCTGGCAGCCGGTCGAGGGGCTGGATTTCATTCCCTTCGATCACTACGCCGATCCGGTCTGGGATACGTTGCGCATGAACAACATCGCCCAGCATTTCGCGACCGGCTTCATGGATCTGCACCTGAAGGGCGACACGGACAAGGCCGCCTATTTCGACCTGGTCCCCGTATCGGGCGACGGCGTTGTCGCCCTGAACGAGGACGGCACCGAAAAGCCGGACCACAGCTACTGGAAGGGTTTTGCCCCGCGCACGGCGGCCGGCCTGCGTTTCGAGACCCTGCAACCGGAATGATCCACAACAGGGGCCGCGCCCGTCGCGGCCCCGACCCAAGCGGGAAGACCCCATGCAAAGCCACCATGTCAGCCTGAATGGTCAGCCCTTCCACTACCTGGAATGGGGGCCACCCGATGCGCCTATCCTGCTGATGCTGCACGGCTTTCCCGAATATTCAGGCGCCTGGACCGAACTGGCCCGGCGCCTGTCCGACCGGTTCCGCTGCATCGCTCCGGATCAGCGCGGCTATGGCCAAAGCTGGGCCCCGGCGGAGGTGCGCGACTATGTCACCGGCAAGCTGGTCGGCGACATGGTCGCCCTGATCGACCACCTGGGCGGCGGGCCTGTCACGGTCGTCGGCCATGACTGGGGCGCCTCGGTCGCCTATGTGCTGGCCGCGCGCCATCCCGAACGGGTGAGCCGCCTGATCATCCTGAACGGGGTGCACCCCATCCCCTTCCAGCGCGAGATGGCCAAGGGCGGCGCGCAATCGGCAGCCTCGCAATATATCCTATGGTTGCGCCGCGACGGGTCCGAGGACCGCCTGGCCGAGGGCGATTTCGCCAAGCTGATGGACCTCTTTTCCGCAAAGATGGACCTGTCCTGGATGACGCCTGCCAAGCTGGCCGCGTACAAGACCGAATGGGCCCGGCCCGGCCGGATGCGCGGGATGGTCAACTGGTACCGCGCCTCGCCCCTGCAGGTGGCACCCCCCGGACAGCCGATCACGGACCTGCCCGCCCTGCCCCGTGACGCCCTGCGCGTGCCCCAGCCACATCTTCTGATCTGGGGCACCGGCGACACCGCGTTGCTGACCGATTGCCTTGACGGGCTGGAAGAGCTAGCCCCCGATCTGACCATCCACCGCATCGACGGGGCCGATCACTGGATCGCCCATCAGCAGCCGGATGCGGTCGCCGCCCTGATCCGCGACTGGCTGTCCTGAGGCGGGCGCCGCTTTCTGGATATTTGGGGCAAGAAGAAGCAGGTACCACCTGCCACAAGCGACCGCTTTCGCAAACGGCAAGGGCCAAGACCGCTTTCCCCTTCCGTCACCTTCTGACATACTGCCGTCCAACCCATAAAAAGAAGCAGCAGCATGGCCAACGATCTTCTGACCGGCACCGCCCCCGACGACTATAACGCCTCCTCGATCGAAGTCCTTGAAGGGCTGGAACCGGTCCGCAAGCGCCCCGGCATGTATATCGGCGGCACGGATGAGCGCGCGCTGCATCACCTTGTGGCGGAAGTGCTGGACAACTCGATGGACGAGGCGGTGGCGGGCCATGCCAACCGCATCGAGGTCGAGCTGCACGAGGATTACGCCGTCACCATCCGCGACAACGGGCGCGGCATCCCGATCGATCCGCATCCCAAGTTTCCCGACAAGAGCGCGCTTGAGGTCATCCTGTGCACCCTGCATGCGGGCGGCAAGTTTTCGGGCAAGGCCTATCAGACCTCGGGCGGCCTGCATGGCGTCGGTGCATCCGTGGTCAACGCGCTGTCGGATTCGATGGTGGTGCAGGTCGCGCGCAACAAGGAGCTTTACGAACAGCGCTTTTCGCGCGGCATCCCGCAAGGCCCCATCCAGAAGATCGGCGCCGCCCCCAACCGGCGCGGCACCACGGTGACCTTTCACGCGGACGAACAGATCTTCGGCTCACACCGGTTCAAACCGGCGCGCCTGTTCAAGTCGATCCGGTCCAAGGCCTATCTCTTCTCGGGCGTGGAAATCCGCTGGAAATCCGCGATCAACGACGGCGAAACCCCGCAGGAGGCGGTATTCCACTTTCCGGGCGGCCTGTCGGATTATCTAAACGAGACGCTTGGCAATGCCTCGACCTATGCGGACCGGCCCTTTGGCGGCACGGTCGAGTTTTCCGAGAAGTTCAACGTGCCGGGCAAGGTCGAATGGGCGATCAACTGGACACCCTCGCGCGACGGGTTCATCCAGTCCTATTGCAACACGGTTCCAACCCCCGAGGGCGGCACCCATGAGGCCGGGTTCTGGGCCGCCATCCTGAAAGGCATCCGCGCCTATGGCGAGCTAGTCAACAACCGCAAGGCCAAGGAGATCACCCGCGAGGACCTGATCACCGGGGGCTGCGCGCTGGTCAGCTGTTTCATCCGCGAGCCGGAATTCGTGGGCCAGACCAAGGACCGCCTTGCCACGATGGAGGCCGCGCGCCTTGTCGAGAATTCGGTGCGCGACCATTTCGACAACTGGCTGGCCGCCGACACGAAATCCGCCGGGGCCATCCTTGATTTCCTGGTGCTGCGCGCCGAGGAACGTCTGCGCCGCCGCCAGGAAAAGGAAACCCAGCGCAAGACCGCCACCAAGAAGCTGCGCCTGCCCGGCAAGCTGGTGGATTGCACATCCGCCACGCGCGAGGGGACCGAGCTGTTCATCGTCGAGGGTGACAGCGCGGGCGGCTCCGCCAAGATGGCACGCGACCGCAAGAACCAGGCCCTTTTGCCGCTGCGCGGCAAGATCCTGAACGTGCTGGGCGCGGCATCGGGCAAGCTGGGCTCGAACCAGGAGATCAGCGACCTGACCCAGGCCCTGGGCGTGGGGCTGGGCACCAAGTTCAACATCGACGATCTGCGTTATGACAAGATCATCATCATGACCGACGCGGATGTGGACGGCGCGCATATCGCGGCCCTTCTGATGACCTTCTTCTTCACCCAGATGCGGCCGATGATCGACAAGGGCCACCTGTACCTGGCCTGCCCGCCCCTGTTCCGCCTGACGCAAGGCGCGAAACGCGTCTATTGCATCGACGAGGCGGAAAAGGCCACTTGGCTTGAGAAGGGCCTGGGCGGCAAGGGCAAGATCGACGTCAGCCGCTTCAAGGGCCTGGGCGAGATGGACGCAAAGGACCTCAAGGAAACGACGATGGACCCGGCCAGCCGCAAGCTGATCCGCGTGACCATCGACGAGGATGAACCCGGCGAAACGGGCGATCTGGTCGAAAGGCTGATGGGCAAGAAACCCGAACTGCGGTTTCAGTACATCTCGGAAAACGCGCGTTTCGTCGAGGAACTGGACGTCTGACGTCCAGCCCCCGGCCAAGCCCCTACCCAAACCATGCGCTTGTCCTATACCTTAGGGCATGCGCCATCTGATCATTGCCCTGCTCCTGTGCATTGCCGCCCTGCCGTTGCGGGCGCAGGACACCGATCTGGAACTGGTGCTGATGGCGGATGCCTCGGGCAGCATCGACCCGGACGAGCTGCTGCTGCAGCGGCGCGGCTATGCCCAGGCCATGACCGATCCCGACGTGATCGCCGCCATCCGCAACACGGCCTATGGCAGCATTGCCGTGACCTATGTGGAATGGGCGGCCAACCAGGCCGTGATCGTGGACTGGATGCGCATCGACGGCCCGGAGGCCGCGGCGATCTTTGCCGCGCAACTGGACAACCCGGTGCGCCGGGCGTTGGGGCGCAATGCCATCAGTGCGGCGCTGCTGCGCGGCAAGGAGTTGATCGAGCAGAATGACATCGACGGCTGGCGCCGGGTCATCGATTTTTCGGGCGACAGCGTGAACAACTGGTCCGGCCCCCCGATCGCGGAGGCGCGCGCGCAGGTGTTGGCCGCAGGCATCACCATCAACGGCCTGCCCCTGATGCTGAACGATGACATGGGCCGCGCTGCCACGCTCGAGGCGAATTACCGTGACCAGATCATCGGCGGGCCCAATGCCTTCACACTGCCCGCCACCCGCCGCGAGGATTTCGCCGCAGCGGTCAAGCGCAAGCTGATCCTCGAGATATCGGGCCTTGTGCCAGAGGTCGACTTGGCCCTGCGCGATCAGCGCTGAATGCTTTCAAGGTAGACCAGCAGTGCCGCAAGGGGGCGCGGGACGGGTGACATCTTGCCATCCTCCAGCACCACAGGCACGGTTTCCCCCTCAAGCAGCAGGCCGAATTCGGGCATGTCCTCATCCGGGGCCTGACGCGTATAGCCATCGATCACCGACAGGACACGGGTGCGCGGAAAGACATCACGCTCGCGGAAGGTGATGCGCGTCAGGTCGGGCGGCGCAGGATCCAGCTGACGTGCGATCAGGCCATCGCCACGCCCTGCCGCACCATGGCAGACCGCGCAATTCTGCTCGAACAGAAGCTGCCCCTCTACCGGTTCGGGCATGTCGACCGTGGCGCAGGCCACGATCAGGCCAAGCCCCCCGACAGCAAGACCGCCTATCACCTTGTTCATTTCTGGATCTCCTGCAGATAGAGGACGAGATCGGCAACTGCCCGCCCCATCAGTACAGGTTGTCCCGAAGCGGTCTTCAATGCAACCTCGTCGCCCTGGAACAGGGGGCCGTAAACCGGCATCCCGCTGCCATGGCTGACCAGCGGATCGGATCCGTCGATCCGGCGCACGACCCGCAACAGCGGAAATTCTCCGCCCTCGCTTGCGCCCAACCCAGTCAGGTCGACCGGCTGGACCAGCAAGGCCGGCGCCATCGGACCCTTGCCGGTCCCGTCCAGCCCGTGACAGGTGGCGCAATACCATTGGTAGAGGGTCGCCCCCTCTGCCGCATCCTGCGCGCGGGCAGGCATGGGCAGAACGCCGGGCAGAACGCCAGGCACGAGGCCAAGCAGAAGGCCAAGCAGGCCAGCAGTGAACCTCAGCCATGTCGAACGCATCGATACTCTCCTTCCGCATGCGCAACGCTCAGGGGCGTTGCAGGCTTTCCAGGTAGGTGACGACCTCGGCCAGGCGCATCGGCATCACCTCATCCTCCCCATCCGCGCGGGGCACGGCCACATCCGGGCCATCCAGCAGGGGGCTGAATTCGGGCATCAGGTCCGCCTCGTGCTTGCCGGAAAAGCCGTAGACCGTGTCGGCCACCGCGCGCAGGGGAAACACGCCGCCGTTGCGCGCCGCAATCAACGTCAAGTCGGGTGGCGGCACCTCGAGTTCGGGGGCGATCGGCCCATCCCCCAAGGCGCGGCTGCCATGGCAGATGGCGCAATAATCCTGATAGGCGGCAGCCCCCGGCGACGGCGCAGGCTCGGGCCCGCAGCCGGCCAGCAGCACAGCCGACACCAGGGTCAGCATCGCTTGCCCGACAGGACGGATGGATCGCGTCACAGGTTCATGCATTCTGGCCTCCCTCTGCCTTGGGTTGAGTGTGCGTCAAACGCATGAGGGCCACATTGATCTGGATCATAGGTTGCAAATCCCGCAAGCCACGGCATTCTTCACCCAGTCAGGATGAAAGGTCAGGGCATGTTCGGAAAAGACGAGGCGCAAGCCTTTTTGGCAAACGCCTTCGCCCCATGGGTACAGGCGCTTGACCTGACGGTCGAGGAGATCACCCCCGAGGGCCGCGCGGTGCTGTCCATGCCGATCACCGATGACATCGCCCGGATGGGTGGCATCGTCTGCGGCCAATCGCTGGCGACCCTGGCCGATACCGCGATGGTCCTGTCGACGGCCGCGCATTTCGGGGCACCGCGTGATGTGGCGACCACCAATCTGGATACGCAATTCCTCAGCGCCGGACGGGGTACGCGCATCAGCTGCACGGCGCGCATCACCCGCGCGGGCCGGTCACTGATCTTTGCCCAGGCCGATCTGATCGCCCTGCCGGATGGCAGGCCCGTCGCCAGCGCCTCGGCAACATTCTTCGTCCCCGACAAAGCCCCCCGATGATGCCCGCCACCACCGCCCAGGCCCTGGAGGCTGCCCGTGGCACCCGGCTTGGTGCCTCCATAGCCGAGCCGGCGTTCTGTTCGGCGTGACCCTGTCAGCAACGCGGATCGATCATTTCGGCCTGTTCGGCGCAGATGTCAGCCCAGTTTCGCCGTCCCGCGCGCGCGGATCGCAATGATGGTCGCAGGCGTTTTGCTGACCCGGAAAACCTAGCGGATCACCATGTCGCTGATCCAGGCACGGATCGCGGTTTCGGTATCGTCGCTGTCAGCCGAGACGGCGATGCCCACAAGCGCCTGAGGCGCACCACCGAAGATGCGGGCGTAATCCGCCGCAAGATCCACCGCCTCGGCATGCGACCCGGTGCCCGCCCCGCGCAGGATCAGAGACTTGCCGCGCGCCTCAAGATAGGGGCTGTCCAGGACCTCGCCGCGCCGGTGATCGCCACCCCAGACATAGACCAGCATCTTGGCGTTGCGGTTGCCCAGGAGGCTGCGCAACCGCGGATTGGGCCCGGCACGGCGGGCCGATGCCTCATCCATGAAGACGAAATAGATCGAGATGTTGCGATCATCCCCGCCCTTGCGGCGCAGGTCCGTGGGCGGCACGGATTGGTCGACCGCCCAGCGCCAACTGGCCGCCCGTGCGGACCAGCGGCTTTCGGGCAGCGCGGTATAAAGCACCGACACCGCCTGATCCGACAGGATATCCAGCCGGTTGCCCAGCGCGCCATAGGTGTTGGCGCTCAGGCGGGGAAAGCTCTGCTCGCGCCAATCCTGGGTGAAGGGCAAAGGATCGGCACGCAGGGCCGCGCCCGACAGGACAAGACTTGCGGCAAGGGCAAGACGGCAAAGGCGAAAGACGACCGGCATGGCATGCTCCGTAACAGGCTTGACCGGACCCTAGCGCAGGCCGCGATCACCTGCGCCACACGTCTGCGTGACCCCCGGCCTGTCGATCCGCCTAAAGCCCTTCGGTCAGATGCCCCTTGTCCAGCCGCAGCACGCGGTCCATGCGAGCGGCCAGGTCCAGGTTATGCGTTGCGATCAACGCCGACAGGCCGGTGCTGCGCACAAGCTCCATGAGCGTACCGAACACCTGGTCCGAGGTGTCAGGATCAAGGTTGCCCGTGGGTTCATCCGCCAGCAGCAACCGCGGCGCATTCGCAAGCGCCCGGCAGAAGGCGACGCGCTGCTGCTCGCCACCCGACAGCGCGGCCGGGCGATGGCCGGCGCGCGCGGCGATGCCCACGCGCGTCAGCAGGTCATGGGCGCATCTGCGCGCCTCGTCCTTCGGCACGCCATTGGCAAGCTGCGGCAGCACGATGT
Source organism: Seohaeicola sp. (assembly GCF_048006315.1). Classification (GTDB taxonomy): domain Bacteria; phylum Pseudomonadota; class Alphaproteobacteria; order Rhodobacterales; family Rhodobacteraceae; genus Seohaeicola. Next base: position 3,498,287 of record NZ_CP180350.1, on the reverse strand, counting down.
TCTCCAGCGCGGAAAATTCCGGCAGCAGATGGTGAAACTGGTAGATGAAACCCACATCGGCCCGTCTGACAGCTGTCCGGCGCCGATCCGACAGGCCCACCATCTCGGCCCCACCGATCCGCACCGATCCCGCATCGGGCGTATCCAGCAGCCCCGCGATGTGCAAAAGCGTGGACTTGCCAGCACCCGAGGGCGCGACCAGCGCCACCACCTCGCCGCGCGTCAGGGTCAGATCGACCCCTTGCAGGACCTGCACGGCATTGGGCTTGCCACGATTATAGGTCTTTTCCACACCCTCAAGCGCCAGCACCACCTCACTCATAGCGCAGCGCCTCGACCGGGTTCATCCGCGCGGCGCGCCGTGCGGGAAAGATCGTGACCACGAAGGACAGCCCCAGCGACAGCGCCACGGCCGACAGGACATCGCCCAGTTGCAGCTTGGCGGGCAAGGCATAGATGCCGCGCACCGAAGGGTCCCAGACCCCGCCACCCGCCACGTAGTTCACGAAGGAAAAGATCGGATCGATATAGATCGCGAAAAGGCATCCCAGGATCACCCCGGCTGCGGTTCCGATGATGCCGGTGAAGGCCCCGCAGATGAAAAAGACCCGCAGCACCGCGCCTTCGGTCAGGCCCATGGTGCGCAGGATGCCGATATCGCGGCCCTTGTTCTTGACCAGCATGATCAACCCCGAGACGATGTTCATCGCCGCGATCAGCACCAGGATCGACAGGATCACGAACATCACGTTATCCTCGATATCCAGCGCGCGCAGGAAACCGCCGCTGGCGTCACGCCAGGTCCAGATCTGGGCGCGCGGCCCTGCCGCCTCCAGCAAGGCGATCTCCAGCGTCTCGATCCGCTCGGGGGCGGCGACCATGACCTCGATCTCGTCCGCCGTGCCCTCGCGGTTGAAATAGCTCTGCGCCTCGGCAAAGGGCAGATAGACGCGGGTGCGGTCGATATCCCAGCGCCCGGCGGTGAAGACATAGACCACCTCATAGGCCTTGACCCGGGGGCTGGTGCCAAAGGCGGTCTTGACCCCGTCGGGCGAGATCAGCCTGATCCGGTCGCCCAGACCGATCCCCAGCTCGCGCGCCACGCCGGACCCGATAGCGATCCCCTCGTCGAAACGGTCCAGATCCCCCTGCGCCTGCGCGCCATCGCCGCCGACACGCGGAATGCCCCGCAGATCCTCGGCCGCGATGCCGAAAACCTCGATCCCCGCATTGCGCCCTCCGGCATTGGCCATGACCTGACCCTTGATCAGGGGCGCGGTGCGGGTGACGCCGGGCACGCTGCGCAGCGCCGCGGCCATCGCCTCGTAATCCGTCAGACTGCGGTCGATGCGCCCCGATACGGGGTCGATCCGCCCGGCCTCGTATATCGTGACATGGGCATTGGCGCCGAGGATCGTATCCACGAATTCCGCCCGAAACCCCGAGCGCACGGCCAGCGTCGCGATCAGCGCAAAGACCGCGAGGGTAATTCCGATCAGGCTGATCCATGTCATCACCGACACGCCACCTTCGGCGCGCCGCGCGCGCAGATAGCGCCAGGCGATCATCCACTCGAATCCCGCGAAAGGCGGCGTCGTTCCTGCCATCGGCTGCTCCCTACCTGCCATGCAACCTGTGCGGCGCCGTGGCCAAGGTCAAGACGCGCGGCGCAGATCACCGGCGCCGCGCGTCAATTCTTCTTGCCTCAAATATCCAGGGTGCCACGGCAGCCCCGGATACTCCGGTCAGCCATAGATCGCCTTGATCCGCGCGATTGCCGCCTCGGGCGTCAGTTCCTCGCTCTCGCCTGTCCGGCGCGAGGTCAACTCGACCACACCCGCCGCAAGGCCGCGCGGGCCCACGGTAATCCGCCAGGGCAGACCGATCAGATCCATCGTTGCGAATTTCGCGCCCGCGCGTTCGTCGCGGTCGTCGTAAAGCGGCTCCAGCCCGGCAGCCGTCAGCGCCTTGTAAAGCGCCTCGCAAGCGGCGTCGGCGGCGGCATCGCCCTGCTTGAGGTTCACGATCCCGCAATGGAACGGCGTTACGCCCTCGGGCCAGATGATGCCCTTGTCGTCATGGCTGGCCTCGATGATCGCGCCCACAAGGCGGCTGACGCCGATCCCGTGACTGCCCATGTGCACCGGCACCTTGGTGCCATCGGCGGTCTGCACGGTGGCGCCCATGGCTTCGGAATACTTGGTCCCGAAATAGAAGATCTGCCCCACCTCGATTCCGCGCGCGGTGCGGCGGCGTTCCTCGGGGATCTGGTTGAACACGGCCTCGTCATGGGTCTCGTCGGTGCGCGCATAGCGGCTGGTGAATTCCTCCAGCACGGCGCGGCACTGATCTACGCTGTCGTAGTCGATCTCGCGATCGCCGAACTTCAGATCGGTGATCTGGCTGTCATAGAACACCTCGGATTCGCCGGTTTCGGCCAGCACCAGGAATTCATGGGTGTCATCGCCGCCGATTGGCCCGCTATCCGCGCGCATCGGGATCGCCTGCAGGCCCATCCGCTCGTAGGTCCGCAGATAGCTGACCAGATGGCGGTTATAGGCATGCAGCGCCGCATCCTTGTCCACGTCGAAGTTGTAGCCGTCCTTCATCAGGAATTCGCGGCCGCGCATCACGCCGAAACGGGGGCGCATCTCGTCGCGGAATTTCCACTGGATGTGATAGAGGGTCAGCGGCAGGTCCTTGTAGCTGCCCACATGGGCGCGGAAGATGTCGGTGATCATCTCCTCGTTGGTGGGACCATAGAGCATGTCGCGGTCCTGGCGGTCGGTGATGCGCAGCATCTCCTGCCCGTAATCGTCATAGCGCCCGCTTTCGCGCCACAGGTCCGCAGGCTGAAGCGTCGGCATCAGCATCGGGATATGACCCGCGCGGACCTGTTCTTCGTGCACGATCTGCTCGATCCGGCGCAGCACCTTGAAACCCAGCGGCAGCCAGGAATAGATCCCTGCAGCACTTTGCTTGATCATCCCGGCCCGCAGCATCAAGCGGTGGCTGACAATCTGTGCTTCGGCGGGATTTTCTTTCAGAACAGGCAGGAAGTAGCGCGTCAGACGCATGATGGGCCCCTCGGGTTTGGCGTTTGCGCCGGTTTAGGGCAGAGGGGCGGATCAGGCAAGCGCGATGGGACAGGATCAGCGGGAGCGGCGGTCATGGCGCGGTGGCCGATTGCGGATGCGGTGCCACCAAAGACACAGTGGCACCGCGTGTTCGCAAACATGAACCGACAGCCTTTTTACAGGCGTGTCGGTTCGGAACCATTACACACCATACGCTTTCACCAGATGGGGCATTCCTAGGCTTTGGTATAGTATGGAATTCCATACCATTCCCGGCGGCCAGACCGGGCTGCAGCCGGATCGGTGCGCGCCCTGCAGCGCGTTCACGCCTCTGATCCGGCAAGGACGGGTCTTGAATTGCGGCCCATGACGCGCGACATAGATCGCAATCGCAAGGAGTGCGCATGGCCCTGCCCGTCAAAGATCAGATCCGTTACTGGGGCATCGCCACGGCGGCCTTTCTAGTCATTCTCTGGTTCCTCGGAGATGTGATCCTGCCCTTCGTTCTGGGCGGCGCTATCGCCTATTTCCTGGACCCCGTCGCCGACAGGCTTGAACGCCTGGGCGCATCGCGGGCGGTGGCGACGACCGTCATCACGCTGAGCGCGGTGCTGATCTTCGTGTTGATGGCGCTTCTGGTGGTGCCGCTTCTGGTGCAGCAGGCCGTCTCGCTGTTCGAAACCGCGCCAAGGCTGTTCCAGGACCTGCAAGCCTTTCTGACCGTGAAATTCCCCTCGATCGTGGATCAGGAATCCGTTCTGCGCCAGTCGCTGATCTCGATCGGCGAGACGATCCGGGAACGGGGCGGCGAATTGCTGAACACGGTGCTGACCTCGGTCAACTCGCTGGTAAGCATCGTCCTTCTGTTCGTGATCGTACCCGTGGTGGCCTTCTACCTGCTCTATGACTGGGACAACATGGTGGCGCGGATCGACGATCTCCTGCCGCGCGATCATGCCCCCACGATCCGAGCGCTTGCGGTCGAGATCGACCGGACGCTGGCCAGTTTCATCCGCGGCATGGGCACGGTCAGCCTGATCCTTGGCACCTACTACGCCGTGGCGCTGATGCTTGTGGGGCTGCAATTCGGCCTGATCGTCGGCGCGCTGGCGGGGCTTGTGACCTTCATTCCCTATGTCGGCGCACTGGTCGGCGGGGCGCTGGCGATCGGCCTTGCGCTGTTCCAGTTCTGGGGCGACTGGGTGTCCATCGGGCTGGTCGCGGGCATTTTCGTTCTGGGACAAGTGGTTGAAGGCAATGTTCTGACCCCGCGCCTGGTCGGCAGTTCGGTGGGGCTGCATCCGGTCTGGCTGATCTTCGCCCTGTCGGTCTTTGGCTCGATCTTCGGCTTCGTCGGCATGCTGGTCGCGGTGCCGGTCGCCGCCGTCATCGGCGTCGTCGCCCGTTTCGGGATCGGCGGCTACAAGAGCAGCCTGCTCTATCGCGGCATCGACCTGAACAGGGACGAGTGATGCATCGCCAACTCAGCTTCGACCTGCCCGTGCGCGCCGCGCAGGGGCGCGAGGATTTCTTCGTGACACCGGCCAATGCCATGGCCGTTGCCCTGATCGAGGGATGGCAGAACTGGCCGGGGCGCAAGCTGGTGCTGGAGGGTCCCAAGGGATCGGGCAAGACGCATCTGGTCCATGTCTGGGCCGAAGCCTCGGGCGCGCGCATCATCAAGGCAACCGACCTGCCCGATGCCGATATTCCGGCGCTGGCGCGCGGGCATGTCGCGATCGAGGATGTCGTCCTGATCGCGGGCGACAGTGCCGCAGAGAACGCGATGTTCCACCTGCACAACCTTGTCCTGGCTGAAGGCCACGCCCTGCTGATGACCGCCGACCGCCCCGCGGCGCGCTGGGGGCTGGCCCTGCCGGATCTGGCCAGCCGGATGCAGGGCACGACCGCGACGCGGCTGGACGCGCCGGATGATCGCCTGCTGTCGGCCGTTCTGGCAAAGCTCTTTGCGGATCGGCAACTGGTTCCGACCCCGGACACGATCCCCTATCTTGTCACGCATATGAACCGCGCCTTCGACAGCGCACAGGCGCTGGTCGTGGCGATGGATGCCGCCGCCCTGGACCAGGGCCGCCCGTTGAACCGCAAACTGGCCGCTGAAGTGCTGGAACGGGTCATGCAACCGGGCCTGCTGGACAATTCGCCCGACCACGGGCAGCATCGGTAATCAAACCGTCACAATCAGGCAGCATAAGCCGCTCATGACACATGCAGATTTCCTTACGGCGCCATTCGACCCCCCGCTCACGATCCAGGATCTGGACCTGACCGGCCCGGGCCGCTTCTACAATCGCGAACTCAGCTGGCTGGGCTTCAACTGGCGCGTGCTGGAAGAGGCCGAGAATCCCCGTGTGCCGCTGCTGGAACGCCTTCGCTTTCTGTCGATTTCGGCGACCAATCTTGACGAATTCTACACGGTGCGCGTGGCGGGCCTGCGGGAATTGGCCCATGCCGGAAACGTCACACCCGCCGCGGACGGGCTGACACCGGCCGAACAGCTGGTGCTGATCAACGAGGATGCGCGCCACCTGATGCAGCGCCAGCAATCCGTCTTCGACGAATTGCGCCGCCAGATGGAGGCCGAGCGGATCACCATCCTGGACCGCAACACCCTGTCGCAAGAAGATCGCGCCGCGCTCGAGGCGATCTTTCTCAACAACGTCTTTCCCGTTCTGTCGCCGCTGGCCATCGACCCGGCGCACCCCTTTCCCTTCATCCCGAACACCGGCTTCAGCCTTGCGCTGCAACTGCAGCGCCGCCGTGACAAGCGGCCTCTGCGCGCGCTGCTGCCGATTCCCGCGCAGATCGCGCGCTTCGTGCCCCTGCCCTCCTCGGAAGGCGCGCATCGTTTCCTGCCGCTGGAGGATGTGCTGCTGCTGCATGTGGACAGCCTCTTTCCCGGCTATGACCTCAAGGGCCATTGCGCCTTCCGCGTGCTGCGCGACAGCGATCTGGAAGTCGAGGAAGAAGCCGAAGACCTGGTGCGCGAGTTCGAAACCGCCCTGAAACGCCGCCGCCGCGGCGAGGTGGTGCGCATGAAGATCACCGCCGGCGCCCCCGAGGCGCTGCGGACGGTCATCATGGAAGAGTTGCATGTCGATGCCGACGAGGTGGTCGAGGTCGATGGCATGATCGGCATCGCCGATGTCAAGGAACTGGTGCTGGACGCACGGCCCGACCTTCTGTGGCCCATCTTCACCCCGCGCGTGCCCGAACGGGTGCAGGACCATGACGGCGACATGTTCGCGGCCATGCGCCAGAAGGACATGCTGCTGCATCACCCCTACGAGACCTTCGACATGGTGGTGCGCTTTCTGCAACAGGCTGCGCACGATCCCGACGTCGTGGCGATCAAGCAGACGCTTTACCGCACATCGCGCAACTCGCCCATTGTCGAGGCGCTGTGCGAAGCCGCCGAGGAAGGCAAATCCGTCACCGCGCTGGTGGAGCTGAAGGCCCGGTTCGACGAGGCCGCCAACATCCGCCAGTCCCGCCGGCTGGAACGCGCGGGCGCACATGTGGTCTACGGCTTCATCGACCTGAAAACCCATGCGAAAATCAGCACCGTGGTGCGCCGCGAAGGTGACAGCCTGGTCACCTATACCCATTACGGCACCGGCAACTATCACCCGATCACCGCGCGCATCTACACCGACCTGTCGCTGTTCACCTGCGATCCGAAGCTGGGGCGCGATGCCACCAAGGTGTTCAACTACCTGTCGGGCTATGCCCAACCGGAGCAGCTGGACAATCTTGCGATCTCGCCCATCAGCCTCAAGCCGCGCCTGCTCGAGATGATCGCGGCCGAGATCGAACACGCGAAAGAAGGCCGCCCGGCCGAGATCTGGGCCAAGATGAACTCGTTGATCGACCCCGAGGTGATCGACGCGCTTTACGCGGCCTCGCAGGGGGGCGTGAAGATCAGCCTTGTGATCCGTGGCATCTGCGGGCTGCGCCCCGGCATCAAGGGCCTGTCGGAAAACATCCGGGTCAAATCCATCATCGGGCGTTTCCTGGAACATTCGCGTATCGTCTGTTTCGGCAACGGGCATGGGCTGCCCTCGAAAAAGGCGCGGGTCTATATCAGTTCGGCCGACTGGATGGGCCGCAACCTGAACCGCCGGGTGGAAACCCTGGTCGAGATCGAGAATCCGACCGTCAAGGCACAGATCGTCAGCCAGATCATGGCGGCCAACATGGCTGATGTGGCGCAAAGCTGGGTGATGCTGCCGGACGGGCATTTCAAGCGTGCCGAGGTGCCCGAAGGCGAGTTCGCCTTCAACTGTCACCGCTTCTTCATGGAAAACCCCTCGTTGTCGGGCCGCGGCTCTGCCGGCGCGGGTGACGTACCGAAACTCACCCATACGGATTATTGACCTTGCCGCCCGTTCCGGCGCATTTAGGGGACGGACCAAGGAAAGACGGCATGGACGGCACCACAGACCCCGCCCCACATGACTGGGGCCCGTTCGGGCGACCCCTGTTCAACGACGCCTCCTCGCGTGCCCTGTCACGGGTGGGCGTTGTGGATGTCGGATCGAACTCCGTGCGCCTTGTGGTGTTCGACGGCGCCGCGCGCTCGCCTGCCTATTTCTACAACGAAAAGATCATGTGCGCCCTGGGCGAAGGGCTGGCCGAAACCGGCAGGCTTAACCCGCAGGGCCGCATTCGCGCACTCAACGCGCTGCGCCGTTTTCAGAAACTGGCCGACGGCATGGGGATTGCCCCCCTGACCGCCGTTGCCACCGCCGCCATGCGCGAGGCCGAGGATGGCGCCGAATTCCAGGCTCTGATCGAAGCCGAGACCGGGCTGAAGCTGTGGGTGATCGACGGCGAGGAAGAGGCGCGCCTTTCGGCGCAGGGCGTGCTGCTGGGCTGGCCCGGATCATACGGGCTGGTCTGCGATATCGGCGGCGCCTCGATGGAACTGGCCGAGATATCGGGCGGGCGTGTGGGCCGTCGCGTCACATCGCCCCTGGGGCCGCTGAAACTGCGCGCGGTGCCCGGTGGCAAAAAGGGCCGCAAGGCGCATATCAAGTCCATCCTCGAAGGGCTGGCCGAAACCCTTGGCCCCCAGAAGAACCGCCTGTTCCTTGTCGGCGGGTCATGGCGCGCCATCGCGCGCATAGACATGGAGCGGCGCGGCTACCCGCTGCACGTGCTGCATGAATACCGCATGAGCGCGAAATCCATCTCGGCCACGATCGAATACATCCGCCAGAACGACCCCGTCGAATTGCGCACCCGCTGCGGCGTCTCCGCCGCCCGGATGGACCTTGTTCCGCTGGCCTGCGAAGTGCTGAAGGCCGTGGTCAAGACCTTCCACCCGCGCGACATCGCCGTATCAAGTTATGGGATCCGCGAGGGGATGCTGTATGAACAGATGCCGCAGTCCTTGCGCGATCGCGATCCGCTGATCGAATCGTGCTATTTCGCCGAGGCCAAGGACGCCCGCATCCCCGGTTTCGGCAAGCAGCTTTACAACTTCATCCTGCCGCTTTTCAAATCCGCCTCTCTCGAACGCAAGCGCCTGATACAGGCCGCCTGCCTGCTGCATGATGTCAGCTGGCGCGCCCATCCCGATTACCGCGCCGAAGTCTGCTTCGACAACGCCACCCGCGCCAACCTTGGCGGGCTGAAACATTCCGAACGCGTCTTCCTGGGGCTGGCGCTGCTGCATCGCTATTCCAACAAGCGCGAGGGAACGCGGTTCGAGCCGATGTTCCGCCTGCTGGACGAGGCCGCGATCCATCAGGCCGAAGTCGTGGGCAAGGCCATGCGCTTTGGCGCGATGCTCTGGCTGCAGCGCGACGCCCCCATGGGCGAAATGCGCTGGTTTCCCAAGAAAAAGCTGCTGGAACTGCATCTGAGCGGCTCTGCCGGTGACCTCTACGGCGAAGTGGCCGAGGCGCGGTTCATGTCGCTGGCGGCCTCGCTGGGCGCGCAGACGGATGTGCGCATCAAGGGCTGATCGCGGTCCCGCGCGTCAGATGTCGATCTCGCCATCGGCGGGTGGTGGCAAGGGTCCGCTTTCCGGCTTGCGGCGCATCAGGATATCGCCATTGGGAAGCAATTCCGGCGCCTCGTAAGCCGACAGATCGTCGATCCGGCCCAGCAGGTCCGCCATGGCCGGCCCCATGTCACGCATGAATTGCTGCATGGCGGGCCCCATCTCGACCATCAGGTCGCGCAGGTCCTCCAGGGCGGGCTCCATCTCGCGGCGCATCCCTTCCAGAAACATGCGCGCCCCACGCTCCATCAGGCTTTGTCCCTGATCAGCCTCCTGCCCCTCGGGCAAGGGGGGCGTGGGCGCATCGCTGTCCTGCGCCTGCGCGGGGGCAAGTGACAGGCCAAGCGACAGAAGCGCGGCAAGGGCGAAACCATGTCTCATCCCTTCAATATAGGATGAATCGCGATCCGTTTTAAGGTGCCAGATCAATATCCAGCGTCACCGGGTAATGATCCGAGGCATCAATCAGCGCATCGCGCAACTCAGGAACTTTCCAGCAGGCCGGATCATGGAACGGATGCCAGATGCGCCAGCTTGGCTGCCGATCCATAAGGTCGGGCGAGATCATGATGTAATCCAGCAGCGCTTCGAGATAGCGATCCTGGTGCTGGATGTAGAAACGCGCCGTCGTGGGGCTTGCCACGCCGGGGCGACGCTGCACCGCCTGGCGCGCATGCGGATCGAACAGGCAGCCCTCCGCCGGGGTGCCCTGCCCCGCCTCGCCCATCACCACCTCGACCGAGGACCGCCCGAACAGCCCCTCGTATTCATCCAGCCCCGGACCGTCATTCAGATCGCCCAGCACGATCAGCGCATCGCCCTCTTCCAGGTGGCGGGCCACGCGGCGGCGCAGCCAGACGGCCTGCGCCTGCTGCTTTCGCCGGTTGGCGATGGCCAGCCGCATCACCGCATCGCGCCCGCGCGCACCATGGGGCGCCTTGGATTTCAGATGCGCCCCGATCATGCGAAAGATCACGCCCTCCATCGTCGCCACCTCAAGCTCCAGCGGCGGTTTCGAAAAGCTGACCAGATCCTCTGTCCCGTCCAGATCAAGGTCGATCCGGAACACCCCATCGAACCGCGGATCCGCGTCCGATCCCTTCTTGCCTGTCGCCTCGCCCTTCGGATCATGACGCGGATCCACGACATAGGGATCATACATCAGCGCGATTTCCTGCTGCGTATCATTGGGGAACCCCATGATCGCCGATTTGCAGCGCAAGTCGAACGCATGCGCAAAGGCCTGCAGCGCCGCCACGGTAGACCGCTTGCCATTGTGATCGGGCGCCTCGATCACCATGACCATATCGGCATCCAGCGCGGTAAAGACGATCCCCAAGGCCTCGAGCTGGCGGAACCGGCTGATGCCGTAACGGCCCGAGGGCGCATCATCGGCCAGAGGCTGGCCTGCATCATCGAACAGGGAATTGAACCATTCCACGTTATACGTGGCGATCCGCATCAGCCCCGCGCGCCCTCGATCTCGGCCCAGGCGCGGTTGATGTCGACCATGCGCCGTTCGGCCAGTTGCACGGCTTCTTCCGGCAGGCCGCGCGCCACCATCGCATCGGGATGCGTCTCGCGCACCAGGCGCTTCCAGGCCGCGCGGATCTGTGCGATCGGCATGTCCGGGCTGACCCCCAGGACATCATAGGGATCGCCCCGGGCGTCCGGCACGAACCGGCTGCGCAGACTGCGAAAACGCTGCTCGGGCAGACCGAAGGCCTCGGCCACCTGGGCAAGGAAATCGTTTTCCGCCGGGTGATAACGCCCATCGGCGACAGCGATGTGGAACAGGCCCTCCATCACGTCGCACAACGTCTCGCTGCCCTCGCCGAACATGGCGCGGATCTTGCGCGCATAGTCCCGAAAACCGGCCACATCCTGCCGCGCCAGGTTGAAAACGCGCGCGGCGTCCTTCTCGTCCTCGGGCGGAATGTGGAACACTTCGCGGAAGGCCGCGACCTCATCGCGCGTGACCTGCCCATCGGCCTTGGCCATCTTCGCACCCAGCGCGATCACCGCGATGGTGAACGCGACGGAGCGTTCCGGCGGGGCGCTCAGCCGGTCCAGAACCGCGCTCAGCCCCTCGCCCGAGGTCAGCGCGCCCAGCGCGTCCATGATGCGGGTCCAGATCGACATGGGCTTACCCTATCCTGTCACCCGCGCGCTGTCAGCGGTGTTCGCACGGGGCGGCGCAGGATTTTCCGCAGTGCGGCACGACCGCCGACATATGCCGCAAGGATCCGCAGACCAGACGGACCCGGCCAGCTCAGCCCAGCCGCCGCAGGCCATGGGGCGTCTCGATCTCGGCCTGCAGCGCCATGATGGCGCCCGCTTCGATAGCTACGCGCGTATCGTCGATCAGGCCCGACAGCGCGCGGCGCAAGTCATCCGCTGCGGGATGCGCGATCACCAAGCGGCGCAAGCGGCACCCCGAAGGCGTCAACCGCGCCGCCGGATGCGCCCCCTGCCACTGGATCAACGCGGGGAAGGCCCCGCCGAAAGGCATCCGCCCATCCCGCGCCACGGCCATCCGCCAGCGCAGGTCCCCCCGCGCCAGGTCCACTGGAACACCCGCGCCCTCCGGGGCACGGGCAAGCGCCGCCTCCAGGTCATCGCAACGACAGATCCATGTGCCGAGGCGCGGCGCACCGCCAAAGCTGTCCAGGTCGAACCAGCGCGGAACGGCAGGCGCAGGCGCCGCAGGATCGACCGCGATCACCTCAAGATAGAGGCCGTCTTCCAGCCCCAGCAACAGGTTATGCGTGCCGAACCGC